>PAKU01000015.1 GCA_002706265.1 Polycyclovorans sp. | reverse complement strand
TCTCGGACAGACTTCGCTGCTTCATGTGACTCCCTTCAACATGCCCCTGCCTGAATCGTATTGTCGCCGATCAGCTGGGTTGTGCAGAGCATCCCTATGGAAGAAGTACGAAACAAACGCCGGATCAGCCTTACTCAAGTCGCAGCGCAGATAGAACTGGCGTTGCGAAATTACATATCGTTCGTATTGCGAATCGGGCGGAATGTAGGCGACCTGACCGATGTTGCCTGCATGCGTGAAGATGACATCGCCACGGAACACGTTCGAGTTCTTCATCCTTTCGGCATGCTCGGCGGTCACAAAGTTAAAATTGCCGTCCTCCAAGCGAACATTGCGCAGATGAGTGCCACTGATAACGGGAACTCCTGTCGCTACGAAGGTTTCGACTTTGATGTTCGAGCCGAATGGCCCCATCGCAACCTTTTCTGCGATGTCTTCAATGCGAACTGTCTGCCACTCAACCGCCATACCCGAGCTCCCTCAGGTTGGCCTGAATGGCCGCATCCAGCCGCGCGGCTTCCTGCTGCTGCTCCCGCCACTGCGCGCTGAGACGTTGCATCTTGTCGGCGAAGGCTTCGCCGTCGTCCTCGGCGGCTTCGGCGCCGACGTAGCGGCCGGGGGTGAGGACGTGGCCGTGCTTGCGGATGTCTTCCAGCGTGGCGCTCTTGCAGAAGCCGGGGATGTCTTGGTAGCCCTCTGGATTCCCGCTTTCGCGGGAATGACGGTCGAGCGTTTCGCCACGCCAGCGGTGGTAGGTATCGGCGATCTTCTGGATGTCGGTGTCGCTGAGTTCACGCCGGGTGCGGTCGACCAGCGTGCCTAGGTTGCGGGCGTCGATGAACAGGACCTCGCCGCGCCGGTCGCGCAGGGTTTCGTTGCCGCGCTTGCCGTTGGATTTGTCGCGGGCCAGGAACCACAGGCATGCGGGGATTTGCGTGGAATAGAACAACTGCCCGGGCAGGGCGACCATGCAGTCCACCGCGTCGGCCTCGACCATGGCCTTGCGAATCTCGCCTTCGCCGCTCTGGTTGGAGCTCATGGAGCCGTTGGCCAGTACCACGCCGGCGGTGCCGAAGGGGGCCAGGTGCCAGTGGATGTGTTGCAGCCAGGCGTAGTTGGCGTTGCCGACCGGCGGCACACCGAATTGCCAGCGTGGGTCTTCGCGCAGGCGGTCGCCGCCCCAGTCGGAGATATTGAAGGGCGGGTTGGCGAGAATGTGGTCGAAGCGCCGGTCGCGCAGTTCGTCCTTGTGGAAGCTGCCTTCGTTGTTCCAGCGGATGTCGGCGTCGATGCCGCGCACGGCCAGATTCATCTTGGCCAAGCGCCAGGTGGTGTAGTTGCTCTCCTGGCCGTAGATGGCGATGTCGCCGAGGCGCCCGCCATGCTCCAGCACGAACTTTTCGGACTGCACGAACATGCCGCCGCTGCCGCAGCAGGGGTCGTAGACGCGGCCCTGGTAGGGCTCCAGCATTTCTACCAGCACGCGCACGACAGAGCGCGGGGTGTAGAACTCGCCGCCGCGCTTGCCCTCGCTGCCGGCGAACTGGCCGAGGAAGTATTCGTAGACGCGGCCGAGGATGTCTCGGGACTTCTCCCCGTTTTCGCTGAGCGCGACGCCGGAGATGAGGTCGATCAGCTCGCCCAGCATCACCTTGTTGAGCGCGGGGCGGGCGTAGTCCTTGGGCAGTACGCCTTTGAGGGACTCGTTGTCCTTCTCGATGGCGCGCATGGCGTCGTCGATGAGGGTGCCGATCTCGGAGCGCTTGGCGTTGGCCTTCAGGTGCGACCAGCGGCCTTCCCGGGGTACCCAGAAGATGTTGTCGGCGAGGTATTCGTCCTTGTCCTCGGCGGCTTGCGGATCCTCCGCCAGCAGTGCGGCGTGGCGGGCCTCGAAGGCATCCGAGATGTACTTGAGGAAGATCAGGCCGAGGGCGACGTGCTTGTAGTCGCTGGGCTCCATGTTGCCGCGCAGTTTGTCGGCGGCCTTGAACAGCTCGGCTTCGAAACCGAGGCTGGCGCCTTGCTTGCCGTTGGCGATCTTGCTTTGGGCCATGTGCGCAGCCTCTCCCTGTGTGTTTGTTATTCAGGCCCCTTATCTATCGGAGCGATGACGCCTCGCCCCGGACTTTCGCATGCGAAAGTCTGAAGCTCCTATGGACGGGTTGAACCAGCGCGATTGGCTTGATAATGCGCGATAAGGGCCGAGACCGCCTCATCGGTGCTGATGCGCCCGGCGATCCACTCGGCGTCGAGCTGCTGGGCGAGGGTGGAGGCCTGGGGCAGCCCTTCCATGTCGCAATGGCGGTCGGCCTGTTGCAGCGTCTCGTAGGGTGTCATGTGCGTCTCCGGCTTGAGGTCGGCTTGAGGATCAGCTCGGCCCGCAGACCGGCGCGTGCGGCGAGCTTCACCATGTTGTCGAGCGAGATGCTGGCGGAGTCGCCACGGAGCAGTAGGTTGAGACGCGGCTGCTGAATCCCGAGCTGATCGGCGATCTGTTGCTGGGTACCGGGCATCGACGACAGGTGTTGGCGTAGTGCGCGAAGCGCGTAGGCGCGTGTGCGCTTCAGCGCTGCTTGGTCGGGTGGGTACAGGGCCTCGAAGGCATCTTCATATGGACCGCTGATCGCGCCGCTGGCGTTTACGTTCAAGGGCGGAACTCGTTTATGAGGCTGAAAATATAATGGAGAAATTATAAGCGCTTGGTGGGTTCGGGGCCACCTGTGGTTATCCGCGCTCTGTAGACGAAGCGCGCGAGGTCACCGTGGTGTTTGGTGAGGACTCCTCGGCAGCGAATGCTGACTGTTCCGAATTTGTTACCGGAGGCGGAGTCTCTGGGTGATGGTGGGCCCTGTCGGACTTGAACCGACAACCAAAGGATTATGAGTCCTCTGCTCTAACCAATTGAGCTAAAGGCCCAGCTCGGGCGAGATGGTACACAGTCGCCATGCGTTGGTGCGGTCTGGCGCGGCGGCCAATGTTCGGGGGCGGGCTTGGCTTACAGTGCGGGGCTTCGGGGCCTGCGGGCCGGTCAATTGGGGGGCGGATGAAATCTTTCCAGAACAAGGTGGCAGCGATTACCGGTGCCGGCTCGGGCATCGGGCAGGCGCTGGCGCTGCGGTTGGCGAACGCGGGCTGTGCGCTGGCGTTGTCAGACATCAACGACACCGGGCTGCAGAACACGGCCGAGCAGGCGCGCGCCACGGGTGTGACGGTGACCACGCAGGTGCTGGACGTGGCCAAGCGGGATGCGGTGTATGCCTGGGCCGGGCAGGTTGCCGACGAGCACAGCCAGGTCAATCTGATTTTCAACAATGCCGGCGTTGCGCTGGGCGCGCCGGTGGACGGCATGTCTGAAGCCGATCTGAAATGGATCATGGGCATCAACTTCTGGGGCGTGGTCTATGGCACCCAGGCGTTTCTGCCACTGCTGAAAGCCTCGGGTGACGGCCACATCATCAATATTTCGAGCATTTTCGGCATTGCCGGCATTCCGTCGCAATCGGCCTATAACGCGTCGAAGTTTGCGGTGCGCGGCTTTACCGAGGCCCTGCGGCAAGAGCTGGAAATTGCCGGTGAACCGGTCTCGGCCACCACGGTGCATCCCGGTGGGATCAAGACCAATATCGCCCAGTCGGCACGGTTCTCGTCGAACATGAAAGCGCTGATGGGCGTTGACGAAAAAGACGGCAAGAAGAATTTCGAGAAGATGTTCATCACCACGTCAGACTCGGCGGCCAAGGTCATTCTTGACGCGGTGCGTGCCAACCGGCGGCGGGTGTTGATCGGGCCCGATGCCAAGGCGATCGACCTGATGGTGCGGCTGATGCCCGAGGGCTACCAGCGCCTGATCAGTTTTGGTGCCAAGTGGCAGCGCCGCAAGGCCGGCGAGACCGGGTAAGCGGCCCTTACGACCGGGCGCGCGGCGTGCGTTTGGCGCGCGCGCGCTCGGCGGCGGGTTGCGGGTCTTTCTGCCGTGCCAGCTCGTCCAGAACGTGCGCCAGACGATTGCCGAGGTGGCGTGTGGCGGCAATTTCCATGGCGCGTGACACTTCGGCCTGCACGGCCATGTCGACCAATGGCCGCAGCCGCCAGATGATTTCGCCCAGTTCTGCGGCCTGGTCGCGCGGGGGCAGCGGCGTGCCGAAGCGGTCGAACACGTGTCGCTCGACCAGATGGACCATTTCTTCGGCGGCGTGCTCGACGTTGGCGCGCAGGTGTTTGACCACGTCGAGCATTTCATCGAGCGGGATGCCCGCCTTCACCAGCTCGGCGCCGGCCTGAATCATTCTCGGGCTGGGGGCGATAAAGCCCATGCCGTGGGGTTTGAGCACGCCCAGCTCATGCGCCTTGACCAGCCAGCGCGGGTCAAACTGTCCGCCGTACAGGCGGGCCAGCTCGACAAAGCTGTACTGCTTGGGCGTTTCGTTGGTCCAGGGGCTGGACACTGCGGCCTCCAGGCCCAGCAAGGCGCTGATGTCCTGCCCGGCTTCCCAGGCGGCGAGCAGCTCGCCAATGCTGGCCAGGGTGAAGCCGCGCGTCAGCATCTGGTGGATGATGCGCAGCCGCGAGAGGTGTTCGGCGCCGTAAACACCGGTGCGGCCGCGCCGCTCCGGGGGCGGGATGAGGCCGCGGTCTTGATAGGCGCGAATGTTGCGCGCGGTGCAGCGCGAGGCCTTGGCCAGTTGTTCGATGGTGAGTTCCACCCGTGCCGGCGCGGCGGCCTCGGCGGCCTCGGCCGACGCGGTCTTTCTGCCGTTACGGCGCCCTGATGTGCCCGGTTTCATGGTGTCTGATCCATCGATGAGCGACGCGGATCGCCGCGACGGCCGGCGCCGCAGGTCGCAATGGCGCGGAATAAGTCGGGCCAGATTAATCGAAGGGTGAGCCGATGGGCAGCGACGCGCCGCAAGTGGCCGCGAGGTGCCCGCCGGCAGGCGCGTCAGCTTCGCCGGACGGTCCATGCGGGGCGGCGCCGTCGGCCGCCCCGCATCAGGCGCGCTGCGCGGTTACGGCGCGAACGATTGGGTGCTGTACAACGCGACGGGCAACTTGCTGATCACTGGCAGACCGGCGTCGTTTTGCGGCAGGCCGTCGATCCAGGTCTGGAACACGTCGGCGTCGAGCACGCCGATGTCCGGCCGCCGTTCGGCGGGCACGTCGCGCAGGGTGATCTATCCGTAGCCCCCGTTGGCAGTGAAGCTCAGCACGAGCAACGTGTCGGTGCGCGACGATTCCAGCGGCATCCGCAACCCGGTCTGGGCGTCGAAACCCTCAAGGCCAGAGGCGCGGTTGCCCGGGGCTGCCGCGCTGTTGAGGTCGAAGCGCAGCCCGCCGGTGTAGGGGTATGGGCCGGTGGAACCGCCCTCGCCGGAGGTGGCCTGAAGCCCGTCTTCGATCATGGCCTTGACCTCGTCGCCGGTGATGTCGGCACCGCCGTATTGCGCCTTGAGAACGTCGACCTGCGCCTTGAAAGGGGCCAGCACGGCCAGCGCCTCGGGATCGGGTTGGGTGACGCGCAGGAAGCTGCCGGCGGCCACGTCGGCCTCAAACGCGGCCAGGCCCTTGGCAGTGAGGGCGGTCGTGTTGCGTCTCGATGAAATCAGCGGCAAGCGCGGGCGCCGGGGGGTGATTAGCCCTTGGGCAGCAGACGCATCAGGGCGGCGCCTTCCTGGCGCAGCCAGGCCCGATGCGCGCTGTAGGACGGGCAGTGGGCGGCCACCAGCGCCCAGAACTGCGGGCCGTGATTGCGGTGGCGCAGATGGCACAGCTCGTGGATCACCACATAGCGCATCACTTCGGGCGGCGCGCAGACCAGCCGCCAGCACAGTTGCACCACGCCCCTGGCCGAGCAGCTGCCCCACTGCGCGCGGGTGTCACTGACACGCAGGCCCGTGGGGTGCAGCCCGGTTTCGGCGCGGGCGGCGTGCAGCAGGTGCTCAGCGGTGCGGCATGCCTCGGCAATCAGCGCTCTGCGGGCCAGTGGCGTGAGTGCGGCGTGGCCGGGTGGGTGATCCGGATGGCTCAGCAACACCCATTGGCCGTCCTGCAGCCGCAGGGCGGGGTGCCTGTAACGGTGTGCCGCATGAGTGACCGGCAACCATTCGCCCCGCAGCGGCAGCGGGGTGTGACCGTTCCAGGGCGCGGCCGCCGCTGTGGGCACCGCCGGCCGCGCCTGCAGACGTTGGCGCTGGCGCTCGATCCACGCCTGATGCTGTGCCAGAAACGCCTGCGCCTGGGGCATGGAGCAGCGCCGCGGCAGGACCAGCGTCACCGTGTCGGCACTGCGCACCTCGATGCGCAGCCGCCGTGCTCTGGCGCTGATGCGGGTCTCCAGCCGGTAAGCAGGCGCCGGCTCGGGGGGCTCGGGGGGCGCGCTCACGTGTGACGCTTGGGTGACGATCTGGTTACAAAATCACCAGCACCGGGGCAAGGCCCGTTGAGCCGGGAGGTCGGTGCCGCAGGTCGCAGGTTATCCACAGGCTTTTCCCGAGCCGGCGGGGATAACTCCGGGAGCCGCTCAGCGTTCATTGGCGAGGCCCAGTTTGGCCAGCACGCCGTCCAGCGCGTCCAGCGAATGGAAGCCGATGGTCAGCGTGCCGCGCCCCTGTGGATCGGCCTTGAGCGACACCGACGCGCCCACCGCATCGGCGATCTCGCGCTCCAGGCGCAGCCAGTCGGCCGACTTGGCGGGCGGCGGCGGCGGCCCGTTCACTGCGTCGGTGACGTCGCTGCGCCGCTGCAGCTGCTTTTCAAGCGCACGCACCGACCAGTCGGCCTGTTGCAGGCGCGCCAGCCATCCGGGCTGTTCGCCCAGCGGCAGGCCGGCCAGCACCTTGGCGTGGCCCATGGAGACCTGGCCGGCGTCCACCGCCTCCTGCACCTGTGCATGCAGGTTGAGCAGACGCAAAAAATGGGTGACATAGGCGCGTGACTTGCCGATGCGCTGACCCAGCGCGCCGTGGGTCAGCCCGTGCAGTTCGGCCAGCCGCTTCAGGCCCAGGGCGGTGTCGATGGGCGACAGCGACTCGCGCTGCAGGTTTTCGATCAGCCCGACAACGAAGGCTTCTGCATCACTCAGGTCGTCTCGCACCAGGGCCGGAATCCGCGCCAGGCCGGCACGCTGCGCCGCCCGCCAGCGGCGTTCCCCGGCCAGCAGCTCGTAGCGGTCGCCGCGGCTGCGCACCACCACCGGCTGGATGACCCCCGACTCGCCGATGCTGCGTGCCAGTTCGTTCAGCGCTTCGTCGTTGAAGCGCCGCCGCGCCTGGTGCGCGCCGGGGCGGATCAGCTCGATGGGAATGGCGCGCGCGGTGTGCGCCTCAGGGGTGGCGGCAGACGGTGCAGGCAAGTGTGAAACAATAGCCACGTCCGGCTTTTCACCTGTGAATTCAATGGAAGACCAGTTTAGAGCGATCCTCAGCGCGATAGGTGAGGACCCATTACGTGAAGGCCTGCTCAACACGCCCCAACGGGCGGCGAAGGCGATGACGTTTCTCACCAAGGGGTATCAGGAATCGCTTGAAGAAATCGTCAATGGCGCCATTTTCGAGACCGATAACCAAGAGATGGTGATCGTTCGCGACATCGAGTTCTACTCGATGTGCGAACACCATATCCTGCCGTTCTTCGGCCGCGCCCATGTGGCGTACCTGCCGGCGGGCAAGGTCATCGGATTGTCGAAAATTCCGCGTATTGTCGACATGTTCGGTCGGCGGCTGCAGATTCAGGAGCAACTGACCCAGCAGATTGGCGAATGCATACAGGGGGCCACCGAGGCGCGCGGCGTGGCGGTGGTGATCGAGGCCAAGCACCTGTGCGCCATGATGCGCGGCGTCGAAAAGCAACACAGCCAGATGATCACGTCGATGATGCTGGGGGCGTTTCGCGATGATCCCCGCACCCGCGCGGAATTTTTAGGGCTGATTCGCAACTAAAAATGAACGGCCCGCGCATCGTGCTGACCCGACCTTGCGTAATGAACGATGTTTACGATGCTTCGTACGGAGAAAATCAACCATGACAGGAGCAGCCCCGAGTCTTCGTTTTGGCACTGCCGAGCAACTGGCAGTGCTGGTCGACATGGAAGACGCAGTGCGTGCCGAGATTGCGCTGCATCTGGAGCGCCGCAAGCTTTGGTTCCCCAATGATCTGTTGCCCGCCGACGCCACGCTGGACGCGGCCGCCGACGCCGAAATCAAGGCCATGCGGGAAGCCGCTCGCGGCATCCCCGACGTCGCCCGCGTGGGGCTGGCGCTCAATCTGCTGACCGAAGAGGGCCTGCCCCACTTTCACCGGCTGATCGCCGTGCATTTTGGTGCCGAAAGCCCATGGCGCGACTGGAACTACATGTGGACGGCCGAAGAAGACCGCCACGGCTGTGCGCTGCGTGACTACGTTCGCGATGCCCGTCTGTTCGACATGCGCGCGCTCGAAGCCGCCCAGTATCGTTACATCGAAGCGGGCTTCGACCCCGAGTGGCAGCAGGACCCTTACCGCCTGCTGGCGTACACGTCGCTGCAGGAAAAGGCCACGCAGGTCAGCCACGCCAACACCGGCCGGCTTTGCGCAGGCATCGAACCCGCCGCGCAGCGGGTGTTGGCGCACCTGGCACGGGACGAGTCGCGGCACTACGAGTTCTACCGCGCCAGTTTTCACGAGATTCTCAAGCGCGACCCCAACCGGGGCCTGCAGTCGCTGCTCAGCGTCACCCTCAACTTCGTCATGCCGGGCCACGCCATGCCGGGCTTCGGCGAAATGAGCGAAGTCGTCGAGCGGGCCGGCATCTTCGGCGGCCGCGAGTACAGCCGCATCGTCGATGAGCTGCTGGATTTTTGGGACATCGGCAAGATGGAAGGCCTTTCGGCCGAAGGCCGCGCCGCACAGGACAAGCTGATGGCGGTGCCCGCGCGGATTGCCAAGGTTGCCGACTATGCCGATCGCAAGCGCAAGCCCCGCGACTATCGCTTCGACTTTCTCGCCGGCCGCGAGATCAGGCTCTGAGTTTGTCCCCCACACCGGCCCCAACCCGGGTCGTCATTACCGGCGCCGGGAGCGGGCTGGGGCGGGCCCTTGCGCGGGCGTTTGCGGCGCAAGGCGCGAAGATCGCCATCACCGATCGCGACCTCGACGCCGCTGCAGCGACCCTGCAGGCGGTGGAAGCGGCGGGCGGCGGGGGCTTCGTCCAGCCGCTGGATGTCACCCGCGAGGCCGATTTCGTCGCCCTTGCCCAGCGTCTGGCGGCAGACTGGGGCGGCCTTGACGTGCTCATCAACAACGCCGGCGTTGCCACCGCAGGCACCGTGGCCGACGCCGGTCTTGCCCAGTGGCAGCAGGTGCTCGACATCAACCTGCTGGGCTGCGTGCGCGGGGTTCAGGCCCTGGCGCCGATGATGGTGGCGCAAGGGCGCGGCCACATCGTCAACGTCGCGTCCTTCGCCGGCATTGCCAACCCGCCGGGCATGGCCAGCTACAACGCCGCCAAGGCGGCGGTGATCTCGTTGTCCGAGACCCTGCGGTTCGAGATGGCGCCGCGTGGCGTGGGCGTGACGGTCGCCTGCCCGTCGTTCTTCAAGACCCGGCTGCTGGAAACCTCGCGTGAGCAGGCCGTCGATGGCCTGCCGTCGTCGCCAATGGAGGGCATCGTCGGGCGTTTGATGGACAAGGCCACCGTCACGGCCGACGACGTGGCGCGCGACATCGTCGACGCCGTGGCCCGCCGGCGCTTCATGGTCATCACCCATGCCGACGCGCGGCGCCTGCATCAGCTCAAGCGGCTGAGCCCAAGCCTGCACTTCAAGTTGGCCCGAAAGGCCACCGCGGGGTTCTTGCGCCATGGATGACAAGCGCAGCATGAAGGCGGCATCCGGCAGGGCGACGTGGCGCCAGCGGGTGCGCCAGTTGTGGCGTGGCTTCAGTGACCCCGCGCCGCAGGGCGATGATCCGTTCGACGAGCAGCGCATCACCCTGGAAATCCCCGGTCCCGACGGCACGCCGCTGTTCAAGCTGGAGCTGCACTCCGAGCTCACGCCCGAAGCCGACGGCGAGCACCTGCACCTGCGCACCCGCATGCAGACCAATTTCGCCAGCGTGCTGCGCCCCATGCTGGCCGCGGCCGACAGCGGACGCACGGCGCTGCCGCATCGCCCGGCCGGCGACGGCGGGCGGGCACTGCGGATGGCCGACCGCGTCTCGGCTGGCGTGCAGACCGTTGCGCACCGCGCCCTGCGGGTGCCGCTGCTGCGCAACGTGGCCGAGTCGGTGATGGCGCACGACGTCAACACCTACATCGACCTTGAAGCCACCACCGCGGCGCTGATCGACAGCAGCCGTGCGCTGGCGCACCAGGCCGCGCGGCCTGCCTTGCAGCGGCTGGGCATCGTGCCCGACGAATCGCCCGACGCCCCGCCGCTGCAGAGTTGGGCCGGCGAGGTCGGTGACGGCTTTGCCCAGGTGTCGCTGCTGCGTCTGGACGAGCGCCACATGAGCCCCGCGTTGCAGCAGGCGCTGGGCGGGCGCCCCTTGAAGATCACCGCGACGCTGGTCAATACCGTCGAGCGTCCGCCACCGCCGCCGCGCAAGCGCGCTTGACCGCGATCGCCGGTCGGCTGCTCGGGCTGCTCACCGCGGCCCTGCTCGCCGGCTGCAGCCTCACCCACTTTGTCTACAACCGCGCCGACTCTTTCGTCGTGCGCGAAGTCAGCAAATACCTGACCCTGACCGAGACGCAGGAGGACGCGCTGCGCGGGGCGGTGCTCGACTGGCAGGCGTGGCATCGGCAACACGCCTTGCCGCGCTGGCAGGCCGATGCCCGCGCACTGGGCAACGACGTGCAGGCCCCCATGGACGCTGCCGCGGTGCGGGCCTGGCAGGCGCGCGTGGCGCGACACCTGCGGGCCGCGCTGGATCAAATGATGCTGCGCCTCGTGCCGCTGATCGCCACCCTCAGCGATGCGCAGATCGACGCATTCTGGGCGTCGTTCGACACCAGGCGGCAGGACCGTCGAAACGACGCCCCCGCCGATGTCGAAGCCCTGAAGGACCGCGCCGCGAAGTGGATGAAGCCGTGGGCCGGCCGGCCAAATGCCGCGCAGAAGGCCCTGATCGCCGCGTGGGCCGAGCCCCAGGCCTGGCGCTGGAGCGAGGCCGGCCGCGCGCGTCAGGCCGCCGACGATGCCCGGCAACGCGCCGGCGTCGCGGCCTTGCTGGCCGCGCGGCGTGCGCCAGACGCTGTGGATCAGTGGCGCGCCTATCTGGCGGACGACGCGCGCGATGCAGTCGACCTCGCGGCCGAGGCGGCGTGGGTGCAGCTGCTCGCCGATCTTTCGGCCACCCTGACGCCGCGCCAGCGCGACAGGCTCGGCCGGCGCGTGGCGCACTACGCGGATCTGTTCGCCCGGATGGCAGCCGACTGAGCCGGCGCCCGAGCCGGGGGTCAGCGCACGCCCAGCGCGGCCAGGGCCTCAAGGGTCACGCCGTTGCTGGCCAGGCCCTCGGCGGTTTGAAACGCGGTCATGGCGGCCAGGGTGGCGGCGCCAAACCGGCCGTCCAGCGGGCCGCGGTAGTGACCGCGTGCCTTCAGGGCCTGCTGCACCGCGCGCACCTTGCCGGGCGTGGCATTGGTGTCGCACAGCACCGCACGCCATTCGAGGCGGGACGGGGCCGTCATGACCCGCTGCACCTCGGTGCCCATGACGGCGGGCACCGTTTCGGTGACGAAGCGGTCGGGGGTGATCTGCTCGCGGATGCGCTCCACCCGCACTTCGGCGGGCACGGTGGTCACGTCGATCACCGCTGGCGATTTCACGACCTTGCGCCGGGTGATGCGCGTGCGCGCTGCAACCGTCACCGTCTCGGTGCGGGCCGGCGTGACCTGCTGTCGGTGCGCAACCTGCCTGAACGCGGTGGGCGTCTCGACCCAGCAGAGCGCGCCGTCCTTGCTGAGGTCACGTTGCCACTGTGGTGCGTCGGCTGAGGGCACCGGCACCTCGTGGGTCACGGTTCGAAAGGTGCCGGGCACGCGGCGGGTTTCGGTGCGCGCCGGTTCGGTCACCTCGCTTTCGACCCACTCGACGACGGCGGGCTGCACCACGCGGCGCCGCTCGTAGGCCGGCACGCGCACTTCACGCGTCACCCAGCGGCTCTCGCCGGGGATGCGCCGCTCGACGGTCTGCGCCGGCGTGAGTTCGATGCGGACGTCACGACGCGCGTACGTCGGTGGCGTCTTGAGCAGCGCCCAGCACTCGCCGACCCGGGCCTCCGGGGGTGACGCGGGCGGCAGGCCGGCGTTGTCGGGGGTTGCCGCTGCCGGGCTTGCCAGCGCAAAGCTCACGGCGGCGATCAACAGGCGCAGGGGCATGGCCGGTTCAGGCCTGATCGCCACGGCCGGTGGCAACGCCCAGCCGGTCCAGCGTGTCGAAGGTGATGCCGCCGGTGGGCAGTCCGTTGGCGCGCTGGTAACGCGCAACGGCACGGTAGGTCATCTGGCCGAGCTTGCCGTCGATCTTGCCGGGGTCGAAGCCGGCCCGTTGCAGGGCGCGCTGCAGCGCCAGAATGGTCTGCTGATTGGCGTTGGTGTTGCACAACACCGGGTGCCAGTCGACCCGGCTGGGGCTGACCTCAACCTCGCGCGTCAGATTCTCGTAGCGGGCAGGCACGGTCACGCGGCGCTCCTGGGCCGGACGCACGAGTGTGCGCACCCGCACGGTTTCGGTCTGCGCGGGTAGGGTTTCCACCCGCGTCTCGGCAGGACGTACCAATTCCTGCCGATGCACGATCTGGTATTCGGCGGGCACCGCCACGCGGCGCGTGGTGGCGGGGGTCACCAGCACCTGACGCGACACGGTGCGATACACCGCAGGCTCTTCAACCAGGCACAGCACTTCGCCAGACACGTGATCGACCCGTTCGATGGCGCCGCGACCGGGCTTCCAGACGCGGGTTGCCGGCTTGACCTGCTCCTGCACCGCCTCGGTACGAAAGCGTGCCGGGACCTCCTCCAGCCTTTCGCTGGCCGGGCTGACCATCACCCGCTCTTCCACGCTGCGGTATTCGGCCGGGCGCACCTCGACCACGCGCTCGCTGGCGGGGCGGACGACGATGGTTTCTTCGGTCCATTCGTACTTGGCGGGGGTGACCTCCACGCGCTCGCTGGCTTCGGCCACCTCGATTCGTTCGGTCTGTTGTTCGAACACCGGGGGCTGCGCAATGCGGGCGAAACAGTCACCGGGGCGCGCGGCCTGCGGCAGTGACTGCGCCAGGCTGGCCATCGGCAGCAAGGCCATCAGCCCGGCGGCGGTGAAAGTCCTCGGGTGGCCGGCGGTCGATCGAGCGGGGCGCGTCATGGTCACGTCTCGTGCAGGATAATCGGCGAATTATGCCCACCTCGCCCGCCACCGCCCATGACGCAAATGGTCCACTGCGCGCCGACCCGCGCGGGCGCGCCAGATGACGCCCGAGCGGCGCCGCGACATTCTGCAGATCAGCCTGCCCATCGTGGCCGGCATGACGTCGCAGAACCTGCTGAATCTGGTTGACGCCTGGATGGTGGGCGCCCTGGGCGCCACGGCGCTGGCGGCGGTGGGGCTGGCCAGCTTCGTCAATTTCATGGCGGTGTCGTTTCTGACCGGCTTTTCCCCCGCGGTGCAGACCCTGGCGGCGCGCCGCGTCGGGCAGGGGCGCATGAGCGAAGTGGCCGTGCCGCTCAACGGGGGGCTGCGCCTGTCGTTGTGGATCGGCGTGCCGCTGGCGGTGCTCGGTTGGTGGGGCGCCGAGGCCTTGATGACGCTGCTGACGCCCGACCCGGCGGTCATCGCAGAAGGCGAAGGTTATCTGCAATGGCGCCTGCTCTCGGTGGCGGCGGTGGGGATGAACTTTTGTTACCGCGGCTACTGGAGCGCCATCAAGCGCACGCAGGTCTACATGGTGACGCTGTTCGTGATGAACGCGTTCAACGTGCCGATCAGTTTCGGCCTGATCCACGGGCTTTGGGGTCTGCCGCAGATGGGCACGGCGGGCGCCGGGCTGGGCACGTCGATCTCGGTGCTCATCGGCACGGCGTTCTATGTGATCTACGCCTACCGGCACGCGCGGCCGCACGGCTATTTGCGGGCGGTGCCAAGTGCAGACGAAAACCGCGCGCTGCTGCGGCTGGGCGTGCCCAGCGCGGTCCAGCAGCTGATGTTTTCGGGCGGCTTCACGGTGCTGTTCTGGATGATTGCCCGCATCGGCACCGCCGAGCTGGCGGTGTCGCACATTCTGATCACGCTGATGCTCACCCTGATCCTGCCCAGCGTCGGCTTTGGTATTGCAGCGGCAACCCTGGCCAGCCAGGCGCTGGGGCGCGGCGACGTGGACGATGCCGCGCAGGCCGCCTGGGACACCTATCGGATCGCGATCTGGGTGTACCTCGCCGCCGGGCTGCCCATGGTGCTGGCGCCGGAGTGGCTGCTGGGCTGGTTCCTCCACGAGCCGGCCACGCTGGCTCTGGGTGTGGTGCCCCTGCAGTTGCTGGGGCTGATGATGGCGGGGGATGGCCTGGGCATCATTCTCATGCAGGCGCTGTTGGGTGCAGGCGCCAGCCGCTACGTCATGTGGGTGGCCACGGGCCTGCAGTGGGGCCTGTTCCTGCCGCTGGTCGGCTGGCTTGGCCCGGTGTCGGGCCTGGGGCTGACGGTGGTGTGGCTGGCCATGGCAGCGTATCGTCTGCTGCAGGCAGGTTTTTTCGTCGTGGCCTGGCGTCGCCGCCACTGGGCACGCATCCAACTTTGAGACGCCTTTAGCGACGGTTCAGAGCGGGCTCATATTTGGGGACTACGCTGCCACCATCATTTTCAGGGGAGATTTTCATCATGTTGAAAAACTGGATTGCATTGATGTCGGTGACCGGGCTGGTCGTGACCATGAGTGCCTGTGCGCCCGCACTGGACGACGACGCTGCGGCAGAGGCTGAAGAGGCCGCCGAGGCCGCGACGCCCGCGCCCGCCAAGCCGGCGCCTGTTGCGGCCGCACCGAAACCCGCACCGAAACCGATCTGCAGCAATTGCGGCACCGTGAGCAATATCGAAGCGGTCACCGAGAAAGGTCAGGGCAGCGGGATTGGGGCGATTGCCGGCGCCGTGGCGGGCGGTGTGATCGGGCATCAGTTTGGCAGTGGCAGCGGCAACAAGGCAGCCACCGCAGCCGGTGCCATTGGCGGCGGTATTGCCGGCAATGAAATCGAGAAGCGTCGCAACTCCGTCAGTTACTACCGCGTGACCGTGCGCATGGATGAAGGCGGGTCGCAGGTGGTGACGGTCGATTCCACTGCGGGCATCGGCGTGGGCACGCCGGTTCGCGTGGTGGGCAACAACCTCGAATTGCGATAGCCGATCAGGCGCGGAACACAGCCCCACAGCCCTCGCAGTGCGAGGGCTTTTTTTATGGCGACGCGCCCCTCAGCCCTGTGATTCCGGCGTTACCCTCAGGCGCAGCAGCGACCGCGTCCGGTGGCCGATCAGACCGGTGATGCCCAGCGTCATCGCCCCGCCGAACAGCACCGAGGGCACGGCCCCCAGCAGCTTTGCCGCCAGTCCCGACTCGAAGGCGCCGATCTCGTTCGAGGTGCTGATGAAGACGCTGTTCACCGACTGCACCCGGCCGCGCAGGGCGTCGGGCGTGTAGATCTGCAGCAGCGTTTGGCGGATCACGACGCTGACCGAATCGAACGCGCCGGTGGCAAACAGCGCGGCCACCGACAGCCAGAAGTGGGTGGAGACGGCGAACACCAGGGTCGCCGCGCCGAATCCCGCGCACGCCAGCAGCAGGTTGCGCCAGGCATGGTAAGTGGGTGTGTGGCGCGTGCAGATGAGGATGGTGATGATGGCCCCGACCGCCGGCGCGGCGCGCAGCAGGCCGAGTGCATCGGGGCCGATCAGCAGAATCTCTTCGGCGAACATCGGCAGAATGGCAATCACCCCGCCGAACAACACCACCAGCAGGTCCAGCGCCAGCGCATACAGAATCACCGGCGTGCGGCGCACGAACTGCAGTCCCTCGGCGATGTTCTGCATCACCGACTGCCCCTGCGCGCGATGGCTGAGCGGCGGGCGCGGCCTGAGCCAGAGCGACAGCGCAATGGCCGCCACCAGCAACGCGGCGCAGCCCCACAAGGTGGTCGTGAGGCCATAGGCGGCGTACGACAGGCCGCCCAACAGCGGCCCCAGCACCATGCCGCTTTGCATGGCAGTGCTCGACCACGCTGCGGCGTTGGGGTACAGCGCGCGCGGCACCACGAACGCCCGCAGCGCCGTTGCCGAGGGCGAGAACAAGCCCCGCGCCAGGCCCATGAGCATCAGGCTGCCGTAGACCAGCCCCAGCCACTGCCATGGCCCCATGGC
Source organism: Polycyclovorans sp. (assembly GCA_002706265.1). Classification (GTDB taxonomy): domain Bacteria; phylum Pseudomonadota; class Gammaproteobacteria; order Nevskiales; family Nevskiaceae; genus Polycyclovorans. Next base: position 105,799 of record PAKU01000015.1, on the reverse strand, counting down.
GTTGCGCACCGGCGTCTGCATGACGGCGATCAGCAGGCCCGAGGCCGCCACCATCAAGGTGAGTGCGATGCGCATCAAGGTGCGCTTGTCGCGATGGTCCGCCAGATAGCCGCCAAACAGTGCCAGGCTGATGAACGGCACCGCTTCGGCCAGCCCCACCAGCCCCAACACCAGCGGATCGCGGGTGATCTGGTACAGCGCCCAGGCGATGGCCACCGACTGCGCCTGCACGGCGATCATCACCAGCAGCCCCAGTGCAGACAGCGCCCTGAACTCGCCGATGCGCAGGGCGGCCAAGGCATCGGTGCGCACGCGACCGGACCGGCTCAAGCGCTGAAGCTCTGCTCTTTGGTGTCGGAAAAGCGTACGTCAGGGAAGCGCTCGCGGGTCATGCCGAGGTTGACCGACGACGACGCCAGATACACCAGCGCCCCGTGGTGGTCCATGGCCAGCCGCTGCTCGTTCTTGTCTTTGAAATCGGCCCACTTCTTCGCATCGGTGCAGTCCACCCAGCGGGCGCTGTGCACCTGCACCGGCTCGAAGATGCATTCAACGTTGTACTCGTCCTTGAGCCGGTACTGCACCACCTCGAACTGCAGCACGCCCACCGCGCCCAGAATGATGTCGTTGTTGGTCAACGGCCGGTAGACCTGGGTAGCGCCTTCCTCGCAGAGCTGATCCAAACCCTTGTTCAGCGCCTTGGCCTTGAGCGGATCCTTGAGAATTACGCGGCGGAACAGATCGGGCGCGAAGTTGGGAATTCCGGTGAACTGAATCTGCTCGCCTTCCGAAAACGAATCGCCAATCGAGATGGTGCCGTGGTTGTGCAGGCCGATGATGTCGCCGGGATAAGCGGTCTGCACCGCCTCGCGGTCGGAGGCCATGAAGGTGAGCGCCTGCGAGATGCGGACCGGCCCCTTGAGGCGCACCGAGTGCAGGGTCATGCCCTCGCGATAGGTGCCCGAGCACACCCGCATAAAGGCCACGCGGTCGCGGTGCTTGGGGTCCATGTTCGCCTGAATCTTGAACACGAAGCCTGAAAACACCGGCTCATCGGCCGCCACGTCACGGGGCACCGCCTCGCGGCCCTGCGGCGGCGGCGCCCAGTCGGTGAAGCCGTTGAGCAGCTCGCGCACGCCGAAGTTGTTGATGCCCGAGCCGAAGAACACCGGCGTCAGTTCGCCGCGGCGGTAGGCCTCCAGGTCGAAGCCGTCGCCGGCCATCTGCACCAGTTCGATCTCTTCCAGCATCTGCTGGTAGGGGCGGCCAAAACGCTCGGCCAGGCCCGGCGTGTGCAGCCCTTCAACGGTTTCGATGTCGGAAATCCGGTGCTTGTCGCCGGTGTAGAGATAGAAGCGGTCTTCCAGCAGGTGATAAACCCCCTTGAACTCGCGCCCCATGCCGATCGGCCAGGTGACCGGCGTACAGCGGATGTTGAGCACCTTCTCCACTTCATCCAGCAACTCCAGCGGCGGGCGGCCCTCCCGGTCCAGCTTGTTGACGAAGGTGATGATCGGCGTGGTGCGCAGGCGGCACACCTCCATCAGCTTGATGGTGCGCGCCTCCACGCCCTTGGCGGCGTCGATCACCATCAGCGCCGAGTCCACGGCCGTCAGCGTGCGGTAGGTGTCTTCCGAGAAATCTTCGTGGCCCGGCGTGTCGAGCAGATTCACGATCTTGCCGTTGTAGGGAAACTGCATCACCGACGTCGTGATCGAGATGCCGCGCTGCTGCTCCAGCGCCATCCAGTCGGACGTGGCGTGGCGGTCAGCCTTGCGCCCCTTGACCGATCCGGCCAGGCGGATCGCACCGCCGAACAGCAGCAGCTTCTCGGTGAGCGTGGTCTTGCCCGCGTCGGGGTGGGAAATGATGGCAAACGTGCGCCGCAGCGCCGCAGCTCGTGCGACTTCAGACATGGAAACAGCCAAAAACGGAAGGCGCGGATTGTAGCGCCTGCACCGCCGGCCCGAGCCGCGCAGGCCGCGCAGGCCCCGCTGCGGCCTGTCGTGGCAGTCTGCAGGTTCGACGTGCTTCGGCATCCGGTGCGGGGCGTGCTGCGCCACCGGCGGGCCGTTCATCTAACCTTCATCTGCACGCAATCTGCGCCGGGCAGACTGCGGTGTTCATGGCCACTGCACCGACCCCCACCGAGGCGCCCATCGCGCCCGACATTGCCGCGTTGCGGCTTGATGTCGCTCCCACGCTGGCCGGGACGCGGGTCAATGATGCCGCCGACCTTTTTCTGCTGCCCGCCTACGCCAAGCTCTTGTGCCTGCCGGTGGTGGCCGACGGCCGGGTGCTGGGCACGCTGAGCCGGCACGCGCTCAACAACGTGTTTCTGCGGCGCTTCGGGCGGGAGTTGATCGGCGGCAAGCCGGTCACCGCCATCTTCAACGACCGGCCGTTGATCGTGCGCATCGACACGCCGCTGGAGGTTGCGGTGGCCTACGTGAGCCAGCACATCGGCACGCCGCTGACCGAAGACTTCGTCATCGTCGATCAGAACGACCGCTATCTCGGCATGGGCGTGGTGCTCGACCTGCTGGCCGCCCTGCGGGCCCGGGTGGAGCAGGGCGCGGTCAAGCTGGCCGGCGCCTACGGCCAGCTGAAGCGTTCACAGTCGGCCCTGGTGCAAAGCGAAAAAATGGCGTCGCTGGGGCAGATGGTTGCCGGCGTCGCGCACGAGATCAACACCCCGCTGGGCTACGTGCGCAACAACGTCGAGATGATGCGGGGCCTGTTCGACGAGTTGCGCCACAGCCTGCAGGAATACCAGGCCCTGGGCCGACTGCTGGTCTCTGAAACCGTTGACGAAGCGGCGCTCGGCGCCCAGTTGGCGCGCATCGAGGGCGCGTCGGCCGAAGACGAGGCCGCGCTGCTCGACGATGCCGCGGCCATGTTTGACGACACCCTGTTCGGCGTGGACCAGATTCGCGATCTGGTGGTGAACCTGCGCAACTTCTCGCGCCTGGACCAGGCCCGCGTCACTGAGGTGTCGCTCAATGACTGCGTCGAACAAACCCTGATGATCGCCAACAACGTGTTGAAGAACCGCGTCGAGATCGTTCGCCGGCTGGCCGATCTGCCGACGGTGGAATGTTCACCGTCGCAGATCAACCAGGTGCTGCTCAACCTCATCACCAACGCCGCGCAGGCGGTGGCCGAACAAGGGGGCAAGATCTTGGTCAAGAGCGAAGCCGACAACGACTGGGTGCGCGTCAGTGTGCAAGACAACGGCGCCGGCATCGCGCCCGAGCACCTGAAGAAAATTTTCGACCCGTTCTTCACCACCAAGCCGGTGGGCCAGGGTACGGGCCTGGGCCTGTCGATCAGCTACCAGATCGCCGAAGCCCACGGTGGACGCCTCGACGTGGTCTCCAGGCTGGGCATTGGCACCCGTTTCATGCTCAGCCTGCCGCGCCGGTCCCGCGCCCAGCCCGAAGTTGTGGCCCATGCGCCGCAAGGCGCGGTGGCCGCATGAGCCCGCGCCCCACATTGATGCTGGTGGACGACGAGGCGCGCATTCTGCGGTCGCTGGCCATGCTGTTTCGCGGCGCCTACGACGTGCGCATGACCACCGATGCCCGCGAAGCCCTGACCATGCTCGATGCCGCACCCGCCCAGGTGGTGATTTCGGACCAGCGGATGCCGATCATGAGCGGCGCGGCCTTTCTGCGCGAGGTGCGGCAGCGCTCGCCGCAGAGCATGCGGCTGCTGTTGACGGGATATTCCGAGCTTGACGCGGTGGTTGCCAGCGTCAACGAAGGCGAGATTTTTCGTTTCATCCACAAACCCTGGGACGCCGCGAACCTGCGCCAGACCGTGGACGAGGCGGCGCGCATTGCCCTGTCATTGACCGCGCCGGTCGACCCTGGCCTGCGCCAGGCCCACGCCGAGACGGTGCTGGTGATCGACGATGACCCCGAGGTGGCGCTGGCCGTCAAGGGCCTGCTCGGCGAGTCGGTCACGGTGCATGATGCGCGGTCCATCGATGCCGCCATGGCGCTGATCGACGCCCACCCGGTCGGCGTCATCGTTTCGGATCTGGTGGTGGGCGGCGAGCACGTGGCCGGCATGCTGAAGGGCCTGAAGGCCCAGCGGCCAGAGATCGTCAGCCTGGTGCTCACGCCGTTTCAGGACGTCAGTCTGTTTGTCGGGCTCATCAATCAGGGGCAGGTCTACCGCCTGCTGCCCAAGCCGCTGCGGCGCGGTCCGCTGGGCGCCAGCCTTGCCAGCGCCCTGCGGCATCATCGCTCGCTGCGAAACGCGCCCGGCCTGCGGGACGCGCACCGTGTCGAGCCGATACGCGACGTGGGCGAGCGCTCGGTGGCCGAGCGGGTCATGGGCTTGCTCTCGCGCCTGCGCCGGCCCGCCATCGCCGGCTGAGCGTGTCGGCCGATCAGTGGGCGACGGTTTTCGAGAACACGTTCATCACCACCACGCCCGCCACGATCAGGCTCATGCCGATCAGCGCCGCCGCATCCAGCCGCTGGCCGAACAGCAGCCACGCCGCAACGGTGATCAGCACCACGCCCAGGCCGGCCCAGATGGCATAGGCAATGCCCACGGGAATGGCGCGCAGCGCCAGGCTCAGGCAGTAGAAGGCAATGCTGTAGCCCACCACCACCAGCACCGAGGGCCACAGGCGGGTGAAGCCATCGCTGGCCTTCAGACCGGAGGTGGCAATGACTTCGGCCACGATGGCCACCGACAGGAACAGCCAGGGCTTCATGGCCCACCGCCGGCGTGCGAGGGGCCGACCGCCTCGGGGTGCGAGCGGCAGTGATCAGGCATCAGGGTCTGATCCGGTAGCCGGTGCGGAAGATCCACACGATCACGCCCAGGCAGATCGCCAGAAACAGGCCAATCATCGCCAGGCTGAGGCCCACGCTGACATCGGCAACGCCGAAGAAGCTCCAGCGGAAGCCGCTGATCAGGTACACCACCGGGTTGATCAGGGCGACCTTCTGCCAGAACGCCGGCAGCATGTTGATCGAGTAGAAACTGCCGCCGAGAAACGCCAGCGGCGTGACGATCATCAGCGGAATCACCTGCAGCTTTTCGAAGTTGTCGGCCCAGATGCCGATGATGAAACCGAACAGGCTGAAGGTGATCGCCGTCAGCACCAGAAAGCCCAGCATCCAGACCGGGTGGGCAATCTCGTAGGCCACGAACAGCCGCGCGGTGGCGAGAATGATCAGTCCCAGCAGCACCGACTTGGTGGCGGCCGCGCCGGCGTAGCCCATCACCACCTCGGTGGCCGACACCGGCGCCGACAACACTTCGTAAATGGTGCCCGACCACTTGGGCATGTAGATGCCGAACGAGGCATTGGAGATGCTCTGGGTGAGCAGCGTCAGCATCACCAGGCCGGGAATGATGAAGGCGCCGTAGGGCACGCCATCGATCTCGCCCATGCGGCTGCCGATGGCCGCGCCGAAAACGACGAAGTACAGCGAGGTGGAGATCACCGGCGAAGCGGCGCTCTGCATGAAGGTGCGGAACCAGCGCGCCATCTCGAAGAGATAGATCGCGCGAATGGCGTACAGGTTGAGGGCGCCGGTCGTGGCGGCCCGTTCGCGGCCCGCCTTGCGCGGGTTGCCGGGTACGTCTGCCTCGCGGGTCATGCGTGCTCCTTCAGCAGATTGACGAAAATATCCTCCAGCGAACTTTCGCTGGAACGCAGGCCCTTGAAGTCGATGTTCAGCTCCGCCAGCCGCCGCAGCAATGCCGCGATGCCGGTCTGCTCGGTCTGGCTGTCGTAGGTGTAGATCAGGGTGTTGCCGTCGTCGGCCAGCACCAGAGTGCCGTCCCGGGCGTCTTGCAGGGCATCGCGTGCCAGGCCCGCGGGCAACTGCGCCAGCGGGTGCTGCAAGTGCAGGGTCAGCTGCTTCTTGCCGAGCTTCTGCATCAGCACGGCCGTGTCTTCGACGAGGATCAGTTTTCCGCCGTGGATCACGCCGATGCGGTCGGCCATTTCCTCGGCCTCCTCAATGTAGTGCGTGGTGAGGATGATGGTCACGCCCGCGTCGCGCAGGCGCCGCACCATGGCCCACATGTCGCGGCGCAGCGCCACATCGACCCCGGCGGAGGGCTCGTCGAGGAACAGAATCTCGGGTTCATGGGCCAATGCCTTGGCGATCATCACGCGCCGCTTCATGCCCCCGGACAGCGTCATGATTTTGTCGCCGCGCTTGTCCCACAGCGACAGCTCGCGCAGCACCCGTTCAATGTGCGCGTCGTTGTGCGGCTTGCCGAACAGGCCACGCGAGAACCGCGTGGTGGCCCATACGGTTTCGAAGGCGTCGGTCGACAGCTCCTGCGGCACCAGCCCGATCTTGGCGCGCGCGGCGCGAAAGTCGCGGGCGATGTCGTGGCCATCGACGCACACCCGGCCGGCGCTGCCGTTGACGATGCCGCAGACAATGCCGATCAGCGTGGTCTTGCCAGCCCCGTTGGGGCCGAGCAGGGCGAAGATTTCACCGCGCCGGATGTCGAGGCTCACGTCCTTCAAGGCCTCGAAGCCCGAGGCGTAGGTCTTGCCCAGGTTCTGGATGGAGAGGATGACGGACACGAAAGCTCCTGATCGTGAAAGGTCGCGAGGCGCCGCCGCGACGGCAGCGGCATGCTACGGCTTCCAAGGCTGTCCGGGGCGTGGTGACGGTGCCGAACCGGGCAAGGACGGGTCTGCCGTGACCCGGCAGGTGCGCCCGGTGCCGGGCTGATCGGGTAGCGTTGCCGGGTGCGCAAAATCATCCACGTCGACATGGACGCCTTCTACGCCTCGGTCGAGCAGCGTGACGACCCTGCCCTGCGCGGGCGGCCGGTGGTGGTGGCGTGGAAAGGCGCGCGGTCGGTGGTCTGCGCCGCCTCGTACGAGGCGCGTACCTTCGGCATCCGCTCGGCCATGCCGGCGGTGCGTGCCGAGCGGCTGTGCCCCGAGGCGTTGTTCGTGCCGCCCAACTTCACCCGCTATCGCGCCGTGGCGCGGCAAGTGCGCGCCATTTTTCGGGCACACACGCCGCTCGTCGAGCCGCTGTCGCTGGACGAAGCCTATCTGGACGTGACCGATCATCTGGGACGCTTCCCCAGCGCCACCGCCGTGGCCGTCGCCATTCGCGCGCGCATTCGTGACGAGCTGCAACTCACCGCCTCAGCAGGCGTGGCGCCCAACAAGTTTCTGGCCAAGATCGCCTCCGACGTCAACAAGCCCGACGGCCTGTGCGTGGTCAAACCCAAAGACATCGACGCCTTCCTGTTGCCGCTGCCGGTGGCGCGCCTGCCCGGCGTCGGCAAGGTGATGAACGACAGGCTTGCGGCTCTGGGCGTGCGCACCGTGGCCGAGCTGCGCCGTCTGGACGCCGGCGCCCTGGATGCCCGCTTCGGCCGCTGGGGGCGGCGCCTGTCAGCGCTGGCCCACGGCATTGACGACCACCCGGTCAACCCCGACCGACCGCGCCGCTCGATCTCGGCTGAAGACACCTTTGCCGAGGATCTGCCACAGCACCAATTGGCCCCGCACATCCAGCGCATGGCTGAGAAAACCTGGGCCGCCGCCGAGACGCATGGCTGGCGCGGGCGCACCGTGGTGCTCAAGCTCAAGACGGCCGACTTTCGCATCCTCACGCGCAGCATCACGCCGGCAAGCCCGCCCACCTGCGCCGACGACCTGCGGCGGCTGGCGCTGGGGCTGCTGGCCCGCGTCGGCCCGCCCGCCGACACCCGCTATCGTCTGGTGGGGGTGGGGCTTGAGGGGCGGCTGGCCCCCGCCGAGGCAGCGCCGGGCCGGCAGGCGAGCCTGTTCTTGGCTGCCGCCGAGTGAGCCTCTGGCGAACCGCCGCCGTCATCATCAAGCGCGACGCCTTTGCGGACGGGCATTACGCCAGCTTGTCGTCGGCCACCCGGTAGTGCGGGTCTTCACGGTAATCCACCACGATCATGGCGCGCGCCTTGTCGAGCAGCTCAAGGCAGTCGGCACTCAGGTGGCGCAGCTTCAGGTGTTTGCCCAGCCGCTGGTAGCGCTCGGCCAGGGCGTTCACGGCCTCCACGGCGGAGTGATCGAACAGGCGTGCGTCACCAAAGTCGATTTCCACGTCGGCGGTGTCCTCACGCGGTGAGAACTGGTCATTGAAGTTCTGGATGGAGGCAAAGAACAGCGTGCCTTCCACGTCATACAGGGTGCGGCCGTCGTCGGTGGTCTGCCGCCGCACGTTGACCTTCTTGGCATGGTTCCAGGCAAAGGCCAGCGCCGAAACGATCACCCCCACGATCACGGCAATGGCCAGGTCGGCAATCACCGTGACAAAGGCCACCAGCAGGCCCACGAAGATGTCGAGGGCGGGCACCTTGCCGAACAGGCGGAAGCTGGCCCACTCGAAGGTCTTTTCGGCCACCACGAACATCACGCCGATCAGCGCCGCCAGCGGAATCTGCTCGATCAGGCTCGACCCGAACAGGATGAACGACAGCAGGAACAGTGCCGTGGAAATGCCCGACAGCCGGTGCAGCGCGCCATTGCCGACGTTGATCATGCTCTGCCCGATCATGGCGCAGCCGCCCATGCCGCCAAAAAAGCCGGTCAGCACGTTGGCCGCGCCCTGTGCGGCGCATTCCTTGTTGGGGCGACCGCGGGTGTCGGTCATGTCGTCGATCAGGTTCAGCGTGAGCAGCGATTCGATCAGGCCGATCGACGCCAGAATCAGCGCGTAGGGGAACACGATCTTCAAGGTTTCAAGCGTGAACGGCACGTTCGGCACGCTGAAGACCGGCAGGCCGCCGGCGATGGAGCCCAGATCGCCCACGGTGCGGGTGTCGATCTCAAGCCCGATCACCATCAGCGTCACGACCATGATCGCCACCAGCGTTGCCGGAATCGCCTTGGTGAGCTTGGGCAGCAGGTAAATGATCGCCACGGTAAGGGCGATCAGCCCCAGCATCAGGTACAGCGGCATTCCGGCCAGCCATTGCGCGGTGCCATCGGCGCCGGTGACTTTGAAATGGCTGAACTGGGCAATGAAGATCACGATGGCCAGCCCGTTGACGAAGCCCAGCATCACCGGGTGCGGCACCATGCGGATGAACTTGCCAAGCTTGGCCGCAGCGAACAGCAATTGCAGTGCGCCCATCAGCACCACGGCGGCAAACAGATATTCGGCACCGTGCTGCACCACCAGCGCCACCATCACCACCGCCAGCGCGCCGGTCGCGCCCGAAATCATGCCGGGGCGGCCGCCAAAGGCCGAGGTGATCAGCGCCACGATGAAGGCGGCATAAAGGCCGGTCAGCGGCGACACCTGGGCCACCAGGGCAAAGGCAATGGCCTCGGGCACCATGGCCAGGGCCACGGTCAGGCCGCTGAGCAGGTTGGTCTTGATCAGTTGCGGGGACAGGATCGACAAGAGAACTCCGTTTGAAGAACGCAGGCACGGTGCGTCATGCGGGAGGCGCACGGCACGTGGGCGCGATGAAGGGTGCGGTGTGATGGATCGGCAAGCGCGAGACGCAGCGCCGCAATCGCGGGTCAGTCAGACCATCAGCGGGGATGGCGAAGGGCGTCTCGCCCTAGGGTGGCCCGGCGCGGTGAACAAGCTTGGATGATTGCTGCATTGCAACATTATCGACTGATGGCCGCGGCCTGTCTACCGCAGGGGGGTGACGGCGCGCGGTTGCCGGCCCGCTGCGGGCGCCCGCAGGGTCAGTCCGTCGCGGCGACCACCAGCGTGGCGCCGTCGACCGCGGTCACGACCACCGTGCTGCCGGCGGGCAGGTCGGGGCCGCTGATGCGCCATTGCGTGTCGTCCAGCCGCGCGCGCGAGATGCCGTTGACGATGGCGACCTCCAGCGTCAGTCGGCGGCCGATGTACGACCCGCCCCGGCGGTTGAGGTGGGGCTGGTCGGTGGCCCTGGCGAAGGGCCGCAAGCGTTTGTAGGCAAAGAAGCTGACGATCGCCAGCACGCTGAACAGCGCCACCGCCCATTGCCAGCCCAGGCCGGGCAGCAGGGCGACCACGCCGCCGGTGACCAGCGCTGCCACGCCCATCCACAGGAACACGGCGCCGGGGGCGAAGGCTTCCAGTGCCAGCAGCAGCAGTCCGGCCACCCACCAGTGCCAGAACGCGATGTCGAAGGCCCCGCTCATGCCGGTTTGTTGACCGACTTGGCCAGCTCGGCGATGCCGCCAATCGCGCCGATCACGCTGCTGGCTTCCAGCGGCATCAGCACCAGCTTGCTGTTCTCGGCGGCGCCGATCGTGGTGAGCGCCTCGACGTACTTGGTGGCGATGAAATAGTTGATCGCCTGAATGTCGCCCTTGGCGATCGCCTCGCTGACCATGGTGGTTGCCCGCGCTTCGGCCTCGGCCTGCCGCTCACGCGCTTCGGCATCGCGGAAGGCGGCCTCCTTGCGGCCTTCGGCCTCCAGAATCTGCTCCTGCTTCTCGGCCTCGGCGGCCAGAATCTGCGCCTGGCGTTCGCCTTCGGCCTTGAGGATGGCCGCCGCACGGAAGCCCTCGGCTTCCAGAATGTTGGCGCGCTTTTCGCGCTCGGCCTTCATCTGCCGCGCCATGGCATCGACCAGATTCTGCGGCGGGCGAATGTCCTTGACCTCGACGCGCGTCACCTTCAGGCCCCAGGGCGTGGTGGCCTCGTCGATGACGGTCAGCAGGCGGGCATTGATGGCGTCGCGCTGGCTGAGCAGTTCGTCGAGGTCCATCGAGCCCATCACGGTGCGCAGGTTGGTCTGCGCCAGCTGGGCGATGGCGTATTCAAGATTATGAATCTCGTAGTCCGCCTTGGCCGCGTCCAGCACCTGGTAGAACACCACGCCATCGACCGCCACCATGGCGTTGTCTTTGGTGATGACCTCCTGGGTGGGTACGTCGAGCACCTGCTCCATCATCGGGATGCGTCGTGCCACGCGATCGACGAAGGGAATCAGCCAGTGCAGTCCGGGCCCGAAGGTGCCGCGGTACTTGCCGAAGCGCTCAATCGTGTACTCCATGCTCTGCGACACGGTGACCACGCCCTTGAACAGCGTGACCAGTGCAAACGCCAGAAACGCAAACGCCAGAATCGACCCCATGCCCATGACATGACCCCTGTAAGACGTCGCGGATGCGGCGCGTGCGTGGAGTGTGCCTCAGCGCGTGTGACACGCGTGCGCGCGCCGTTGGTCCGGGCTCGGCTCAGACCACGGCAGGCGGTGCGGGCGCCTCGGGGGACGCAGGCCGCCCCTCGCGCCATTGGGCGGCGACGCGGGTGCCGCGCGCCTCGTCGAGTCGCCACACCGCCACCAGCCCCAGCGCAAACAGCAGCAGGCAAAAGACGATGGCATTGGCCAGGCCCAACGCCGCCTGGATCAAGCCCAGCCCCACCAGCCCCAGCACTGCGGCCAGCTTCGAGGCCAGCCCCCAGAAGCCGAACATTTCCGAAGCCTTGGAACGGGGCGACAGAATGCCCACCAGCGCCCGGCCCGCCGACTGTGCCGAGCCCAGGCTCAGGCCCGACAGCACGCCGGCGAACAGAAACACGTATTGCGCCTGCCAATCCACGCCCAGCACGCGGTGCGCCAGCGCGGTGAGCCCCGGCGTCTGCCAGATGGCCAGAATCGCCAGCATCCACAGCAGCAGCGTCATCATGTAGGTGCGCTTGGCGCCCACGCTGCTCTGGATGAAGCCGAAGGCAATGGCGCCGATGGTGGCCGTCACCTGCACGGTGACGAACATCATCACCCGCACGGGTTCGTCCCAGCCGATCACCTGCGCGCCATAGATGAAGGCGAAACTGATGATGATGCTGATGCCCGCCATGGTGAAAAACACCGACACCATCAAAATCGACAGATCCTGAAAATGGCGCATTTCGCGCAGGGTCTGGCGCACGCGGGCAAAGCCCATGCGCACCAGACTCTCGCCCGGCGGCAACTGCTGGCGGCGGCCGCGTTCCTTGACGAACACGAACGTGGGAATTGCCGCAACCAGAAAAAACACCGCCGCGAACGGCCCGACCCAGCGGATGGTCTCGAAGTTTGCGGCCGACACCTCGCCCAGAAACACCAGCGCGAAGGCGGTGGCCACCAGGCCGCCGACATACCCCACGCCCCAGCCGAAGCCCGAAATCCAGCCCAGCGACTTTGCCGGCCCCAGCCCCGGCAGAAAACTGGCGATAAAGCTCTCGCCAATGGCGTAGGCAAAGTTCGAGGCAATGATCAGCACCATGCCCAGCCACCAGTGGCCCGGCGTGGCGAAGTACAGCAGCGCCGTGGTCACCACCGTGGCCACGTAGCTCATGAATAAGAAGCGCTTGCGCGAGCGCTGAAAGTCCATCACCGCACCCGCCACCGGCGCCGCCACCACCACCAGCAGATAGCTGGCCGCCAGCGCCAGACTCCACAGCAGGTTGCCCAGCCGGTAATCGGGCGCGTCGCCCACGATCACGCGCGTGAACAGGTCCCCGAAAATCACCGTGACGATCAGCAGCGTGTACGCCTGATTGGCAAAGTCGAACATCGCCCAGCCGACGATTTCTTTGGCAGGGGCAAGCTTGCGGGTGGCCATGGAACGCTCCGACAGTGAGGCCGGCATTGTGGCCCGTTGCGGTCGGGCCATGTTTGCCGGAAAGCCGCTCAGGACGGGATCAGCCCGGCGCGCGCCAGGTCGTCGGTGAACCGTCGTTTGGCCGGGAAGCGATCGCGCAGCTGCGATGCATACGCCTGTGCGGCCGCATCGCCCATCACGCGGCGCAGCGTCTTGAGCAGCGAGATGACGTCGTCGTACCGGCCGGTGCGCGTCGGCAGAATGGCCTCGATGACGCGCCGATAAAAGACGGCTGCCTGTTCGGGATGATCGCGCTCAATCGCCCTCGCCAGGGTGATCAACGCCCCCGCTTCGCATTTGTGCTGGCGGGCCAAGGCCAGGGCCTCGCCCAACGACTGCTCTGCAACGAGCAGTTCCACACGCAGGCCAATCACCCCTTGCTCGCCTTCCTGCGCCCAGGCCAGGGCGCGCGTGCGCCATTGCGGCCACGCGTCTTCGGCGGCGGCGCGCAGCGCCAGGTAGGTGTCGGCGCCGGCGCTGCGCTGGAACTGCCGCCATCGGATCGGCAGCGCTTCCTCGGCAAAGCCCGCCTCCAGCAACAGCGGCGCCAGCACATCGAGCACCCGGTTATCGTCGGGAAACGCCTTGGCGGCGCGTTCGGCCCATTGCAGCGCCTGTCGCGCCCGGTCATGGCGGCGGCAGGTGTCGATCAGCCGCAAAAAATCAGAGGCGCGCGACAGGCTGGCCGATTGCAGTTCGATCAAGCGGTCGATCTGGCCCGAACCCGTGTACCAGTCTTCCAGCAGGCGCCGCACGCTGACCTGCGCCGGCTGCGTGCCCGCCTGCTCGCGCACCCACTGCTGCTCCAGCAGGTTGCCGTAGTGCGCCATGCCGGTCTCACCCAGCGCGGGAACATAGGCGGGCAGCGCGATCATCCCCCACTGGTCAGCGAGTTGCAGTTTGAGCAGGGCCGCGGCCAGTTGCTCGGGCGACGAAGCGCCGTGCGTACGGGCATCCGCGTGCAGCTGCGCAAGCAGGCAGATGCGATCGCCGATGGCGCCGTCTGAATCATCCGACCGCCCGTAGATCACGAACAGCCGCAGCAAGGCGTGATGGCACGCCTCGGCGGTGATGGCCGGTTGCTCGGCGCGCAGCCCTTCCAGCCAGCGCAGCAGTGTGTCCAGCCTCAGGGCGTAGACATTGCTGGCGCGCCAGTCCAGCCAGCGCGGACTGCCCAGCATGCCGCTGACCGCCTTGCGCAGTTCGGCGCCCGGGGTGACCTGCGCCGTGGCCATCCAGAACCTCAGCTCGCGGCCCACCTCGGGGAGCTGATCGGCAAAGGCCAGCAGACGCTGCGCCAGCGCCTCGCTGGACTGGTCGCGCAAAAACGTCCCAAGGCCCTGCGGCGCCGGGCCGGCGTCATCGGCGGCCTTGCGGCTGCGGCCCGGCCGACGTTTGCCCCGCGCCGTCCCCTGGACCGGCATGTGTGCGTTTGCCGCCGCGAGGCACACCGCCACCACGTGCTTGCACAGCTCGGCCTCAACGCCCATCGGGCAGTTGCAGGACCAGTTGCGGTCATCGGCGGGGTCGCTGTCGATGACGATCGAAACCTCGTAAGGGTCCGGCTCCGAGCCCGCGACCTGCGCATTGATGCGCTGGCTGTCGCGATCCTGCGCAATGACCCGCCCATCCCGAAAGTAGGCCAGCCCACGCGCCCAGATGCGGTCATCGGTCACGGCCTGGAGCGCTTCAATCTGCATGAGTCGAGGGGTTCATGTCGCAGCGGCGGTGCGGCTGGGTTTTCTTCAGATCAGGCACTGAAAGTCAGCGCAGCGTGTCGGGCGGCTTCTGGCACGTTGGAGGTGTCGCGAGACTCAAGCCCGCGCGGTGACGGCCGGCGGGGTTGGCGCCAGCTGACCGGTGGCCGGGCTGTAGGCCTCGGGCGGCCGCAGAAACATCAGCCACAGGAAGAAGGCGATGATCAAGGCGCCGCCCACGGCCAGCAGCGCCAGTTCGACGGTGCGTCGCCAGCCGGGCAGCGGCTTGGGGCTTTGTGGGGCGCGTGGCGGGGGCTTGGCGGGCGGGGCTTCGGGGGCGGCGGGTGGCAGCAGCGGTGAGGGCGGGGCCGGGGGCGGGTTGGGCGGCGGCGCCTCATGCGCGGGCGCGCGCTCGGCGGGGACGGCGCCGGTGTACTGCTCCAGCGTCAGCATGAAGGCCTCGGCGGTGGGGTAACGATCTTCCGGCTTCAACGCCAGTGCCTTGAGCAGAAGGGTCTTCAAGGCCGGCGGCACGCCGGGCCAGGGGCTGGTCGGCAGGGGGTCGTCGGCCAGCCGGTCGAGGGCACCGGGCGGCAGATGCCCGGTGATCATCCGGTAGAGCGTGGCGGCGGCGCCGTAGACGTCGGTCCAGGGGCCTTGCGACGAGCGCCGCTGATATTGCTCCAGCGGGGCATAGCCGCCCGACAGCGCCACCGACATGCTTCGGGCATCGCCCTCGGCGGTGGCCTGCCGCGCCGCGCCAAAGTCGAGCAGGATGGCCCGCCCAATGGTGGCCAGGTAAATGTTGTTGGGCTTGATGTCGCGGTGAATCAGCCCGCGGGCGTGCAGATAGCGCAGGCCATCGAGGATGGGCAGCATCACCGGAATGGCCAGCTCGGGGGCCAGCGACGGCTGCTTTTCGGCCAGGTAGGTGGCCATGGTCATGCCGTCGTAGTAATCCATGACCAGATACGCGGTGCCGTTGGCGTTGAAGAAGGTGCGCACCCGCACCACATTGGGGTGATCGAGCTGGGCGACGATCCGTGCCTCGCGCAGGAAGGCGGCCTTGCCGTTCTCGAAGCTCTGGCGCTCCTCGGGTTCCATCACCGCCACGTCGGCGCTGTGGGGCACGCGCTCGGCAATGTCGGGCGGCAGGAATTCCTTGATCGCCACGCGCTGTTGCAGGTTGATGTCCCAGCCCTGGTAGGTGATGCCGAAACCGCCCGGTTTTCCCAGCACCCGGCCCACGCGGTACTGGCCCGCCAGCACGGTGCCGTAGGGCAGGAACAGGGCCGAGCGCGCGGTCGACTCGTCAAAGCCGCACTGCGGACAGACCGCGACGGCATCCTTGAGCGTGAAGCAGGAGGGGCAGTGCTTCTGGTAAGTCATGCGAGGGTCAAAAGGCTTGGGGCGGGGTCATCGGTCATGGCGCTGACGCGGGAGGGCGCCAGCATGCCCGGAACCGGTGGGTGCTGTCAGGTGGGGTTCAGCCATTTCGGGGCCGCAACCGCGCCACGTCGACGACGGCGGCGCTAGGGCTGTAGGGCTTGGCGCACCAGCCTGAAGCCGGTGTGGTGGTCGCGGCGCAGGGGTTCCAGTTGATCGCGGGCGCTGCTGCGCATGGCCGACGCGGGCTGGTGCCAGGACCCGCCGCGCACCACGAAGCGCAGTTTCAGGGTGGCCAGATCGGCGTCACTGCACGCGTGGCGCACACGGTCGTCGGCGGCCGCCGAGCAGGTCCATTCGCGCACGTTGCCGGCGGTGTCGTAGAGACCCAGCGGGTTGGCGGGATAGCGCCCCACGTTGGCGGCCCGCGAGGTGAATGGCGGGCAGCCGGCGCAGTTGGCGCGGCCGGTGTCGAGGGTGTCGCCCCACCAGTAGGCGCTGCGGCGACCGGCGCGGGCGGCGGCTTCCCACTCGGCCTCGGTGGGCAGGCGATGGTGATCGCCGCTGACCGCGCTGCGCCAGGCGGCGAACGCGCGCGCGTCTTCCACGTTGACGCAGACCACCGGCACCCGCTGGGTGGTGGCCACCGCGCTCGATGACCAATCGCCCTGCAAGACGCCATCGCAGGGGTAGCGGTCCCAGTTGGGGTTGTCGTACTGCTGGTCGGCGACAAACTGGGCGAAGGCCTCAACGGTGACCTCATGGGCCGAGATGTCGTAGGCGTTCAGGCGGACCGGCGTGGCGGCCAGGCCGTCGGCGCCGCCCAGGCTCAGATTCTGTGCCGGGATGCGGATCATCGGCAGATCGATCAGGGCGCTCCGGCTCAGCTCGGAGCGGATGGGTGCGCTGCTCGCGCCAGCGCCAGCGCGCGCGCTCGCGGGCGTCGGCCCCGAGGTCGGCGCTGGCGCGGTCCGCGCTGTATTGGCCTCGTCGGCCTCGTCGGCCGCTTCGGCGGCCCGTGTGTCTGACAAGGCCGGGTCGCCCGGCGCCGAAGCCGGAAATTGTGAACGGGCCGCCCAGCCCAGCAGCAGAATCACGGTCACCAGCCCCAGCATCCACGGCCCTGGCCGCAGGGCCCTGCCCCGAGTCGAAGCATGGCGCGCGTGAGCCGCGGGCTGGGGCTGGGGCGGTGGGGTTGCGGGGCCGGGCCGCGGTGCCGATGGCGATGCCGCTGCGGCGGGTGCCGGCCCGGGCGGCGCAACCGTGGCCCGCCAGGCACGCAGGTCACTGAGCAGCGCCTCGGCCGTGGGGTGCCGGTCGGCCGCATCCACCGCCAGCGCGCGGCGCAGCACGGCCTGCAGGGCGGGGGGCAAGGCGGCCCAGCCGGGGCCGTCCAGGGCATCGTCATTGAGCCGGTCCAGCGCCATGGGCGGGGCCTGCCCGGTGATCATGCGCAGCAGCGTGGCCGCCATCCCGTAAACGTCGGTCTGGGGGCCTTGTTCGGCGCGGCGCTGGTATTGCTCCAGCGGCGCGTAGCCCTCGCTCAGCACCACCGACAGGCTGTGCGCGACATCGCCCACCGCCCGTCGGGCGGCGCCGAAGTCGAGCAGGATGGGCTTGCCCGCGGCGGCCAGATACAGGTTGTGGGGTTTGATGTCGCGATGCACCACGCCGTGCTGGTGGACGTACGCCAAGCCTTCGAGCACCGGCTCGATGATGCCCACCGCCAGCGCCGGCTCCATGGTCGGGCTCACGGTGGCGAGGTAGTCACCGACGCTGATGCCCTCGTAATAGTCCATCACCAGATACGCCGTGCCGTTGGCGTTGAAATAACCCCGCACGCGAACGATGTTGGGGTGATCGAGCCCGGCGACGATGCGTGCCTCGCGCAGAAACTGCTCGCGGCCGGCCTCGAAGGTTGCCCGTTCGTCGGCGGTATGCACGCTGACGGTCAAGGTGTCGGTGTCGCGATTGGCCAGCGCGCGCGGTAGATATTCCTTGATCGCCACCCGTTGCTGCAGGGGAATGTCCCACGCCAGGTAGGTGATGCCGAAGCCGCCCGGTCGCCCGAGCACGCGGCCTACGCGGTATTTGCCATCGAGGATGACGCCGTGGCGCAGAAACATGGACGCGCGCGGCTGCGATTCGTCGTAGCCGCAGATGGCGCACACGGCGGCGCCCGCCTTGTCCGCGAAGCAGCCTGGGCAATGTTTCTGGTAGATGGCCGCGATCCTGTGTCCCGTCGTCGGCCGATTGTAGGGGCCAACTTGCCGTCGCCGCAGGCCCGGTCAGGCCCCGCCGGGGCGCTGGGAGCCGATGGCGCGGTGGGCAACGGTGTCGATGACCTCGCTGATGTCGGTGTCCTGGTGCTTCGGCGGCCAGATGAAGCGGTGCGGCTGGCGCAGGAAGCGGCCCATCAGCAGCCACGCCAGCCGTCGGCCCTCGGTGAACTTGACCCGCTGGGCGCGCATGGCCACGAACAGGGCCAGGCCGAAGCTGATGGCCAGATTGGTCGCGCCGATCACCAGCACCCCCAGGCCCGACCACACCGCCACCGGACCGAGAACGGCCCAGTCCAGGCTCACCAGCGCATAGGCGTAGTTGGCGGCGGCGAAGGCGATGTGGCGAATGTCGAGCGGCAGCCCGAGGATGTACCCCAGGGTGCCCATCGATCCCAGCATGCAGCCGAAGAAAAAATTGCCGGCGATGCCGCCCAGGTGATGACCGATGTAATCGCCCAGCGCCCGCGCCCGGTCCTTGCCCAGCCAGCGCCGCAGCCTGGGCCGTTGGGCGATGCGCTCGGGAATGCGCGTGTAGGCGGCACGATTGTCGAAGTAACCCGAGATCAGGCCCGAGAAGAACAGGCAGATGCCGGCAATTGCCGCGTGGGCGATGGCCGCACTGCGGAACGGGTCCAGCTCTTCGAGCAGGTGCTCGGCCTTGGCGGTGGGCAGGAAATGCGCGTGGCCGTAGGTCCAGATCAGGTAGCCCACCAGTGCGGCGGTGACAAACGCCAGGATCAGGTTGCCGATGATGGCGATGACCTGGCTGCGCAGGGTGGCCACCACCAGGTTGGCGAGCCCTTCGAGACGGTCGGGCTGTTCTTCGGTGCTGCGAATGCTGGCGGCGATGGTCGCGGCGGTCATCGCCGGCTGTTTGGTCGCCACCGTGAACCCCACCAGATAGATCAGCACGAAGCCCAGGCCGTAGATCATGCTGTTGACGAAGGCGGTGACGATGGGCGGGTGCGGATCAAAATTGAACAGCAACTTGGTGCCGGCCATGAGCGCAATGAAGAAGCCGGCACCCAGCGCACCGCGCAGCAATGCCCAGAATTCGGTGCGTGAGTTGGCGATGTATTTCTCGCCCATGCGCCCGGCGCTGCCGGTGACGCGCTGGGCGAGCAGCTCGATGTTCTGCGAAAACAGGTCGCCGAGGCTGTAGCGGCGGTTCTCGGCAATCACCAGTTCGAAGAACAGCGCCACGGCCAGCGGGTTGCGCTCGGCCGGCGGCGCTTCCAGCAGCCGCATCAGCTGGCGGAAGCGATCGATGCTCTGCTCCAGCCGCACCAGTTGATAGGTGAGGCTGACGCTGGCGCCGGTCTTGCGCGCCTGGCGGCGAATCTTGCTGATGATCTCGGTGCACTGCTCCAGCAGCACGTCGATCTGGCGACTGTCGAGCTGCGGATCGCGCTTGTCGGTGGCGGCGCGGCGCCACTCGTCGACGAAGCTGCGCACCTCGGCGTTCTGCGTCAGGAAGGGCGATTCGTGGCGCTCGATGGCTGGGTAATTGCGCACCAGCTCCGGCTCCAGACCGATGGAGGTGATGCGGTAACTCAGCACCTCGATGGCCGAGACAATCTGCAGGGCCAGCTTGCCCTTGTCGTGCCGCGCGCCGTGGTCGATGTCGATGGCGCGGACCAGGTCGAGCCAGGTGTCTTCGCCCGCGGCGGCCATCCACACGTGGTCGTCATGGCGATCGAACAACTGGCCCAGCACGTCCTTGAGGTAATCGGTGTTGACCACGTCGGGCAGCACTCGATGCCAGATGCGGCGTGACAATGACGACGAGAACCCCTCGCTCGACAACACCCCCGCGTCGGAAAACAGGTGCACGCTGTGCTTCTCTGCCAGCAGCGCCAGCAGCGCCGCGCGCAGCGCCCGCCGGGCATCGCTGTCGGTGCGCAGCACCAGCGCCAATTGCGCCAGGCGCAGGGCCGGCCGCTCCGCTTCGCGCCGGGTGGGACGCAACAAGCCGACCAGTTTGCGCAGTTGTGACAGCCGCTGATCACCCTCGCAGTCCGCCAGCACCATCACCGTGTCATGCAGGAGGGTGCGCAGCTTCACGAGGCGAGCCTCGGCGTCAGGTCTTGGGAGCAGCGGCATCAGATGTCAGGACTGCGGGGCGTCGTTTCCGGGGGGACGGCATTGTGAGGGAAAGCCATCCCGTTAAGTGCTTGAAAACCTGAGGCCTGTGCAGGAAAGCACCGCTTATCCACAGGAAATGCAGAACATTGGCCCCAGCCTGGACACAGCATGTAGGGGGTCAAGCGTGAAATAAACACCAGATATTGTGGTTTCGGGGTGGTTTACACCTGGCGTGTATGGGTATAGTCATGGCCCGGTCGCGAGGCCGATCCCGCCGCCCCGACCTCATCATTCAAGCACCACCTATCAGGGGAACGGCATGAACACTGCCAACGTTATTTCGAGCAACACTTCCAGCGGCCAGCGGCCGCCCCAGGCCACGGGCAGCGCGCTCGATGTCGCGGCCACCGCGCCCGGCGCCATCCGCGTGATTCGCCGCAACGGCAAGGTCACCGGCTTTGATGCCAGCAAGATCAACATCGCCGTCACCAAGGCCTTTCTCGCCGTGGAAGGCGGCGCCGCCGCCGCCAGCGCGCGGGTGCGTGAAACCGTCAAGCAGGTCACCGAGCAGGTGGTGCAGGCCCTCACCCGCCACCTGAGCGGCGGCGGCACCCTGCACATTGAAGACATTCAGGACCAGGTCGAACTCGGCCTGATGCGTGCCGGCGAACACAAGGTGGCCCGCGCCTACGTCATCTACCGCGACGAGCAGGCCAGGAAGCGCGCCGCCGAAGCCGCCAGCCACGCCGCCCCGGTGGCGGCCGGCCCGCAGATTCACGTCAAGCGTGATGACGGCGCCGTGGTGCCGCTCAACGTTGAACGCATCCGCACCGTGGTGTCGGAAGCCTGCGCGGGTCTGTCCGGTACCGACGTGGAAGAAGTGGTCACCGCAGCGCTGCGCGATCTGTACGACGGCATCAGCGAGGCCGAACTCAGCCAGGCGCTGACGCTGGCTGCCCGCGCCCGCATCGAGAAAGAGCCCAATTACACCTACGCCTCGGCGCGGCTGCTGCTGGACGCCATGCGTCACGAAGCCTGCAAGTTTCTCGACCTGCCGGACAGCCGCCCCACCTTCGAGGAAATGAAGCCGGCCTACCCCGAGTATTTCCGCGCCTTCATCCACAAGGCCGTGGACCTGGAGCTGCTGGACCCCAAGCTCGCCCTCTACGACCTCGACGCGCTGGGCAAGGCGCTGCTGGCCGACCGTGACGCACAGTTCGACTATCTCGGCCTGCAGACCCTGTACGACCGGTACTTCATCCACAGCAACAAGATCCGCTTCGAATTGCCGCAGGCGTTCTTCATGCGCGTGGCCATGGGCCTGGCCATGAACGAAGTGGAGCGCGAAGCCCGCGCCATCGAGTTCTACCAGTTGCTGTCGTCCTTCGACTTCATGAGCAGCACGCCCACCCTGTTCAACAGTGGCACCCTGCGCCCGCAGCTTTCAAGCTGCTACCTGACCCAGGTGCCGGACGATCTTGACGGCATCTTCGGCGCCATCAAGGACAACGCCCTGCTCTCCAAATTTGCCGGCGGCCTGGGCAATGACTGGACCTCGGTGCGCGGCATGGGGGGCTACATCAAGGGCACCAATGGCAAGTCCAACGGCGTGGTGCCGTTCCTGAAAGTGGCCAACGACACCGCCGTGGCGGTGAACCAGGGCGGCAAGCGCAAGGGCGCGGTCTGCGGGTATCTGGAAACCTGGCACCGCGACATCGAGGAGTTCCTCGAACTGCGCAAGAACACCGGCGACGACCGCCGCCGCACCCACGACATGAACACTGCCAACTGGGTGCCCGACCTGTTCATGAAGCGCGTCATGGAAGACGGCCCCTGGACCCTGTTCAGCCCCGAAGAAACGCCCGACCTGCACGACCTGATCGGCAGCGCCTTCGAGGCACGTTACGCCCAGTACGAAAAGCTGGCCGACGAGGGCCGCATCAAGAACTTCAAGCGCCTTCCGGCGGTGCAGCTGTGGCGCAAGATGCTGTCGATGCTGTTCGAAACCGGCCACCCCTGGGTGACCTTCAAAGACCCCTGCAACCTGCGCAGCCCGCAGCAGCACGTGGGCGTGGTGCACTCATCCAACCTGTGCACCGAAATCACCCTGAACACCAAGGCCGGTTCGGAAATTGCCGTGTGCAACCTGGGCTCGGTGAACCTGCCGCGCCACATCGAAGACGGCGTGCTGAACCTGGAAAAGCTGGAAAAGACCGTCACCACCGCCATGCGCATGCTCGATAACGTCATCGAGTACAACTACTACTCGGTGGCCACGGCGCGCAACTCCAACCTGCGGCATCGCCCGGTGGGCATGGGCCTCATGGGCTTCAACGACGCGCTCTACAAACTGCGCCTGCCCTATGAAAGCGACGCGGCCATCCAGTTTGCCGATCAGTCCATGGAGGCGATCAGCTACTTCGCCATCAAGGCCAGCAGCGGTCTGGCGGCCGAGCGCGGCAAGTACCCCAGCTTCGAGGGCTCGCTGTGGAGCCAGGGCATTCTGCCCATCGACAGCATTCGCCTGCTGCGCGAAAGCCGTGGCCAGTACCTGACGCAGGACGAATCACAGTCCGGCCGGTTCGACTGGGACACGCTGCGCGAGCAGGTCAAGACCGTGGGCATGCGCAACTCCAACACCATGGCCATCGCCCCCACCGCCACCATCGCCAACATCACCGGCGTCAGCCAGTCCATCGAGCCCACGTACCAGAACCTGTACGTCAAATCGAACCTGTCGGGCGAGTTCACCGTGGTCAACGAGTACCTCGTCAACGAGCTGAAGGCGCTGGACCTGTGGGATGAAGTCATGGCCCACGACCTCAAGTACTACGACGGCTCGGTGCAGCCCATCGACCGTGTGCCGGCCGATATCAAGGCGCTCTACAAGTGCGCGTTCGAAATCGACGCCAAGCGCCTGGTCGATGCCGGCAGCCGTCGCCAGAAATGGATCGACCAAGCCCAGAGCCTCAACCTGTACATGAGCCAGCCCAACGGCAAGAAGCTGGATGAGTTGTACAAGCACGCCTGGGTGTCGGGTCTGAAGACCACCTACTACCTGCGCACCATGGGCGCCACGCACAGCGAAAAGTCCACCATCAGCGATGGCCGGCTCAACAGCGTGGGTCAGGGCGCCAGCGGCGGCGCCGGAGCGGTCTCGGCCCAGCCCGCCGCCACCCCGCCGCCCGCCGTGGTCATGGCCCCGGCCAGCGACATCGGCAGCGCCAAGGTCTGCTCGATTCTTGATCCTGACTGTGAGGCGTGTCAGTGAAGGCGTTTGTCACCGGTCGAGGGCCCCACGCAAAGCGTGGGATCGACCGCAGGCAAACGCCGCCGGAGTGAGCCACCGGGCGCGGGCCCCACGCCTCAGCGTGGGGTCGCCCGCAGGCAAAAGCCGCCGAAGCGCGAACTGCCCCCTCATTCGTTAACAAAACCAGCTTCAGATAAGGACACACACCATGCTTGACTGGGACGACACCCCCGCCACCCCGACGGCCCCCCGCGCGCAGCCGGCCACACCCACCGCTGCGGCCCACAAGGTGCCGGTCATGGCCGCCGCCCCCGACGTCGCCGGCGCCACCGGCCTTGAAGACGTGCAGATGGGCGCCCGCCGCATCCAGGTCGACGACAAGAAAATCATCAACTGCCGCGCTGACCTCAACCAGCTCGTGCCCTTCAAGTACAAGTGGGCCTGGGACAAATACCTGAGCGCCTGCAACAACCACTGGATGCCGCAAGAAGTGAACATGAGCGCCGACATCGCGCTCTGGCAAGACCCGAATGGCCTCACCGACGACGAGCGCATGATCATCAAGCGCTCACTGGGCTTCTTCAGCACCGCCGACTCACTGGTCGCCAACAACCTGGTGCTGGCCGTGTACCGCCACCTCACCAACCCCGAGTGCCGCCAGTACCTGCTGCGCCAGGCGTTTGAAGAGGCCATCCACACCCACGCCTACCAGTACTGCATCGAAAGCCTGGGCCTGGACGAAGCCGAAGTCTTCAACATGTACCGCGAAGTGCCGTCCATTCACGACAAGGCCGCGTGGAGCCTGCCCTACACCCAGAGCCTGGCCGACCAGACCTTCCATACCGGCACGCCCGAAAACGACCAGCGCCTGCTGCGCGACCTCATCGCGTTCTACGTGGTGTTTGAAGGCATCTTCTTCTACGTGGGCTTCGTACAACTGCTCAGCTTCGGCCGCCGCAACAAAATGGTCGGCACCAGCGAACAGATCCAATACATCATGCGCGACGAGTCCATGCACATGAACTTTGGCATCGACGTGATCAACCAGATCAAGGTCGAAAACCCCCACCTTTGGACGCCCGAATTCCAGAAAGAAATCGCCGGCATGATCCGCGAAGCCACCGAGCTGGAAATCAAATACGCCCACGACACCATGCCCCGCGGCGTGCTCGGCCTGAACGCCAGCATGTTCAACGAATACATGAAGTTCATCGCCAACCGCCGCTGCGCCCAGATCGGCATCGCCGCCCTTTACCCGGCAGCGGAAAACCCCTTCCCCTGGATGAGCGAGGTGATGGACCTCAAGAAAGAGAAGAACTTCTTTGAGACCCGGGTGACCGAGTATCAGACGGGTGGGGCGTTGAGTTGGGACTAGCGAACTTAGAAATCTAATAACACCGAAATATAGTGATCAGCTGATCATGGAAATTAAGGAAGGTGCTCCTAGAGCGAACACGGAAATTCGGGCGGGCTCAATTTCAGGGACAATCCCCAAAGAGTCTCTTCGAGATTTTTTCCGCATTATCACCGCAAAACAGAATAGCTTGACCGAAGTTTATCCCAAAGCAATTTTGATTGGTCTGCAAGATGTTGAGGAGCTCGGGAGTCTTTTACAGCAGAAGTTTAGCTGCTACTCGAGCGCTGGAATTGCATTTAGCGCGATAGTTTCATATGCGAACTATAGAACACGAGAGTATCCGACATGGGCTGATTTCAAGGGTGGCGAATGGTCTTCACCGGATGTTATTGATTCATTAACGCTACGATGGGAGTTTCTAGTTCAGTTTGAAGAGGGCGAAAAGCCTTTCCTTTTCAATGTAACACTCCGATGCGGGAATGGGTTAAAGCCCCATGTATACTTTCAATATATGATGTCCAAAGACGATCATGACGGTGACAAGCTCGAGCTGCTGTCCTCTCCGATGAGCTGCAGAGTCGATTTCTCTGATCCGATAATCAGTCAAGAACTGCTCGATTTAGTTGCCCGGTGGCATAAAGGGCGGCGCTCACTCGAATCCTTTATTCCTGGCCTTACATTTATTCGAGCACATCACTCCAAGTTTTCAGGTTTCATAAAATTCTTTACCCCGATGCTCATGGCCACGTTAGCATTGGTTGCCTTGTATCAAGCTGCAGTAACGGCGGGATTGGATTCGGCGGTCACGAATGAGTTCTTGATAAAGTCGCTGGGACTTTTCGGGATTTCAATTGCAACAGTTTTACTTTCTGTTCATGTAAGCAAGTTAGTGGGGAAGTACATAGAGCGCGCAGTAACTAATATCGGTCGTACGCATGCTCTAGAGTTCACTAACGGTGACAGAAATCATCAAACAAAATTATTAGCTAGAAGCAAACGCTCTTTAGCCAATTTCCTTATCGCAGGTGGCATGTCGATATTGTGGAATGTTTTAGCCGCCGCCTTGATTTACTTTTGGTTTCCTTTTTATTAGTGAAGGGTGCAGGTGCGTTTAAGTGATGAAAACAACAGAAGTTGTTTATAAATGCCTTCATCAATAAAAATTACGGTGACACGTTACTCATTACCCTATTTCCGCTCGTCGTAAGCCCAGATGCTGCTCGAACGGCAAAAAGTCCGTGTCGTCATGCAGCAGCGGCAAGTCTTCGTCGATGCAATACGTGGCGATAACGGTGTCAATGGTCTTGCGCACGGTAGTGCCCTGGCGGCGTAGAAAGCGGTAGTGCTCCGCCGCCCTCAAGGCCAAGGCTGGGCTGAGCACGCTTCGCACATCCAGATGCAGCATCAGCGTCCGTGCTTGGCGAAAGTCGCGGTCGGCGCGGAAGCCTTGCAATACCTCGGCCAGCACCAGGTCGCCCACCACGATGCGCGTGGTGCCCAACGCGGTATCCAGAAGCCGTGTGGGCTCGCTGTCGACGCCGTTGAAGTAAGCGATCCAGACGCTGGAGTCGACGAAGATCATGCGTCGCGGCGCATGGCGTCTAGATCGCCCTCCCACTTGAGCTTGCCGCGCAGGCTGCGAATCTCCCGTTGCTTCTGCAGGGTAATGAGCGCCTTCAGGCCTTGTTCCACCGCCTCGCGCTTGGTCTTCACGCCCGCGGCAGCCTGTGCCTGTTTCATCAGCTGTTCGTCAATCACGATGTTGGTGCGCATGGGCGCTCCGAATGTGTACGATGCTTTCGTATCGTACACATCAACCGAATGAGGGGACAACTTCCTGATGGACGCCATCGTCAACACGGCGCTTACCGGCCTCTTCGGGCTATTTGTCTTCGCGGTCATCATCGGCTTCTTCAAGTCGCCCTACTTCAAGGGCTGGCTCGGTGAATCGGCCGCTGGGCTTTCCGCCAGGCTGTTCCTGCCCAAGGACCAGTACACGACCCTGCATAACGTGACCTTGCCGACCGCGGACGGCACGACGCAGATTGACCATGTGATCGTGTCGCGCTTCGGGGTGTTCGTGGTGGAGACGAAGAACTACAAGGGGTGGATTTTCGGTTCGGAGCATAAGCCGACCTGGACGCAGAAGATCTACCGGCGCACTCACACGTTTCAGAACCCGCTGCGCCAGAACTACAAGCACCTGAAGACGCTGCAGACTGCCTTGAGCCTCAGTCCTGAAGTGCTGCACTCGGTGGTCGTGTTCATGGGTGAATGCACGTTCAAGACGCCGATGCCGCCCAATGTCTGCATCGGCGGTGCATACACCCGTTACATCAAAAGCAAGAGCGTCCCGGTGCTGTCCGAGGCGGAGGTCAGCCGTATCGTTGCCGCGATTCAAGCGGAGCGGCTAGCGCCCACGCGCGCAACTGACCGAGCGCATCGGCAGCACGTGCGGCACTTGCAGGCCAAGAAAGAAGCGCCTCGTCTGCCTCGGCGACCTCAGTAGGTCTGCACGCCGAACTTTAGGAGCAGGCGCGGCAGTACGTCATCGAGGTTTTGCACGTCGGCATCATTGAGCTCGATAAGGTTGAAGCCGTACTTCCCGTAAAGGGCGAGCTTCTGCGCCTTGCGGTCCCGGTACTTGGGGTCGTTCTCCAGCCCCCAGTATTCGATGTAGACCTTGCCGGTGGGAATGTAGAAGTCGCAGTACATCTCTTCCTCGATCGGCAGCTTGCGCTCGTAGGCGTGAACGATCTCGGCCATGTAGAGCCAATTGTCGATCAGCATCTCGGCTTTGGACCGGACGAAGTGACCGTCCGTCGCGCGGTGTTTGGCCTCAAACTTTTCGCGGAAGCCGCTGCCACCATTGCTGCCCGTCGGGCCATCCGTGCTGGTCGGCGCAGAATCACTACCCAGCACTTGGGCGGCGCTGTCTTTGAAGCTTTTGTTCTCCAACAGCTGCGCCGGCCAAACCACGAAGGGAATGCCGGAGCGGTGATGCTCGCGCTGGACGCCACCGATCTTCGTGCCTTGTTTGGTGAGCCTCCAGCCCTTGAGGCCTTTCTCGATCCAGCCCAGCTCGGAGAGCAGAAAATTCACACGAGTCGCCGATAGACCCAGCTCTTCTCCGATCTTGGTCGGCGTGAGTTGTCCGGCGGCAATATCGGGTGCAGGGACGTCGTTGCCGCCGACACGCGGGTCACTTGCCGTGCTTGAGGGCCAGGCGATGTAGCGGCCAAAGCGCTTACTCTCGACGTACTTTCCGCCCGCTTCCTCGCCGGCAGGTGTGAGTGACCAACCCTCTTCGGCTTTGGACATCCAACCAACACTTTGCAAGGTTGCACGTAGCTCTGCGAGCTCGATGCCCATCTGTTCGGCGAGGCGGGTAACAGACAAGAACTCTGGTGGTTGGGCGGTCATGTCTCGGATCGATCAAAGAAGATGAGGCGCCCTGCAGGGCGGGCTGAGCATAGAGGGTACAAAACCCTTGACCGCGCTGCGTTAAGCTCAGGCGATGCGCCGCGCCGCCTATTCGCAAGCTGCCAAGATATTTCTGAACGAGAGCGACGACGCCATCCTCGGCGCGTTGACGCGGGCCAGTAATTTTGCGGTTGAAGACACGCAGCGCGCGGCATGGCTGTCTGAGATTGAGCACCTCAAACAGTTGCTACCCCCACTGCTGGCCGACTTTGGCGACGGCACGCTGCATTTCGAGTACGCCATCCCGCGGATGGGGCGGCGTATCGACGTGCTATTGCTACTGCGTGGGGTGGTGTTTGTTCTGGAATATAAGGTCGGCGAGCAAGATTATCCCGCGCACGCGCTGGACCAGGTCACCGATTACGCGCTCGACCTCAAGCACTTTCACGAGACCAGTCACCATGCTGTGATTGCGCCGATTCTGATTTCCACAGCGGCAAAGGCCGCGTTGGCGCAGCCGATTCACGATGCCAAGGGCGACGGCGTGCTCTCTGCACTGGCCACCAACGCCGCGGGTTTGGCCGAAACCATCCGCTCAGTGCTGGCTGCCTACCCCAACGAAACCATTGATCCCGCGGTGTGGCAGCAGGGTCGCTATCAGCCCACACCGACCATCGTGGAGGCTGCGACCGCGCTGTACGCCGGCCACAACGTGCATGCACTCTCGCGCAGTGATGCCGGGGCCATCAATCTGGCGCAAACCAGCGCAAGTTTGGAAGCCATCATTGCCAGCAGCCGCGCACAGCGACGCAAGGCCATTTGTTTTGTGACGGGGGTGCCGGGCGCCGGGAAGACGCTGGTGGGGTTGAACATCGCAACGCAGCACATCGATCCGGACGGTGATCTCTACAGTGTCTTTCTCTCGGGCAACGGGCCGCTGGTCAACATCCTGCACGAAGCGCTGGCGCGGGATCGCGTGACGCAGGCTCGAAAACGCGGCGAGCGGGCCCGTAAAGGAAAAGCAAAAAGTGAAATCAAGGCGTTTATCCAGAATGTTCATCACTTCCGCGACGAGGGGCTGAAAGACCCAGACCGCCCGCCGGTAGAGCACGTCGCCCTCTTCGACGAGGCGCAGCGTGCCTGGGATTTGGCGCAGACAGCCAGCTTCATGCGACGCAAGAAGGGCTATCCAGATTTCAACCAGTCCGAGCCCGAGTTCCTCATTTCCTGCATGGACCGCCATCCTGACTGGGCCGTAATTGTCTGTCTCGTTGGCGGCGGACAGGAGATCAACACCGGCGAGGCCGGCATTGGTGGTTGGCTGGAGGCGATTCGCGACCGCTATCCCGCCTGGCACGTTTACGCCAGCCCCAACCTCCACCACCGGGAGTATCAGGCGACGGCGCTGTTGCAGCAGATGGCCGCGCAGCAGCGGGTGCACTTTCACCCGGAGTTGCACCTGTCCATCTCGATGCGATCTTTCCGTGCCGAGACCGTAAGCGCCTGGGTGAAGGCCGCGCTGGACGGCGACATCGATCAGGCGCGATCGCTGCACGAAGGCTTCAAAGCGCGTTACCCGATTGCGCTCAGCCGCTCATTCGCGGACGCCAGAGCCTGGGTTCGAGAGCAGGCTCGCGGCACCGAACGCTTCGGGCTGGTCGTCTCCAGCCAGGCACAGCGTCTCAAGCCCTACGCCATCGACGTGCGCTCACCCATGGACCCGGTGCATTGGTTCCTGAACGACAAAACCGACGTGCGTAGCAGCTACTACCTGGAGGATGTCGCCACGGAGTTCCACGTGCAGGGTCTGGAGTTGGATTGGACCTGCATGGCCTGGGACGCCGACTTCCGTCGGGCCCGCGATGGCTGGCAGCACTTCAGCTTCCGTGGCGACCGCTGGCAGCGCATCTTGCAGCCGCATAGCCAGCGTTATCAGCTCAACGCCTATCGTGTGCTGCTCACCCGCGCGCGACAGGGCATGGTGATCGTGGTGCCGGAGGGCGATGCCCGTGACGCCACGCGGGAACCCGGCTTCTATGACGAGACCTACCGCTACTTGAGCGATCTTGGCTTAACGGTACTTTGATTGCGGGCCAGACCGCAGATCAACGAATTACGGCGCCGAGTTACCAACTACCCAATCTCCGCTCATCTGCAAAAGGGCGGGGTCGCTTAATTCGCCGCTTGAGCCAGCGCCCGTATATCGGGTGACACACGGCCGTCAGCCGCCACGCGCTGCCAGAACTGCGCTGCAGCCGAACGCGCCGACGCCCATTGCGACACGGAGAACGGCGGCGGCGCGGGTGTTCGCCATTCCGGCGTGTTGACGGCACCGTCTGCGGCGGGGGCGTAGCGCATGGGCAGCATGTCGTAGGCCGGGGCGAGGCCAAGGCTGCGCCGGCCGTCGTGAAGCAGCGACAGGTTGCCGAAATGCATGTCGCTGTTGGCAATGCAGGTGCCGAAGGCCTGCAGCCAAGCGATGTGATCGGCGTTTTGCCGTGACAGGCGGCGAAGGCCCACCAATCCACGCGCGGTCTGGGACCAGTCCTTGCGCTGGCCGATGAGCGGGTCGTCCACCGCGCCCAGCGAGATCAGGCCCAAACGGCCTCGGGCGCCCACGCGGTCGAAGCGGGTCACTTCCAGAAACAGGCGACCGCCTGCTTCGATGAGGGTGCTTTCGGCAGCGGGAAGCCCCGCCTCGGCAACGGTTTGCAACGCCAGGTGTTCGCAGACGAGCAGGTCGGCCCAGCGCCTGCCGACGGGCGTGCTCAGCGCGCCGCAGAACTTCACCAGCACATGGCGGATGCCGTTTAGCTCTCGAACCTGCGCAGTGAACTTGGGCTGCTCGCCGCCCGCCGAGCTGCCGGGCAGTTCACCGGCCAGTGCCTGCTCGGCCAGTCGCGGGTACCGGAATTCGCGGTCGGCGGCGTCGATGACGTCGCCGTGTTGCGTCTGCGTCCAGCGGGTGAAGGCGTCTTCCCCCACGATGAGGTTGCCCGCCAGGTCGTCACCCCGGCCGGCGATGGCAATCAGTGCGTGGTCGTCGTTCCAGTCGGCCAGACGGGCGGGCAGGCCCAGCGCCTCGTGGCGGCGGACAAAGTTGCGGCCCATGAAGCCTTGCGGCCGCATGTCATCGAGAAACCAGGGCAGGCCGGGATAAATATCGGTGCGCCGCTGCTCGCGATCCTCGAAGACCATGCCGCCATGGATGGGCGACAGCAGGCCCATCTCGTGCGCGTCACCGTCGGTATTGACGCGATAGACCGGCAGGTCGGGCGACAGGCCGGGCAGCGGGCGCCGCCGTGCGTACCGGGTGGCGCGGGCGCGACCCACCACCAGAATGTCCGCCGCATATTCAGTCACCAGCCGGGAGACGGCGGGCTGGCTCAGACCGAGCCGTGCCTGCAGTTCGTCACTGCGCGCGGGCCCAGCAGTCAGTGCGATGAGCAGGTCAGGGTTTGGCACCAGAGCGGACATCTGAATAGATAAACGGATAGCGAGTACCGCATAACATCATGAATAAGAGCGAAAAAATGATCACGGAGCCATGTGTGTGAATAGATACCAGAATCGATACGTACGCTCTTGGGCGCCCCCGCCACGCCCCACCAACTGGCATGATCCCCCTCATCTTTCCATCCGCAAGTGCCTGCCATGACCGCATCGCCGCTGATTCTTCCCCTGCTGGCCATGGTGGCGCTCACGGCGGCTGTGTGGGTGGCGATGGTGGTGCAGCGCCTGAGTGCACAGAAGCGCCTGCGATTGCCCATCGACGCGTTTGCCACGCGGGCGTCGACCAGCACCGCGTTCGGCCCCACTGAAAAAGCGGCCAACCATTTCATGAACCTGTTCGAGGCCCCGGTGCTGTTCTACACACTGGTGGCGGTGTCACTGGCGACGGGTGTGGTGACCTCGCTGCTGGTCACCCTGGCGTGGGTGTATGTGGGGCTGCGCGCGGTGCACGCGGTGATCCACTGCGGCTACAACAACGTGACGCACCGGGCGGCCGCGTTTCTGGTGAGCACGCTGGTGCTGTGGGTGATGTGGGCGCACTTCGGCCTGCGGTTGCTCCACCCGGCCTGAGGCGCCGAGAGCTGCGCTGGCACGGAACCCGCGTATCACCAACGTCCCCTTCAGGAGGCTTCATGGCAACGATTCATTTCATCGGCGGTGAAAAGGGTGGGGTGGGCAAGTCACTGGTGGCGCGGCTGCTGGCGCAGTACTGCATCGACCACAACAAGCCGTTTGTGGGCTTCGACGCCGACCGCTCTCATGGCGCCTTGCTGCGGTTTTATGCCGACTACGCCTCGCCGGTGGTGATTGACCGCTACGAGAGCCTGGACGCGGTGGTGGAGACGGCCATCGAGGCCGCCGACAAGCGGATGATCGTGGACCTGGCGGCGCAGACGCATCAGCCGCTGATTCGCTGGATGGACGACTCCGGCATGCTCGCCCTGGCGCGCGAGTTCGACATTGCCGTGCGCTATTGGCACGTGATGGACAACGGCCGGGACTCGGTGGACCTGCTGGAAACGCTGCTCGACCGCTTCGGAGCACAGCTCGACTACGTGCTGGTGCTCAACCAGTTGCGGGGGGACGATTTCCAGATTCTCGAACGCTCCGGGCAGAAAGCCAGGGCCCTGTCGCTGGGCGCGTCGGTGGTGACCCTGCCGCGCCTGCACGAACCCGCCATGACGCAGATCGACGCCCGCAGCACCAGCTTCTGGGCCGCCTGCCAGTCGGCCGACAAGGCCACCACCGGGCTCGGTCTGCTGGAGCGGCAGCGGGTGAAGGTGTGGCTGGCCAAGGCCTACGCCGCGCTGGCGCCGCTGGACGTTTAGCGTTGCGCGCGCTGTGCACTCAATCGCCGGCCGGCCGGCCCGGCAGGGCGCCGGGCGGGCTTGGCGCGTCGCCAGACTCAGCCGGTCGTGGGCGATGGCTCGATCACGCGCGCCAGTGCCCGCACGCAGTCGGACTGGGTGAGCACGCCGACCAGCCTGCCGTCGGCATCGACCACCGGCAGATGGTGGTGATCGTTCTCTGAAAACGCCGCCAGCAGGTCGACGACCCGTCGGTCGTCGCGGGCCACGCGAACCCGGCGGGTCATGATTTGGCCAACCACTTCGGGCTTCGATGAGGTCAGCGTGCCGCTGCTGCGCACCAGCTCACGCACCCGGTCGCCGAGACCGTCGCGGCGGTCGAGGTCGGCGTGGCGCAAAAAATCGGCCTGGGTCACGATGCCCACGATGCGCCGGGTGCGGTCCAGCACCGGCAGCGCCTTGATGCGGTGGCTGCGCATGAGGCGCCAGGCGTCTTCCAGACGTTCGCCGAACTGCACCGACAGCGGATTGCGGCTCATCACGTCGCCGCAGCGCAGGCCGCCAAACAGGCGCTGATAGGCGTTCAGCTCGGTCTGGCGCAACAGGTTTTCCAGGTCGTCGCGACTGACATCGAGCACTTCGTTGTACAGCGCCAGCGCCTTGTCGAAGTCGGCGGAGCTGAAGCGCGACGTCACCTCGTCTGCGGCCGCCGGCCTTGCGGCGGCCCATTGGGCATGGGGATAGCGATGGCCGGTCGCGCGATGCCAGGCCACGCCGGCCAGCACCAGCAGCAGCGTGTTCACGGCCACCGGAAACAGCGCGAACGAGAAGGTTTCGACGCCCAGCAACGCCACGGTCAGCGCTACCGCGCCGCCGGGGGGATGCAGGCAGCGCAGCGCCAGCATCGCGGCCGTCGCCAGCCCAACGGCCGCGGCTGCCACCACGGCCAGCGGTGCGTCAATGATCCGCACACAGGCAATGCCGACCAGCGCCGCCACGGTGTTGCCGCCCACCGCCGCCCAAGGCTGGGCCATGGGGCCCGCAGGCGCGGCGAATACCAGAACCGTGGTGGCACCCAGCGGGGCCACCAGCCAGACGCCGGCCAGGGCGCCGTCGCCGGCCAGCCACTGGCTGAGCAAAGCGGCCAGCCCCAGGCCCAGCGCGGCCCCTGCGACCACCCGCAGCCGTTCGCGCGCGTTGATGGTGACGGGCGCCGGCCTCAGCAGCGCCGGCAGGGCCTGTACACGATGGATCAGCGACGAGCCCGGTTTGGGCGAGGGCTTCGATGACATGGCGCAATTCTATCGTGCGGCCCGGGCCGCTCCGGGGCGTCTCACCTCAAGGATTCGGGGGGTCTTGCATCCGCGTGGCGGCGTTCCAATATTCCCGGTGAGGGCAGGTCGGTGCGCTGCTGCAAGGCATTCGCAGGCGCGTCGACGGCCTCTGCGTCATGTTCCCGGGCCTGATTCGGCCGCCACAGGAAAACGATCATGAAAAAGCTTCTCGGCATTCACAGTCAGCCCGGCCGGCACTGGGTAGGCGACGGCTTTCCGGTGCGCACCCTGTTTTCGTACGCCGACCAGGGCGCGGCCCTGAGCCCGTTTCTGATGCTCGACTACGCCGCGCCCACGGCGTTCACGCCCACCACCGGCCGGCGCGGCGTGGGCGCCCATCCGCATCGGGGCTTCGAGACGGTGACCATCGTCTATCAAGGCGAGCTGGAGCACCGCGACTCCACCGGCAGCGGCGGCCTCATCGGCCCGGGCGACGTGCAGTGGATGACCGCAGGCGGCGGCATCGTGCACGAAGAGTTTCATTCTGCGGCGTTCGCGCAACAGGGCGGCAACATGGAAATGGTGCAGCTCTGGGTCAACCTGCCGGCCGCGCACAAGATGACCGCGCCGGGCTACCAGACCCTGCTCAGGCGCGACATTCCGGTGGTTGATCTGGCTGACGGTGCCGGCACGCTGCGGGTGATTGCCGGGGCCTTTGGCGAGGCCGCCGGCCCGGCGCGCACCTTCAGCCCGGTCAACCTCTGGGACCTGCGATTGCAAGCCGGCAAGCCCGCACACCTGGTCGTGCCGCAGGGCCACACCACCGGCCTCGTGGTGTTGCGCGGCACGGTGCGGATCAATGGCGAGGGCGTTGCCGGCGAAGCGCAGTGGGTCAGCTTTGCGCGCGAGGGCCGCGACCTGCAGCTTGAGGCCGAGGGTGACGACGCCATGGTGCTGCTGCTCAGCGGCGCGCCCCTGAACGAGCCGATTGCGGGATACGGCCCGTTCGTGATGAACACGCAGGTGGAAATCTCGCAGGCCATCGATGACTTCAACCGCGGGCGCTTCGATCAAATGGCACCGCGAGCGGCCTGAGCGCGCACGGCCAAAGCAGCCGCCTTCGGGCGGCTTTCTTGCGCCGCGTGCCTGCCGCCAGCGCATTGCGGAACCAACCCGCCCGGTCTAGAGTCTCAGCCCTCATGCAACGCCTTCGGCCACTGCTCAATACCCTGCTGGGGCTCATCTTTCTGGTGCAGGGCTATGCCGTGGCCGCAGCGCCGGGCATGACCGCCCCGGTCGCGACAAGCGTTGCCGCATCGACCGCACCCGCCGCAATGGTCGACATGGCCGACATGCCCCACTGCGCCAAAATGGCCAGCCAGGCACCACAGCAGGCCCGTGACGCCGAAGACGCCGCAGCGTCGTCCTGTTGCGATGAAGGCTGCCCCAACCTGACCAGTTGTGCGCTGGGGCATCTGGCGGCCATCACCAGTCCCGGCATCTGGCGGCCATCACCAGTCCCGGCATCTGGCTGCCGAACACGGTGATCGACGCCCCGCCGTTCGCGTTGCCGCCGGTGCAGGCGCTTCGCCTCAGTGCGTTGTTGAGACCGCCCATCACGTTCCACGGTTGATGTTCAAGACCGGCT
The DNA here is from genome assembly GCA_002706265.1 of Polycyclovorans sp. GTDB lineage: Bacteria > Pseudomonadota > Gammaproteobacteria > Nevskiales > Nevskiaceae > Polycyclovorans. Next base: position 69,985 of record PAKU01000015.1, on the reverse strand, counting down.
CGCCCTGAGCCGCTGCGGGCCACCCCGGCCCGACCCGTGGAGAAGATGAATGCCCCTGTTGACCCGCCGCGCACTTGCGTGGCACCTCGTGGCCGTGACCCTGACGGCCGCTGCCGCGCCGCCCGCCGGGGCGAGCGCCTGTGACCGTGCCACGCTGACCCTGTCCGACGCCGCAGCGTTGGCAGTGACCGCCCAGCCGCTGATCACCGGCCTAGACGCCCAGCGCCAGGCCGCCCAGGCCTCGGCCGTGGCCGCCGCCCAGTTGCCCGACCCGCAGCTGGGCTTGGGCATCGTCGATCTGCCCATCGACACCAACGAGGCCTACTCGCTCACCCGCGATTCCGACACCCAGATCGAACTCAGCGTCATGCAGGAATTTCCGCGCGCCGAGAAGCGCCGCCTGCGGGGCGAACAACTGACGCAGGAGGCCGCGCGGCTGAGCGCCGAACACCATCTGGCACGGCGCAGCATCCGCCTCGAAGTCACCTTGGCGTGGCTGGATGTCTGGCGGTTCGAGCAGGAGCTGAGCCTGGTCCGCACGCTGCAGGCCGAGGCCGAATCGCAGCTGCAGGCCGCCGAGATCGCCCTGCGGACCGGCACCACGACGCAGGCGGAGTTTCTCCGCGCCCGGCAGCAGGTCAACCGCCTGGAAGACGCCGCGCGCGAAGCCGACCAGCGCATCGAGCAGGCACGCAGCGGCCTGTCTCGCTGGATCGGAGACGCCGCCCTGCAACCCATTTGCACCGATCTGCCGCCGCGCGAGGTCGTGCCACCGCTGGCCAGTGTGGTAACCGCAGTGGCCGATCACCCGCAGCTGGCCGGTGCCGCCGCGCAGATCGCCGCTGCCGAGGCGGGCTCAGGGCTGGCCCGCGCCAACTTCAGCCCGGATTGGCGCGTGGCCGTGGGCTACGGCCACCGCCCGGCCTTTTCCGAAATGGTGATGCTGCAGGTCGGCATAGACCTGCCGGTGTTCACCCGCAACCGCCAGGACCAGGCGCTGACTGCGGCACTGGCGCAGCAGCAGGCGGCCGAGTTTGCGCGGCAAGACGTGCACCGCCGCCTGCTGTCTCAGGCGCGGCACAGCCATCACGACCACGAGCGCTTGCTGGAACGGCTACAGCTCTACCAGACGCGGCTGTTGCCCGACGCCGACGCGCAGATCCAGGCCGCGCAACGGGGCTGGCGCGCCGGCCGCAACGGATTCCGTGACCTGCTCGACGCCCGCAGCGCCGCGCTGGAACTGCGCCTGAGCGCGCTGGCTCTGCAACATGAACTGGCCCGCAGCGAGGCGCAGTTGCGGTATCTGGGCGCGTTCGACGCGCCGGCCGGCCCGGCGGAGCACGCACATGAGTAAGAAGACCTGGGGGCTTGTGGTCATTGTCGTGCTGCTGGCGGGCGTGGCCGGAGCATGGTGGGCGCACACCATGGCGCCGCACCGGCATCAATGGGTTGCGACCCCCAACGAGGCCGACGGCGTGGTGTACACCTGCTCGATGCACCCGCAGGTGCGGCAGGACCAGCCGGGCAACTGCCCGATCTGCGGCATGCAACTGGTCAAGCGCGACGCAGCGCCCACCGCGAAGGCCGAGCCGCTGTACTGGTACGACCCGATGCGGCCCGACCAGCACTTCGACCAGCCCGGCAAGTCGCCCTTCATGGACATGCAACTGGTGCCGAAATATGCCGACGCCGCCGGTGCAGACACACCGGGCGGCGCGGTGGTGACGATCGACCCGCGCATGGCGCAGAACCTGGGCATGCGCACCGCGGTGGTGAAGGCCGGCACTTTTCTGCAGCGGGTCGAGGCCACCGGCAGCGTCGCTGTGGACGAGCGCCGTATCGCGGTTGTCAGTGCCCGCGCCGAGGGCTGGGTGGAGCGCCTGCACGTCAACGCCGTGGGCGACACCGTGCGCAAGGGCCAGGTGCTGGCCGGGCTGTATGCGCCCGAGGTGCTTGCCGCGCAGGAAGAACTGGCTTTTGCCCGCACGCTGGGCGACGCCACGCTGATCAGCGCCGCGCAAGCGCGCCTGCGGCTGCTCAACGCGGGCACCCAGGCACAGCGGCAGGACGCCATTGTGTCGCCGCAGTCCGGCGTGGTCGTGGACCTGGCGGTCCGTCAGGGCGCGCAGGTCACGCCCGGCCAGCCGCTGATGACGCTGGCCGATCTGTCTTCGGTGTGGGTGCAGGTCGAGGTGCCTGAAACGCAGTCCGGCTGGCTGCGCGCGGGGCAGGTGGCCGAGGTGCGCTTCAGGGGGCTGCCGGGCAAGGTCTACAAGGGCGAGGTGGACTACGTGTATCCGCTGCTCGACACCGCAACCCGCACGGTGCGCGCAAGGGTGGTGCTGGGCAATGCCGACGGGGCGATCAAGCCGGGCATGTATGGCGCCGTCACGGTCAGGGGCGATGCCCTGCACGACGCCACGCGGGTGCCCACCGAGGCGGTGATTCGCACCGGCACACGCAACGTGGTGATCGTTGCCGAGTCTGCGGGACGCTACCGCCCGGTGGCGGTGGTGCCCGGCCCCGAGCGCGACGGCGAGATGGTGGTGACCGGCGGGTTGAAACCCGGCCAGCAAGTCGTGGTGTCGGGGCAGTTTCTGATCGACTCGGAGGCCAGTCTGCAGGGCGCCTACCACCGCATGGGCGCTGCGCCGGCCGCCGATGTCACGCCGGACCAGCGCCTCGACCCCGACCCCGACCCCGACCCCGCTCACGCCGCCGGCCACGGTCACGACCACGGTGACGATCGCGACCACGGGCGCACGCCATGATCGCGCGGCTCATTCACTGGTCGGTGCACAACCGCTTTCTGGTGCTGTTCGGCACCGTGCTGCTCACCGCGTGGGGGCTCTACGCCACGGTGCACATGCCACTGGACGCGATTCCCGATCTGTCGGACACGCAGGTGATCGTTCGCACCACCTACCCCGGACAGGCGCCGCAGGTGGTGGAAGACCAGGTGACCTACCCGCTGACCACCACGCTGTTGTCGGTGCCCTACGCCAAGACCGTGCGGGGCTATTCCATGTTCGGCGAATCGTTCGTCTACGTGCTGTTCGAAGACGGGGTGGACCTCTACTGGGCGCGTTCGCGGGTGCTTGAGTATCTGTCGCAGGTGCAAGACCGGCTGCCCGAAGCCGCCGATGCCGCGCTGGGGCCAGACGCCACCGGCGTGGGCTGGATCTACGAATACGCCCTGGTCGACCGCAGCGGCAACACCGACATTTCAGAACTGCGTGCATTGCAGGACTGGTTTCTGAAATACGAACTGAAAACCGTCGAGAACGTGGCCGAGGTCGCCACCCTTGGCGGCTTCAACCGCCAGTACCAGATCGTGCTCGACCCCGACCGCCTGCGCGCCTACAGGCTGCCGCTGGACACGGTCGTGGCCGCCATCCAGGCCGCCAACAGCGAGGGCGGCGGCTCGGTGCTGGAGCTGGCCGAGGCCGAATATATGGTGCGCACCCGGGGCTATCTTCAGAACCTCGATGATTTTCGCCAGATTCCCGTCGCCCTGGGCGAAGACGGCACCCCGGTGCTGCTGCGCGACGTGGCCACCGTGCAACGGGGCCCCGAAATACGCCGTGGCATCGCCGAACTGGATGGTGAAGGCGAAGTGGTCGGTGGCGTGATCGTGCTGCGCTCGGGCGAGAACGCGCTGTCCACCATCAAGGCCGTCAAGGCCAAACTCGAGGTGCTGAAAGCCAGCCTGCCCGAGGGCGTCGAGGTGGTCGAAACCTACGATCGCGCCACCCTCATCGACCGGGCGGTGCAAAACCTGTCGCACAAGTTGCTCGAAGAGTTTCTGGTCGTCGCGCTGGTCTGCGGCATTTTTCTGTGGCACCTGCGCTCGGCGCTGGTGGCCATCATCACCCTGCCGGTGGGCATCTTGGTGGCCTTCGGCGTCATGCATTGGCAGGGGCTCAGCGCCAACATCATGTCGCTGGGGGGCGTGGCGATCGCCATCGGCGCCATGGTCGACGCGGCGGTGGTGATGATCGAGAACGCCCACAAGAAGCTGGAGCACTGGACGCGCGCGCATCCCGGGCAGGTGCTGCAAGGCGAGCAGCGGCTGAAGCTGATCGCCGAGGCCGCCGCCGAGGTCGGCCCGGCGCTGTTTTTCAGCCTGCTGATCATCACCCTCAGCTTCGTGCCGGTGTTCACCCTGCAGGCTCAGGAAGGCCGCATGTTCGCGCCGCTGGCCTTCACCAAAACCTATGCAATGGCCGCCGCGGCCGGGCTGTCGGTGACGCTGATTCCGGTGCTGATGGTGGCCTTCATTCGCGGCAAGATCGCAGCCGAGTCGACCAACCCGCTCAACCGTGTTCTGGCGGCGGCCTATCGGCCGATGATTCACGCGGTGCTGGCCCGTCCACGCACCACCCTGGCCGTCGCCGCGCTGCTGGCGCTGGCCACCGCATGGCCGATGACCCGCCTGGGGACCGAGTTCATGCCGCCACTGGACGAGGGCGACCTGCTGTACATGCCCACCGCGCTGCCGGGCCTGTCGGTGGGCAAGGGCGCGCAGATTCTTCAGCAGACCGACCGCATCCTGAAAAGCTTTCCCGAGGTCGAGCGGGTGTTCGGCAAGATCGGCCGCGCCGAAACCGCCACCGACCCGGCGCCGCTGGAAATGGTTGAAACCACCATCCGGCTCAAGCCCAAGGCCCAATGGCGCGCCGGCATGACCACCGAAAAACTCATTGACGAGATGGACGCCGCGCTCAAGCTGCCGGGCATGGGCAATGTGTGGGTGCAACCCATCCGCAACCGCCTCGACATGCTGGCAACCGGCATCAAGTCGCCCGTGGGCATCAAGATCGCCGGGCCAGACCTGAACGAGATACAGCGCATCGGCGACCAGATTGCCGCGGTGGTCAAGACCGTGCCGGGCACTGCCTCGGCCTTCTCCGAGCGCGTTTCGGGCGGGCGCTACATCGAGGTGGTGCCAGACCGCATCGCCGCCGCGCGCCACGGGCTGTCGATCACCGACGTGCAGCGGCTGGTCAGCATGGCCATTGGTGGCCAAAACATCGGCGAAACCGTCGAAGGCTTGCAGCGCTTTCCCATCAACGTCCGTTATCCGCGTGAGCTGCGCGACTCGGTGCAAGACCTGCGCGAGTTGCCCGTGGTCACGATGCGCGGTGAAACCCTCACCCTGGGCAGCTTTGCCGAGGTCAGCATCACCGCCGGCCCGCCCATGATCAAGTCTGAAAACGCGCGCCCCAATGGCTGGATCTACATCGACATTCGCGACCGCGACCTGGGCGGCTACGTGGCCGATGCCAAACGGGCCGTCGCCGAGCAGGTGCAACTGCCCGCCGGGTATTCGGTGAGCTGGTCAGGGCAATTCGAGTACCTGGCGCGCGCCAGCCAGCGCCTGCAAGTGGTCGTGCCGCTGACCCTCAGCGTCATCTTTGTGCTGCTGTACCTCACGTTTGGCCGCGTCAGTTCAGCGGTGCTGATCATGGCAACCCTGCCGTTCGCCCTGATCGGCGGATTCTGGTTGATCTACGGCCTGGGCCACCACCTGTCGGTCGCCAGCGGCGTGGGCTTCATTGCCCTGGCCGGCGTGGCGGCAGAGTTCGGCGTGGTCATGCTGCTCTACCTCGACAACGCCGTGCGCGAGCGCGAAGAGCGCGGCGCCCTGCGCACCCACGCCGACCTGCGCGCCGCCCTGATCGACGGCGCAGTGCTGCGCGTGCGGCCCAAGGCCATGACCGTCGCCGTCATCATCGCCGGCCTGTTGCCGCTGTTCATCGGCGCCGGCACCGGCAGCGAAATCATGCAGCGCATCGCCGCCCCCATGGTCGGCGGCATGATCACCGCGCCGCTGCTGTCCATGCTGGTGCTGCCAGCGGCGTATCTGCTGCTGCACCGGCGGCGGCTTGCCGCGTGACCCTGCAGGTTGGCGACAGGGCCGCACGGCGTACCCGGCGCGGGTGATCGTCAGTGGCAGGGTGTCGATGGAGCGGCGTGCAGCAACCGCGTGGACGGCCAGGCATCCATGACTGCAGGTGGCATGGCCAGCGTCCTGTCCGCGGGGCTCGCGGGTGCCACGCAAGCGAGCCGTCGGTGGTTGATGAAACCTGCAAGCCGCACGACACAACGATGGGAGATTCGGTGCGTGCATCTGACCGGATCTCGTCTCAGGACTGTAGCGTGCCGCATTGCAGGCAGGCGTTTCTCGCAGGCAGCCCAAGCAGAAAGGCTTCGCGTGGCGGGGCCGAGCAAAGTCTTTGATTTTATTGTGGATTAAATGGTGGCCAAGGACGGAATCGAACCGCCGACACGGGGATTTTCAATCCCCTGCTCTACCGACTGAGCTACTTGGCCATTGAGGCTGACCCGTCGCGCATTGCACGCAAGGGGCGCGTATTAAAGCCGCGCGGCGGGGTGGCGTCAAGCGCGAGGCGCTGGTTCAGGGGTATTGCTTGACGCCGCTGTCGGCGGGCGGGGGCACGAAGCCGGTGCTGGTCAGCTCGCCGCCTTCAAAAAAATACTTCTTGAGCTCGTCCATGAGGAAGGCGCGGGCCTTGGCGTCTGAGAGTGCCAGGCGGTATTCGTTGATCAGCCGGGTTTGGTGTTCTTTCCAGGTTTCCCAGGCTTGCTTGCTGACGTTCTCGAAAATCTTCTGTCCCAGCGGGCCGGGCAGGGGCGGTTTGGGGAGCGCCTCGGCTTCGCGGCCGAGCTTGATGCAGTGAACGGTTTTGGTCATGGGATCTCAGGCTTGCGGGGTTGCAGGGTGGGCAACCAGTTGTTCGATCATGCGCCGGATGGGCGCCGGGAGCCCGAGGGTAAGGGCTCCCGACGGTGTGTGCCAGATGTGGTCCGTGTCCGGCGGGGATGTGCCCAGCAGTCGCACCGGGTCCATCTGCAGGTCGAAGTGGGTGAAGCGGTGGGCGATGGGCGCCAGCGGTGCGTGGTCACGCCGGGGCAGTGCGTCCAGTGCCGCCGGCCAGCACTGCTCGGCGTCGATGACGGGCGGGCTCCACAGGCCGCCCCAGAGGCCGCGTTGGGGCCGCCTGGCCAGCAGGATGTCGCCGGCCTCATTTTCGATGATGAGAATCTGCGCCCGCCTGCGGGGCCGCGTGCGCCGTGGTTTGGGCGTGGGCAGGTGGTCAATGCTGCCGTGCTGGCGGGCGAGGCAGTCGTGCTGCACCGGGCACGACAGGCACTGTGGGCGCCGCGCGGTGCAGCAGGTGGCGCCCAGGTCCATCAGGGCCTGGGTGTAGTCGGCGTGGCGGTGGGTCGGCAGCCGCGCTTCGGCCAGCGCCCAGAAGGCCTGTGACACCGCCGGCGTGCCCGGCCAGCCGTGCAGCGCGGCGTGGCGGGCCAGCACGCGGCGCACGTTGCCGTCGAGGATGGGCGCGGGTAGATCGAAGGCTTGCGACACGATGGCGCCAGCGGTGGACCGGCCGATGCCGGGCAGCGCCATGCAGCCGTCAATCGTGCGCGGAAACGCCCCGTTCAAGGTCTCGGTGACGACCTTGGCGCAGGCGTGGAGATTGCGCGCCCGGGCGTAGTAGCCGAGGCCCGACCAGTGGGCGAGCACCTCATCCAGCGGGGCGCAGGCCAGGGTCTGCACGTCGGGAAAGCGCGCCATGAAGCGCGCGAAGTAGGGGACGACGGTGGCCACCTGGGTCTGCTGCAGCATGATCTCCGACACCCAGACGCGATACGCCGAGCGCGGCTGCTGCCACGGCAGGTCGTGCCTGCCGTGTGCATCGAACCATTGCAGCACCCGTTCGGCGAATGACAGCGCGGGGGTCACGTTGGGGGTTCGGTGGCCTCGGTCGCGGGCGCCGCCGCGGGGGTCGGCGTTGGCGTTGGCGTGGCGCGCGAGCGCCCGCCGAACAGGCCGCGCAGGGCGTCGGCCGCCCCGTCACCGAGTTCTTCCTCGATCTTGGTTTCGAGCTTGTCGCGCGCCCGGCGTTCTTCGGCCTTGGCCTTGTCACGCAGTTCGTCTTCATCGACCCCGAGACGCTCCCTGGCCTCGTTGACGGCCCGGGTTTTCAGGGCCTCCTTGAAGTCGAAGCGCACCTTGGGGTCGAACAGGCTGCCGGTGAGCGCGATGGGAATGGTCAGGCCGCGCAGGGCCTCAAGCTCCTTGCCGCCTTGCCCGGTGGCGGTGGCCACGACGGTGGGCTTGGCGACGAAGTCCAGCGTTTCATCGACCAGGTTGACCTTGCCGCCGCCTTCAAGCCGCAACAGCGGACTGGCAGCGTCGAGCAGCGTGGTTTCGAGCACGCCGTTGGTGATGGTCGCGGCGACCGCCAGGGTCGAGAAGTCGGTTTCTTCCACCGTGGCGGGTGCGCGGGCTTCGGCCTTGTTGCCGGTGTAGGCCGCTTGGGCACGGCGCAGCATGGCGCCCAGGTTGAAGCCCTTGACCGCGCCATCGCGCAGCCGGGCCGAGAGCTGCCCGTTGAGCGCGGCGCGCAGGTCGCCCACGGTGGTGCCGCTGGAGCGCAGGTCAATGTCGAACTTCGTCAGGCCCGACACGTAGTCCTTGCCCACAAAGTCCTTGAGGAACGGCGCGGCCTGAAAGGCGTCGAGCCCGGCCTTCAGCGCCCAGCCGGGCGTGGCACCAGGGGTGTACCGGTGGTCCAGCGCGATGTCGCCGCCATAAAGTTTTGCCGTGACCTGCTGCCGTTTGGGCTGTCCGGCGGCGCCGCTGAGGGTGACTCTGGCGTCGCTGAGCGTCAGGCCGCTGACCTTGAGTTCACCAATGCGCAGCACGCCGTCCACGTTGAGCGCGTCAAGCATCTCGGTGGGCAGTTCGATCTGGTTGATGTCGTCGCTGGCCTCTTTGGCGGTCTCTTCGCTGGGCTGCTCCTTGGCCGCCTCGACCGCTTCGTTGGGGGGCATGTAGCGGTCGGCGTCGAGGGTGTCCACGGTCAGGTCGAAGCGGATCGCCTGGGTGGCGAAATCGCGCACCTCGGCGGAACCCCTTGCGGTGGTGTCGTCCAGCACCAGCACGATGTTGTTCAGCGCCACGCCGCGCGTGCCGCCGCCAATGTCGCTGCTGAACTGCAGCTTCTGCAGCGCGGTGTCGTCCTGCATGGGCGGCAGTTCGATGCCGAGTTCGGCGGCCAGCTTCCGCGGTGAAAAGGCGGCCAGGTTGAGCTTGCCCTGCGCCTGTGGGGCGTCGCTGTCGAGCTTGCTGGCGTTGACGTTGCCGGTGAGTTTGGCCTCGCCCGCCTGCAGCGACAGGTCGTTCACGCGGGCGGTATGGGCCGTGCCGTCGTAGTTGACGGCGCCGCGCAGGCTGATGTCGATGGGCTTGTCGATCGCCTTGCTGCGCGCCGTCGCGTCCAGCGCCAGCTTGCCCAGGGCCAGCTTCATCGCCGTCCAGTCCAGCTCGACGGGTGAGGTGAGGCGGCCCTTGGCCGCGCCCTCGGCGTGGGTCACGTCGAAGTCGACGGCAAGGTCGGGCCACGCCAGGCGCGTGTCGGTGAGGTTGATGTTGGGGTTGCCGGTCAGCTCGCTGGTCACGTCCAGCCCTTCGCCTTCAAGCGTGAGGGTGGTCTTCAGGTCTTCGACGGCGATCTGGGTGAAATCATCGTCGGGGGAGACGTGGCTGCTGAGGTCCCAGCGCACGGTCATGGCGGGCTCGCCCAGGGTGACGCGGGCGCCGGTGGTGACGTCGAAGGCTTCGCCAAGGGCGAGGCGGCCGGTCTCCAGCGAGAAATCTTCGATCGTGACGCGCTGGCCGGTCTGCCGGTCGTCGAAGGTGATTGCGGCGTCGAGAATGCTGACGCCGCCGATGTCGATCTGGCCGGGGTCGAATCCGCCCCTGTCGGTTTCCGCCTCGGGCGCTTGCGGGGCGGCGTCGTCTGCGCGCGCCAGGTCGTCCCAGTTGTTGGTGCCGTCGGCTTTGCGGGTCAGGTGGGCGGTGAGCCCCTTGAGCGTGACCGCGCTGACCACCAGTTGTCGGTCGAACAGCAGTGGCAACACCTTGACGCCCACGTCGGCTTCTTGCACCGAGGCGAAGGGCTGGTCACCAAAGCCTGCGGCATTGCCCAGTTCAGCGTCGTTGACGCGCAACTTCACCCACGGGAACACCTTCAATTCGATCTTGCCGAGCGCGAAGCTTCGGCCGGTGGCCTCTTCCACCTTGGTGGCAATGGTGTCGCGGTAATCATTCGGGTCGATCAGCAAGGGCAGCGCGATGGCGATGCCAATCAACAACACCAGCAGCGCGCCGAGCGCTGCCAGACCGATTTTCAGTGCTTTGGGCATAAGCCCCCCTTCTCGAAGACGAATGGACCATGATAGCCGTGCCGTTCCCAACCCCACTCTGAATCAACGACATGACCCGCACGTTGCCGCAGCAGAATTCGAGGCCACTCAGGTGCTGACACTGATCGACATTGCGCTGACGTTCGCGGGCCTGATGCTGGTCGTTTATCTGGTCTATCTGCTGTTCTACTCGAAGAAAGAAGCGTTGCGGCGCGAGGCAAGCGCCCAGAGCAGCGGCCGCCGCATCGACCGACGCGAGCAGGAGCGGCAGGACCGTCGCCACCGCGATGCGCCACCCCCAGATGGCGAAGAGCGGCGCGTCGGTCCGCGACGGACGCGCGACATCGACTGAGTCGCGCCCGCCGGTCGCTCAGGGCCAGCACGGCAGGCTGACGATGGCGTCGATGACCGATGCCGGCGCTTTCCACAGCACGAAATGGCCCTGATCGAAGACGGGCACCGCGGTCAGCCATGGCGCAGGCACCCGGCTTTTCAGGTAGTCGAGGGTCTTGGGATCGACCAGCGCGTCGTCCATGCCCTGCACGGCCATCAGCGGCCGCTGCAATGCTGGCCAGTGGGCGTCGAGCAGCCGTAACTCGGCCTGCAGCGACATGATTTCGTGATTCGACCAGAGCAGCGCGTCCGGCAGCAGCCAGCGCGCCAGCCGGGTGTCGGCGAGGCGGTTGTACCAGCGCGGGGCCTCAAGCTCGGGCGCCACTGACCCGGCCACCATCACCGCGCCGCAGACCTTTTCGGGGAAGTCGATGGCCATCCAGGCCACCAATGGTCCGCCCAGTGAGTGCCCCACCACCACGGCCGGCGGGCCGTCGTCGGCAATCAAGCCGGCGAGCAGGGCCGCCTGGGCACGCAGATCGGTGATCACCCGGCCCGGGCCGGAACCGCCGAATCCGGGGCGGTCCACCGCCCGGCGCGCGCCGGCGCGGGGCAGGTCGGCGGTGTCGAGGTAGCGCGCCCAGGCCTGCCAGTCCCCGGGCGAGCCGTGGACGAACAGGATTGGTGTGCCGCCTTCGATGCCGGGCATCTCCACGACCTGCAGGCTGCGCCCTGCAACCGGGTGCTGTCGCACGTCCGGACGGGGTGGCGCGGGGTAGAGCGTCTCGACCGTGCCGCGCGGGTAGGGCGGTTTGGTGCAGCCGCCCAACGCCACCAGGGCCATGCCGATGGCCAGCCGCGCCGTCACGCGGCAATGCCTGGGTTTTGCCATGGCTCAGCGTCCTTTGCACCTCAGTCGAACTGTCATCTTGGGGCGCTAATGTGACGGGTTTATGTGCGAAACACGCGGATTCATGTTCCATCCTCCAGATCGGTCCCCGACCGCGCAACCAAACCCGATGCCGAGCGTTCCAAGGGCCTTGCCACTCACCAACCGCCCTATGACGGATCACCCCGACCTGCCCGGCAACACCTCCGATGCCGCCCGGCAGACCGGTCTGTGCCGCGGCCACGGCCGGACCATGCTGATGGCGCTGCGACAGGTGGTTGACGGTCTGCCCGGCGCGATGCTGGGCGCACTGGTTTACGCGCTGTGGGCGGTGTATGCCAACCGCGCGGCCGGCCCTGAGATGGCGATCACGGTCGGTGCCGTCCATTGGCTCGCCAGCACGCTGCTGACCTATTACGGCACCGCGATCATGCGGCGGTTCTTCAGACGCGGCCGCTCGGCCCGCCAGGGTGCCGTGCTGGCCTTTTGTGGGGGCATGGGGTGCACCTACGCGGTGCTGTGGGGCGTGCACGCGGCCATCGGCACCCCGCAGGTCGTCATGACCCTGGCGGCCGGATTCATCCCCACGCTGCTGTTCTGTCTGGGGTACGCGCTGCTGCTGGCGCGCACCACACTGCCCTCAACCGCCTCGGCGCACGCATGAACGTACATCCCAATCTCGAACGGCTGATGGCCTACAACGCCGCCGTGCTCGACCAGGCGCTGCAGGTGGTGGCGGCCTACGCGCAGCGCCCCGACGCGGACTATTCGAGCCACGTTGGCCCGCATCTGCGCCACGTCATCGAGCATTACTCGGCGTTCATGGAGCAGCTACCGGACCGGGTCATCGACTACGACGCCCGCGCCCGTGACCCGGCGGCAGAACAGCAACACGCCGTGGCCGATGAGCGTATCCGCGGGCTCAAGGCGCAACTCACGGAACTGGCCGGGCGGGCGTTTCCCGAGCCGGTGGCCGTGCACATGCGCGGCGGGTTGGCAGGCGAAGAGGCGCTGCTGGGGCACTCCACGGTCAGCCGCGAGCTGATGTTTCTGGCCAGCCATGCGGTGCATCACTACGCCCTGATTCGGGTTCACGCGATGCAGCAGGGCATCGACCTGGGCGCCGACTTCGGCAAGGCGCCATCGACACTGCGCCATGAACGGCAGCGCTGATCATCGGCGCACGGGCGCCGCGCCGCAGCCGGCACGCCAACCCTGGGAAGCGCCGCCGAAGGTGCCGGCCCTGCCGTGGCGCACGCGGTGGTCGATTCGCCTGGAACGTGCGCGGCGCTGGGAATTCTGGCCGGCGTGGCTGTACTACCTGCCGATCGTCGCGTGGATCTTGCTGCTGGGCCTGCGGCACCTGCGGCCCACGGTCTTCACCGCCGCAAATTCCGCGCTCGACGCCGGCGGCGTGGTCGGTGAGCACAAGTTTCAGGCGCTGGCGCCGCTGCAGCACAACGCCCCCGATCTGGCCGCGGTGTGCACGCGCATCGCCGCCGGGGACGGCCCGCTGCGCCACACGGCGGCCCTGCGCTTTGCCGAGGTTCACGGCTACCCGGTGGTGCTCAAGCCCGACATCGGCCAGCGCGGGCGCGGCGTGTTCATCGCCCGCAACGCGGCGGCGGTGCACGACTATCTGGCCCGCTTCAATGGCGCGGTGATTGCCCAGCAATACATCGACGGCGACGAGTTCGGCATCTTCATTGCCCGCATGCCCGACCAGCCGCAGGTGCAGGTGCTGTCGATCGTCCACAAAACCTTCCCGCAGGTCACCGGCGACGGCCAGCGCAGCCTGCAACAACTGATTCTCGACGACGCCCGGGCGCGGCTGATTGCCGACACCCTGTTCGCGCGCTGGGCTGAAGACCTGCAAAGGGTGCCGGACAGCGGCGAGTCGATCGCACTGGTCGAGATTGGCGCGCACTGCCGCGGCAGCCTGTTTCTGGACGCCACCGCGCGGGTCACGCCGGCGCTGGTCGCCACCCTGACGCGACTGGCCGATGCGGTGCCCGGGTACGCCTTCGGCCGACTCGACCTGCGCGCGCCCAGCATCGAACATCTGCAGCGCGGCGACGGCCTGCGGGTGCTGGAGCTGAACGGCGTCACCGCCGAGAGCGCCCACATCTATCACCCCGGCACGCCGCTGCTGGTGGGCTATGCCGCCATGTTCCGGCAGTGGGCGCTGGCGTTTCGCGTCGGTGCGGCGCGTGCCCGAGACGGCGCACCGGTGACCGGCCCGGTCGAACTGCTGCGCCGCTTTGTCACCGACCTCGCGCGTGCGCGGCAGTGGTTCTGAGCCTGCTGTGCCCTGTCTGTCGCCCTTCCCGTCGCCCCGTCTGGAGTACACCCATGTCTGTATTCGATTGTTGTCGCCCCGGCGCCCCGCGCACCCGGATCAGTCGCCGGCTGGCCGCGTTGCTCATGCTCTTCGGCAGTTCGATGGCGGTCGTCGCCGCGCCCCCGGTCAACACGCTCAAGCCCGGGCTGTTCGGCGCCTCGACCACCGATACCGCAATAGTCGGCTACGACCCGGTCGCCTATTTCACCGAAGGCAGGCCGGTGCCCGGCAGTGACGCGCACGTTCATACCTGGAAGGGCGCGAAGTGGAAATTCGCCTCGGCCGAGCACCTTGAGATGTTCAAGGCCCATCCCGAGCGGTACGCGCCGCAGTACGGCGGCTACTGCGCCTACGGCGTGGCCAAGGGCGACCTGGTGAAGATCGACCCCGAGGCGTTCGCCGTCATCGACGGCAAGCTGTACCTGAACTACGACTCGGGCATCCAGAAAAAATGGGCCCGGGACCCGCAGGGCTACATCAAGGCAGCCGACCCGAAATTTCCCGGCCTGCTCGAACAATGACGCCGCCGCGCCCTGAAGGAGATCGCACCATGCAATGGCTCAGACAACACGGCCACTGGCCGCTGACGGTTTTCGCAAGCTTCGTGTTCGTGCAATCGCTGTTCTTCAAGTTCACCGGCTCGCCCGAGACCGTTCACATCTTCGAGCACAGGCTCGACCCCTGGGCGGCCTCCCTGGGTTTTCCGGGTCTGTTCGCGCCTGGTGGCCTGTTCTCGGCCCATGTGGTCGGCAGTGCCGAGCTGCTGGCGTCATTGCTGCTGCTGACCGGCGCAAGCGTGACGCGCCTGCGCAGCCTGCAGGTGCTGGGTGCGGCGCTGGGGCTGGGGGTGATGTCGGGGGCGATCTTTTTTCACCTGTTCACACCCCTGGGTGTTGCCGTGCAGAACAACGACGGCAGTTCCGACGGCGGCCAGCTGTTCGCCATGGCCTGCGGCGTGTGGCTGAGCTGCGCTGCCTTGTTGTGGTTGCGCCGCGAGGTGTGGCAGCGCGGGTTGGCCGGCCGCGCGCCCTGACCCGCCGCGGCCGCAACCCGTGATGGCCGCCTGCCCGTAAACTGGGGATCGTTCATTCGCCCATCGCACCGGAGGGCCAGGTCCCATGCTCTTCACTTTTTTCTTCACCGTTCGCGAGGCGGGCGTCAAGGCAGCGCTTTCCGAGTTTCTGATGTTGCTGGAGGCGCTGTCGAAGCACGTGGCGATTTTTTCGCTCGACGATTTCTACCACCTGTCGCGCGCCGCCCTGGTCAAGGACGAGTCCCAGTACGACCGCTTCGACCGTGCATTTGCCGCCTACTTCAAGGGGGTGGAGGCGATCACCGGCGAGTTGTTCGAGTCGCTGCCCGAAGACTGGCTGAAGAAGCAGTTCGACCGCCATTTCAGTGCCGAAGAAAAGGCGAAGATCGAGGCGCTGGGCGGGCTCGACGCGCTGATGGAAACGCTCAAGAAGCGGCTAGAAGAACAGAAGGAACGCCACGAGGGCGGCAGCAAGTGGATCGGCACCAACGGCACCTCGCCGTTCGGCCACGGCGGCTACAACCCCGAGGGCGTGCGCATCGGCGGTCCCGGCGGCAAGAAATCGGCGGTCAAGGTATGGGAAAAGCGCGAGTTCAAGAACCTTGACGACACGCTGGAACTGGGCACCCGCAACATCAAGGTGGCGCTGCGGCGTCTGCGCCGCTTCGCCCGCGAAGGCGCGGCCGATGTGCTCGACATTGACGACACCATCGGCTCCACCGCGCGCAACGCCGGCTGGCTCGACATCAAGATGGTGCCGGAGCGCCGTAACGCCACCAAGCTGCTCTTGTTCTTCGACATCGGCGGCTCTATGGACCCGCACATCCGGGTCTGCGAAGAACTGTTCTCGGCCACCAAGAGCGAGTTCAAGCATCTCGAAACCTACTATTTCCACAATTTTCTCTACGAGAGCGTTTGGAAAGACAACGTGCGCCGCCATTCCGAGCGGATTCCGGTGTACGACGTGCTTCACAAGTTCACCGGCGACTATCGGGTGATCGTGGTGGGCGATGCGGCCATGAGCCCCTACGAAATCACCTCCGCCGGCGGCAGCGTGGAGCACTGGAACGAGGAACCGGGGGCGATCTGGATGGAGCGCCTGCAACGCCATTTTCCGAGGCTGGTGTGGCTCAACCCCGAGCGGGAAGATCACTGGAAGCATTCGCAGTCATGCCAGATCACCCAGCAGCTGATCGGGGCTGACCGCATGTTCCCGCTGAGTTTGGCCGGGCTGGAAAGCGCCATGAAGCGCCTGGCTCATTAGACTGGCGCCATGACCCCCGCGACTGCCCCTCCCCGAATGACAGGATTGCCGTGATGCGGCCCTCCGTACGCCGTCGCACCTTTCGCTGGTTGTTGCTGGGCTTTTTCGTCTTTGCCCTGCTGGTGCTGGGCGCCAATCGCTGGGTGATCAACAGCACCAAATCCAGCCTCTACAAAGACCTGGCGCTGCTGCCCGAAACCGAGGTCGGGCTGATTCTGGGCACCAGCCACCGCTCACGCAGCGGCGGCCCCAATCAAGAATTCGAGGGCCGCATCCGCGCGGCAGCGGAGCTGTATCACGCCAACAAGGTGCAACACCTGATCGTGTCGGGCGCCAATCCGGACGAAACCTACAATGAGCCGCGGCAGATGCGCCGCGCCCTGGTCGAGCTGGGCGTACCGGGTGAAGACATCACCATGGACTTCGCCGGCTTTCGCACCTTCGACAGCATCGTGCGGGCGCAAACGGTTTGGGGCCTGCCCCGCTACACGATCATTACCCATCACTACCACGCGCCGCGTGCGCTGTTCATTGCCCGCCAGTTGGGCGTGCGCACCTCGGTGGCCTATCTGGCGCGGGTCGGCAACAGCGACGATTACGGGCGACGCGATCCCATGCGCGAAATTCTGGCGCGCTTCAAGGCGGTGCTCGACATCTACGTGCTCAATACGCAGCCCCGGTTCAGGGGCGAGCCTGAAGGCATTCCGCCCCGGCCCAGCCCGTCACCGGACATCAGCCCCGCGCCTGAACCTGCCGTGTGACGCCGCTTTGGCGCCATCGCCCCGGCGCCATGTCGTGACCCTCTCATTTTTGCTACCGATCAAGGCCCCGATGTCATGACCGACCCTCACCCTTTGACCATTGCCGGCCAGCGCTACGACTCGCGCCTGCTGGTGGGCACCGGCAAATACCGCGACTTTGCCGAGACCCGCGCGGCCATCGAGGCCAGCGGTGCCCGCATCGTCACCGTGGCCCTGCGCCGCACCAATCTTGGCCAGCATCCCGGCGAGCCGAATCTGCTCGACGTGCTGCCGCCGGAGCAGTTCACCCTGTTGCCCAATACCGCCGGCTGCTACACCGCCGACGATGCCGTGCAAACCTGCCGCCTGGCGCGTGAACTGCTCGATGGGCACAAGCTGGTCAAGCTCGAAGTGCTGGGCGATGCCAAGACCCTGTATCCCGACATGACCGCCACGCTGGCCGCCGCTGAAACGCTGATCCACGACGGCTTCGACGTGATGGTCTATTGCAGCGATGACCCGATTCTGTGCAAGCGACTCGAAGCCATGGGCTGCGTCGCGGTGATGCCGCTGGCGGCGCCCATCGGCTCGGGCCTGGGCATCCAGAACCGCTACAACATGATGACCATCATCGAAAACGCCACGGTGCCGATCATTGTCGATGCCGGCGTCGGCACCGCCAGCGATGCCGCCATCGCCATGGAACTGGGCTGCGACGGCGTGCTGATGAACACCGCCATCGCCGAAGCGCGGCAGCCGGTGCTGATGGCCTCGGCCATGAAAAAGGCCATCGAGGCCGGGCGCGAGGCGTTTCTGGCCGGGCGCATGCCCCGCCGCCGCTATGCCTCGGCGTCATCTCCGCTCGACGGCCTGGCCACGTGACCGAAGACAACGCTGCCGGGCCCGGCGCCCCAGCGCACCACCGGCCCATTCGCTCCTTCGTGCGCCGCGAAGGGCGGATGACCGTGGGCCAGCAAACCGCCCTCGACGACCTGCTGCCGCGCTACGGCCTCGATGCCGGACAGCCGCTGGACGCCGCGCAATGCTTCGGCCGCGTGGCGCCGCTGGTGTTCGAGATTGGCTTTGGCGTGGGCGACTACCTGCTGGCCCGCGCAGGCGCCCAGCCGCAGAACGATTTCATTGGCGTCGAAGTACACCGCCCCGGTGTCGGCCACCTGCTGTCGCGGGTGCACGCGGCCAAGCTGACCAACGTGCGCGTCTACAGCCACGACGCGGTCGAGGTGCTGGACCGGTGCATCGCCGACGCGGCGCTGGATGAACTGGTCATCCAGTTTCCCGATCCCTGGCACAAGAAGCGGCACAACAAGCGACGGCTGGTGCAGCCGGCACTGGCCGCTCGCGCCGTGCGCGTGCTCAAGCCCGGCGGACGGCTGCTGCTGGCCACCGACTGGGCCGACTACGCAGTGCAGATGGTCGAGGTGCTCAACGCCGAACCGCGGCTGCGCAACCTCAGCGCCACCGCCGATTACGTGCCGAAACCGCCCGAGCGCATCCTCACCCGGTTCGAGCGGCGCGGCGAGCGGCTGGGCCATTCGGTGTTCGATCTGGCCTATGAACGCCGGGATGACACGCACACGAAACAAGCGTGATGTGGGATAAGTAGCCCCCGGATTTTCTGCGGTGCCTCTATGAGCCTTGCCCATCCCATCATCGGCATCACCGGCGCCAGCGGCGCGGGCACCAGCACCGCGCTGCGCGTGTTGCTGGACATCACCCGCGATCTGAACGTCGAAGCCGCCGTGATCGAGGGCGACGCTTTTCATGCTTACGACCGCGAACAGCTGCGAACGGCCATCGAACGTGCGCGTATCCGCGGGGAAAACTTCTCGCTGTTCGGACCGGCCGGAAACCTTCTGGAACGGCTGGAAGCCTGCCTGGCCGAGTACGCCAAGACCGGCACCGGCAAGATTCGCCGTTACCTGCACACCCAGGCCGAGGGCGACGCGGCGGGCCAGCCGCCCGGCACCTTCACCCCGTGGGAGCGCCTGCCCAAGCGCAGCGACCTGCTCATCTACGAAGGCCTGCACGGCGGCCATGTGGGCGATGACGTCGACATCCAGAAGCACATGGACCTGCTGATTGGCGTGACGCCGGTCATCAACCTGGAGTGGATTCAGAAAATTCGCCGCGACACCGACGAGCGCGGCCACCGGCCCGAAGACGTGATGACCAACATCCTGCGTCGCCTGCCGGACTACGTGACCTACATCACGCCGCAGTTTTCGCGCACCGACATCAATTTTCAGCGCGTGCCGCTGGTCGATACCTCGAATCCGTTCGTGGTGCGCGACATCCCCGGGCCGGACGAGAGCCTGGTGGTCGCCCATTTCCGCCCGAATGGCCGCATCCAGATGGATGTCGAGGCGCTGCAGGCCGAGCTGCCCGGGTCCTTCGTGTCACACCCGCAAACGCTGGTGATTCCCGGCGCGCTGATCGGCGAGGCGATGCTGCGCATCCTCACACCCGCGGT
This sequence comes from Polycyclovorans sp., assembly GCA_002706265.1. Classification (GTDB taxonomy): domain Bacteria; phylum Pseudomonadota; class Gammaproteobacteria; order Nevskiales; family Nevskiaceae; genus Polycyclovorans. The sequence continues at coordinate 50,652 of PAKU01000015.1, read as the reverse complement.
CAAAGCGCTGGTCACCCGCATTCCCCAAGGAGTCGTTTCGTGATTACCCGCCCGCTGGGCCAGACCGGCCTCGACGTCAGCCTGCTGACGCTCGGCACCATGACCTGGGGCCAGCAGAACACCGAGTCCGAGGCCCACGCGCAGATCGACCAGGCGCTGGCGGCCGGCGTGAATCTGCTCGACGCCGCCGAGATGTATCCGGTGCCGCCCATGGAAGAAACCTACGGCGCGACCGAACGCATCATCGGCAACTGGTTCAGCAAGACCGGGCGCCGCAACGAGGTGCTGCTGGCCACCAAGGCGATGGGGCCGGGCATGGTCAGCTACGTGCGCGGCGGCCCGCGACTGACCCGCGAACAGGTCATCGCGGCCTGCGAAGCCAGCCTGAAACGGCTGCAGACCGACGTGATCGACCTGTACCAGTTGCACTGGCCCGAGCGCCCCACCAACTATTTCGGCAAGCTCAGCTACACCCACAACGACCGCCTCGGCGCGCCCATCGAAGAAACCCTGCGCGCGCTCGAAACCCTGGTGCAGAGTGGCAAGGTGCGCCACATCGGCGTCTCCAACGAAACCCCGTGGGGCGTGGCCGAATACCTGCGGCTGTCACGCGATGCCGGCCTGCCACGCATCGCCAGCATCCAGAACCCGTACTCGCTGCTCAACCGCAGCTTCGAGATCGGCCTGGCCGAGTTTGCGCACCGTGAACAGGTCGGGCTGCTGGCCTATTCGCCCTTGGCCTTCGGCATGCTCAGCGGCAAGTATCTGGGCGACATCTGGCCCGCCAATGGCCGCCTGACCCTGTTCAAACGCTTCTCGCGCTACAACGGCGAGCAGGGCGTGGCCGCGACCCGCGCCTACGTGTCGCTGGCCCGCGACCACGGGCTGGACCCGGTCCATCTGGCGCTGGCCTTCGTCAACCAGCAACCCTTCGTCACCAGCACCATCATCGGCGCCACCACGCCGACCCAACTGGCCGCCAACCTGGCCAGCGTCGCGGTCGAACTCAGCGACGAGGTGATCAAGGGCATCGACGCGCTTCACCAGCGGTACACCATTCCCTGCCCCTGATCGGCGGCGGGTTGCCGCGCCGCAGCGACCGGCGTAGAACTGAGGTCAGCGCGTCATATTCCGCAGCAGGAGGACACACATGGCTCAGTGGCTCAGTGAGATGTCGGTCGGCCAGTGGTTTGAGGCCCCGCAACAGACCTTCGAAATCGTCGGACTCGACCTTGAGCACGAACTGGTGCTCGTCCAGCACTACGACGGCACCCTCGATGAATACGACTTCGACATCTGGCTCGAATTGGCCGCCGTGCCCTGCGCCGCGCCCGAAGACCTCGAAGGGGCCTACGACACCGAGCGCGACGACTTCGGGCTGGAGGACGGCCGACTGTCCACCGATGCCCAGCGCGCGCCTCTGGATCACCTAGACGAGATCGGCATCGCCCCGTAATTCGCCTCACCGGCGGCCGATTGGAGACAGCAGCGGGCCGGGCGCACCCGGAGCGGGCTACGCGGTCTGAGTCGCCGCGCGCCGCCGCAAGCCCATGACCAACAGCAACGCCGGCAGCCCCAGCGCGGCGGTGTAGGCAAAAAACACGGGGTACCCCGCGGCCTCGACGACGAAGCCCGATCCGCCGGCCAGCAGCTTGCCGGGCAGGGTGAACAGCGACGAGAACAAGGCGTACTGGGTGGCGGTGTACAGGGTGTTGGTGAGGCTCGACAGATAGGCGATGAACGCCGACCCGGCAAAGCCCGACGCCAGATTCTCGGCGCTGATGACCATGGTCAGCCCGCCAATGCCCGGCTCGGGCAGCAGGGCCAGGGCCGTGAAGCTCAGATTGGTGAGCATCGCCAGCACCCCGCCGATCATCAACGATGCAAACAGCCCCAGTCGGAACACGGCCAGCCCGCCCAGCGCCGCCCCGGCAATGGTCATGATCACGCCGTAGACCTTGGCGACCGCTGCAATCTGTTCCAGCGTGTAGCCCATGTCGAGATAGAACGGGTTGGCCATGACCCCCATGGTGATGTCGGGCAGGCGAAAGGCACCGATGAACGCCAGCATCAACAGCGCCGTGCGCAGGCCGTTGCGCGAAAAGAAGTCCAGAAACGGGCAGACCACCGCTCCGGTGAGCCACGCGCCGGCACTGCGCAGCGGGCCGGGCCAGTGCGCCCGGCGGTCGAGAAACGCCGAAACCCGCGCTTCGTTGGCCAGGGCCGCCCGGTCCAGTTGCGCCGCAGGCTCGCTGATCAGCAGCGTGGTCAGCACGCCGATGCCCACCAGCGCGGCCATGGCCAGATAGGCCACCGACCAGTCGAACCGGCTGGCCATCACCAGCGCACCGGCCCCGGCCGCCAACAGCGCGATGCGATAGCCCAGCTGATAGGCGGCGGCCATCGCGCCCTGAAATTCAATCTCGGCCGCCTCGATGCGCCAGGCGTCGATGGCGATGTCCTGGGTGGCCGACGAAAACGCCACCAGCAGGGCCGCCCAGACGATCACCGACAGATTGGCCGCCGGATCGCCCATCGCGATCAGGCACAGCCCGGCGATCAGGCCGGTCTGGGCCAGCAGCATCCAGCTGCGGCGCCGGCCCAGCCAGCGCGTCAGGCCGGGAATCGGCAGGCGATCGACCACCGGCGCCCAGAAAAACTTGATGGAGTAGGCCAGCCCCACCCAGCTCAGCAGGCCGATGGTGGAGCGCGCGATGCCGGCCTGCGTGAGCCATGCCGACAGGGTCGAGAACACCAGCAGAAACGGCAGCCCGGCCGAAAAACCCAGGAACAGCATCGACCGTACCGAGGGCTGGCCATAGGCGGCGAAGGCGGCAGTCCAGCCGCGGTCAGTCGGCATAGTCGACGATCAGCGGTGCGTGGTCTGAAAAGCGCTGGGCCTTGTAGACCGAAGCCTGTTGCAGGCGCGAGGCCATGCCGGCGGTGACCAGTTGGTAGTCGATGCGCCACCCCACGTTGTTGGCCCAGGCGTTGCCGCGGTTTGACCACCAGGTGTAGGCGTCGCCGGTCGCATCCGGGTACAGGCGCCGGTAGCCATCGACCCAGCCGTGCGTGTCCAGCACCCGGCTCATCCACGCCCGCTCGTGCGGCAGGAAGCCGGAATTCTTCTGGTTCGACTTCCAGTTTTTCAGGTCGATGTTCTGATGCGCGATGTTCCAGTCGCCGCACAGCACGTACTCGCGGCCGTCGTGCGCCATCGCCTGCAGCCGCGGTTCGAAGAAGGCCAGAAATCGATCCTTCGAGGCCTGCCGCTCGGGCCCGGACGAACCCGACGGCAGGTACAGCGAGGCCACGGTGAGCGGCCCCAAGTCGAAGGCCAGATAACGTCCTTCATCGTCGAATTCGGCCGCGCCCAGCGTGTCGTGCACGGCATCGGGCGCGTGGCGGCTGTACACCGCAACCCCGGCGTAGCCCTTCTTCTGCGCGCTGCAAAAGGCCACATGCCAGCCCTTGGGGCGAAAGTCTTCATTCAGGTCGCTCGTCTGCGCCTTGGTCTCCTGCACGCAGACCACGTCGGCACCGGAACCCGCCAACCATTCAAAAAACCCCTTGCGCGCGGCCGAGCGAATACCGTTGGTGTTGATGCTGACGATGCGCACGTGCGGCTCACTCGTAAAATGAAGCGCCAAGACTAGCGGAAAGCCCTCCCCATGCAGCCTCATCAACGTGATTTTCTCGACCTTGCGCTCAGCCATCAGGTGCTGCGCTTCGGTGAATTCACGCTCAAGTCGGGGCGCGTGTCGCCGTACTTTTTCAACCTGGGGCAGATCAGCTCCGGCGCCGCTCTGATGCGGCTGGCGCGGGCCTACGCGCGCACCCTGACCGATGCCCGGCTGCCGTTCGATGCCCTGTTTGGCCCCGCCTACAAGGGCATTCCACTGGCCGCTGCGGTGGCCATCGCGCTGGCGGAACAAGGCCGCGACGTGCCCTTTGCCTACAACCGCAAAGAGGCCAAGGCCCACGGCGAGGGCGGCACCCTGGTCGGCCCCGACCTGTCGGGCAAACGCGTGGTGCTGGTCGATGACGTGCTCACCGCCGGTACCGCCCTGCGCGAGGCGGTGGGCATTCTGCGCGCGGCGGGCGCCCGACCGGTCGCCGCCCTGATTGCCCTCGATCGTCAGGAACAGGGGCCCGTGCCCGGCCAATCTGCGGTAGAAGCCATGACGGCAGACACCGGCGTGCCGGTGCTGTCGCTGGTCAACGTTGATCAGGTGCTGGATTTTCTGGCGCAGGATGCCGGGCATGAATCGACCCGCGCGGCCATTCGCGCCTACCAAGGGCAATACGGAGTGCGGTGACATGAGCAGGCGAGGCGTTTCAAAGGTGCAGATCATGGCCGGCCTGCTGGCCGCCCTGGCCCTGAACCCGGCCGCCGCGCGCATCATCTGCTGGACCGACGACCATGGCCGCAAGGCCTGCGGCGATGTGGCACCGCCCGAGGTCAGCACCCGCGAGCGTCAGGTGATCAACGCGCGCGGCATGGTGGTTGAAGTCCAGCCGCGGGCGCCCACCGAAGCCGAGCGCCAGGCCAAGGCCGAAGCCACGCTCCGCGCCGCAGAAGAGGCGGCCCTGGCCGAGCGCGCAGCCGCCTATGACCGGTTTCTGCTGGAAACCTATCGTGACCTCGACGAACTGGTGTTGCAGGGCGAGCGTCGCATCGAGGCCGTGATGGGGCGCAAGGCGCTGGCGGAACGGGCCGTGGCCGACACCGAGACTGCCGTGGCCGACTTGCGCACCCGCCGCGACGCGCTGCTGGCCGAAGACCGCCCCATCCCCGCCCGGCTGGCCGAGCAACTGCAGACCTTCAACAACGACCTGACCGAACACCAGGCTGCGCTGGACGGCATCACCCGTCAGGAACGCACGCTGCGCGAGCGTTACGCGAACGATGCCGCCCGCTTTGCCGCGCTGAAGGCCGGCACACCCTGACCGGCAATGCCGACCCCAGCACGCGCACCGTCGTGGTGCGCCGGCATGGGTCCGGCGCCGTCGGGCTGCTAGCATCGGCCAAGACCCATCCAATCCTTGCCAAGGAACCGCCCCATGCATTTCGACGCCAGCGCCCGCTCGAAGGACTATCAGAAACGCGTTCGCGCGTTCATCCAGCAGCACATCGCGCCCATCGAGCAGGGTTATTGGGAGCAGGTGCTGGCCCAGCGCCATGGCGGCGACTGGACGCAGTGGGTCATTCCGCCGGTTGTCGAAGAACTGAAGGCCAAGGCCAGATCCGAAGGCTTGTGGAACCTGTTTCTGCCCGACCCGGAGCAGGGTGCGGGTCTGTCGGTACTGGAATACGCGCCGGTCTGCGAAGAGATGGGGCGCAGCCTGATGGCGCCCGAAATCTTCAATTGCAACGCGCCCGACACCGGCAACATGGAAGTGCTGTGGAAGTACGGCAGTGCCGCGCAGAAAGAGCGCTGGCTGACGCCCCTGCTGGCCGGCGAGATCCGCAGCGTGTTTTTCATGACCGAGCCGGAGGTGGCCAGCAGTGACGCCACCAACATGCAGGCCACCGCCGTGCTTGAGGGTGACGAGGTGGTCATCAACGGCCGCAAGTGGTGGAGCAGCGGCGTGGGGGACCCGCGCGCCAGCATCGGCATTTTCATGGGGCTCTCGGCACCCGACGCCGGGCGCCACAATCGGCACTCGATGGTGCTGGTGCCGCTCAACACGCCCGGCGTCACCATCGAGCGCATGTTGCCGCTGTTCGGCGAGTTTGATGAGCCGCACGGACACGGTGAAGTGGTGTTCCGCGATGTGCGCGTCCCCAAGGAGAACCTTATCGCCGGGCTGGGTCGCGGTTTCGAGATTGCCCAGGGGCGCCTCGGGCCGGGGCGCATCCATCACTGCATGCGCTGCCTCGGCGCGGCTGAAACCGTGCTTGATCTGATGATCAGGCGCGGCATGGCGCGGACCGCCTTTGGCAAGCCCATTCTCAACCTGGGGGGCAACCGCGAGCGGGTCGCCGATGCCCGCATCGCCATCGATCAGGCGCGGCTGCTGACCCTGTTCGCGGCGTGGAAGATCGATCAGGTGGGGGCCATTCCGGCCATGACCGAGATCAGCGCCATCAAGGTGGTCGCGCCCAACGTGCTGCAGCAGGTCTGCGATTGGGCGATTCAGCTCCACGGCGGCATGGGCGTCTCGCGCGACGTGCCGCTGACCGCATTCTTCGCGCAGGCCCGTTCCCTGCGTCTGGCCGACGGCCCTGACGAGGTGCACAAGGGCGTGATCGCCCGCATCGAACTGGCCAAGCGCGGTCTGGGCAAATGAGCGACAGCGTGCTCGACCGCGGCGGCGCCGTGCGCGAGGGCGAAGGGCTGGACGCCGCCGCCGTCACGGCCTGGCTTGAGGCGCAGGGTGTGGTCCTTGAGGGCTCCGCCGCAGTCACCCAGTTTGCGGGCGGCGCATCGAACTGGACCTACCGCCTCGAATACGCCAATCGTGACCTGATTCTGCGGCGCCCGCCGTCGGGCACCAAGGCCAAGGGCGCGCATGACATGGGCCGCGAATACACCGTGCAGTCGGCGCTCAGGCCGATCTATCCCTATGTGCCGAACATGGTCGGGTTCTGCAGCGACGTGTCGGTCATTGGCAGCGAGTTCTATGTGATGGACCGCATCGCCGGCATCATTCCGCGCAAGAACCTGCCCCCCGGCATGACGCTCAGCCCGGCCCAGACCCGCCAACTGTGTCGCAACATGCTGGACCGTCTGATCGCCCTGCACCGCGTCGATGTACGCGCGACCCCACTCGAAAAACTCGGCAAGGGCAGCGGCTACGTGCAGCGCCAGATCGACGGCTGGAACGCGCGCTGGGCCAAGGTGCCCACCTGGAACGTGCTCAAGTTTCAGGACGTGCAGGACTGGCTCAAGGCCAACATGCCCAACGACGTGGCCAACGGCGTGATCCACAACGACTGGCGCTTCGACAATCTGGTGCTCTCGGCCGAAGACCCCACACAAATCATTGGCGTGCTCGACTGGGAAATGGCCACCCTCGGCGATCCCCTGATGGAGCTGGGCTGCGTGATCGCCTACTGGTCGCAGGCCGGCGATGACCGCATCGCCCAGTTCATGCGTCGCCAGCCCACCCACCTGCCGGGCATGTTCACGCGCCGCGAGGTGGTGGACTACTACCTCGAACACTCGGGCCTGAAATGCGACAACTGGGCCTTCTATGAAGCCTATGGCCTGTTCCGGCTGGCGGTGATCATCCAGCAGATCTACTACCGTTATCACCACAGGCAGACCCACAATCCGGCCTTCAAGCCGTTCTGGATCATGGCCAACTATCTGGGTTGGCGGGCGCGGCGGGTCATCAAGAAGGCGAACCACTGATGGGCGCGGTTTATCTGATCCGGCACGGCCAGGCCAGCTTCGGCAAAACCCACTACGACCAGTTGTCGGACACCGGCCTGGAGCAGGCGCAGGTGCTGGGCACGGCGCTGCGGCACCGCCTCCGTCCAGACGCCGTGTTCCGGGGCTCGATGCTGCGCCACGAGCAGACCGCCGATGGCGTGCTGGGCGCCATGGATTCGCTGTGCGTGCAACAGATCGACGAGGGCTACAACGAGTACGACCACGAGGACATCATCGTCAAGCTGCGCCCGATGTATGCCAACAAGCTGCTGATGAAGGCCGATCTGGCCAAAACCCTGAATCCGCGCCGCGCCTTTCAGAGCATGCTCACCGAGGCCATGTCGCGCTGGATGTCCGGCAAGCATGATGCGGATTATGGCGAGACCTGGCCCACTTTCCAGGCCCGCTGCACCGAGGCACTGGCCCAGACCATCGCCGCCTGCGGGCCCTCGAAAACCGTGCTGGTGTTCACCTCGGGCGGCGTGATCACCTGCATCTGTCAACGGCTGTTGGGCCTGTCGGACGAGGCCACCCTGAAACTGCAGTGGACCATGGCCAACGCCGCCGTCACCAAGGTGATCTACAGCGCGCAGACCGGCCGCCAGCACCTGTCCAGCCTGAACGAGCACGTGCATTTCGAGGGCGACAACAACGCCCACCTCATCACGTACCGGTAAGCCGTCATGACCCGTCAAAATATTCTCATCACCGGCGCCAGCTCCGGCCTCGGTGAAGGCATGGCGCGCCTGTTCGCGGCGCAGGGCCGCAATCTGGCGCTGTGCGCCCGGCGCACCGACGCACTGGAAGCGCTGCGAACCGAGCTGCTGGCCAAGCACCCCGGCATTCGCGTGGAAGTTCGCGCGCTGGACGTCAACGACCACGACGCCGTGTTCGCCGTGTTCAAGGATTTTGACGCCACGCTGGGCGGGCTGGACCGCGTCATCGTCAACGCCGGCATGGGCAAGGGCGCGGGTCTGGGCACCGGCCATTTCGAGGCCAACCGCCAAACCGCGATGACCAACTTCGTGGCCGCATTGGCGCAGTGCGAAGCCGCGCTGGAGCTGTTTCGGGCTCGCAAGGCCGGGCATCTGGTGATGATCTCGTCGTTCAGCGCCTACCGAGGCTTTCCGCGCGCCATGACCACCTATGCCGCCACCAAGGCCGCCGTGGCCAATTTAGCCGAAGGCATCCGTGCCGAGCTGATCAACAGCCCGATCAAGGTTTCCACGATCTACCCCGGCTACATCGACAGCGATATCAACCGCCACGTGAAAAGCCGACCGTTCGTGATCGACACCGATGCGGGCTGCCGCGCCCTGGTCGCTGCCATTGAGCGCGAGCCGGCCACCGCCAACGTGCCGCGCTGGCCGTGGGCGGCGCTGGCGGCGATTGTGCGTTGGGCGCCGTTGTCGGTGATTGCCAAGATGAGTTGAATCCCGACCCTGGCCATGGCGCGCTGTGAATGCTTTTTGCCCGCTGCAAAGCCCTCATTGCTGCCTTGACGGACCGGCCCGCCGGCCAGCCTTGCGCCTGAATGTCGCCTCGACTTAATTGCGGTGGGTTGCAACGCCTTCATCACTCGTTGTGAAGGTTCAGCTGGCCGGTACTGCCCCCGGCGGGGCACTCACTTTTCTACTGCCAGAAAAGTAAGCAAAAGAGCCACCCCACGTTCCGGCTTTTGGGCCACAGGCCCAAAAGTCCCCTGCGCTTCTCGTAAGAGGCGGGCTTGCGCAAACTCGCTTCGCTCAGACACGCGCAAGCCTTGTCGCCCCTTACTCCGATGCTCGGCCGGAGCCGACGGGGGAGAACGTCAAAGGCGGTGGCAGCTTTTGGCTTTTCGCAGTTCCTCCCCCTTCTGCCGGGCCGAGCATCGCAGCAGTGGAGGGAAAAGCCTCACGGCTGTTTGAGCGCAGCGAGTTCCGTGAGGCCCCTCCGCTGCGAGAAGCGCAGGGCACCCCGCGCAGCGGGGCTCGGCAGTTGGGACGGCTTTCTTTGGTTTCTTTCTTTGCCGGAACAAAGAAAGAAACTGCCCCGCCGGGAGCAGTCCCGGCCAGCTGAACGATCAAAGCAGCGGTGAGGGTGTTGAAACCCACCCACCGGGCGCCGGATTGAACCCCGACCGGCAACGTTCAGGGGCGTCAAGAGGGTATTGAACCCCCCTAAGCGCCAAGCCCAAGCGCGACAAATGCGCTAACTCACACGCCGCTGCCGCCGCGCCCACTCGACATGACGCTGCAGCTCCGGCGTCGCCGCGAGCGCTTCGAGTGTATTGAGCGCAAGCCCCAATTGACCTTCATCAAAAAAGCGATGGATGGCGCGATGACAGTCACGACAGACCCAGACGCCGCGCGTACGCATCTCCTCCAGCGAGAATCGCCGCTGGTAGGCCGTGCGCCGATGGTTGCGCCGCGGGATCAGATGATGAAACTGCAGCGCCAGGGTGCGGGCACACAGGGCGCAGGGCTTGACCGGCGCCGCCACGCCATCACGCCTTGATGAGGGTGCCGATGCCCTTGTCGGTGAAGAGCTCCAGCAGCACCGAATGCTCAACCCGGCCATCGATGATGTGGGCGGTGCGCACGCCCGTGTTCACCGCATCCAGCGCGCACTCGATCTTCGGCAGCATGCCGCCATAGATGGTGCCGTCGGCGATCAGCGCCTTGACCTGCTCGACGGTCAGGCCGGTCAGTACGGTGCCCTGCTTGTCGAGCAGGCCGGTGATGTTGGTGAGCAGGATCAGCTTCTCGGCCTTGAGCACGGTGGCCAGCTTGCCGGCGGCGGTGTCGGCGTTGATGTTGTAGGCCTCCCCCCGGTCACCGAACCCGATGGGGGCGATCACCGGGATGAAGCCGCCGCTTTCGAGGTTTTCGACGATGCGCGGGTCGATCTGGTCGATTTCACCCACCTGGCCAATATCGGCGCCGCTGGCCAGCGCCAGCTTGCGGGCGCGGATCAGGCCGCCGTCCTTGCCGGTCAGGCCCACGGCGCGGCCGCCCTGCTGGTTGATGGCGCCCACCACGGCCTTGTTGACCAGGCCGCCGAGCATCATCTCGACCACGTCCATGGTCTCGCCGTCGGTCACCCGCAGGCCCTCGATGAAAGTGCTGGTCTTGCCCAATCGTTCGAGGTGCGCGCCGATCTGGGGCCCGCCGCCGTGCACCACGACGGGATTCATGCCCACGGCCTTCATCAGCACGATGTCGCGCGCGAAGGAGTGGATCATGGTGTCGTCGGCCATGGCATTGCCGCCGTACTTCACCACGAGGGTCTTGCCGTGAAAGCGGCGAATGTAGGGCAGGGCCTCGGTAAGAACCTTGGCGATGTTCTGCGCGTTGCTGAGGTCGAGGGTCATCGGGCCAGTCTCTTCTGTCTCTAGTTGCGGCCGGTTGAGCCGAAGCCGCCCACACCGCGCGCCGAGGCGGCGGTGAATTCGCTGACCACCTGCAGATCGGGGCGCACCACCGGCACGAACACCAGCTGCGCCATGCGTTCAAGGGGATTGAGGTCAAAGGCGGTCTGGCTGCGATTCCAGCAGCTCAACATCAACTCGCCCTGATAGTCGGAGTCGATCAGGCCCACCAGATTGCCGAGCACGATGCCGTGCTTATGCCCCAAACCCGAGCGCGGCAGAATCACGGCCGCCAGTCCGGCGTCACCGATGTAGACCGACAGGCCGGTCTTGATCATCTCGGTCTGACCTGGCGCGAGGCGCAGCGGCGCGTCGAGCATGGCGCGCAGGTCCAGCCCGGCACTGCCGGTGGTGGCGTAGGCGGGCACCTCGGCGCGGGGGTCCAGCACCTTGATTTGGATGGCGGTCATGCGGCGGGCGTGGCCTTCAGGTAGTGATGGGCGATCAGCTCGGCGAGCTGTTGGGCGACCGCCTGTTTGCTGCCCTGCGCAATGGCCTGCTGGCCGTCTGCCCAGAACACCTGCAAGGCGTTGGTGTCGACATCGAAGGCCAGACCCGCACCGACCTGGTTGGCGGCGATCAGGTTCAGGTGCTTGCGGGCGAGCTTGTCGCGCGCGTGCTCGGCCAGCCGCTCGGTTTCGGCGGCGAAGCCCACCATGAACAGGCCCGGTTGCGCGGCGCGCACGGTCGCGAGGATGTCGGGGTTGCGCTGCAGCGCAAGGCTCAGCGTGTCGGAATGTTTCTTGATCTTGTGCGCGGCGACATCGGTCATCCGGTAATCGGCCACCGCCGCTGCCGCGACCAGCAGGTCGGCGCCGGCGGCGCTCTGCAGGGTCGCGGCCAGCATCTGTTCGGCGGTTTCCACCTCAACGCGGGTCACGCCTGCCGGCGCGGGCAGCGCGACCGGGCCGCTGATCAGGGTCACATCGGCGCCCAGGTCGCGCAGCGCAGTGGCCACGGCGTAGCCCTGCTTGCCGGACGAACGGTTGGTGATGAAGCGCACCGGGTCGATGGCCTCGCGCGTCGGCCCGGCGGTGATGACCGCCTTGGTGCCGGCCAGGGGCCGCGAAGTCGGCGCCGACAGCAGCGCGATCACCGCATCACGAACGGTCGCGGGTTCGCTCATGCGTCCGGCGCCGATCTCGCCGCAGGCCTGGGCGCCGTCGCCCGGCCCCACCAGGGTGACGCCGCGCTTGGTCAGGGTGGCCGCATGCGCCTGCGTTGCGGGGTGCGCCCACATCAGACGGTTCATCGCGGGCGCGATCATCAGCGGTTTGTCGGTGGCGACCAGCAGGGTCGACAGCAGGTTGTCGGCCAGCCCCAGGGCGGCCTTGGCCAGGGTGTTGGCCGAGCACGGGGCAACCAGAATCAGGTCGGGCCAGCGCGCCAGCTCGATATGCCCCATTGCCGCTTCGTGCGCGGGGTCGAACAGCGTGTCGCGCACCGGATGACCCGACAGTGCCTGAAAGGTCATGGGCGTCACGAATTCGGCGGCATGCCGGGTCATCACCACCCGCACCTCGGCGCCCGCGTCCTGCAGCCGGCGCAACAACTCGGCGGCCTTGTAGGCCGCGATGCCGCCGGTCACGCCCAGCAGGATGCGGCGTCCGGACAGGGGCAGGGAAGTGGTGGAGGGTGATGACATTGCGGCATTCTATCGACCGGCACGCTCAAAGGAGTACCGCATGGCGATCACCGACTGGCCCGCCGACGAGCGTCCGCGAGAACGCCTGCTGGCGCACGGCCCGGGCGCCCTCTCTGATGCCGAACTGCTGGCCATCTTTCTGCGCACCGGCGTGACCGGCATGAGTGCCGTGGACCTTGCGCGCCACCTGTTGCAGCGCTTTGGCGGGCTGCGCGCGCTGCTCACGGCAGACCAGTCCGGCTTCTGCGCCGAAAAGGGTCTGGGCCAGGCCAAGTTCGCGCAGCTGCAGGCGGTGCTGGAAATGGCGCGCCGCCACATGGCCGAATCCTTGAAGGTGGGCACCGCCATGGACAGCCCCGAGGCGGTTGCGGCCTATCTGCAGGCGCAACTGCGCGACGCCGAACACGAGATTTTCGCGCTGTTGCTGCTCGACAGCCGCCACCGGGTGCTGGCCTTCGAGCCGATCAGCCAGGGCACGATCAACGCGGCCACGGTGCATCCGCGCGAGGTGGTCAAGCGCGTGCTCAAGCACAATGCGGCGGCCGTGATCCTTGCGCACAATCATCCCAGCGGCGTGGCCGAACCCAGCGCGGCCGACCGGCACCTGACCTCGCGCCTCAGCGAAGCCCTGAAGCTGATTGACGTGCGGGTGCTTGATCATCTGGTGATTGGCGACGGAACGCCCTACAGCTTTGCCCGAGCCGGGCTTATCTGAGCGCCTCGCGCTTGCACTCAAGGCGGTTCCCCTGTTATAAAGCGCGCCCTTTGCGACAGGCTGCCCGGTGAGACGTGGGCGTTTATCGCGCATCACAAGCAGCTTTAAAAGACGATTCCCGAGGCGGTTTTTCCATGTCAAAAGTCTGTCAGGTGACCGGCAAGCGCCCGATCTCCGGTAACACAATCAGTCACTCCAATGCCAAGCGCCGTCGCCGGTTCGAGCCGAACCTGCATACGCACCGCTTTTGGCTGGAATCCCAGAAGCGTTTCGTGTCGCTGCGCGTGTCGGCCAACGGCATGCGGACGATCGACAAGAAAGGGTTCGAGGCCGTCTACGCCGAACTCAAGAAACGAGGCGAGGTGTAAGCCATGGCAAAGACCAAGAAAGACCGCGAAAAAATCCGCCTGATCTCGACAGAAGGCACGGGTTATTTCTACACCACCACCAAGAACAAGAAGAACACGCCGGACAAGTTCGAGTTCATGAAGTACGACCCGGTGGTGCGCAAACACGTGATGTTCAAAGAAGGCAAGATCAAGTAAGGCGCTGATCGGCGCGCCGCTCAAGGCGCATCGACGGGCCATCGCGAGGCGATGTGCCCAATCATCAAAGCCCGCGCTTGTCGCGGGTTTTTTTGTTGTCGGGAGTTGGGTATGAGCGAGTTCGAACAGACCCCGGAAGCAACGTCTGGCGAGTCGGCGCCCCGCGCCCACCATCGCCATCTCGAACATGCCCGCGACGAGATCATCGAGCTGCTGTCGCGACAGGCGATCGAGCGCGAGCTGCTGGCCCACGATGAATCGCCCAGCAAGGATCTTGCGGCCCAGCTGCTGACGCGCCAGCAGAATGCGCAGCTGGCGCAGCGCCTTGCCGGCTTTCACCCGGCCGACGTTGCGTTCGTGCTGGAAAGCCTGGCCCCGGACGCGCGCGACATGGCCTGGCACCTGGTGTCGCCCGAACATCGCGGCGCCGTGCTGCTGGAAATGAGTGGTTCGGTGCTGCGCACCCTGCTGCTCGACATGTCGCCGGACCAGATCGCGTCCGCGATCCGCCACCTCGAATCGGACGACATCGCCGATCTGCTCGAGCCCCTGCCCGAAGGCCTGTCGCAAGAGGTCATTGCCAAACTCGACCGGCGCGATCAGGAAGAAGTGCGCAGCGTGCTGTCGTTCCCCGAAGGCACGGTGGGCGCGATGATGGACCTTGATTTCATCACCATTCGCGAAAACACCACGGTCGAGGCCGTGCAGCGCCTGCTGCGCCGCAACCGCAGCGACGTGCCCAGCGATTGCCATCAGGTGATCGTCATCGACCGCGAGCGCCATCTGAAGGGTGTCATCGCCTTCCAGCAACTGATCTTCAACGAGCCCGAAGCCGACGTGGTGGCGGTGATGAACTCCGAGCCCCACTACTTTTACACCGACGACGAAGCCGAATCGGCGCTCGATGCCTTCGAAAAGTACGACCTCATCGAGGCCCCGGTCCTCAATCTGCACCGCCAGGTGGTGGGGCGCATCACCATCGATGCCGTGGTCGATGAAATGAACGAGAAGGCGCAGAGCGACAGCCTGCGCCAGCGCGGCCTGAGCCAGGAAGAAGACCTCTTTGCGCCGGTCATGGCCAGCGCGCGCAACCGCGCCCCGTGGCTGGCCCTGAACCTGCTGACGGCGTTCATCGCCTCGCGGGTGATCGATGCCTTCGAGGTCGTGATCGTGCAACTGGTGGCGCTGGCCGCGCTGATGCCCATCGTGGCCAGCATCGGCGGCAACACCGGCAACCAGACGGTGGCGCTGGTGATTCGGGGTCTGGCCCTCGATCAGGTGCGGCCGTCGCAACTGCGGCAGATGTTCATCAAGGAATTCAGCGTGGCCTCGGTCAATGGCCTGCTGTGGGGCACGGTGCTGGGCATCGCCACCCTGATCTTCTACGGCAACATCGCCTTGTCAGGCGTCATCGCCATGGCGGTGCTGTTCAACCTGTGGGTGGCGGCGACCGCCGGCGTGCTGATTCCGCTCACCCTGTTCCGCCTGGGGCGTGACCCGGTGATGGGCTCCAGCATCATGCTGACCTTTCTCACCGACAGCGGCGGGTTCTTCATTTTTCTCGGCCTGGCGGCCTTGCTGCTGGTGTAGGCCCGCGCGTGGTCCGGATGACGGTGCGCCGCCCTGCAGCCGGGTTGTGTCGCCGAGGCGCCTCAACCCAGCAGGTCGGCCAGAGCGCCTTCGAGATCAGGGTGCCGAAACGGGAACCCGGCGTGCAGCGCCCGCTCGGGCAGGACCCGCTGCCCCTGCAGCAGCAATTCGTCGGCCATTTCGCCGACGATCAGGCGCATTGCGAATCCGGGCATCGGCAGCCTGGCGGGGCGCCCCAGCGTGCGGCCCAACAGGCGGCTGAACTCGGCGTTGCGCACCGGGTGCGGCGCCGTGCCGTTGAAGGCCCCGTGCAGGTGGTTGTCCTTGACCAACCGCAGCATCAGCGCCACCAGGTCATCGCGGTGAATCCAGCTCATCCACTGTTGGCCCGTGCCCATCGGCCCGCCCAGGCCCAGTCTGAACGGCGGCAGCATCTGCCCCAGCGCGCCGCCGGGCAGGCCCAGCACGATGCCGATGCGCACGCAGGCGACCCGCACGCCCAGCGTTTGCGCCGATGCCGCCACCGACTCCCACTGCGCGCACAGCTCGGCGGCAAAGCCGCTGCCGCCCGCACTCTGTTCGGTAAGGGCCTCGTCGGCGCGCGGACCATACCAGCCGATGGCCGAGCCGCTGACCAGCACCTCGGGGGGTGATGGCCAGCGCGCGAAGGCGTCAATCAGTCGTGCGGTGACGCTGACGCGGCTTTCGACGAAGGTGGCTTTGCTGCGGGCGTTCCAGCGCCGCGCGCCGAGGTTTTCGCCTGCCAGATTGATCACGGCCTGAGGGGGATGGGCGGCCATTTCATCGAGATTTTCGATGGCGGTGACGCCCTCCGGCAGCCGCGCGCGGCGCGCATTGCGGGTCAGCACCGTCACCGTGTATCCGGCGTTGCGCAGCGCCGGCAGCAGCGCCTGACCGATGAAACCCGTGCCACCCGTAACCAGCGTTTTCATGGTGTCTCTCATTGGCAATCTGGCCTGCAGGTTCTCGCAGCGGGTCAGCGGTGGTAGGCCACCCATTTCATGACGCCGGCGACGCGGTGCATCAGGCGCTTCACCGGCAAGGGGAGCTCGGCGCCACCTGCGGCCGTGGCCTCGGCGCCGTGACGGGCCTCGTCTTCGCGCATGGCGTGGACCACGGCGCGGCTGCGGGTGTCGCCGGGCGGGAGTTGCCCCAGGTGCTCGCCCAGATGCGCGGCGACCTGGCGCTCGGTTTCGGCGACGAAGCCGAGGTTCCATCGGTCCCCCGCGAGGCCGGCCGCCACGCCCATCGCGAACGAACCGGCGTACCACAGGGGGCTCAGCGCGCTGGGCTGGCTGCCCAGTTCGGTGAGGCGTTGTTCGCACCAGGCCATGTGGTCGCGTTCTTCGACGGCGGCGGCGCGCAGATGCGCGGCGACCTCGGGGTTGCGCGCCGTCAACGCCTGCCCGTGATAAAGCCCCTGGGCGGCGATCTCGCCCGCGTGGTTGACACGCATCAGTCCCGCGGCGTGGCGCCGCGCCGGGGCGGGCAGGGCATCTGCGGCCTGTTCATGGGCCGGGTAGGGACGGGCGGCTGCCGCCCGCGGTGCGCCATTGAGCGCGCGGGCCAGCGGCTGCAGGAACAGGTCGGCGGCGGTGGTTGATCGTAAGGCCATGCGGTGATTATAGAATCGCGGCATGCCGCTCACGCCCGATGCCCTTGCCGCCGCCCTGAAACGCCCTCTTCCGCCGCTGGCCGTGGTGGCCGGCGAAGAAGCCTTGCTGGTGATGGAGGCGGCCGACGCCGTGCGCGCCGCCGCCAAGGCGCAGGGCTTCGATGAGCGCGAGGTGTTCGAGGTCGACAAGAGCGGTGGCTGGGGCGACGTGCTGGGCGCTGCCAACAGCCTGTCGTTGTTCGTGCAGCGCCGGGTGATCGAGGTGCGCGTCCAGGGCGCGCTGGGCGTCGAAGGCGCCAGGGCCCTGACCGACTGGCTGGCCAAACCGCCGCCGGACTGCCTGCTGTTGGTGATGCTCGGCGCGCTGGACGCCCGCGCGCGCAAGGCCGGCTGGTTCACCACCGTCGATCGCGAGGCGCTGCTGGTGTACGCCTGGCCCGTGCGCCCGGAGGGCTTTCACGACTGGGTGATGAAACGCGCGCAGTTCAGCGGCGTGCAGCTCAGCGCCGAAGCCTGTGAGGCGCTGGTCGAACGCACCGAGGGCAACCTGCTGGCCTGCGCGCAGGACCTGCAGAAGCTGCGCCTGCTGGTGCCCGACGGCACGCCTGTGGATGCCATCACCTTGACCGCAGCGGTGTCGGACAACGCCCGTTTCGGGGTGTTTGACCTGGCCGACCGGCTGTTGTCGGGCGATGCCGAGGGCGGCGTGCGCAGCCTGCAGCGCCTGCGTGAAGAAGGGACCGCCGTGCAGGAGGTGCTGGGCGGGTTGCTGTGGGTGCTGCGCCTGTGGGCCAAGGCGGCCCAGGCCTATGGGCGAACACGCGACGCGGCCGCCGCCTGCGACCAGGCCGGCGTGCGGCGCATGCAGCAGGCCGCCTACTGCACCGCCATCACCCGCTCGGGGCCGATACAGCCTCTGGGCTGGCTGCGCTGGGCGCTGCGCATCGATGCCGGGTCCAAGTCCACGGGCGGCGAGCCGACCGCATGGGCAGACTTGTTAACATTGGTGCTTGCGGCCAGTGGGGCCGCGCCACTGCGAAGCCAACGCCGCACATGAGTGCCAACGCCCGTACCGCCCGCCACGCCGTTTCAGATGACGCACTGGCGCGTCAGTTCTCCACGCTGGGCAACGCCGCGCGCGCAGCCAGCCGCGAGATTGCGCGCGCCGAAACCGGACAGAAGAATGCCGCGCTGTTTGCGCTGGCCGAGAGCCTGAAAGAGTCGCAGGACGACATCCTCGACGCCAATCGCGCCGACATGGACGCGGGCCGCAACAGCGGCCTCGACGCCGCGCTGATCGATCGGCTGGCGCTCAACCCCGAGCGCGTCTCCGCCATGGCCGAAGGCGTGCGCCAGATTGCCGCGCTGCCCGACCCGGTGGGCGCCATCACCGATCTGAACATGCGGCCGTCCGGCATTCAGGTGGGGCGCATGCGCGTGCCCCTGGGCGTGGTCGGCATCATTTATGAGTCCCGCCCCAACGTGACGGCCGACGCCGCCAGCCTGTGCCTGAAGTCCGGCAACGCGGCGATCTTGCGCGGTGGCTCCGAGGCCCTGCGCTCCAACCAGGCCATTGCCCGCTGTATTGACCGCGCCCTCATCGACGCCGGCCTGCCCCGCGCCACGGTGCAGGTGATCGATGTCACCGACCGCCGCATGGTCGGTTTGATGATCGGCCATCCCGAGTACGTGGACGTGATCGTCCCGCGCGGCGGCAAGGGGCTGGTCGCGGCCGTGAGTGACGGCGCGCGCGTGCCGGTGATCAAACATCTCGACGGCATCTGCCACGTGTACATCGACGACCACGCCGACCTCGAAAAGGCCGTGGCCGTGGCGCTCAACGCCAAGACCCAGCGCTACGGTACCTGCAACACCCTGGAAACCCTGCTGGTACACGTGGGCATTGCCGACGCCGTGCTGCCGGATCTGGCCGCGCGCTATCGCGAAGCGGGGGTGGAACTGCGCGGCTGCGAGCGCGTCCGCAAGGTGCTGCCCGAGATCCACGCGGCCACCGAGGCCGATTGGGGCACCGAGTATCTGGCGCCGATTCTGTCGATTCGTATGGTCGACGACCTCGATGCGGCCATGAACCACATTGCCCAGTACAGCTCGGCGCATACCGAAAGCATCATCACCGAAAACCTGACCCGCGCCCGGCGCTTCCTGCGCGAGGTCGATTCCAGCTCGGTCATGGTCAACGCATCGACGCGCTTCGCCGACGGCTACGAATATGGCCTGGGGGCCGAGATTGGCATCAGCACCGACAAGTTCCACGCCCGCGGTCCGGTGGGGCTGGAAGGCCTGACCTCCCAGAAATGGGTGGTGCTGGGAGATGGCCACGTCCGTTGAAGCCGCCCGGCAGTCGTCGCGCCCACTGAAGGCGATCGGCATTTTTGGCGGGGCCTTCTCACCCTTCCACAACGGGCACCTGCGTCTGGCGATCGAAGCGCTTGAGCGCCTGCAGCTTGATCAGGTGCGCTTGGTGCCCACCGCGCACCCCATGCACCGCGCCGAAGCGGCCATTCCCGCGCAGAAGCGTCTCGACTGGATTCGCCTGGCCATTGAAGGCGAGCGCCGGCTGGTGGCCGACGACTGCGAAGTGCGCCGCGAAGGGCCTTCGTACACGGTGGAAACCCTGGCCCAGCTGGCCGAAAAATTTCCGCAGTCACGCCGGGTGCTGCTGATTGGCGCCGATGCCTTCAGCCACTTTCACACCTGGCACCGCTGGCCGGTGATTCTTGACCTGGCCGAACTGGTCGTGGTCAAACGCCCCCGCAGCCGCTTGCAGGCACCGGTAGAAATTGCCGGCGCGCTCGAAGGGCGCTACCAGACCCTCGACATTCCCCTGCTCGATATTTCGTCCACCCTGTTGCGCCACAAACTGCGCGCCGGGCTGTCGCTCCGCGGGCTGATGCCGCAGCCCATCCTCGATCGGCTGACCGCCGCCGATCTCGCCGCACTGACCCATCATGAAAACACCAGCACTCACTAAACTCGTCGTGACCGCCCTCGAAGACCTCAAGGGGCAAGACATCCGCGTGCTCGACGTCAAGTCGCTCACCCCCATGACCGACACCATGGTGCTCTGCACCGGCACCTCGTCTCGCCACGTTTCGGCGCTGGCGCACAACGTGCTGGACGAGGCCAAGCTCAAGGGCGTTCGCCCTCTGGGGCTGGAGGGCATGGACCAGGGCGAGTGGGCGCTGGTCGACCTCAACGGCGTGCTGGTGCATGTCATGCAAGCGCAGACGCGGGCGTTCTACCAGCTCGAAAAGCTCTGGTCGATCGAAAGCGGTGACGTGACCATCGACGCGCCCGAGGCCCCCGAAAGCCTGCGTCGCGCCAGCACCCGCCGCACCCCGAAAGCCGCCGGGTAACGCCCGGCCGGATCAGTCATGCGGATTCACCTGATCGCCGTCGGTCAGCGCATGCCCGACTGGGTGCAGACCGCCTACGCCGACTACGCCAAACGGCTGCCCAACGAAGCCAGGCTGGTGCTGGTGGAACTGCCGGTGGCGCATCGCGGCAAGAACCCCGACATCGACCGGCTCAAGGCCGCCGAGGCTGAGAAAATTCTCAAGGCCGTGCCCAAAGGCGCCGAAATTGTGGCGCTTGACGAGCGCGGCACGCTGCACGACACCCTGGCGTGGTCGCAGGCCCTGGTGGGCTGGCAGGGCAACGGGCGCGACGTGGCCATCATCATCGGCGGGCCGGACGGACTGGCACCGCCGGTGTTCGCCGCCGCCCACCAATGCTGGTCGCTGTCGCCCCTGACCCTGCCGCATCCGCTGGTGCGGGTGGTGGTGGCCGAACAGCTCTACCGCGCGTGGTCGGCGTCGGTAGGGCATCCCTACCATCGCGGCTGATCGCGCCCACCCGTGAGCGGCCCGGGCCGGGTCCGGTACCATCGGGACCCAATTTGAATGTCCGTCATCGTCATGCCGCGTGCTCGATGGATTGTCGTGCTGTCATGCCTGCTGGCCGCCTGCGGCGGCGGATCGTCCGACAACGAAGCCGGTGGTGGGGCCGCGCCGGCGCCGAGCCTGACGCCCAGCCCCAGCCCCAGCCCCAATCCGAACCCCAGCCCCAGCCCGACTTCCGGTCCGGGGCCATCCCCCAGCACGTCGCCGACTCCACCGACTCCACCGACTCCGCCGCCCACCAACCGCCCCGCAGCCGCGAGGCTGTCGGGCCGCCTGTCGGCGCCGCAGGATGCCGCCGTCGATGGCGACACCGCCGATCCCTCGGTGCAGCCCATGCCGAACAACTCGGTGGACATGGCGCAGATGCTGGGCAATCCGGTCACCCTGGGGGGCCACGCCAGCCTGGCCACGGACCCTTTCGACGTGCTGGCGGCAAGCCTGGCACCCGGCCAGATCATCAACCTGTTCATCGCCGAAGACGGGGCGAACAACGATCTTGACCTGCTGCTGGCCAACGATGAACTCGAAGTGGTGGGCCAGTCGCTGGGCACCGGCAAGTTCGAGTCGCTGACGGTGCCCGAGGCCGCCGGCACGCAGCGCTACTTCATCCAGGTGGACGCCTTCGACGGCGCCTCGAACTATGTGCTGACCGTCTCCCAGCCTGGCGCGAATCCCGCCTCGGCAGCGCCGCAAGAGTCGGCGATGAGCACCCAGATGGCCTTCGTGCCCCACCAGGCGCTGGTGCAGATGAAGGACGCTGACGACGCTGGGTTCGGCGCGCGTTCGCTGGGCGCCACGACGCGGTGGCTCGGCCAGGTGCCCGGCGGGCCGGGCTTGCTGGCGCTGTCACCGGAGGTCACCGCCCGCGCCGCAGTCGCCGGATCGGGGTTCAACATTGTGGACCCGGCATTGGCGGCCCGGATCGCCACCCTGCGCGCCATCAAACGCGTCCAGCGACAGGCCGGGGTGGCGTGGGCCGAGCCCAATCCGCTGCGCAAGCCCCACGCGCTGCCGAACGACGAGTTCTTCAGCCAGCAGTGGCACTACGGGTTGATCAACCTGCCGCAGGCCTGGGACATCACCACCGGATCGCCCGAGATCCGGGTGGCCGTTGCCGACACCGGCGTGCGGCTCGCGCATCCTGACCTGGCCGGCAAGTTCGACCCGGCCGACCCCGACGGGTTCGACTTCGTCAGCGATCCGGCCCTGTCGCTCGACGGTGACGGTATCGACAGCAACGCCGACGACCCCGGAGACGGCGGGATCGCCGGCGTCAGCAGCTTTCATGGCACCCATGTGGCCGGCACGATCGGTGCCGCCACCCACAACGGCGGCCTGGGGGTGGCCGGCGTGGGCTGGGACACGCGCATCATGCCGTTGCGGGTGCTGGGCGCCGACGGCGCCGGCAGCGGCTTCGACATCATCAATGCCGTGCGCTATGCCGCCGGATTGCCCAACAGCTCGGGCCGGCGCCCGCCGCGCGCAGCGGATGTGCTCAACCTGAGCCTGGGCGGCGACGGCTTTTCGCAGAGTGAGCAGATGGCGTACCGCGAAGCCGCTGATGCCGGCCTGATCATCATTGCATCGGCGGGCAACAGTGGTGACAGCCGGCGCAGCTATCCCGCGTCCTACGACGCTGTGGTGTCGGTGGGCGCCGTGGGCCGCCAGCAGCAGCACGCGCCCTATTCGCAGTTCAATGATGCAGTTGACGTGGCCGCCCCCGGCGGCGACCAGTCGCGCGCAACGCCCGATGGCGTGCTCAGCACGCTCTCGAGCGACAGCACCCTGCCGATCAGGGACGGCGTCGGCTTTCTGCAGGGCACCTCCATGGCGGCGCCGCACATGGCGGGCGTGGTGGCGCTGATGAAGGCCGTGAATCCCGCACTCACGCCGGTGCAACTCGACCAGTTGCTGGCCAGCGGCGCCATCACCCGAGACCTGGGCGCCGCCGGACGTGATGACCGCTTCGGGCACGGCCTGATCGACGCCAACCTGGCGGTGCGAGCCGCCATTGCGCTGGCGGAAGGTCAGGCGCCCGCGGACAACCCGCGTCTGTCGGTGCAGCCCGAGGCCCTCAGCTTCGAAAACGTGGCGACGGTTGCGACCCTCGATGCGGGCAACGCCGGGACCGGCGCGCTGGCGGTGACCTCGGTGTCGGACGACGCGCCCTGGTTGACGGTGATGCCGACCGATGTGGACGGCGACGGTCTGGGCCGTTACGCGGTGACGGTGGACCGCTCGATGCTGGCGACCGGCACCTTTTCGGCCACCATCGGCTTCGCCTCGGCGGTCAATGTCGTGCAGGTGCCGGTGCTGATCAGCGTCGGCCAGGGTGACCGGGATGCCAGCGTCGGCAAGCAGTACGTCCTGCTGATCGACCCCGACACCGATGCCGTCGTGGCCCAGGACGAAGTCGAGGTCGGCGATGCCGGCTATTCCTATGCCTTCGAGGCCATCCCGCCGGGTGACTACCTGATCCTCTCGGGCACCGACAGTGACAACGACGGTTTCATTTGCGACGAGGGCGAGGCGTGTGGCGCGTTTCCGTCGCTGGACTCACCGCGCCGGGTGACCGTGGACGGCAGCGATCTGTCGGGGCTCGATTTTCTGGTCCGCTTCGGGCTCAGCACGCCGACGCTGCAGCAGGTCGATGGGTCACGACGCGGCTATCGCCGACGCGATTGAGTTGTGCCGGGGCTTACGAGGGGCGGGCGCGGCAGGGCTGTTACATTTCGCGCATGAACGCTGCCTTTTATCTCGCCTCGCAATCGCCCCGGCGCCATGAGCTGCTGGCCCAGGCGGGCCTGCGGTTTGCGCCTTTGTCGGTGTCGGTTGACGAAACGCCGCGCGCCCGTGAAGCGGGCCTCGATTACGTGCGCCGGGTGGTGGACGAAAAGCTCGCCGCCGCGCTGGCCGCGGCGCCCACCGAGTTGCCGGTACTGGTGGCCGATACCGAGGTCATTTTCGACGGCAAGGCGCTGGGCAAGCCGCGCGATGCCGCCCACGCCGAAAAAATGCTGGAGCAGTTGTCGGGCGAGACCCACAGCGTCGTCACCCGCGTCGTCGTGGGGCTGGGCACCCGTCGCGACCATGTGGAAACGACCACGCACATCACCTTTGCGCCGTTGACGTTTGCGCAGATCCAGCGCTATTGCGCCAGCGGCGAACCCATGGGCAAGGCCGGCGCTTATGCCATACAGGGCGAGGCGGCCGGCTTCGTGCTCAGTCTGTCGGGCAGCCTGACCGGGGGGATCGGCCTGCCGGTGGCCGAGACGCTGGAGCTGTTGTCGCGGTTCGACGTGCGGCCGGGCGGCGCATGAGCTTCGAGATTCTGGTCAACAGCGGCGTGCAGGAAACCCGCGTCGCGCTGGTGGAAAACGGCGCCGCGCAGGAGGTGCATGTGCAGCGCGCGTCGCGTCACGGCCTGACCGGCAATTTCTACATGGGTCGGGTGCAGCGCGTATTGCCGGGCATGCAGGCCGCGTTCGTCGAGATCGGTCTGGCGCGCACCGCGTTTCTGCACATTGCCGACATGGTGCATCCGGTGCGGGACGCCTCAGGCGAGCCGCTGCCCTTGCCGTCGATCACCCAGAAGTTGCATGAGGGGCAGTCGATTCTGGTGCAGGTGCTCAAAGACCCCCTGGGGACCAAGGGCGCGCGCCTGACCACCCTGCTGTCGGTGCCGTCGCGTTATCTGGTGCTGCTGCCCTGCGAGCCGACCGTGGGCGTCTCGACCCGGATTGAAGATGAGCCCAGCCGCGCACGCATGAAAGCGATGCTGGAAACGCTGCGCGCCGAACACGCACCCGACTGCGGCCTGATTGCGCGCACCGCGGCCGAAACCGTCACCCCGGCCGCATTGGCCACCGACCTGCAGTTTCTGGTGCGCTTGTGGCGCGCCATCAGCCAGCAGGCCAAGAGCGCCGCGCCCGGCACCCTGGTCCATGGCGATCTGCCCTTGTCGATGCGCATTCTGCGCGACCTGCTGGGCACCGAAGTCGAGCGGGTGCGCATCGACAGCGCCGAGGAATGCCGCCGGGTGAAGCAGTTCGCCCAGGTGTTCGTGCCGGATGCCGCCGACCGCATCGAGTGGTATCAGGGCGCCGCGCCGATCTTTGATCTGTACGGCGTTGAAGACGACATCAACCGCGCGCTGTCGCGCAAGGTGGAGCTGAAATCAGGCGGGCATCTGGTCATCGACCAGACCGAGGCCATGACCACGGTGGACGTCAATACCGGCGGCTTTCTCGGCACCCGGAATCTGGAAGAAACCGTCCTCAAGACCAATCTCGAAGCCAGCCAGGCCATTGCCCGGCAACTGCGGTTGCGCAATCTGGGCGGCATCATCATTGTCGATTTCATCGACATGGCATCTGACGATCATCGCGCCCAGGTGCTGCGCAGTCTGGAGCGTGCGCTGTTGCAGGATTCGGCGCGCACCCAGGTGTATCCGTTCTCGCCGCTGGGGCTGATCGAGATGACCCGCAAGCGCTCGCGCGAGAGTCTGGGGCACATCCTCTGCGAGCCCTGCGAGACCTGCAACGGGCGTGGTCAGGTCAAGTCGGTCGAGACCGTTTGCCACGAGGTGGTGCGCGAAGTGCAGCGCGCCGCCCGCCAGTTCGAGGCCGATGCCTTTCTGGTGCTGGCGGCGCCCGAGGTCGGGCAGCGGCTGCAGGACGAGCCCGCGCTGGGTCTGCCCGACCTTGAATCCCAACTACGGCGCCCGATTCGGGTGCATCCAGATTCGGACTATCAGCGTGAAGCGTTCGACGTCATTCCACAGTAGGCGCCGGCAGCCTTGAGGGGCTGGCAGATCGCCGCACGCTGGACCTCGCTGATCTGGGGATTGGCGATGCTGGCGATGGTCGGCGTGGCCGGCGTGCTGATCATGACCCGCGTCGCCGACGAGCTGCGCGGGCCGGTCGAAAACGCGGTGGAGCAGGCATTGGGCGTGCCGGTGAACCTGGGCAAGGTGGGCCTCGGCTGGGTGGGCCTGCAACCGGTCGCGACCCTGGGCGGCCTGCAGATTCAGCCCGACGCCCCGGGCGGTGCGTGGTTCAGCGCCGAGGCCCTGCATCTGCACATGCGCTGGGGCGACCTGATGCGCCGCCGGTGGACGCCCTATCGGGTAACGGCAGTTTCGGCGCGGCTGCAGGACTCGCCGGCGCTGCGCGACTGGATCGCCACCCGTGCCGCCGGCCGCGACGGCCGGGCGCCGCAGGGTGTGCAGTTGGCGTTCCGTGACCTGCAGATCGACGGCGGCGATCGCCTGCCCGGCGCCATCGTGTTGCCCTCGGGCTGGCTGGACTGGTTTCCCGCCGAGGGCGCAATCGAAGGCCAGACCAAGGCCCTGCTCAGCTGGGGTTCGTTCGATGCGGCACACCGCGAGACCGCTGCGGCGCTGGACCTGAGTGGCCGCTGGCGGGAGGGGCGCGGCAGCGTCGAAATCGGTGGGCTCGACACGGTCATTGCCGACGCCCCGGCGCTGACCCTGACAATGGCGCGGCGCAACGCGCGTTGGCAGGGTGCTCTGGGCCCGGCGGGCGCCGACGCCTGGGTCGTCTGGAACGCCGATGCCGACGGGCTGCATGCGTCCGGCGAAATGCTGCCGATTGACCTTGTGTTTCCGCTGCTGCAGCGCTACGTGCCCGCCATCACGGACGACTGGGCGGCCACCGGCCAACTGCGCGATCTGCGCGGCGACTGGCGCTGGCGTCGCCCCGACCCGCAGATGCCGCGCTTCAGCGTGCAGGCGCGGCTCGAAAGCGTGGCACTGCGCAACGGCGCGTCCGCCATCGAAGCCTTGCACGGGTACCTCGCGCTGGATGAACTGGGCGGCTACTTCCTGCCGGCCGCGCCCATGCCGGCGATCACCCTTGCGGGGTGGCAGCAGCCGCTGCGCCTTGAGCGCCTGGAGGGCGAGTGGCTCTGGGCGCAACAGCCCGGAGGCGAGTGGCGGGTGGCCGTGCCCGAGCTGCGGGTCGCGGCCGAGGGTGCGCAGGTGGCAGGCCACGTACGCGGCATCGCCGGCGGTGCGCTGCGCTCGCCGCAACTGGACATCGATCTGCAGGTGGACGCCGAGTCGCTGGCGGCCATGCATCCCTATTGGCCGGGCCAGTGGCCGCAACCCCTGCGCAAGTGGCTCAAACGCGCGGTCACCGGCGGCAAACTGGACGGCGCGCGGCTGCAGATCAAAGGCCCGGCCGCCGACTTTCCCTATCACCGCCGGCCGACCGGCTTCTGGCAGCTCAAGCTGCCGGTGCGTGACGGCGGGCTGGCCTTCGCGCCCGACTGGCCGGCCCTGACACAGGCCAACGCAGACCTCACCTTCACCGGCAACCGCATGAGCGTGACCCTGGCGCAGGCCCGCTTCGGCCCGGTGCGCCAAGTGAGCGGGCAGGCCGAGATCAAGGCGATGAACAACGACGCGGTGCTCGAAATCAGCGGCAAGACGCGTGATGACGTGCCGGCGCTGCTGAGCCTCATGAACCAAAGCCCGCTGCAAGACCGCTTTGCCCGCCTCGCCGAAGCGGCGGACATCACCGGTCCGGCCGCCGTCGAGGTGCAGATCGACATTCCGCTGGCCGAGGTGAAAGACGCCCGCGTGTCGGGCCGCGTCGCGCTGGAATCGGTGGAAATGCGCCTCTCGGGCGTCGACACGCCGGTGACCGACGTGACCGGGCATCTGGACTTCAGCGGCAACAGCCTCTCGGGCGACGACCTCAGCGGTCGCTGGCACGGATCCCGCGTCAGCGGCGTGCTCGAAGGGGGCGATGAAGGTGTGATCCTCGACCTGCTGGGCAAGGTGCTGCCGGTGTCGGCGCTGGATCAGTGGTTGCCCGAGCCGGTGTCGGAGCGCCTGTCCGGCGTGTTCGACTGGTCGGGGCAGTTGTCGCTGCCGCGCCAGGGTGTGGCCACATTCACCGCGCAAAGCCCCTTGCAAGGTGTGGCGGTGACACTGCCGTCGCCGCTTGAGAAGCCTGAAGCCGACGCCCGTCGCGTCCAGCTTGAACTGCCCTTGCCGGCGTCTGCTGAGGCGCCCATCCGCTTCAGTTGGGGCGGCCAATTCTTGACCGGCGAGATTGCCGACAACCGCATCGAACTGCGCGTGGGCGACCCTTCAGCGGATCTGGTCGCGGCCTTGGGCGCGGCGCCGGGCCTCTGGGTGGCGGCCGATCTGCCGCCCATCGAGGCCCTGCCGTGGCTGCGCTGGCTGACGCGCTTCACCGATGCGCCCGCGGTGCCCGCCAACGCCGCCGCGCAGTCCGAGCGCGTGCCGGCGCAACTGGCCGGGGCGGAAGTGCACGCGGCCGGCCTGAGGGTGGAGCGCCTGTCGGTGAGGGATCAGCGCGCCTCGGTCCGTCGCACGGCCCAGGGTTTGACGGCAATGCTCAGCGGCGCCGCCGAGGGTGAGGTGCAGACCACCGAGCGCGGCGGCCTGCTGCAACTGCAGTCTTTGGCCTTGCGGCTCGACACCCCGGACGAGCCCGACTGGCAGGCCGCCGCCGAGCCCCTGCCGCCGCTGGCCGAGCACGAGCGCGGCGAATACGTGGCCGGCGCCTGGGCAGGGCAGATTGCGACGCTGGCCGTCAATGGCCTGAACCTGGGCACTGCGGCGCTCACCGCTGAGCTGCCGGCGCGGGGCCAGATCGCGCTGGATTTGGCACTGAGTGGCGACGGCGCCCTGGTCGGTGCCGGCTCGTTCTCGGCCGATGGCAGCCTGCGCGGCAGTCGGGGTCGCTTCGAGACCGACCGGCCGCAACCGGTGATGGCGGCCTTGGGCATCGAAGCCCCTCTGGAAGCGGACCGGGCCGGCATCTCCTGGGATCTGGCGTGGCCGGCCAGCGGCACCCGCCTGTCGATTCCCACGGCCGAGGGCGATCTCAAGGTCTGGGCGCGCCAGGGCCAGTTGCGCGCCATTGACCCGGGCGCCGGGCGGCTGCTGGGCCTGTTCAGCTTTTATCAACTGCCGCGCCGGCTGCTGTTCGATTTTCGCGATGTCACCGATGACGGGCTGCACTTCGACAGCCTCGATGCCGACCTGCGTCTGGAATACGGCCGGGTCGTCACCGACGACCTGACCCTGCGCGCGCCGTCGCTGCGCATGGCGGTCAAGGGAGAGACGCATCTGCTCACCCGGCGTCTCGATCAGCGCGTCACGGTTTACCCTGACTACGCCAGCGGCGTGAGCATTGGCGCGGCACTGCTGGGCGGCCCTGCCGCAGGCGTGCTGGTACTGCTGGCGCAGACCCTGCTCGACAAGCCGCTGGAGGCCGTGGGGCAGTTTGGTTACCGCATTCGCGGCACCTGGGACGACCCTGAAATCGAAAAGCTGGACGCCGCCAGCGGCAACAACGCCGCTGCCCGTGCCGATCTGGAGACCCAACCATGAAAATTGCAGCCGTTCAATTCACCTCGGGCGATGAGGTTGCCGACAATCTGCGCACCGCCCAGCGCATGATCGCCGCCGCAGCCGATGACGGCGCGCGGGTGATCGTGTTACCCGAAAACCTTGCGCTGATGAGCGCGCACGAGCGCGACAAGCTGGCGATTGCCGAAACCAAAGATCGCGAACCCTTGCAGTCGTGGCTCAAGCATCTGGCGGTCAAGCACGGGGTCTACCTGATTGGCGGCACCCTGCCGCTGGCCGGCGACGACCCCGACCGCATCCGCGCCGCCTGCCTGGTGGTCGGCCCGGACGGTGAATTGCTGGCGCGTTACGACAAGATTCATTTGTTCGACGTTGAAACCACGCGCGGAGGACGCAAAGAGTCCTATCGGGAATCACGCAGCATCGAGCCTGGCCCGCCGGCCCCGGTCATCGTCGACATCGACGGCTGGCGATTCGGCTTGTCGGTGTGCTACGACCTGCGGTTTCCCGAGCTGTACCGCGCCCTGGCCACCGCCGGTGCCGAGGTGTTGTGCGTGCCCTCGGCCTTCACTGCACAGACCGGGGCCGCACACTGGTCTACCCTGCTCAGGGCCCGCGCCATCGAAAACACCTGTTACGTGGTGGCCCCCAACCAGTGCGGCACCCACCCCGGCGGCCGCCAGACCTGGGGACATTCCTGCATCCTCAGCCCCTGGGGTGACACCCTGGCCGAACTGGGCGGCGAGCCCGGCAACGCCGTCGCCACGCTGGAGCGTGACAAGCTGGAGCAGTTGCGCGGCGCGTTTCCCTGTCTTCAGCACCGCCGCCTTTAGTCCACATTCAAGATGATCCGAGCTGCTTCATGACCGATGCCCTGAGTTTTGCCCGTCCCCTGTTTCTCGATCCGGCTGCGCTGGACGAAGGCGCCCTGCTGCGTGTCATGGGCACCGTGCTGGGCCCAGGCGTCACCGGCGGCGACCTGTATTTTCAGCAACGTGTGACCCGCAGCTGGGCACTGGAAGACGGGCTGGTGAAATCCGGCAGCCATGACCGCGAACGCGGCGTCGGCATTCGCGCGATCTGCGGTGATCGGCAGGGTCTGGCCTACGCCGACGACATCGAATTCAAGGCAATGATCGAGGCCGCCAAGGCGTCGCGCGCCATCGTCGCCGAGGGCGCCAGCGCCGCCGTTCCGGTGCGGGTGCGGCCGCAATCGGCCAAGGCGCTTTATCCCGGCGAAGATCCGCTGTCGGGCATCACCGCCGAGCAGCAACTCGACCTGCTGCGGCGCGCCGATGCGGCCGCGCGTGCCGCCGATCCACGCGTGTATCAGGTGATGGTGCGGCTGGCCGCGCAGCACGACACCATCATGGTGCTCGATGCCCAGGGCCAGCTCAGCGCCGACGTGCGGCCCCTGCTGCGGCTGGACGTGACGGTGATGGTCGAAAGCGGCACGCGGCGTGAGCAGGCCCACGCGGGCGGCGGCGGACGTGATCATTTCTCCGGCCTGCTGGGCACCGGCACCCTGCCGGAAGACATCGCCCGCGAAGCGGTGCGCCAGGCCGTGGTGCTGCTTGACGCGGTGGCCGCGCCGGCCGGCAGCCTGCCGGTGGTGCTGGGGCCAGGCTGGCCCGGCATTCTGTTGCACGAAGCGGTGGGGCATGGCCTGGAAGGCGACTTCAATCGCAAAGGCAGCTCGGTGTTCTCGGGCCGCGTCGGCCAAACCGTGGCCTCGCCCCACTGCACGATCGTCGATGACGGCACCCTGCCCGGGCGGCGCGGCTCCTTGTCGATTGACGACGAGGGCACGCCCACCCACTGCACGGTGCTGATCGAAAACGGCGTTCTCAAAGGCTACATGCAGGACCGTCTCAATGCCGGCCTGATGGGCGTTGCGCCCACGGGCAACGGGCGTCGCGAGTCTTACGCGCACCTGCCCATGCCGCGCATGACCAACACCTACATGCGCGCCGGCCCGCACGACCCGGCCGAAATCATCGCCTCGGTCAACAAGGGGCTGTACGCGGTCAGCTTCGGCGGCGGGCAGGTCGACATCACCTCCGGCAACTTCGTGTTCTCGGCGTCTGAGGCCTACCTGATCGAAAACGGCAAGGTCACACGGCCGGTCAAGGGCGCCACCCTCATCGGCAACGGCCCCGACACCCTGCCGCGCATGAGCCTGATCGGCAACGACCTGGCGCTGGATGGCGGGGTCGGCATTTGCGGCAAGGACGGCCAGAGCGTGCCGGTGGGCGTGGGCCAGCCCACCGTGCGGGTAGACGCGCTGACCATCGGCGGCACCCAGGCCGGATGAAGCCGCGTCGCCGCTGGCGCAAGGCCTGAAAGGGCCGGGCGCCGGCGGATGGTGTCGCTCCGCTTCCGGAGCGGGGGGACTCGACTGCCTCCGCCGAATCGCGCGGCACCGCACGCAGCAACGCCCTGATCTCACGGGTTGGCCCTGCGCTGACCTTTCCGGGTGGTGATCGGTGGGCCTCACGCACGGCCCCGGCCGAGGCCCGGCCGGGCTCAGGCGGCGCGGCTGCTCTGGTGCGAGCCCTCGGCGCGCGCGCGGATGGGGCCCAGCAGATACCCGGCGTCTTTGCCGACGTCGGCGAAGCGCCCGGAGCCCCAGGTGTTCTGCCAGCTCAGCCCCAGGAAGTAGACGCCCGCCAGCGGCGTGACGCCGCGGTGGTGGACCGGGTGTCCGCGGCCGTCGAACACGGGTAGTTGCGCCCAGGCGTAGTCGGGCCGGAAGCCAATGGCCCAGACCACGCTGCGGATGCCGGCGTTGACGAAGTCGATTTCGGGGGTTTCAGCCGCCGGCGTCCACGGCGGGGTGTAGGCCGGCTCCGGCGGCGCGTCGATGCCGGCCTCGGCGATGTACTGATCGACCAGCGCGCGAATGCCGTTGTACGACGCGTCGGCGCGGTCGAGGTGCGCGCTGAGGTCGGGCGCAAAGTGCAGGCGCGTGCCGCTGACGTTGCGGAAGCTGCCGTAGAGCTTCATGCCTTCCAGCGCCCGTTGGCGCAGGTCGATCTCGCGCCCGCCGTCGCGGCCGGTCAGGTAGTGATTGGTCTTGTCGCGCACCGCCTCGCCCTGCGGATGACGCGCCAGCGGAATGTCGTAGTAGCCGGAGTCGGTGAGCCAGTCGGTGACCTCGCGTCCGCGATACACCCGCGGCGAACGCGGCGCACTGCCGACGCACAGATGCACCGCACGCCCGGCGATGTGCAGGTCTTCGGCAATCTGGCAACCCGACTGGCCACTGCCGACGACCAAAATGGCGCCGTCTGGCATGGACTGCGGATTGCGGTAGTTCGACGAATGCAGTTGCAGCATGTCGGCGGGCAGACGTTCGGCGGCGCGCGGAATCACCGGGGTGGCGTAGACGCCGTTGGCGATCACCACCTGCCCGGCCAGCCAGTCGCCGGCGCGGGTGTGCACGGCAAACTCGCCGTCGGGCGTCTGGCGCACCGACAGCACTTCGACGCCTTCGCGCAGCGGCGGGTCGAAGCTGGCGCGATAGGCGTCGAGGTATTCGATGATCTGGTCCTTGGGCATGAAGCCGTGGGGGTCGGTGCCGCCGTAGGCGCCGTCGTAGGTGAAGCCCGGCAGGCGGCATTGCCAGTTGGGCGTGACCAGGCAGAACGAATCCCAGCGCGCGTCGCGCCACTGGCTGAAGCAGCGCTCGCGCTCGAACACCACGTGCTCGATACCGGCCTGCTGCAGATGCCAGCTCATCGACAGGCCGGCCTGGCCGCCGCCGATGATCACCACGTCAATGCGGCGCGGGCCGACGAAGCAGGCGTCGGCCGCATCCAGGGCCGCTGTGTTCCAGTGTCTCGGCATGGTTCTAGTCCTCGAAGTGCTCGACGGTGATCCGCGCATCCGGATCGTCCATGAAGGGTCTGGCGCGGCTTTGGATCACCGTGATCTGCGCCAGCGCCTGGCCGCAGCCCATGCCGTACTTCTGCGCTACCCGCGCGCTGGCGTGTTCCAGCGCGGCGGTGCAGCGCTGGACGAACTCGCTGACGCCGTAGGGATGATTCAGCCGCAGCGCGTCCTTGATGGTGCTCGACGGTGAGTAGCACAGGGTCTGCTGATGGTCGGGCCAGCGCACGCGGAATCGAACCTCAGGCACAGCGTTTCTCCGCCACGTTTGCACGGCCCGCGGGCGCGCAGCCGGTCAGCGGCTGGCGCGAAAAATCCCAGGCCGTGCGGCTGCCTGCACCCTGCCGCAGCACCAGTTGCCGCGTGTCGTCGCAGCGGCCAATCGCGGCGCAGGCAATGCCGCGGTCGGCAAAGCCCTGCGCCACCAAGGCGCGATGCTCAGGCGCCACCGCCAGCACGTAGCCGAAGCTGGGAAAGGTGGCGGTCAGCCAGCGCAAAAGATCGACGCCGTCGGGGTGCGGCACCGCGGCGACGTCGAGCTCGGCGCCGACGCCGGAGCATTCGAGCAGCATCAGCACGGTCCCGAGCACGCCGGCCTGGGAGATGTCCTTGGCGCTGCGGCACAGGCCCTGCTCGGCCAGCATGGGCAGCCGTTCCAGATCGCCGCGCAGCCGTTCCGGATCGACGCCGGTGGTGCAGTTCCAGTGCGCAAATGGCGCGCGATAGGCACCGCGCAGATCGATCGCCGCCATCAGCACATCGCCCGGCTGCGCATCGAAGCTGCTCAACAGGCGCTTGGCGCGGCCGAGGATTGCCACCGCCAGCTGCGCGCCGTCGCAGCGCAGATTGCTGTGCCCGCCGACCACCGGCACCTGGTAGCACTGCGCCGCCGCGCGCATGCCGTCCAGCAGCGCCTGCGTCGCGGCACCGCTGCGGCTCCACAGCGCGTTGACGATGGCCAGCGGCCGCCCGCCCATGGCGTAGATGTCGGAGACATTGACCATCACGCCGCACCAGCCGGCGAACCAGGGATCGCGCTCCACGAAGGCCGGGATGAAGCCTTCGATTGCCAGCAGCAGATGCCCCTGGCCGTGCGGCTCGGCGATGGCCGCGCAGTCGTCGCCCACCGCCACCGCGCTGTCGCCGCCGATGCCGAGTGCTTCGACCACGTCGGCGATGTCGCGCTTGTGCGCGACGCCGCTGCCGGCCTGCAGGGCCTGCACCAGCGCATCGAGATCGACCGGGGCGCTGTGGGGGTTCGGGGCGCTCATGCCGCCGCCCGTGCCTGCACCGCCAGACGCAGTTCGTCCTCGACCTGCGGCGGACAGTGCGCAAGGTTTGCCTGCATCAGCACGTGCGGTCGCCCCTGCACCCGGATTGCCTGCAGCGACTGCCACTGCAGACGCTCGAACAGGCGCAGGTTCTGCACCTGCACCTGCGCCAGAAAGCGCGTGCAGCCGCGGGCCCGCGCGGTGCCCACCGCATGTTGGATCAACTGCGTGCCCAGCCACGCCGCGCCGCGACAGTCGCGATGCACCGCCAGCCGCGAGCCCCACCACAGGCCCGGCTCGGCCTGATGAATGCGCACGGTGCCGACCACCTGCTCGGGCATGCCGGCAACGCAGGCGATCGCTGCGATCGGCAGCGCGGTGTCGTCGAGCGCGTCGCCATCATCGGACTCGAAGATCGCCTGCTCGTCGCAGAACACCGCGCGCCGCAACGCCAGGCAGCCTTGCCGTTCCCAGCCGGCGGTGACGTGCTTGATGCAGTACGCGCCCGAGATGAACGCGAACGCGGTGCGGTCGGCCGGTGCGAACGGCAGCATGTTCAGGTCTCGAATGCCGACAGCGACGAGCAGGCGCCGCAGCGCCCGCAGCCGGCCTTGATGTGGGCCGAACGCAGCCCGCCGTCGACCAGCATCCGGCCCAGCGGCTGCAGGATGGAACGCATGAACGCGGCGCTCGGCGGCGGGTGTTTGGCCAGTGGCGTGCCGGCGTTGGGCACGAACGGCACCACGAACGGATACACGCCGAGGGCGATCAGGCGTTCGCACATCGCCAGAATGGCCTCGCGCGTGTCGCCGAGGCCGGCAAGGATGTAGGTGCTGACCTGACCGCGGCCGAAGACCTTCACCGCGTCGGCGAAGGCGGTCATGTACTGCTCGATGCTGACGCCGGCCTTGCCCGGCATGATGCGTTGCCGCACCTCCGGCGTGACCGCTTCAAGGTGCATGCCAAGGCTGTCGACGCCGGCGGCCCTGAGGCGCCCGAACCAGACCGGATCGTCCGGCGGTTCGCACTGCGCCTGAATCGGCAGATCGACCGCGGCCTTCACCGCTGCCGCCGACGCGCAGAGGATCGCGGCGCCACGGTCGGTGAAGTTCGGCGTGCCGGTGGTCATCACCATGTGTTTGACGCCGTCCAGCGCGACCGCGGCCTTCGCAACCTCGGCCAGATGCGCCGGCGTCTTGCGGTTGATCGTGCGTCCGGCCGCCAGCGATTCGCCGATTGAACAGAACTGGCACGAGGTGTCGCGGCGGCCGTAGCGGATGCAGGTTTGCAGCACCGTGGTCGCCAGCACGTCGCGACCGTGCAGTTGCGCAATGTGGCCGTAGGGCACGCCGTCGGCGGTGTGCAGTTGGGTGAACTTCGGCTGCGGTGCGAACGAGATGGTCGCGACGGCGATGCCGTTGCGTTTCAGCGCCACCGCGTCGGCAGTGCCGGAGCGTTCGGTCTCGAACGGTGACTGCGCAGCTGCGCCGGTGTGCACCGGCACCATGATCGTGTGGCCGTCGACGACGACGGCCTTGTGGTCCGACGGCCCGGCGCCGCCGCGGCGGCTCGGCGCGCCGAGGTCGGGATCAGCCAGTCGCAGTCCGTGCGATTGCAGGTCCGAGATCAACGCGTGGTTCAGGCTCATCGGGGAAGGCATCGGTTTGCCCATGGCGCGTGCTCCGTTGCGGCGTATCGGTGGGTGCGGCAGACGTCGCCTCGGCGCGCATCGGCGTCGCGGCACGGGCGTCCAGATTCAGCGACAGCAGTTCCGGTCGCGCGTAATGCCCGACCGAGTCCATCATCCGTTTGCGCTTGGTGATGAGCGCAAAATCCAGGTCGGCGACGATCAGGCCCTCGCCTTCGCGCAGCGGCGCGCACAGATGCCTGCCGTCGGGCGAGATGATGGCGGTGTAGCAGCCGCCGCGCATCGCCTTCTGCAGCGTCGGGTCGGGCGTCACCTGGGCAATCTGCGCCTCGCTCAGCCAGCCGGTGGCGTTGACGACGAAGCAGCCGGACTCAAGCGCGTGGTGGCGCATCGTCACTTCCATCTGCTCGGCAAAGATCGGCCCGACCAGCGAGCCGGGGAATTGGGCGCAGTGAATCTGCTCGTGTTGCGCCATCAGGCTGTAGCGCGCCAGCGGGTTGTAATGCTCCCAGCACGCCAGCGCGCCGAGCCGGCCAACGGCGGTGTCGACCGTTTTCAGGCCGCTGCCGTCGCCCTGGCCCCAGACCATGCGCTCGTGATAGGTCGGCGTGATCTTGCGGCGCTTCAGCACCAGCGCGCCGTCGGCGTCGAACACCAGCTGGGTGTTGTAGAGCGTGCCGTGGTCGCGCTCGTTGACCCCGAGCACCACCACCACGCCGTGTTCCCGCGCCGCCGCGGCCACCGCATGGGTGGTGGCGCCCGGCACCGTCACCGCCTGCTCGTACAGCGTCAGGTGCGCCGGCCCCATGGCAACCGCCGGCGTGATGAACGAGAAGTACGGGTAGTACGGCACCACCGTTTCGGGGAACACCAGCAGCTCGGCACCCTGCCGCGCGGCCTCGGCGATCGCGGCCACGACCTTGGCGACCGTGCCTTCGCGACTGCCGAGCACCGGCGACAACTGCACCGCGGCGGCCTTGACGATGCGGGACATGACGGCGCGCTACAGCGTCCAGGTGTCGAGAATGAACGCGCCGTCCTTGCGGTGCAGCAGCACCAGGTCGAGCACGTCCAGCGGGTTGATCGGGCGGATGCCCGGCAGCAGCGACGGTTCGCCGTGCCCGTACAGCGCCTGCAGCGCAAACCGGCAGGCGTAGATCTTGCCGCCCTCGTCCATGATCGCCTTCATCTGGTTGGCGAAATTCTGATGTCCGGGGAAGGCTTCGTCGCCCAGGGTGGGGAAGCCGCGTTGCAGGCCCAGGGTGACGCCCGGGCCGTACAGCAGCACCGAGGTCTCGAAGCCCTTGCGGATGAGGCGCTTGGCCTGCAGCAGATTGACCAGGCCGATGGAGCCTTCGAACGCCACCGTGTGAAAGGTGATCAGCGCCTTTTCGCCGGGCGCGGCCTTGACGTCCTCGAAAACCTTCTCTTCGTAATCGACGAAGAAATCGCCGCTCTTGTGCGCGGGTGTGGTCACTGTGGGCATGGTTGTCTCTCCGGTTGCGGTGGTCTGCCGCCACCTGTGCGGCGGCGATGGGAGTCAAGGCGCAACGGATGTGCCAATCGATCGGGTGATGGTCGTGATCAGGCCCGATCAATGCGAGACATCGATGATTGGCAAACGAATATTCCCTGAGCCTGCGGCGCGTCTGCCTGAACCGCGACCACACCGCGACAGAAGCCGCCACAGTCGGTGCACCAAAGCCCCGCGCAACAGCACGCAACAAGTGCAGCAATCGTCCGGCGTGGTGCAACAATTGATCTGTCGGCATGCGATCAATCTGCATCGCGCGGGGCATTCAATGGCCTGATGGGGGCTGGATTCGCATCGGGTCCCGGCCCGTCAGCCAGCGCAATCCGATCATGCGGCGGCAGGTGGCACGTTCATTGATTGCATCAAACCGCCATCAATCCGCCGCCCCCGCACGATCAGCGAGCCCATCCATGTCGAACGAAGCCAGCCGCTGGGCCGCCGCGGTCCGCAGCAGTGCCAGGCCTGCGTACCTGGCGCTGGCCGACGCGCTGGCGGACGACATCCAGTCGGGCAAGCTCGCCGCCAACCAGCGCCTGCCGACCCTGCGCGCGCTGGCCGGCGCGCTGGGCCTGAACTTCACCACCGTCGCCCGGGGTTATGCCGAGGCGCAGCAGCGCGGCCTGATCGACGCGCAGGCCGGGCGCGGCACCTTCGTCCGTGAGTGGGTCAAGGCCGGCCCGGTGCGGCGCAGCCCGCCGCTGAGCATGATCGACATGACGATGAACATGCCGCCGGAGCCGCACGACGCCGCGCTGCTGCAGCACCTGCGACAGGGCATCGCCGATCTGGCACAGGAGGCCGATCTGCACACGCTGCTGCGCTATCACGAGTTCGGCGGCACGCACGAGGAACGCGAGGCCGGCGCACAGTGGCTGTCGCGTCATGTGCCGAACCTTGACGCCTCGCGCGTGCTGGTCTGCCCCGGCGTGCAGGGTGCGCTGCTGGCCTTGTTCACGGTCCTGGCCCGCGCTGGCGACTCGATTGCCTGCGAAGCGGTGACCTATGCGGGGATCAAGGGGCTGGCGGCGCAGCTGGGCATCCGGCTGGTCGGCCTGCCGGCCGATGACGACGGCCTGGACCCCGACGCCTTCGGCGCGCTGTGTGCAGCGGATCTGCCGAAAGCGCTGTATCTGAATCCGACCCTGAACAATCCCACCACGGCGATCATGTCGCGCGCGCGGCGCGAAGCGGTCGCCGAGATCGCGCGGCGCTACAGCGTGCCGATCATCGAGGACGATCCCTACGCCGAGCTGCCAGAGCAGCCGGCGCTGTCGCTGGCCGCGCTGGCACCAGAGCTGACCTTCTACGTCAGCGGGTTCGCCAAGTGTGTGGGCGCCGGGCTGCGCATCGGCTATCTGGCCGCGCCGAATGCACGCTATGTGGCGCGACTGGCTGCAACGCTGCGCACGACCACGGTGATGGCCTCGCCGTTCATGACGCGGCTGGCCACGCGCTGGATCAACGACGGCACCGTGCAGGAGGCGACGCTGGCGATCCGCGAGGAATCCCGCGCACGCCAGCAGATCGCGCGGCAGGTGCTGCGCCGCGCCGACTACGCGACCAAGCCGGAAGCCTTTCACCTGTGGCTGCAGGTGCCGCAACCCTGGAGCCGCATCGAGTTCGCCACGCACCTGCGCGCACACGGCGTCGGCGTCGTGGTGGCCGACACCTTCACGATCAGCGGCCCGGTCCCCGAAGCGGTGCGCGTCTGCCTCGGCGGCCCCGCCAGCCGCGCCGAATGCCGCCACACGCTGGAAATCATCGAAGACGCCGTCGAGCAGTCGCCCGCAGTCGCATCGCGCGTGATGTGACCGCACCGCAGACCGAGGTCGCGCGCCGCGTCCTCGGTGAGAACGACCGTGCCGCTCACGCGGCCTTCTGGTTTTAGCCCCTTGCCCGGTCAAAGGCTTCTTCCAAGCTCATGACCTTGCCATCGGCGACCTGTTGCGGGCCGAGGGCCAGAAGCTTCAGCAGGGCCAAAGTTTCCTGGGTTTGTGCGCAGGAGTGAACGCCCTGAAGCACCGCTTTGGCGTGCCCGTTCTGGGTGATGACCATGGGCGCGCCGCTTTCGCCCAAGGACCTCACGATTTGGGCCGCGTGCGGTGAGATCCAGTGATTCTGCCGCTGTCCCTGACCTGCTGCGTGCCGCTGGAAAGCAGGCTCTCGGCTTAGACCTCTGCCCGCAAGGCGCGCAGGACGTTTGTCGGATCTGCTTGGATGGCACGAAGCAGGGCTTTCGCTGGACCCGTCGGATTGCGACGGCCTTGCTCCCAGTTGCGCAGGGTTCCCACGTCCACCTGCAGCACGGCGGCAAATTTCGCCTGGCTTAGCTTGGTGATCGCACGGACCTGCTTGACCTTGGCCGCGTCGACGAAAAACTCACGCGACGGCTGGCGCTCGCCACGCACGATTTCATCGGCCTGCTGCACGCTTTCAAGCAGTTGATTGAATAACGTCTTCTTCATCACCAATTCTCCACGATCAAACGGAGTTGATTCTTCTGTGCCGGTGAAAGGTCATCGGCCTCGGATTTCGCATAGACCAGCAGCAAGAGGATTTGGGCCTCGGCCACTCGCCAGCAATAGATCACCCGGACGCCGTTACGCTTGCCTGTGCCCGGCAGCTTCCACCGAATTGTCTGAAGTCCACCGGTCCTTTCGATGATGTCGCCAGCATCCGGCTGCTCAATCAGAAAGTTTTGTAGCTGCCGATACAGGTCGTCATCCATTAATTCCTTGATGAGCCTTGTGAAGACCGGCGTTTCCTGAAACATCATGCTTCATTGTGGGTCAATGACGCACGTATGTCGATGACGTAGATATGGGGATCCACCGGGATCCATTTGAAGCGGCGAAGCGCCACTGCGTCAGACTTTGTTCACTCTTCTTGAAATGAGCCGGGCGACCAACGAGCAATCAATGCCATGCCGCCGATAAACAGGGCCAGATAGAGGGCGTAGCAAAGAACCTGCGGCCGCACATGGGGAGCAGAGTGGCCTACGAGTCTCGGGCGAGTCGTCATGGTTTGTGCGCAATGTGAACAAGCAAGCACGATCGTAATACGTCTTCCCGTGAGGTTAGGCACTCACCGTAATGAGGTCTTGCAAAGGCGTCAGTTCCGAGTTGTGACACATTAGTGCTACGATCTGCCCATTGCTGTCAGGAGCGTCGCACGTGTCCACCACCACCATTCGCTTGTCAGAGGACTTGAAGGCGCGTGTCCAGAGGGCGGCCAAGTCCCAAGGCCTCACGCCACACGCTTTGATTCTGGAGGCCATCGCCGAGAAAACCGAGAGCAGCGAGCGGCGCGCTGCGTTCTACGACATGGCCGAAACACGCCTGACTCATCTCGCTGAGTCGGGGAAGTCAGTGAGTTGGGATGACATGCGTGGCTACCTCAAGGCCCGCATCAACGGAGGTCCTGCGAAACGGCCTAAGTCGCGGAAGATCGCGGGTCCGCGTGACTAGGATCGAGCTTGCACCCGAGATCACCGCCGACCTTGACCGCATCGTGCAACACCTTCTCGACCATGATGCTGACCTGCCTGCGGAACGAATCGACGCCATCATCGCGGCACTAGATCTGTTGGCTTCAAGCCCGCTCATCGGCAGACCCTGTCGTCAATCGCTAAGAGAGTTGATCATCGGGCGGGGTGCTCAGGGCTACGTGGCGCTCTACCACTACGCACCCGCAATAGACACCGTTTTCGTCCTTGCCATCAGATCGCAGCGCGAGGCAGGGTATGGGCGAGATTTCGATGGCGATGACGGGTAGCGAGGATTGGACGGACGCCAACACCAAACCCTCATTTGTGCCCGGATGAAGAAAAGGGTCAGCCCCATATGCATGGATTGACCCTTTGCTTTTTGAAGAAACGACTCATCGGGGCGATTTGAGAGTCGTAAGTCCTTGATTTGGTGCGCCCGACAGGATGAAAATCAGAACTCTTGGCGTGCAGTGTGCTGGTTTTGAACGGCACCTTGCGAAGCATCAACCGAGCAGTCGCCGCTCCAACAGTTGCCGCATGTCTCTGCGCCCATCGGCGATCAGCATCACGACGACCATCGTGTCCAGCACTTGGTAGACGGCCCGGTAAGGCTTGTAGTGGACTTGCCGGAATTGCTTGATGCCCAACGCCGAAAGCTCCGGCGGATACTCGCCCCGCGTTGGAACATCGCTGAGCTTGGCCAGTACGCCCCTTAGGCCATCCAGCAGACGATCTGCTTTGATGCGGCCATCTTGTTTCTCAACATAATCTTGAATCTCACCGAGGTCGCGCGCGGCGTCCTCGGTGAGAACGACCGTGACGCTCACGCGGCGTTCCGGCGCTTGCCCCGTGCCCGGTCAAAGGCCTCATCCAGGCCCATGACCTTGCCATCGGCAACCTGCTGCTGACCGAGGGCTAGTATCTTGAGCAGGGCCAGCGTTTCCTGGGTTTGCTCGTAAGAATGGACGTCTTGAAGCACCGCTTTGGCGTGCCCGTTCTGGGTGATGACCATGGGCGCTCCGCTTTCGCCCAAGGACCGCACGATCTCGGCAGCGTGGGCCTTCAAATAGCTGATGGGGCGGATATGGCTCTCAAGTTTCATTGGGCACCTCGTTCACTGCGACCTAAATTCGGTTCGATTATAGGTCGAAGTGTGAGCGCCGTCATGCGTGTGACAAGACGACATCTCGGCAACAGGCATCTTCCCGGAGCGCAGCCGCGAGGTTGGTGCATCCTGCCGAAGCGAAGGAGCGGCAGCTATGCGGCTGGGCCAAAGTTATCGGCCCCAAGGCACGAAGGAAATGGTCAAATTTCGCCGTCCCCAAAATGCTGGGCATTTCTAGGGCACTGCGTGGGCATTAATGCCCAGATCCTGATTTGTGCCCGGATGAAGAAAAGGGTCACCCCATCTGCATGGACTGACCCTTTGCTTTTTGAAGAAACGACTCATCGGGGCGATTTGAGAGTCGTAAGTCATTGATTTGGTGCGCCCGACAGGATTCGAACCTGTGACCCTTGGTTTCGGAAACCAATACTCTATCCAGCTGAGCTACGGGCGCATTGCGTGTTGCCGGCGCGGATTGTAGCGCACCGCCCCGCCTCTCGAAGCAACAAGAGGCGGGGCTTTTGCGTCAGGTGGTGACGACGACCTTGCCGACCTGCTGGTTCGATTCGAGGTAGGTGTGCGCCTCGACAATCTGGTCCAGCGTGAACGTCTTGGCGACCTTGGGTTTGAGCGCTCCTTTGCTCAGGCCGTCGGCGACGAATTTCTTGCCGGCGGCGAAGCGCACGGGGTCGCCGACGATTTCGAACAGGGTGTAGCCCCTGAAGGTCATGGCCCGGTTGAGCGCGGCCACCAGCGGCAGCGGTGTGATCTGCGGTTCGAGGGCGCCATACAGGAAGATGGTGCCGCCGACGGCGGTGGCGTCTGCCAGTTTTGCAACGGTGGGGCCGCCAACCGGGTCGAACGCGACGCGCGCGCCCTTGCCGTCGGTGATGCGCATGACTTCGGCAACCAGGTCCTGGTCGCCGGTGATCACGTGCTTGGCGCCGGCTTCTTTCAGGGCGGCGACCTTGCTCTGGCCGCGCGTGGTGGCGATGGGGGTGGCGCCCACGTAGTTGGCGATCTGGATGGCCGCAAGCCCCACGCTGCTGGACGCCGCCGGAATGATGACGAAGTCCCCTTTGCCGAGTTTTGCGATGTCGATCAGCGCGCCGTAGGCCGTCAGGTACTGCATCCAGATTGATGCCGCTTCGATCTTGTCCAGACCACTGGGCCGCTGGGTGCAGGCGTAGGCGGGCACCAGGGTCTGGTCGGCGTACACGCTGTAGGTGTTCATCGAGAAGGCCGGGATCACGCAGATGGCGTCGCCCGCCTTGAAGTCGGTGACGTCGTCGCCCACCGCTTCGACGATGCCCGAGGCTTCGTAGCCGATGCCGCAGGGCAGGTTGGGGGCTTCCAGGTACATGCCGGCCCGGAAGGCGGCTTCGGCGCGATTGAGGCCAATGGCCTCGACCTTGATGCGCAGTTCGCCTGCGCTGGGGGCGCCGACCTCACGCTGCTCGATCTTCAGGACTTGGGGACCACCGGTCTGGTGGAAACGGACGACACGGCTCATAAGAATCTCCTCTTGTGGTTATGGGGCGGACAGCGGGGCATAGTCGGTGTAGCCCCGGGCATCGCCGCCATAGAAGGTGGCGGGATCGGGGGTGTTGAGCGGCGCGTTCTGCGCCAGTCGCGCGGGCAGGTCGGGGTTGGCGATGAACAGCCGCCCGAAAGACACCA
Source organism: Polycyclovorans sp. (assembly GCA_002706265.1). GTDB lineage: Bacteria > Pseudomonadota > Gammaproteobacteria > Nevskiales > Nevskiaceae > Polycyclovorans. Next base: position 6,820 of record PAKU01000015.1, on the reverse strand, counting down.
GGTCGGCCTCGTTCTGCGCCAGCGCGGCGTGCGCCTTGGCGCCGTCGTACTCGGTGTTGACCATCATCACGCCCGGATAGCGCGCCCTGAAGCCGTGCGCGGGCAGGGGCTGCGCGCCATGGCGCAGGTCGCTTTGGCTGGGGTCCATGAGGTGCAGATAGGCCAGGCCGTAGCCGCTCAGGCGCTCGATGAAGGTGCCGAAGGTGGTTTCAGGGTCGGAATCGTGCATGTCGTTCATGGTGCCGCTGGGCGACAGGCGGATGCCCACGCGGTCGGCACCCCACACCGAGATCACCGCTTCGAGCACGGCGATGGGCAGGCGCATGCGGTTTTCCAGAGCGCCGCCCCAGTCGTCGGTTCGCTGATTGGTGCCATCACGCAGAAACTGGTCCAGCAGATAACCATTGGCGTTATGCACTTCGACGCCATCAAAACCGGCGCGGCGGGCGTTCTCGGCCGCGCGGCGGTACTGCTCGATGATGCCGGGGATCTCGTCGGCTTCCAGTGCGCGGGGTGTGACGAAGTCTTGCATTCCGGCGAAGGTCATCGCCTTGCCCGCGGGCCTGACGGCGCTGGGCGCCACCGGCAGCTTGCCGTCGGGCTGGAGGCTGGGATGCGAAATGCGCCCCACGTGCCAAAGCTGCATCACGATGCGACCGCCGGCGGCGTGCACGGCATCGGTCACGTCTTTCCAGCCCGCCACCTGGGCCTTGTTGTGGATGCCCGGCGTATTGGGATAGCCCAGCCCCTCGGGGCAGATCTGGGTGGCTTCGGAGATGATCAGCCCGGCGCTGGCGCGTTGGCGGTAGTACGCCACGTTCATGGCCTGCGGCACGTTGCCGGGGCCGGCGCGGTTGCGGGTCAGGGGCGCCATGGCGATGCGGTTGGGCAGCCGCAGGGCGCCCATCTGTAAGGGTTGGAACAGCGGCGAGGCAGCGGCGTTCATGCAGACTCCAGCGTGGTGATCAGGGGCAGGCGCGGCTCAGACATGGCGCAGCACCTGCGAGAAATAAAGCGTGATGAACGCCTGCAGTGGCGCGGTGCTGTGGGTGACCTTGGCGCGCATCAGTGCGCCCTCCCAGCCCGACAGCAGAAACTCGGCAAGCTCGCGAGTCGTGGCCGCCGCGGTGACGTCGCCCCGCTGGCGGGCTTCGTCCAGGCAGGCGGTGAAACGCGCGGCCCAGCCGCTGAACACCTGTTCCAGCCGTAGCCGGAACGCCGGGTCGCGGCCGGCAAGCTCCTGGCCCAGGTTGCCAATCAGGCAGCCGCTGCAGAAGTCGGCGTCGATCATCTCGCGCATGCCGGATTCCAGATAGCGGCGCAACCGGTCCAGCGGCGGCGTGTGGGGCGCATCCAGCGCGGCGCCGAGCTTGTTGCGGTAGTGCGCATCAAAGCGATCGATGACCGCCAGACCGAAGTCCTGCTTGCTGGCGAAGTAGTGATAGAACGAGCCTTTGGGCACGCCCGCAGCCTGCACGATGGCATTGATGCCGGTGGTGTTGTAGCCCTGCGAATTGAACAACTCGGCACCGTGTTCCAGCAGGCGCTCGCGGGTTTCGGCGGCGGGGCGGCGGGCGAGGCGGGGCGGGGAGTGGGCGAGGCTCATGTAGCGAATAGTAGACCAGTCGTCTAGAAAATGCAGCCCAGTGCGCCCCCATGGGTTGGTGGCGGCGGATTGCGGTAGATTCCCGGTGTCAACGTGAGTTCAAGCAGCGCGGCAACGCGCCACAACACGCCATACCCAAGGGGAAGCTGATGCAACCGATTCGCAAGCTGCTGGTCGCCAACCGGTCTGAAATCGCCATTCGTGTCATGCGCGCGGCGGCCGAGTTGGACATCCGCACCGTGGCCATCTACGCCCGGGAAGATCGGTTTTCGCTGCACCGCTTCAAGGCCGACGAGAGCTACATGGTCGGCGAAGGGGCCAAGCCCATCGCGGCCTATCAGGCCATCGACGACATCATCGAGGTGGCCAAGGCATCGGGCGTCGATGCCATTCACCCCGGTTACGGATTTCTGTCTGAGAACCCGGACTTCGCCGACGCCTGCGCCGCGGCCGGTATCAACTTCATCGGCCCCAAGCCTGAGGTGATGCGCACGCTGGGCAACAAGATTGCGGCACGCAAGGCAGCCGAGAAAGCGGGCGTGCCGACCATGCCGGCCAGCGCCGCGCTGCCCACAGATGCGGCGGAGTGCCGCAAGGTGGCCGAAGAGATCGGCTATCCGCTGATGCTCAAAGCGAGCTGGGGCGGTGGCGGTCGCGGCATGCGCGTGGTGCGTACCGAAGATGAGCTGGATGCCGCCGTGCCGGTGGCGCGTCGTGAGGCCAAGAGCGCCTTCGGCAATGACGAGGTGTATCTCGAAAAGCTGGTGGAACGCGCCCGTCACGTCGAGGTGCAGTTGCTGGGCGACACGCACGGTCAGCTGGTGCACCTGTTTGAGCGTGACTGCTCGGTACAGCGCCGTCACCAGAAGGTCGTCGAGCGCGCGCCCGCCATTTTTCTCACCCAGGAACAGCGCGAGGCCATGTGCAACGCGGCGCTGAAGCTGGGGCGCGAGGTCAACTACACCCACGCCGGCACGGTGGAATTTCTGGTCGATGCCGACAGCGGCGCGTTCTACTTCATCGAGGTCAATCCGCGCATCCAGGTCGAGCACACGGTGACCGAAGAAATCACCGGCATCGACATCGTCAAGGCGCAGATTCACATCAGCGAAGGCGCGCGCATCGGCAGTGACGAATGCGGCGTGCCCGCGCAAAAAGACATCGTCATGCACGGCCACGCGCTGCAATGCCGCGTCACCACCGAAGACCCCGAAAAAGGCTTTCAGCCGGACTACGGCCGCCTGGGCGTGTACCGCAGCGCCTCAGGGTTTGGGGTGCGGCTGGACGGCGGCACCGCGTATTCCGGAGCGGTCATCACGCCCTATTACGACTCGCTGCTGGTCAAGGTGACTTGCTGGGCCCCGCAGGCCAGCGAGGCAATTCGCCGCATGGACCGGGCGCTGCGCGAGTTCCGCATCCGCGGGCTGTCGAGCAACCTGGCGTTTCTTGAAAACGTGATCAATCACCCGACGTTTCAGTCCGGCGAGGCCACCACCCGGTTCATCGACGACACCGCCGAGCTGTTCGAGTTCACCGCGCGTCGCGACCGCGCCACCAAGCTGCTGCGCTTCATGGGTGAGGTGATCGTCAACGGCAACCCCGAGATGAAGGGGCGCCAGAAGGTCACGCCCACGCCCGAAAAGCCCATCAAGCCCAAGTGCGATCTCAACGCACCGGCACCCGACGGCCATCGCCAGAAGTTGCTCAAACTGGGCGCCAAGGGCTTTTCCGACTGGATGCTGGAGCAGCCGCAGGTGCTGCTCACCGACACCACCATGCGCGACGCGCACCAGTCGCTGTTCGCCACCCGCATGCGCACCCACGACCTGGCCGTCATCGCGCCCTACTACGCGCGCCTGCTGCCGGGGCTGTTCTCAGTGGAATGCTGGGGCGGCGCCACCTTCGACGTGGCCATGCGCTTCCTGAAGGAAGACCCCTGGGCGCGGCTGGAAACGCTGCGCGCGGCCATGCCCAACCACCTGCTGCAGATGCTGCTGCGCGCTTCCAACGCCGTCGGCTACACCAACTACCCCGACAACGTGGTGCGCCATTTCGTGCACCAGGCGCACGCCGGCGGCATTGATCTGTTCCGCGTCTTCGACTCGCTGAACAGCGTCGACAACATGCGCGTGGCGATGGATGCGGTGCTGGAAACCGGCGCGCTGTGCGAAGCCGCGCTGTGCTATTCCGGCGACCTGTTCGACGCCAAGCGGCCCAAGTACAACCTCGACTACTACCTGCGCATGGCCCGCGAGCTGAAGGCGGCGGGTGCGCACATCATCGGCATCAAGGACATGGCCGGCGTCTGCAAGCCGCACGCCGCGCACGCGCTGGTGAGCGCGCTCAAGCACGAGATCGACCTGCCGATCCATTTCCACACCCACGACACCAGCGGCATCAGCGCGGCCAGCGTGCTGGCCGCCATCGATGCCGGCTGCGATGCCGTGGATGGCGCGCTCGACAGCATGAGCGGGCTCACCTCGCAGCCCAATCTCGGCGCCATTGCGGCGTCGCTGGCCGGCTCGCTGCGTGATCCCGGCGTGTCACTGGATGCCCTGCAGGCCATCTCGCAGTACTGGGAAGGCGTGCGCCGTTACTACGCGCCGTTCGAGTCCGACATCCGCTCCGGCACCGCCGACGTGTACCGCCACGAGATGCCCGGCGGCCAGTACACCAATCTGCGCGAGTAGGCGCGCGGCCTGGGCTTGCAAGGCCGCTGGCCCGAGGTGAGCCGCGCCTACGCCACGGTGAACCAGTTGTTTGGCGACATCGTCAAGGTCACGCCCACCTCCAAGGTGGTCGGCGACATGGCCCTGTTCATGGTGGCCAACGACCTGACCGCCGAGGCGGTGCTCGACCCGGAGCGTGAAATCGCCTTCCCCGACTCGGTGGTGTCGCTGATGAAGGGCGAACTGGGCTTTCCGGCTGACGGCTTCCCGCCCGCCTTGCAGGCCAAGGTGCTGGCCGGCGCCGAGCCGCTGAACGGGCGTGCCGGTGCGCTGCTGCCGCCGGTGGATCTGGACGCCGCGCGCGCGGCGCTGTCGGAGGGCGCCGAAGCGCCCGCCAGCGATGCCGAACTGTCCAGCCACCTGCTGTATCCCAAGGTGTACGCCGACTTCGTCAAGCATCAGGGCGAGTTCGGCGACGTGTCGGCCATCCCCACGCCGGTGTTCTTCAGCGGTCTGGCCGAAGGTGAGGAAACCGCCGTCGAGATCGAGCCGGGCAAGACGCTGATCATCAAGCTCTCCGGGCAGGCCGAGGCCAATGCCGAAGGCGAGGTCAAGCTGTTCTTCGAACTCAACGGCCAGCCGCGCACCGTGCGCGTTCCGCGCGCCGGGGCCAAGGTGGCCGAGGCCGCGCGCAAGGCTGAAGACGGCAACCCGGCCCACGTGGGCGCGCCAATGCCGGGCATGATCGCCACCGTCGCGGTCAAGCCGGGGCAAAAAGTAAAAAAGGGCGACCCGCTGCTGTCACTCGAAGCCATGAAAATGGAGACGCAGTTGCGTGCCGAACGCGACGGCGTCATCGCCGAAGTCATTGCCAAACCGGGCCTCACCGTGGAAGCGCATGATTTGCTGGTCGGTTTTGAGGTGGCGTGATGCGGTTTCGTGATTGTGCGTCCAATACGTCGAAACAGGGTGCAGCGTGAAGCGACCGGTCATCGTTTTCGTCGGGGCCGTATACCCCGGACAACATGGTTTGATGTGTGAGTATCTCCGCCGCGAGGGGCTGGCTGAAACATATTTTTTGACAACGACTGGATATCGCGCCTCGAACTGTCATCTGGTGCCTAACCTGCTGGCTTTCAAGCCCGACGGTAAAATTGTTGGGCCTCAAAGCTATTACTATTCAGACAAAGTTGAGCGCTCGGCACGGATCAGTCGGGGAATATTGGCAGCGCTGCGCGAGATCAGAAAAAAGAAGAAGATCGATGTCATATTTGCGCATTCGCTTTGGGGCGCGCCGCATTTCCTTTATGACGAGATTGATGCGACGATTGTCAGCTATATCGAGTTTCCAAGCTATCGGGCTCACGGTTGGGATGAGGCCTATCCGCCTGATCAGGCCCAGCGACTCGGGGACCGGAACATGGAAATGCTGCACTTTCACCAGGTTCTGAAGAGCGATTTGACGATCACACCGAGCCTCCACGCCAAGGCGATGTTTCCCAAGGAGCTTCAGGGGCGCATCGAGGTGCAGTTCGAGGGTTTCGAGATCGCTCCGCCGTCGCCACGACCTCGGTCTGACCCTCGATTCACGATTGGATTCTCTGCACGCGATATGTCCAATGCGAAGGGAATCGATACGTTTATACGCTTGGTGGATCGGCTGGTTGGCGAGGGCATGGACGCTCGCTTCATCGCCTTGGGTGACCCGAATGCTTCGACTTATGGCTATGAGTCGCAATGGGTGCAACGCCGTTACAAAGGTGAAGTCGAAAATTTTCGGGATCACCTGTTGAGGTTGTATCCCCGAGCGCAGGTCATTGAATTTCCCGGAAAGCTGCCTTACGACCAATTTGGTGAAATGATTTCGTCAATAGACCTTTTTCTTTACCCATTGCGTTTCGGGGTGGCAAACTGGGGTTTGATGGAGATTCTGGCCCGCGGGGGGTGTGTAATAGCGCCCAATCGGGGTTATTCTCGAGAATTGATCACCGATGATGTAAACGGACTGCTTCTGCCTGACGACGATGATCGCTGGATCAATGCGATTCACGCTCTGAAAGACGACCCAGATCGGCGTGCACGTTATTCAGCTGCAGCCCGGGAAACCGGGCAGCGGTTTCACATCTCGAGCGTTGCAGATTCTTATATGCAACTGTTCCGCAAAGCCATGGAAAATCATCGGAATAAATCATGATTCTGCTTGCGGTTCGAGGAGGTCGCGGCTGCAGTAGGGCCGGCATTGATCAAGTCCGTTGATTCAGTCGTCGCCGCGTCACGTGCGTAACGGGGGACGATAGCCCGCCCCCGCATCATCGCGCCCCGTGGGCGCGGGTCAGAACGCGGCGACCGGCATCGTCAGGCAGGTGTCATCGAGGCGCAGCAGCAGTTCGGCCTGATGCGCGGCGCGGGGCAGTTCGTAGCGGAAGAAGTAGCGCGCCGCGCGCAGCTTGCCCTCGTAGAACAGCGCATCGTCTGCACCGGCACCGGCACCGGCACCGGCACCGGCACCGGCACCGGCACCGGCACCGGCACCGGCACCGGCACC
>PAKU01000014.1 GCA_002706265.1 Polycyclovorans sp. | reverse complement strand
GGCCCGCTCGCTGATCCTCCGCATCCCGCGCACGCGCGGGCCCCTGCTCGGGCTCGGGGCCCGCCGCAACACCCTCACCCGCAAAATCAAAGTACGCGACATGGAGTGACCGCGGCTCCCGATCTTGCTGCATCACCCGCGCCCCCGGGCCCGCTCGCTGATCCTCCGCATCCCGCGCACGCGCGGGGCCCTGCTCGGGCTCGGGGCCCGCCGCAACACCCTCACCCAAAAAATCAAAGAACGCGACATGGAGTAACCGCGGCTCGCGCCTCGCTCGGGCCTTGCATTATTCTGGCGTGCACCAAGCCTGAGGCCGCCCCTCATGACGATGTACAGCCCGCTGCACGAGGAGCGCCTGGACACGGTCATGGCCCTGCTGGTTGCCGAGGGGGTGCGCAGCGTCGCCGACCTGGGCTGCGGTTCGGGCAACCTGCTGGCGCGGCTGCTGGCCACACCGGGCATCGCGCGCATCATCGGCATGGATGCCTCGGCGCTGGCGCTGCAAGTGGTGCGCGGCGAGGTGCTGAACGGGCGTCTCGACGCGCGTTGCCAACTGATCCACGGCTCGTACACCGATCACGACGACCGCGTGGCGGGGATCGAGGCGGTGACCCTGATCGAAACCATCGAGCACCTCGACCCTCAGCGACTGGGGTGTGTGGAACGCACCCTCTTTGCCGGCTACGCGCCGCGCCTGGTGGTGTTGAGCACGCCCAACGCCGACTACAACCCGCTTTACGGTCTGCCGCCAGGCCGCTGGCGCGATGCCGATCACAAGTTCGAGTGGTCGCGCGCCAAGTTTCGCGGCTGGGCGCGCGGCATCGCAGCGCGCAACGGTTACGGCTTGCGTTTTCTGGCCGTGGGCGAGGACCATCCGGAGTGCGGCGCGCCCACGCAGATGGCTGTTTTCAGCCGCTGCGGCTGAGCGGGATCATCTGCAATGAGGCACGCTGCCCCGCGCTTGCGGGCCTCGCGTTCGGCGCACGCTGCGGTTTGGCCCCAGGCCCATTCCCCTTGACTGAAGGAGCACGATGCAATGGACACACCCAGCAAAATTGCTTACACCGCACACGCCACGTCTACCGGCGGCCGCGATGGCCACAGCCGCACCGCGGACGGTGCGCTTGACGTCAAGCTGGTCGTACCCAAAGAGATGGGCGGCCTCGGCGGCACCCAGGGCGTCAACCCCGAGCAGTTGTTTGCCGCCGGTTATTCGGCGTGCTTTCTGGGCGCCATGAAGCACGTTGCGGCCAGCGAGAAGAAGAAGCTGCCCGACGGCGCGAAAATTGATGCCGCCGTGGGCATCGGCCCCATTCCCACCGGCTTTGCCATTACCGCCGAGCTGACGGTTCACCTGCCCGGCATGGACCGGGACGAGGCACAGGCGCTGGTCGACAGGGCCCATCAGGTCTGTCCGTATTCCAACGCCACCCGCGGCAACGTCGACGTGAAGCTGAAGATCGCCTGACCCTCGCGCCGCCGGGCCGTCACGCAGGCCCTGCGGTCCTACTTCTTTTTTCGAGAGACATCGATGGACCACATGAACTATGGCCTTGCGCCGTTGAACTTCAAAGATCCGCAGCCGAGCACGCCGGGGTTTTCGCGGCGGGCGTTTCTGGTCACCTCGCTGGCCAGTGGTTTTGCGCTGGCCTCCGGTGCGGTGCAGGCCCAGGCCATCACCACCGGTGACGAGGGGCTGACCGCGGGCGAGATCAAGATTCCGGTTGCCGACGGCAGCATTCCCGGCTACCGCGCCCTGCCCAAGGGCGGCAAGAACCTGCCGGTGATGCTGGTCATACAGGAGATCTTTGGCGTGCACGAGCACATCAAGGACCTGTGCCGTCGCTACGCCAAACAGGGCTACTACGCCATTGCCCCAGAAATGTTTGCGCGCCAGGGCGATGTGTCGAAGATGACCGACATCAACCAGATTCTCACCGACGTGGTCTCCAAAGTGCCGGACGCGCAGGTGATGCGCGACATCGACGCCACCCTGGCGTTTGCCAAGGCCAGCGGCAGCGCCGATGCAGGCTCGGTGGGCATCATTGGCTTCTGCTGGGGCGGACGCACCGTGTGGCTGTACGCCCGCCACAATCCCAAGATCAAGGCCGGGGTGGCTTACTACGGTCTGCTCAGCGGCATGGCGCCCAGCGACCTCAAACCCAAGGACCCGGTCGACATCGCCAGTGAACTGACGGTGCCGGTGCTGGGTTTGTACGCCAGCGTCGATCACTACATTCCCATGGACGTGGTCGAGAAGATGCGCACCTCGCTGGCCCGGGGGGACTCCGGCAGCCAGATCGTGGTGTTCCCCGGCGTTGACCACGGCTTCAACGCCGACTATCGCCCCACCTACGACCGCGCCACCGCCGAGTACGCCAACGAACTGGCGTTCGACTGGTTCAAGGACAACGGCGTCTGAGTCACGCGGGTGGGGCTGACGGGCCTTGCGACAAGGCGTCCAGCAATGCACGACTGGACGCGTCGGCCGGAAAAAACAGCTCTACCCGCACCTCGTCGGTGGTCACATCCAGTGGCGTGCCGAAGGTGGCGAGCATGGTGAACAGCCTGAGGTCGTGACCGCCGAAGCGCAGATGGGTGGGCACCATCGGCAACAAGGGCTGGCGAGGGTCCATCTTGCGGTAAGTGCGCGGCAGGCCGGGATAGGCCAGCACGGTCTCGAGCATTGCCTGCATCTCGGGATGTTCCAGCGCTTCGCGGGCGGTGCGGGCGAGCAGCAGCGGCGCCAATGCATCGAGGTTGGCGATGAAAGGCTGCAAACCTTCCGGGTGCAGGGTCATTTTCATGAGGTTGCGCGGCCCGTCGCCGCAGACCCGGCGCCAACGTTCGTCCGGATCGCCCAACGCCGCGAGCAGACGCTGCATGGGGATATTGCTGTCAATCAGGTTCCAGGCCCGATCCACCACCACGGCGGGCAGCGGCGCGTGGTGGCTCAGCAGCAGGTCGAGCGCGGCACGCACCGGCCCCATGTCGGCGGCCGCCAGTGGACGTTGCGGGTAAAGCCCGGCGAAGCCCGCGCTCATCAGCAGGCGGTTGCGTTCGCGAATGGAAAGGTCGAGCGCGGTCGCCAGTTGCACCACCATTTCGCGGCTGGGGCGTGCCTTGCCCGATTCCAGGCAGCTCAGGTGTCGTTGCGAGACATCTGCCTGCAAAGACAGGCCGAGTTGCGACAGCCGCCGAATGCGTCGCACGTCGCGCAGCAACGCGCCAAAAGACAGCTGATCGATGGCAATTTCCATTGCCGAAGTCTGCCACGCGGTCAAGGCGACGCCGATGACCTGCGAGGTCATTGAGCCGCTGACCACCCCCCACCATGATCCCTGCGGTCGGCAGGCCGCCGACGACTTTCGGGAGCAGGTTCAATGAGCGTACAAACCGGTATTTTGGCGGTGGTGATCGTCGCCTTCGGTGCACTTTCGGGGCTCGCCCTTTACGAGCACGGCTACTGGGGGATTATCGCCTTTCATTTTCCCAGCAGTGCCGGGTGGCAGGTGCTCACCGACCTCGTGATCGTCTGCGGGCTGGCCATGCTGTGGATGGTGCAGAACGCCAGGGCCACGGGCCGCACAGCCTGGCCCTATGTGCTGCTGACCCTCGCCGCAGGGGCATTCGGGCCGCTGCTGTACCTGTTGATGGGCAGCCTGCGCGGGCGGGGAGCCTCATTGGCTTCGGTGCGAGGCTGATCCCAGGGCGATCGGCGGTGTGCTGCGGCCGCCCTGAGCAAGTATCTGGCCGGGTCAGTTTCGCCCCTTCGGCGACGGCGCCGGCTACTGCACCGGCGCCGTCGCCACCGGCCGCAGGAAGCGCTCGGGGTGGTCGGTGAAGATGCCGGTAATGCCGAGGGTCGTCAGGCGCTGGGCGGCTTCAGGCGTATTGACCGTGTAGGCCCACGCCGGGCGGCCGTTCTGCGCGGCCGCGGCGACGTAGTCGGCGTCGACGAACTCGTCGGCCAGGTGCACCTGTGCGGCGCCCAGCGTGGCCAACTCGGCGGCGCCGGCCAGCGGAACGCCGCAGTACAGCGCTGCGACGGGCACCTCGGGCAGCGCGCTGCAGAAGCGCTGCAGCTCGGGCAGGTGGAACGAGGAAACGATGAACTGGGCCGCATCCCAGCCTTGGGCCATCTGCGCCCTGATCACCTCCGCCACCGCTGCGGCGCAGCCGTTCCAGGTTTTCAGTTCGATGTTGACCAGGCCGCGGCGGTCGATCAGGTCGAGCGCTTCGTGCAGCGTCGGCACCCGTTCACCATGCCCGGCGTCGAGTCGCCGCAGGGTGTCGAAGGGCTGCGCCGCGGCCAGGCCCTGGCCGTTGGTGGTGCGCTCCAGCGTCAGGTCGTGAAGCAGAAACAGGCCGCCGTCCGGGTGCCGTTGCACGTCGAATTCGACGCCGTCGACGCCCAGCCGCAGGGCCGTTTCAATGCCCGCCAGCGTGTTTTCGGGCGCCAGGCCGCGGGCGCCACGATGGCCGATGATGGTCAGCGGCGGCAGCGGGGCGGTCATTCGCCGACGGTGACGATCTTCATGGTGTTGGTGCCGCCGGGCCCGTTGAAGTCGCCCTTGGTCACCAGCGCGCGCTGGCCGTCGCGCAGAGCGCCGCGGCGCACCAGCGCCTCGATGGCCTCGCGCACCGGTTTGCCGGTGTCGAGGTTGGTGGGGGCGAATTCCACCGGCTCGATGCCGCGGCATACGGTCATCCGCGCGCGGGTGCTGGCGTTGCGGGTCAGCGCGTAGATCGGCGGCTGGCCGTGGCTGCGGCTCATCTGCAGGGCGGTCATGCCCGACTCGGTGAGTGCCACGATGGCGTCTGCGTGCATGAACCGCGCGGTGTACACCGTGGCCATGGCAATGGCCTCGTCGGTGCGCTGGAAATGCTGGTCGAGGCGGCCGATGGAGCGTTCCGGCACATGCTGGCGTTCGGCGGCGGTGCAGATGTTGACCATGTGTTCCACGGTGCGCACCGGGTACTTGCCGGCGGCGGTTTCTGCCGACAGCATGACCGCATCGGTGCCGTCCATGACCGCGTTGGCCACATCCAGCACTTCGGCGCGGGTGGGAATCGGACTGTTGATCATCGATTCCATCATCTGGGTGGCGGTGATCACTGCGCGGTTGAGCTCGCGCGACAGGCTGATGATGCGTTTCTGCACGCCGGGCAGCTCGGCTTCGCCGATTTCGACGCCCAGATCGCCCCGGGCGACCATGGCGACGTCGGAGGCTTCGATGATGGCGGCCAGGTTGTCGAGCGCCTCGGCGCGCTCGATCTTGGCGACGATCCAGGCGTCGCCGCCCGCAGCCTTGAGCAGGCCGCGCGCCATGTGGATGTCTTCGGCAGTGCGCGGAAACGACACGGCCAGAAAATCGGCATTCCACTGTGCCGCCAGGCGAATGTTGGCAAGGTCTTCATCGGTGAGCGCCGGGGCCGACAGGCCGCCGCCCAGTTTGTTGATGCCCTTGCGGTTGGACAGCGTGCCGCCCTGGGTCACGGTGCAGGCCACGCGCGTGCCGGTCACCGCGTCGACGCGCAGCGCAATCGCCCCGTCGTTGAGCAGCAGGGTGTCGCCGGGCTTCACGTCTTGCGGCAAGGCCACGTAGGCACAGCCCACTTCGCGGTCGTTGCCGGCGTTGGCGGCCAGCGCCGTGTCGAGCGCGAAGGGTTGGCCGTCGTGCAGCTCGACCGGGCCCTGGGCGAAGCCTTCGACCCGAATCTTCGGGCCTTGCAGATCGCAGAGGATGCCGACATCTCGACCCAGCCGCAGCGCGATCTCGCGCGCGTTGCGGATGCGCTCGGCGTGGTCTTCGGCCTTGCCGTGCGAGAAGTTGATGCGAAACACGTCGACGCCCGCACGAATCAGTCGTTCGACCACGCCGCTTGCGTCGGTGGCGGGCCCCATGGTGGCGACGATTTTGGTTTTTCGGTTCATGCGCATTTGGTCTTGGCGAGGCGCTTAGTGTAGGCGTTCGCCACGGATGAACTCATCGGTTGGGCGGCTGAATTCGCTACGATTCCGACCCGTTTGATCGCCAAGGCTGATTCATGACCACCATCGGTACCCCGCTGACCCCAACGGCCACGCGCGTGCTGTTTCTCGGCAGCGGCGAACTGGGCAAGGAGGTGGTCATCGAGCTGCAGCGTCTGGGCGTGGAGGTGATTGCCTGCGACCGTTACGCCCACGCGCCCGCAATGCAGGTGGCGCACCGCAGCCACGTGTTCTCGATGCTCGACGGCGCGCGGCTGCGCGAGGTGATCGAGGCCGAAAAGCCCGATCTGGTCGTGCCGGAGATCGAGGCCATCCACACCGAAACCCTGGTGGCGCTTGAAGCCGAAGGCTTTACGGTGATTCCCACTGCCCGCGCCGCGCGACTCACCATGGACCGAGAGGGCATCCGCCGACTGGCGGCCGAAACCCTGGGCCTGCCCACCTCGCCCTATCGGTTTGCCGACACGCATGACGCGTTTCAGGCAGCGGTGGCCGACATTGGCATGCCCTGCGTGGTCAAGCCGGTGATGTCCAGCTCGGGCAAGGGCCAGAGCACCCTCAAGACCGCGGCCGATGTGCAGCGGGCGTGGGACCACGCGCAGTCTGGCGGCCGCACCGGGGCGGGGCGCGTCATCGTCGAAGGCTTCGTCGACTTCGACTACGAAATCACCCTGCTCACGGTGCGCCATGCGGGGCCGGACGGGCAGACCACGACCCGCTTCTGCGCGCCCATCGGGCACCTGCAGATCGACGGCGACTACCGTGAATCGTGGCAGCCGCAACCGATGACGGCCGCGGCCACCGCCGAGTCGCAGCGGATTGCCGAGGCGGTGACCGGCGCGCTGGGCGGACACGGTTTGTTCGGCGTGGAGCTGTTCGTCAAGGGCGACGCGGTGATCTTCAGTGAGGTGTCGCCGCGCCCGCACGACACCGGCCTGGTCACGCTGATCTCGCAGGACCTGTCGGAGTTTGCGCTGCATGCCCGCGCCATTCTCGGCTTGCCGATTCCCAACATTCGTGCCCGCGGCCCGGCCGCCAGCGTGGCCTTGTTGATGGAAGGCGATGCGTCCGGACCGGCCTTCACCATCACCCCCGAAGCGCTGGCCGAGCCGGACACCGCGCTGCGCCTGTTTGGCAAACCCGAACTGCGCGGCAGGCGACGCATGGGCGTGGCGCTGGCCCTGGCCGAGACGGTGGACGCGGCGCGGGACAAGGCGCGGCGGGTGGCGGCAGGGGTGCGGTTGCGGGCAGGCGATTGAGGCTCCCAGGCTGTGCAGGTCGTGTCGGCAGCGGTGGTTGCGCGCGCGTTCCCCACCAAGGCTGCCGTGTGATAATCGACGTTTCTGTTCACTGGTAGGGAGCGCCCGGACTGATGAGCGCCGCACCGATCGAAGTAGGCGTGATCATGGGGTCACGTTCAGACTGGGACACGCTGAAGGGCGCCTGCGAGGTGCTCAAGGACTTGGGCGTGGGCGTCGAGGCGCGGGTGGTGTCGGCCCATCGCACGCCCGATGCGCTGTTCCGCTACGCCGAGACCGCCGCCGCCCGGGGCATCAAGGTGATCATTGCCGGCGCCGGGGGCGCCGCCCATCTGCCGGGCATGTGTGCCGCCAAAACCGCTCTGCCGGTGTTGGGCGTGCCGGTACAAAGCCGGGTTCTCAATGGCGTCGATTCGTTGCTGTCGATCGTGCAGATGCCCGCCGGCATTCCGGTGGGAACCCTGGCCATCGGCACTGCGGGCGCCATCAACGCCGGTTTGCTGGCGGCCGCCATCCTGGCCTTGCATAGCCCGGATCTCGCGCAACGCCTGGCCGACTACCGGGCCCGGCAAACCGACCGTGTGCTGGCCTCGGCTGACCTGAGCGACATGTCGTGACCCTGGCGGTTCTGGGCGCTGGCCAGTTGGGCCAGATGCTCGGTTTTGCAGCGACGAAACTGGGCATCGACACCTGTTTTCTCGACCCTGCGGAGGCGCCTTGCGCTGCGCAGGCCGGGTCGGTCATTCAGGCCGAGTACGCCGATACCGCGGCCTTGCGGCAGCTCGCGGAAACCGCGCGCTATGCCAGCTTCGAATTCGAGAACGTGCCTCCGGAGGCACTGCGGGTGCTCGAAGCGCAAGGGCTGCAGGTGGCGCCCAATGCCGACGCCTTGCAGCACGCTCAGGACCGTGGCGTCGAGAAGGCGCTGTTCGACCGCTTGGGCGTCCCGGTCGCGCCCTACCGTTGTGTCGATGACCTGTCAGCGGCGCAGGCCGCCATCGCGGCGCTGGGCGTGCCGGCCGTCATCAAGACCCGCCGGTTTGGCTACGACGGCAAGGGCCAGGTGGTGATTCGCCACGCAGGCGAGGTCGCCGCGGCGTGGCAGGCCATCGGTGCGCAACCGGCCATCGTGGAAGCCTGGGTGCCCTTCGAACGCGAAGTGTCCTGCCTGGGTGTGCGGTCACGCGGCGGCGAGACCCGCTTCTATC
This sequence comes from Polycyclovorans sp., assembly GCA_002706265.1. GTDB lineage: Bacteria > Pseudomonadota > Gammaproteobacteria > Nevskiales > Nevskiaceae > Polycyclovorans. The sequence continues at coordinate 66,250 of PAKU01000014.1, read as the reverse complement.
CCTTGACCACCAACACGCACCGGGACGGCATTCTGCGCCTGTCAGTGCCGTCGCCGGCGGGCGATCCCTTGCAATCCATTGCCGAGCAACACACGCGCAGGGTCATGGACACGCTGGATTACGTCGGGGTGATGGCGTTCGAGTTTTTTATCGTTAACAATCAATTGCTTGGCAATGAGATTGCCCCCCGGGTGCACAACTCCGGACATTGGACGCAAGACGGCGCCGTGACCAGTCAATTCGAGAATCATGTACGCGCCGTCTGCGGCTTGCCCTTGGGCGAGACCTCGCTGACGCGGCCGGTGGCGATGATCAACCTCGTCGGCCAGATGCCCTCCGAAGCGGTCTGGGCTGAACACGCCGAGCATCTGTGCGTGCACGATTACGGCAAGGCCGCACGCCGCGGTCGCAAGGTGGGCCACGTGAACGTCTGGGCAGACACGGAGGCGCAACTGGCGCAACGCCTTACGCATCTGGCGACGGTGGTCAAGCCGTTCGAAGACGGCTGAGCTGCTGCTGCACCGCCAACCAGAGTGCGGCATACGCGGCGTTGGCCGGGTCTGATGCGGCGGTGAATCCGCTCAAGGGCTGTCGGTACAGCCCCATGCGTTCAACGCTGCTCGCGTAGGGAATGTCCGTGTCCAGCCAACTGACGCCGGTCACGGGCTGGACCTGCCGCTGCTCGCGATGCACCGTTCGACGACGATCGACCATGGTGTAAAACGCCGCCATTTTGTGGCGGGGCTGCTTGAGCGCGTCCATCCTCTCGGCCACCAGCTCCAGCGTTCTCTGCGCTAAAAACCCTGGAATAACCGGTAACAGTACGCAATCTGCAGCCATCATCACGTTATCGGCAAGATGCGACAGGCTCGGCGGTGCGTCCAGAATCACCAGTTGATAGTGTTCGGAAAAGGGCTTCAGAAGCTTGGCCAAAGCCTGTTCAGGCTGATCCACCTTGTTGAGCAGCACATCGAGCAATCGATGCGCGCTGGCGGCCGGCAGCACGTCGAACCCGCCCACCGGGCTGCGTTCGACATAGCGACCCAACGCCGATTTTCCTTTGAGCCAATGCTTGGATTTGGCGTCGAGCGTGGCATCAACCCCGGACAGCCAGGTTGCCGCGCCTTGGGGGTCCAGATCCCACAGCAGCACCTGCAGACCACTGGTCGCTGCCAGACTGGCGAGGTTGACCGCAGTGCTGGTCTTGCCGACGCCGCCCTTTAGTTGATAGAGCGCAAGGACGTTCATCATGGCGTTCTGTCCTCGTGCTCAGACACACTCAAAGGTCGAGATTGCCCACCAGCAGCGCGTTCTGTTCAATGAACTCCCGTCTGGGCTCGACATGCTCGCCCATCAGGGTGGTGAACACCTGATCGGCGCTGATCACGTCCTCGACATCGACGCGGACGAGGCGGCGCACCTTCGGGTCCAGGGTCGTCTCCCAAAGCTGGGTGGGATTCATCTCGCCCAAGCCTTTGTAACGCTGCATGTGCAAGCCGCGCTTGGCCTCGGTGAGCAGCCATTTGAATGCGCCATCAAAACTTTCAACCGGCTGCTTGCGTTCGTTTCGGACGACCACGCCGCCGTCGGCAAACTGCTTGGCCAGGGTGTCGCGCAAGTTCACGACCCGACGCCACTCGGCCTGCGCGAAAAAGTCGCTGCTCAGTGTCTCGACATAGGTGGCACCGTGACGACGACGGCCTACCTGCAGCCCGATACCGCGCTCGTCGCGCAGTATTTCCAGGGTGTAGTGGTTATCGGTGGCCGTGCTGTTCAGGGTGTCCGTGAGACGGCTGAGCCAGGCCGCTTCCGCTTCGGCGGTGGGCAACACCGGGGTCTGGGTCAAACCGCGCAAAAGGTTCGCGTCGTAACGCCGCGCCCAGCGCTCGACCTGCCGCTCGATGTGCGCGAACTCACGCATCCAGTCGCCCAGGGTGCTGCCATCGGCCAGGGTGGTTCCATCGGCGCGCGTCAGGCGTGCATCTTCGGTGGCCGAGCGGATCAGCCACTCGTGCAGCTCCTGATCGTCCTTCACATAGGTTTCGTGCTTGCCAGATTTCAGTTTGTAGAGCGGCGGCTGCGCAATGTAAACGTGGCCGCGCTCCACCAGCGCGTACATGTGCCGGTAGAAGAACGTCAGCAGCAGCGTGCGGATGTGCGAGCCGTCAACATCGGCGTCGGTCATGATGATGATGCGGTGATAGCGCAGCTTTTCGAGCTTGAAGTCATCCTTGCCGATGCCGCACCCCATGGCGGTGATCAGCGTGGCGACTTCGGCGCTTGACAGCATCTTTTCGATACGGGCCTTTTCGACGTTCAGGATCTTGCCCTTCAGCGGCAGGATGGCCTGAAAATGTCGGTCGCGACCCTGCTTGGCGGAGCCACCGGCAGAATCGCCCTCGACCAGAAAGAGCTCTGACTTTGCGGGATCTTTCTCTTGGCAATCCGCGAGCTTGCCGGGCAGTCCGGCGATGTCGAGCACGCTCTTTCGGCGGTTGAGTTCTTTGGCCTTGCGCGCGGCTTCACGGGCACGGGCGGCATCCACGACCTTGGCGGCGATCATCTTCGCTTCGCGCGGATGCTCGGCGAGATAGGTCTTGAGCTTTTCGCCCACGGCGCTGGAGACGACGGGCGTCACTTCAGACGAGACCAGCTTTTCTTTGGTCTGGCTTGAGAACCGCGGATCGCGAAGCTTGATGCTGAGCACCGCGGTGAGGCCCTCGCGCGTGTCATCGCCGTTGGGCGTGACCTTTTCTTTCTTGGCCAGTCCTTCCTGTTCGATGAAATCGCCGAGCACCCGGGTCAAGGCGTTGCGAAACCCGGTGAGGTGCGTGCCCCCGTCCTTCTGCGGAATGTTGTTGGTGAAACAGAAGACGTTCTCGGTGTAGGCGTCGACCCATTGCAATGCGGCCTCGACCACCATGCCGTCCTCGCTTTCAACCTCGATGTGCACCACGGCGTCGTGAATGCCCTGCTTGTGCTTGTTCAAGTACTCGACGAAGGCCTTGATGCCGCCGACGTACTCGAAAATATCTTCCCGGCCAGTGCGCTCATCGTGCAAAACGATGCGGACGCCCGCATTGAGAAACGACAGTTCACGCAGACGCTTGGCGAGGATGTCGTAGTGAAATTCGCGATCGGTGAAGATCTTCGGGCTGGGGTGGAAACGGATGGTCGTCCCGCGTTCGGTGGTTGCTTCGCCCTGCGCCAACGGAGAGACCGGCACACCCATGTGGTAGGTCTGGTGATAGTGATATCCGTCGCGACGAATCATCAGGTCCAGCCGGTCTGACAGGGCATTGACCACCGACACCCCGACGCCGTGCAGGCCTCCGGAAACCTTGTAGCCGCTACCCCCGAACTTACCGCCGGCGTGCAACACCGTCATGATCACTTCTGCTGCCGAGATGCCTTCCTCCGCGTGGATGTCGACCGGGATACCACGGCCGTTGTCGACCACCTCGATCCCGCCGTCGATCAAGATGGCAACGCGAATCTCGGTGCAGTAACCCGCCAAGGCTTCGTCGATGGCGTTATCGACCACTTCGAACACCATATGGTGCAAACCGGTCCCGTCATCGGTGTCGCCGATGTACATACCGGGCCGTTCGCGGACGGCTTCCAGGCCTTTGAGGACACGGATGGAGGTGGAGTCGTATTCGACACCGGGCGCGGGTTGTGTGGTCATTGGATCGTTACCCTGTTAAGCCTAGAAGTCTAACATTCACTAAATCGCCCCTGTTCCACGTGGAACAATCGAGCTTCGGCGACCGCCGTTGTTGGCGCGGCGAAACTGCTCAGAATGCGCTGCCCCTGGTAAGTCCTGAGCTTGTCCAGGATCGACGCGGCGGTGTTGTCGGACAATTCCGCATGCCAATCATCGATCGCCAACAAGGGCCAACGACCAACACGTTCGTGAACGAGGTTGGCCAACGCCAACGCCAAGCTGATGAGGAAGACCTTTTGTTGCCCGCGACTCAAGGTGGTTTGCACGCGGGCACTGCCGGCCAGTAGTTCGAGATCCCCGCGGTGCGGCCCGACGGGTGTCGCTGACTGCGCTCCGATATGTGCATCAGCCTTGTTCAACGCTGCTTCAAAGCTCAGGTCTTTGGCCCAGCCCTGTCGGTAGTAAATCTCAGCCGCGGGCAACATTTCAGTGGTGCTCACCGTCGCGGCAAAGTGCACACGCAAACCCTCGACCAACTGCCTTCGGTGTTGTGTGATGACGGTGCCCGCCGAGAGCAGAGAATCATTCCATGCAAAAATTTGCGGCCTTGGCGCTTGACGACGGATGGCGGCATTGCGTTGCCTCAGCGCCTGCTGATACCTGCGCCAATGTTCGGCGAACGTATGTTCCACGTGGAACAAGGCCCAATCCATGAAAGCCCGCCGAATCTTCGGGCCGTCATCCATGAGCCGATGCAGGTCGGGGCCCAGAATCAGGGCCGGCAAGCTGCGGGCCATCTGTTCTCGGCTCAGTACTTCGCTTTGTTGGCGGGATTCAAGAGCGCCTCCGCGATAACGAAGCTTCAGCAGATCATCGCCAACAGCGTGCGCGTGCGCGACGTCCAGTGCCCATTCACCATTGCCGTCCCAGCGGGCGATCTCGCTCAAGTGCTGCGTTCTGAAAGAGCGTCCGCGACTTGCAATGTCGAGCGCTTCTAACAGGCTGGTTTTGCCGCTGGCATTGTCGCCGAAGAGGAGGTTGAGCCCGGGCGAGAACGCCAGTGTCTGTGTCGCCAGCGCCCTGAACCCCACCAGGCGAAGTTGACGAACGCCCAATCCCTTACAACCGCATCGGCATTACGACGTAGCGCAGTGTCGGCTCTTCGCTTGTGGTCATCAGTCCACTTGAATCTGCATTGCGCAATGACAACGTGATGTTCTGGCCGGGCATGGTGGTGAGTGCATCGAGCAGGTAGACGACATTGAAGCCGATTTCGAGGGCTTCGCCCTGGTAGTCGACGTCCAGCACTTCTTCGGCTTCTTCGTGCTCAGGGTTGTTGCTTTGCAGGGTCAGGGTGCCGTTCCCCAAGGTGAGTCGAACGCCTTTGAACTTGTCGTTTGAGAAAATCGAGCAGCGCGCCAATGCCTGACGCAAGCGTTCGCGATCGAGCACCAGATGTTTGTCGCTGTGTTGCGGGATGACGCGTTCGTATTCTGGGAAGCGCCCATCGATCAACTTGCTGGTCAGTCTCAGTCGGTCAACCTGAACGCGTATCTGGCCCTGACTGAAGTGCAACACCACGTTGCCGTCAACCTGGCCCAGCAAACGTGCAAGTTCCAAAATGGCCTTGCGGGGAATGATGAGGTCTGCCGATTGATCTGATGAAGGCTCGTCCGGCATCTCGTAACGCGCCAAAGCCAAACGGTGACCGTCGGTGGTGACCACATTCAGGGTGCCGGGCCGTAGCTGTAGCAACATCCCGTTCAGATAGAAACGCACGTCCTGCTGCGCCATTGCGAACTGCGTCCGCTGAATCAGCTTCAAGAGTTCAGAGGCGGGCAGCTCGATCTGCTGGCTCAGTTCGCCCGTGTCCAATGAAGAGAAATCGTCGGCGCTCAAACACGCCAAGGTGTAGCGGCTGCGACCGCTGCGCAGCGTGGCCCGATCACCGCTGACGTTCAGTTCGATTGCCGCGCTTTCCGGCAAGCCACGACACAAGTCGAAAAGCTTGCGGGCGGGCAAGGTGGTTTTGCCTGGCTCCAGATTCTGGACATCAATGGAGGTCTCCATTTCGATCTCCAGGTCGGTGCCCGTCAGCTTGAGCTCTGCTTCGTGTACCTCAGCGAGCAGGTTCGACAGGATCGGCAAAGTCTGGCGCCGCTCGACGACCCCAATGACCTGGTTCAGTGCGGCGAGCAAATCGTTCCGGTTCGTCGTGATCTTCATATAAGTAAAGAAGTCTTTAAGTATTTAACTAATAGTAGGGGCGCGTCGTCGCTGTGCGTAACTTCATAATGTGCAATGAATACAATTGCATACGATCAAATTCAGACCTTCTCTGACACCCTGTTCGGCATTGTGCGGTTTGTGTGTAAGTTGGGGACCGTTGTTCGTTCAGTACTTATCCACAAGCCCCGCAACGCTTTCCCGTGAGCCTATCCCAAGTTTCGTGTGTTCAGGTGAATGCCGTGGCGCCAGGCAGCCATTTTGGGCTTATCCGAAGCCCAGTCGACGTTGCAGCAGGTCGTAGTCTTCGCGAATCTTGGGGTCTTCATCGCGCAGTTGCACTACCTTTCGACACGCGTGCAGGACGGTGGTGTGGTCTTTGTCGAAGGCCTCGCCAATTTCCGGCAGGCTGTGCTGGGTGAGTTCTTTGCAGAGCGCCATGGCCACCTGGCGAGGACGTGCCAGCGAGCGTGTGCGCTTGGCCGAGGTCAGATCGCTGATGCGGATGTTGTAGTAGCCGGCGACGGTGCGCTTGATGTTGTCGATGGTGACCAGCCGATCGTAGGCCGCCAGCATGTCGCGCAGGGTCGCCTGAGCAAACTCCACGGTGATGGGTTCGCCGCGTAAACGGGCGCTGGCAGACAGTCGGTGCAGGGCCCCTTCCAACTCGCGGACGTTGGAGCGAATGCGCTGTGCCACGAAAAAGGCGACGTCCTCGCTGAGCCGCACATGGGCCTGATCGGCCTTGGCCATCAGGATGGCGACCCGGGTTTCGAGTTCTGGCGGCTCAACGGCGACGGACAACCCCCAGGTGAATCGCGATTTCAGTCGTTCATCGATGCCGTCGATGTCTTTCGGGTAGCGATCGCAGGTCAGAACGATCTGCTTGCGCCCATCGATCAGCGCGTTGAAGGTGTGGAAAAATTCCTCCTGCGTCCGTTCCTTGTGCGCGAAGAAATGAATGTCGTCAATCAGCAGCGCGTCGACCGAGCGGTAGTAGTGCTTGAAGCCTTCCTGTCGACCGTGGCGGATCGCCGAGACCATGTGGTTCAGCCATTGTTCGGCGCCCAGGTAAGCGATGTTGGCGTTCGGGTTGTGCTGCTGAATGCGATTGCCCACGGCATGCATCAAATGCGTCTTGCCCAGGCCAGACTCCCCGTAGATGAACAGCGGGTTGTAGGCCATGCCCGGGGCTTCGACGACGTGCTCTGAGGCGGCGCGTGCCTGCTGGTTCGACTTGCCCTCGATAAAGCTGTTGAAGGTGTAGCGCGGATCGAGTTTGCCGGTGTATGCCGACAGCGACGCGTCGCGCTCACCGTTGAGCGGCGTGTCGGTCGCGGAATCGGCCGGCATCGAGACCGCCGGTGTCACCGCAGGGCTCACCTCGGCGACGCCGACCATCAGGTCGATGGTCAGCGGCACGCCGGGCGCCAGATGCGCCAGCGCCCCCCGAATCTGCTCCAGGTGGTCCTGGCGCACACGCTCCTGCACGATGCGGTTGGGCGCGAACAGGATCAGCCGGTCGGGCTGGAAGACGGGTTGCAGTGGACGTAACCAGGTACTGAGTTCGCGCTCGCTCAGCTCGGCCTCAAGCCAGCGCAGGCAGCGGGTCCATAAATCCTTGTCAAGCATTTTGCGGGGGTCTGAATCTTAGAGTGGGCGCGCGCTGCCGCCAGGACGGTGGCAGTCTACGCGGAGCGGCACGCCCTTGCGTTCGCCGCGGTGGCTCGCTATAGTCGCGCGCTTTTCGACCCCCCGGCAGTCATCCGATCATGAAAGAAGGCATCCACCCCAAGTACGACTACGTCGTGTTCAAAGACGCGTCAGCGGATTTCACGTTCCGCGTGCGGTCAACCATGACCAGCAAGGACAAGATCACTTGGGAAGACGGTAAAGAGTATCCGTTGGTCACGCTGGACACCTCGTCCAAGTCGCACCCGTTCTACACCGGCAAACGCACCGTGTCGGATACCGGCGGCCGCATCGACAAGTTCCGCCGCCGTTACGGCTGAGTCCGGGCGTCAGTCCGTCTTGCTCAAAAGCCGCCTTCGGGCGGCTTTTTGCTGTGCCGTGCGTGAACGGTCGAGCCCCTTGATGCTCGCCGCGCGCGGTCTTCGCACCCGCGCTTGGAAGAACGGGTCGTATCAAGAGGCGCCCGCGGCCTGGGGCAGTGCCGCTTCTCGGTAAAAGTCGTTATCCTTGAGCTTGGTTGAGGGTTTCACGAAAGCGCGGGTCGCAGTCAGCGCCAGTTCAGTGTGCTGAAGCGGCCGGAGCGTTCATCGCGAGCGGAGCAGCGCGCAGGCCAGCAGGCCCGCGTCTTTAACTTCAAGACGAAAGGATGATTGGATGGCTCGTTATAGCCTGTTGAACGAAGATACCGGCGAGAAGGTTGAACTTCCGGGCGTTTCCGGCACTTTAGGCCCTGTTGGGCTGGACGTCGGCAAGGTTTACGGCGGTTCGGGCGTGTTCACGTACGACCCCGGCTTTTCGTCCACCTGTTCCACTCAATCGGCCATCACCTACATCGATGGCGACGCGGGTGTATTGCTGTATCGCGGGTATCCGGTCGATCAGCTGGCCAAGCACTGCTCGTATATCGAGGTGGCTTATCTGATCCTCAACGGTGAACTGCCAACCCCTGCCGAGCTTGAGGCGTTTGATCAGAGCATTCGTCGTCACACGATGATCAACGAGAACCTGAAGAGCTTCTTCGGCGGCTTCCGTTACGACGCGCACCCGATGGCCATGTTGACCGGGATTGTGGGCTCGTTGTCGGCGTTCTATCACGACACCACGAACAACAAGGACCCCAAGCACCGCGAGATTTTCGCGCACCGCATGATCGCGAAGATTCCCACCATCGCCGCAGCCGCCTACAAGCGTTATGCGGGCCAGCCGTTCATGTACCCGCAGAATCACCTGGACTACAGCTCCAACTTTCTGAACATGATGTTCTCGGTACCGGCCGAGCCGTATCACGTCGATCCGGTCGCGGCCAAGGCCCTGGATGTCCTGTTCATCCTGCACGCCGATCACGAGCAGAACGCCTCGACGTCCACCGTTCGCATGGCCGGCTCCACCGGTACCAATCCCTATGCGGCCATGGCGGCAGGCATCGCCGCGCTGTGGGGCCCCGCGCACGGCGGAGCCAACGAAGCCGTGCTGAAAATGCTCGGTGAAATTGGCGACGTGAAGAACGTTCAGGGCTTCATGGACAAGGTCAAGGACAAGAACAGCGGCGTGCGTCTGATGGGCTTCGGCCACCGGGTGTACAAGAACTTCGATCCGCGCGCGACCATCATCCGCGACGAGTGCCACAAGGTTCTCAAGGCGCTGAAGATTGATGACCCGAAGCTGGAACTGGCGATGAAGCTGGAAGAAATTGCCCTGTCTGACGACTACTTCAAAGAACGCAAGCTGTATCCGAACGTCGATTTCTACTCCGGCATCATTTACAGCGCGCTCGGGTTCCCGGTGAACATGTTCACGCCGATGTTCGCCGTGGCGCGCACCGTGGGCTGGGTGGCGCACTGGTCGGAAATGATTGCTGAGCCGGGCATGCGCATCGCACGGCCACGACAGGTCTATACCGGCGCAGGCGTTCGCGACGTGCAGCCGCTGGCGTCACGCGGCACCTGAGGCGGCGCAGCGCGGCCCACAAAAACCCACCTCGCCGGTGGGTTTTTTGTGGGCCTTACGCGCGCTGCACCAGGGCCTCGACCTCGCCCATTCGCAAGCGCTTCGCGGCTCTTCCGGTCACCGGCGACAGTGGCTGGGCCGGGCGGTCGCGGGTAAATACAGCCAGGTCCACGCCGATCCCGTCCGCACTGAACTGCAGCAGTGGAACGGCCCGTTGTCGGCCGTCGGTCATGCGATAACGACGCTCCCCTTGCGCGAACGGCATGCCACGGTCCAGAAACTGGAAGTCCACGGCCTCGACGTCATCGGTCAGGGCATGTAACTGCACGCGATGCGCGTCATTGATGGCGCCCGTGGCCACGGCGCCCACCAACCGGACATCGAGGGGATGCAGCCAGCGCATGGCGTGCAGGGCCGTTGCGCGCAGACGTTGCAACCGCTGGGCGTAGGCAGCACCACCGAACAATCGTTGATAGGCGAGCACGGCGGTTTCAATCGACTGATTGTCGGGCAAGGCGGCGTCAGCGCCGAGGCCAAGCTGGTCGCGGGCCTTCAACTTTGCCTGCTGGTAATCCGTGAGGTGCAAGGAGCACATCAACTGTGCGGCGGCGTTGACCCATTCTTCATGGAGGGATGAGTGTGGTTTAGCCATGGCGCCACGCACGGCGGCTCAGAACAGATCGTCCAGCGCCGGACCCTGACGCTGTTGCGAAGGTGTGGGCTGGTGGGGACGTTCCTCGCCTGCGGCGGGGCGGCCCATGCTGGCCACGGGCACGAACTCGAAAATACTGTCAGAGCTGCCCACACCCGCCCGGCCACCGGTTTCCCGGTCCACACGCACGCTCATCACGCTGTCGGGCGGCGGTGGCGGTTCATCGGGGATGTCCTTCAAGGCGACCCTCATGACATCGACCCAGATGGGCAGCGCCGCCCGGCCACCCACCTCGCCACGACCGATCCGCTGCGGTTGGTCGTGACCCACCCACGCCACCCCCACGCGGTGACGGTTGTACCCGGCGAACCAGGCATCGGTCTCGTCATTGGTCGTGCCGGTTTTTCCGGCCAGATCACGACGCTTCAAGGCGGTACCCACACGCGCCGCGGTGCCGCGACGGGCGGCGTCGCGCAGGATGTCGGTGATCAGCCAGGTGATGGCCTCGGGGACCACCCGCCGCGGGTCGTCCACCACCGGCGCCATGGTGTCATCGGCAGCAGGGTCTGCGGGCGCGGCGGTTGGCTGAGCCGCCGGCATGGACGGGGAAAGGCGCTCGGACGGATTTTCAACCGGCGCATCGGGGCGCCAGACCACCGTGCCGTCGGCCCCCTCGACCCGGTCAATCAATCGTGGCTCCACCGACAGGCCGCCATTGGCCAGCACCGCATAGGCGCTGGCCAGCTCCAGCGGCGTGTAACTCGCACTGCCCAGCGCCATGGTCAGGTCTCGCGGCAGGCGGTCGCGGTCGAGCCCGAAACGTTGCGCGAAGCTGCGCGCCTGCTCGAAGCCGATGGATTGCAGCAGGCGCACGGTGACCAGGTTGCGCGAGTGCACCAAGGCGTCTCGCAGGCGGGTCGGGCCATAGAACTTGCCGCTGTAGTTGGTCGGCCGCCACGCCTCCTCGAGTCGCGCATCGTCGAACACCACCGGGGCATCCAGCACCACCGACGCCGGTGTGAAGCCCACATCGAAGCTGGCGGCGTACAGAAAAGGTTTGAAGGCCGAACCAACCTGTCGCTGCGCCTGAACCGCGCGGTTGAATGAGCTCAGATAGAAATCGTAGCCCCCCACCATCGAGGTGATGGCGCCGGTCTGCGGATCGAGTGCGATGAACGCCGCCTGGGGTTGCGGCGTTTGCGAAAGGCGCAGTTCATCCGCCGCGTTCTGGCGCAGGTGAATCACCGCGCCAGGCTGTAGCGTGTCGCGCTGGGCGCCGGCCCATTCAAGTGCAGCCGCATCCAGCCTGAGCGTCTCGGCATCGGCACTCAAGGCCACCACCGCGCCGTCAGCGGTGCCGGTGATGACGGCCGTGGTCAGCGCCGGCCACTTCGGCAGTTCGCCCAGCGCCAGCAACAGGGCGTCCCGGTCGCCCAGCGTCTCGGGCTTCAACCGCCGCTCAACGCCGCGCCAGCCCTGTCGTTGCTCGACATCCAGCAGGCCGTTGCGCACCGCATTGACCGCGGCGGTCTGCTCGGTGCCGACGATCGAGGTGTAGACCCGCAGTCCCTGCGAGTACGCCGATTCCCCCAACGCCGCGACCACGGTCTGGCGCGCCATCTCGGCGGCATACGGCGCCTCGACTTCGACCCGGGTGCGATAGGGCGAAACCCCGAGCGGCGCCGATTGGGCAGCCGCCAGCGTATTGCGGTCGATGAAGCCGGCATCGTGCATGCGTCGCAGCACGTAGTTGCGGCGCTCCATGGAACGCGACGGGCTGGCAATCGGGTTGTCTCGCGACGGCGCCTTGGGCAAGCCGGCGATCAGGGCCGCCTGGTCGAGGGTGAGCGCACTCAGCGGCCGGCTGAAATAGGTCTGGGCGGCGGCCGCGACGCCATAGGCGCGCTCTCCCAGGAAGATCTTGTTCAGATACAGCTCGAGAATCTCCTCTTTGCTGAGCTCGTCTTCAATCTGTATCGCCAGCAGGATCTCGCGGATTTTTCGGGTGTAGGTGCGCTCGCTGCTCAAGAAGACGTTGCGTGCCAGCTGCATGGTGATGGTGCTGCCCCCCTGGGTGCGCTCGCCGGTCTGCAACAGGCGGACACTGGCGCGCAACAGGCCCACCGGGTCAACGCCGTGGTGGCGCATGAAGCGCTCATCTTCGGCGGCGATGAACGCTTCGATCACCCGGCGGGGAATTTCGTCAAACCGCACCGAAGAGCGCCTTTCGGTGCCATATTCGGCCATCAGCAGTCCATCGGCCGTGAAAACGCGCATGGGCTCGCCCAGCTCGATGGCGCGAATGGCCGCAACCGACGGAAGGTCTTGCTGGAAGTGGCGAACGGTCAGCCACACCGTTAACAGACCGCCGATCAGCAAAGTGAGCGCGCTGATCCCCAGCACCCAGGCTAAACGGCCCCTCTGGACATGGGCGCTGGACATCTTATGGTTTGGCATCAGGTATTTGCGGAGCAAACTTCGAGTTGCATTGACTTCGGGGTCCGCTATATTAAGCCACTGTGCCTGATCCGCCTTTGGGGAGCGCGGTTTTCGGGAATCATCAGGGGCGCTCGGCAAGGGGCACGATGTCCATCATGCAGAAATGGTTCGGAGGGCAGGATCCCTCCCTGGTCGGATTGGACATCAGTTCCAGTTCGGTCAAGCTGCTGGAACTCGTCAAGAAGGGTGGCCGAATCGAAGTTGCCGCCTTTGCCATCGAACCGTTGCCGGCCTCTGCCGTGGTTGACCAGCAAGTGGTCGAACCCGAAGCGGTGGCCGAGGCCATTCGCAAGGTGCTGGCCAAATCCGGCACCAAACAGCGTGCCGCCGCAGTGGCGGTGGCCGGCCCCACGGTCATCACCAAAGTCGTACAGCTTTCGGCCCTGCTCAGCGAAGATGACATGGAGCAGCAGATCCGCGCCGAGGCCGACCAGTACATCCCTTTCCCGATCGAAGACGTGAGCCTCGACTTCCAGGTTCTGGGACCGGCCGGGGGGCGAACCGAAGAGGTGGATGTGTTGCTCGCCGCCTGCCGTCGTGACCAGGTGCTGGCGCGCACCGACGCACTGGAGCGCGCGGGCATGCGCGCCAAGGTGGTCGACATTCAGAACCACGCTCTGGAGCTGGCGTCCAGCCTGTTGCGCCATCAGATGCCTGCCGACGGCGTCGGCCAGACCATCGCCCTGGTCGACATCGGGGCCATCGCCACGACCCTGCTGTTCCTCCACGATCACAAACTGGTCTATGCCCGTGAATCTGCCTTCGGCGGCAAGCAATTGACCGAAGACATCATGCGCGCCTACGGCATGTCGGTGGATGAAGCGCTGCGGGCGCAGCGTGCCAACGCGCTGCCCGAGAGTTACCGTGAGGACGTGCTGAAACCCTTCATTGATGACATCGGCCAGCAGGTTGACCGGGGTCTCCAGTTCTTTTTTTCAGCGGTGAGCGATATCGCCCAGGTCGATCAGATCATTCTTGCCGGCGGCTGCGCCCAGATTGACGGCCTGGCTGCGCAGATCAGCGAACGCATTGGCATCCCCACGGTGATCGCCCGACCGTTTGCCCAGCTTTCAATCTCCCCGCGGGCCAAGCCCAACCTGATCGTGCGGGACGAGACGGCGCTGCTGCTGGCCGCCGGATTGGCCCTGCGGTCATTTGACGACGACGAAGCGGACCACTAGCCATGGCACTGCGCATCAACCTGCTCGACTGGCGAGCCGAACGTCGCGAACTGCGGAAACGGCAGTTTTTCCAGATGCTGGCGCTGGGCGGGCTGGTGGGCGTGATCGTCGCGGGCAGCCTGTATTTCCATGCCTCGGGCGCGGTGGAGCATCAGCGGGCGCGCAATCAGTACCTGACCCAGCAAGTGGCCGAGATCGATCAGAAAATCAAGGAGATCGAGGGCCTGGAGCGCACCCGCGACAACCTGTTGGCACGCATGAGGGTGATCGAGACCTTGCAGTCCAGTCGCTCTGCCTCAGTGCATTTCTTCGACGAAGTGGTCAATACCCTACCCGAGGGCGTGTCGCTCACCCTGCTGCGGCAAAAGGGCACGCAAGTGACGATTGAAGGCGTTGCCGACTCCAACGGTCGGGTGTCGGCCTACATGAAGAACCTCGATGCCTCCGAATGGTTCGATGATCCGCGGCTGGTCGTGATTCGCGCCACCGAGGCCGGTCGTGGTCGCGCAAGCGAGTTCACCCTGCAGGTCAAGAGCCGCAATCAGGCGGCCGAAGGGGCCGAAGGCGCCGAGGACATCCAATGAGTCGCGCCCAGGAGATTTTCGAAGAGCTGCAGTCGCTCGACCCGCAAAACCCGGGGCTGTGGCCGCTGTATGCGCGGATCGGCGCGGCCGTGCTGCTCGCGCTGGTGCTGATCGGCGCCGGTTACTACTTCCTGGTGAAGCCGCAGAACGAACAACGGGTGCGCGAGCAGGCGACCGAGAAGCGGCTGCGCGGCGAATTTGAAACCAAGCAGCGCAAGGTCGCCAATCTGGACGCCTACCGTGAGCAACTGGCCGAAATGGAGCGCTCCTTCGGCGCCATGCTGCGCCAGCTCCCAAGCCGCACCGAGGTGGCCAATCTGCTCAACGACATCTCGCAGACCCGTGTGGCCAGCAGCCTGGAGGAAGAGCTGTTCCGCCCCATCGGCGAAGTCCCCAAAGACTTCTACGCAGAACTGCCCAACCAGATCATCGTGCTGGGCACCTACCACCAGATGGGCGAATTCGTCAGCGGCATCGCCGCGCTGCCGCGCATCGTCACCATCGAAGATGTCGAAATCCGGCCGGTCGCGGCCACCGGCGGACGCGCCCGCAACGGCGCCCCATCGTCCAGTCAGGGGCCGCTGCGCATGACGGCGGTGGCCACCACCTATCGCTATCTCGACGATGAAGAGATCGCCGCCCAGGAAGCCGCCAACCGGCCCCAACGCAAGGGCCGCCGATGATCAGCCGCCACCGCTTGAGGGCTTGGATCGCCGTGCTGGGCCTGCTGGCCCTGAGCGGCTGCTCGCGCGACATGCACGACCTGGAAACCTATGTGGCAGAGATCAAGGCGCGTCAGTCGCGGCAGATCGAGCCGATACCCCAGGTTCGCCAGTACGAGTCCTATGTCTATATGGCGGGCTCGCGGCCTGATCCGTTTATTCGCCCCGAGCCGGTTCGCGCCGCCGCGGTGGGTGTCGGGCCCCGGCCCGACATCAGCCGACCGCGCGAACCCCTGGAAGAATTCCCCCTGGACGCCTTGCGCATGATCGGGGTGATCGACTTCTCCGGCCGGCGGGTGGCCATGGTGCGCGCGCCCGACGGGGTGATCCACCGGGTCGGCAAGGGCAACCACATGGGCCAGAACTATGGCGAGATTCGCACCATAGAAGAAGGCCAGATCGAATTGAACGAATTGATCCCGGATGGCTTCGGCGGCTGGATCCGCCGGCCGGCCATCCTGGCGCTCACGCCTTAGATTGGAGGGCGACATGGATGCACGCTGGAAAGGGAGCAACTTGACGACGCGTCTGCTCGCCGTTGCCTTGATGCTCACGGCGTGGTCCGCCGTGGCGCAGGGTCCCACGACGATTGACGACGCCGGAAGCCGTCCGGCGCTGGTGGCGCTGGACGCCACCAGCATCGCCCGCGACGTGGTGCTGATCACCTTGAGTCTGACCGGCCCGGCGCCGGACGTGACCAGTTTCACCATCGAACAACCCGCACGGCTGGCGATTGACCTGCCGGACACGCGACTGGCCCTGGCAGAGCGCTTCCGGCGCATCAATCAGGGGCGTGTGCAATCGGTGGCGGCCGCTGAAGCCCAGGGCCGTACCCGGGTCGTGGTCGAGATGAGCGAACTGGTGCCCTACGTCATCAAGACCGAAGGCAACCGCGTGCTGATCGAGCTGACCTCGGCAGTTGCGGCCTCGGCCGCACAGCCGCCCAGGCCCATGACCCCGGCGGGCGTCCCGGTCCCGGTCGCGGGTGCGTCGGCGCCCCCCCCGGTGCGCACGACGGCGCGGCGCGAGGGCAACGTGGTCGAGAACATCGATTTCCGTCGCGGCGAAAAGGGCGAGGCACGGGTGCTGGTGAAGCTGGCAGACCCCTCGACCCCGGTCGAAGTCGACAACGATGGCGGCGTGATCGTCGCCCGCTTCAAGAACGCCACGCTGCCCGACCGGCTTGCGCGGCGGCTGGACGTCATCGACTTCGGCACCCCCGCCAAGTTCGTCGACGCCCGCCAACAGGGCCTGCACGTCGAAGTGCGGGTGACGCCCGTCGAGCCGGCCGATTTTGAACAGGCGGCGTACCAGGCCGATGACCGATTCACCCTCGAACTGCAGCCGCTCACCGCCGAGAAAATCGAAGCCCGCCGGGCCGCCGAGCCGCAATTCACCGGCGAGCGCATTTCCTTGTCATTCCAGAGCATCGACGTGCGCTCGTTGCTGCAGATCATTGCCGATGTCGCCGGCGCCAACATGGTGATCAGCGACTCGGTGAGCGGCGATGTCGCCATGCGCTTGCAGAACGTGCCCTGGGACCAGGCGCTGGACATCATCCTGCGCACTCGTGGGCTGGCGATGCGCCAGCAGGGCAACGTCATGCTGGTCGCGCCGCTGGAAGAAGTGGCGGCGCGCGAACAGGCCGAGCTGGAATCGGCCGCGCAAAAGGTGCAGCTGGCGCCGCTGCGCACTGAGTTGATCCAGGTGAACTATGCGCGGGCGCTTGACCTTGCCGCGCTGATCTCGGCCGGCGACACCTCGCTGCTGTCAGAGCGCGGCCGCGTGACCGTGGATGAGCGCACCAACACCATGATCGTGCTCGACAGCCGCGACAAGCTCAGCGAAGTGCGGCGGCTGGTCGAGCGCCTTGATGTGCCGGTGCGACAGGTGCTGATCGAGTCACGCATCGTGGTGGCCAGCGACAACTTCCGCCGCGACATCGGAGCCCGCTTCGGCGTCACCGGCGTGGCGTCTTCGGGCAACAGCGGCCTGGTCACCACCAGCGGCAACAACGTGCTGGGCACCGACCCCATCGTCAACTCGTTCATCGCCAACCAGGGCTTCCCGGTGACCCTGCCGGGCTCGGCGCTGAACCGCTACAACGTCAACCTGCCCGCCAACCCGGCTGCGGGTCAGGCGGGGGCCATCGGGCTGGCGATCCTCGGGTCCGACTTTCTGATCGACCTGGAACTCTCGGCATTGCAGAGCGAAGGTCGTGGCGAGGTGATCTCGACCCCTCGGGTGATCACCGCCAATGGCAAGCAGGCGCTGATCGAGCAGGGCCGGGAAATTCCCTTCCAGACCACCGAGGGCGGCAACCAGAATGCCAGCGTGTCGTTCAAGAAGGCGGTGCTCAGCCTCAGCGTCACGCCGCAGATCACGCCGGACAACCGCATTCTCATGGACCTGGATGTCACCAACGACACCGTGGGCGAGAACGTGCCGGTGGCCGGTGGTGGCACGGCGCCCAGCATCGACACCCGGCGCGTCACCACCCAGGTGCTGGTGCGCACCGGCGACACCATCGTGCTCGGTGGGGTCTTCGAGCAAAGCAATTCCGAGGGGCGCACCAAGGTGCCGCTGTTGGGCGACATCCCGCTGCTGGGCGCCCTGTTCCGCAGCACCACGCGGGAGTCCATCAAGCGCGAACTGCTGATCTTCGTCACGCCGCGGATGATTCAGGAAGGTTTGCAGGTCAATTGATGATCAGCCTTGAGCCCAGCGAGGGACCGAGGTCGCAGGCGGGTCAAACTGACCCGGCGGCCGGGCGCCGGTGCATCGCTATACTTCTGGGCCTCCCGTTCGGCGAGCCGACATGCGTCTAGACGTTTCACCGCTGCAGTTGTTCGCCGCCCTGCTTGCCGCCCTCGGTCTCGCCGGATGTGGCAGCTCAGGTGACAGCGGCCGCGGGGCGGGCGGCCTGATCGGGCAAGGCCCCGGCGGGAGCAGCAGCACCGTCCGCGCGCCGGTCCTGAGCATGAGCGGCCCGGCCACGGGCTCGCCGGGGGTGGATCTGCCGGGCTTCCGGGTACAGATCAGCCTCGAAGAACGCACGGCGGCCGAAGGGCTGGGGGTGTCGCTCACCGCCACCAACGGCACGGTGAGCATCGTCGAGCGCGGCGTCACCCGCCCCGGGCTTGGTGATGGCTTTACGGATGCCTTCGGCAGGCTCAACTTCGTGTTCACCCCCGATCCCGCCGTGACGACCAACAGCACCGGGGTCATCACCGCCACCATCACCGACCCGCGTTATCTCGACGTCTGCTTCGACGACCTCGACGCGGTCTGCGAGGGCTCGCTGGCGGTCAGCATTCGTCAGGACGACTTCCGCTTTACCGCGCCGGTGTTCGGCACCGCCGTGACGGTGGGCGCACCCAACGCCCAGCGCCTGCAATTGACCTGGCGCAACGCCAATGGCCAGCCCATCGTCAATCCCAATGGCGGCAACCCCTGCGTGGACCTGGAAACCCGCTTCTCGGGCGCCGGCGCAGCGCCCGCAGGCCTGATCATCAGCGGCGATTCGACACCGCGCGCGCAGCGGCGGCGCATCCAGCTGAACAGCGCCGGCAACTTCGTGCAGACGGTCGAGGTGTTCAGCGATCTTTCGGGCTTTCTCGAAATCGACGCGCGGGAGAACCGGACCTGTGGCGCCGAGCCCAGCGGCGAGCTGATCGCGACCACCGGTGTGCAGTTCATCGACGAGTTCTGCGAACGATCCGCCGACGGGCGCGACTGCGTCGACCTGCGCTTGCCCCTGGCCCTCACGGTCATGCCGGACGCAACCGAACAGCCCAGCGTCGAGCTGACCATGGAAGTGCGCAACAACGCCTTCCAGCCGATCAATGGCGCGCAGGTGCTGTTCCGCATCTTGAGCCCCTCGGTGACCCGGCCGAACGAGCGCGTATTTCCCGGCGGGGGCACCACCGATGCCAACGGCCTGGCACGCAGCCGCTATTTCGCGCCGAACGTGACCACCGAGTCGCTGGTCGATATCGAGGCCTGCGTGCGGGCCTCCGGCTCGGGAGACGAATCCGGTCAGGTCTGTCGCCGGCGGCAGCTGACCCTCAAGCCCTCGACGACGCCCACCCCCGCGCCGACCACGACGCCTTAGGGTGGGACCGCAATGTCCACCGTGGAACGCTTATTCCTCATCGGCCCCATGGGGGCCGGCAAAACCACCATCGGCAAGCGGCTGGCGCGGGTGCGCGGTCTGCGTTTCATCGATGCCGATCACGAACTGGAACATCGGCTTGGCGTCGACATTCCACTGATCTTCGAAAAAGAGGGCGAGGCCGGATTCCGCCAGCGCGAGCATGATTTGCTTGCCGACATCACCCAGGCCCCCGACATCGTGCTGGCCACCGGCGGCGGCGCCGTGGTGTGGCCCGCCAACCGGACGCTGCTGGCGCAGAACGGCACGGTGATTTACCTGCATGCCAGCGTTCGCCAGCAAGTGGCGCGCACCGGCCAGTCGCAACATCGGCCGTTGCTCAACACCGGCGAGGCGCCCAGCGCGATACTCTCGCGCCTGTTCGAACAGCGGGATCCGCTGTACCGGCAGATCGCCGATGTTGTGATCGAGACCCAGGGCCGCAGTGCGCGGCTGCTGGTCGATGAAATTCAGGCCCACCTCGCGCAACGCGCCCCGTAACCGAGCCCGCTTATGACGCAGTGCACCGTCCAGTTGGGCGATCGCGCCTACCCGATCGAGATCGCCGCGGGCCTGCTGGGCCAGACCGCGTGCTTCGACGTGCTCGCTGACCGACCGCGCCTGCTGCTCACCGACCAGAACCTGGCGCGCCTGCACCTGCCGCGCCTGCAGGCCACCCTGAGCCTGCCTGACGACAGTTGCCTGATCATTCCGCCCGGCGAACTCCAAAAAAGCTGGGACCAGGCCGAGCGCCTGTTCGATGCGCTGCTGGCGCGGCGATTCGCCCGCGACGGCGTGCTGCTGACCCTGGGCGGTGGCGTCATCGGCGACCTGGGCGGTTTCGTGGCGGCGCTCTACCAGCGCGGCATCGATTTCCTGCAGATTCCCACCACCCTGCTCGCGCAGGTGGATTCCTCGGTGGGCGGCAAAACGGCGGTGAATCACCCGCGCGGCAAGAACATGATCGGCGCCTTTCACCAGCCCATTGCCGTGGTCGCCGACCTGGACACCCTCAAGACCCTGCCGCCGCGCGAGTTGCGCGCGGGCGTGGCCGAAGTCATCAAGTACGGCCTGCTGGGCGATGCCGCGTTCTTCGCCTGGCTGGAGACGCATCTCGATGCCCTGCTGGCATTGGACCCCGCCATCACCGCGCAGACCATCGCCCACTGTTGCCAGATGAAGGCGCGCATCGTCGCCGAGGACGAGCGCGAAGCGGTGGGCGGCGGCGTTCGCGCCCTGCTCAATCTGGGCCACACCTTTGGCCACGCCATCGAAACCTTCACCGGCTACACCGAATGGCTGCACGGCGAGGCGGTGGCCACCGGCATGGTCATGGCGGCCGACTGCTCTGCCCGGCTGGGCTGGATCACGCCCGACATCGCCACCCGTGCCCGCGACCTCATCGCCCGCGCCGGTCTGCCGGTGAAGCCGCCCGCCGGCATGACGGTTGAAGGCTTCAAGGACCTCATGGGCCACGACAAGAAGGTCGCCAAGGGCCAGCTGCGCCTGGTGTTGCTGCGCGGCCTGGGCGCTGCAGTGCTGACCGCTGATTTCGACCCCGCTGCGCTGGACGCCACCCTGGCCGCCGCCGTCGCATGATGCAGCTCGCCGCCTATGCCGCCCGGCCGGACAACGGCCGCGGTCGGCGCCACGAGGAGCCGGCGGCGTTTCCGCGCACCGAGTACCAGCGCGACCGCGACCGCATCATTCATTCATCGGCCTTCCGCCGACTGGAATACAAGACCCAGGTCTTCGTCAATCACGAGGGCGATCTGTACCGCACGCGGCTGACGCACTCGCTGGAAGTGGCGCAGATCGCCCGCACCCTCGCCCGCGCCCTGGGGCTGAACGAAGATCTTTGCGAGGCCATTTCGCTGGCCCATGATCTGGGCCACACCCCGTTCGGGCACGCCGGACAGGACGCACTGAACGGCTGCATGCAGCCCCACGGCGGCTTCGAGCACAACGCGCAGAGTCTGCGGGTGGTCGATGTACTGGAAGACAAATACGCCGCCTTTGCCGGCCTCAACCTCACCTTTGAAACCCGCGAAGGCATTCTCAAGCACTGCTCGGCGGCGCGCGCCAGAACGCTGGGTGACATCGGCGAGCGTTTTCTCAAGCGGCACCAACCCTCGCTGGAAGCACAACTGGCCAACCTGGCCGACGAAATTGCCTACCACAACCACGACATGGACGACGGCGTACGCGCCGGGCTGCTGACCCTGCCGCAGCTGCGCTCGGTGCCCCTGTTTGCCCGGCATCACGACGAAGTCAGGGCGCGCTATGCGCAGCTCACGCCGCGTCAGGAACGCCACGAGACCATTCGCCGCATCATCAACACCCTGGTGGTCGATCTGAACGCCCACAGCCGCGCACGACTCGACGCCGCGGCACCGGCCAGCCTCGATGAAGTTCGCCATCATGCCGAGCCGCTGATCGCCTTTTCACCCGAGATCCGCGCGCAAACCCAGGCCATGCGGCAGTTCCTGTTTGCGCATCTTTACCGCCATCCGCAGGTGCACCGGGTCATGAGCAAGGCGCAGCGCGTCATTCGCGAGCTGTTCGGGGCCTTCATGGACGACCCCCGTCTGCTGCCCGCCAGCGATTTCGCCAAGGTGGAGCAGGTTGAGGCCGCAGACGGGCTGACGGGCCGCGCGCGCTGCGTCGCCGACTACATCGCCGGCATGACCGATCGCTACGCGCTGGACGAACACGAGCGTCTGTTCGACCTGCGCCGGCTGCGATGACCCTGAGGCGTAGGGTATCGTCACGCCCGTCTGTTTGACGCCGTATTGCGCGCTTTTATAATGGGATTGTTGCAGTGCAGCGACACATCCCCGCCCGCGTCGCTGCTTCTCCCAAAGCGCACCAAGCGGCGACCGCTCCAGAGTCGGTCGGCCGGGGAATCTCGCCGCCTTCAAACGAACCCGTAACGAGGGTTGAATGTGCAGGCTGAAGTCGTTGGAAAGAAGCGTTCGTTGGGCTGTGCCGCGCCGTTGATGCTCGGCTCAACCAACAACAACACATTGTTTTTATTATTGATATGGCTGTGGTGTGCGTTCCAGGAAAGCCGCTGATGACCCGGTACGGGTCGGGCTTTGCAAGGATCGTGGTGTCGTGTCGATAACTGATGAGGTGATGGTAAATGGTGAACCCAACCGGCTTGTACCGCCCCGAATTCGAGCGCGACAGCTGCGGCTTCGGCCTGATTGCGCAAATGGATGGGCAATCCAGCCATGCCCTGGTGCAGCGTGCGATCACCGCGCTGGAGCGCATGACCCACCGCGGCGCCATCGCCGCCGACGGCAAGACCGGCGACGGCTGCGGATTGCTGATGAAAACCCCCGAGCGCTTTCTGCGCCGGGTCGCGCAGGCGTCCAACATCGTGCTGGGCTCACAGCGCTTTGCCGCAGGCAACGTGTTCCTGTCGCAAGACGCCGCCCGTGCCGAGCATGCGCGTGAGGTGATGGCCGAAGCCTGCCGCGCGCATGGCCTGACCTTGGCGGGTTGGCGTGCGTTGCCCACCGATGACAGCGCGTTGGGCGACGAAGCCCGCCAACAAGCGCCGGTCTTCGAGCAAGTCTTCGTGCTGGCGCCCAGCAACATGCACAAGCTGGTGTTCGAGCTGAAACTGTTCAAGGCGCGCCGCGCGGCCGAGAAGCGCCTCGAAGCCGACGGCGACACCGAGTTCTACGTCGCCTCGCTGTCGTGCCGCGTGCTGGTCTACAAGGGCCTGGTCATGCCCGAGTACCTGCCGGTGTTCTTCCAGGACCTGAAGGCGCCGGACCTGGAAACCGCCATCTGCGTGTTCCACCAGCGCTTTTCCACCAACACGCTGCCCAAGTGGCGCCTGTGTCACCCGTTCCGCTTTCTGGCGCACAACGGTGAAATCAACACCATTGCCGGCAACCGCCGGTGGGCGCAGGCGCGCGCCAACAAGTTCGAGTGCGAAGACCTGCCCGACATCGCCGCGATCTCACCGCTGGTGACGCCGCGCGGCTCAGACTCGCAAAGCCTCGACAATATGCTGGAAGTGCTGCTCGCCGGCGGCATGGATCTGTTCGCCGCGATGCGCGCGCTGATTCCGCCCGCCTGGCAGAACGTCGAAAACCTCGACCCCGACGTGCGCGCGTTCTTCGAGTACAACTCGCTGCAGATGGAACCCTGGGACGGCCCCGCCGGCGTGGTGCTCACCGACGGCCGCTACGCCGCCTGCACCACCGACCGCAATGGCCTGCGCCCCGCGCGCTATGTGATCACCCGCGATCGCACCATCGTGCTCGCATCCGAAATGGGGGTGTCGGACTACGCGCCCGAAGAAGTGGTCGAGAAGGGCCGCCTGCGGCCCGGCCAGATGCTGGCCATCGACACCGATTCGGGCACCCTGCTGCGCCCCGAAGACATCGACCGTCTGCTGGCCGCGCGCTTCCCCTACAAGCAGTGGCTGAAGAAGAACCTGCGCCGCCTGGAAGCCAGCCTCAACGACGATCCCAACTCGCTCGACCGCCTGCAGCCCGCCGACATCGCGGTCTACCAGAAGATGTTCGCGCTCACCAATGAAGAGCGCGTCGACGTGCTGCGGGTGTTGGCCGAAAGCGGCCAGGAAAGCATCGGCAGCATGGGCGACGACACCCCGTTCGCCGTGCTGTCCAGCCAGATTCGCTCGCCCTACGACTACTTCCGTCAGCAGTTCGCCCAGGTCACCAATCCGCCCATCGACCCGCTGCGCGAGCAGATCGTGATGAGCCTGGAATGCTCGCTGGGCCCCGAGTGCTCGATGTTCGAGGAAACGCCCGAGCGCGCCGCGCGGCTCATGGTGGATTCGCCGCTGCTGTCGGAGGCCAAGTTCCGCAGCCTGCTGGCCGATCCGGTCTATCGCCACGAAGTGATCGACCTGCAATACGACCCGGCCGTGGGGCTGGAAGCCGCCATTCGGCAGGCCTGTGATGTGGCCGTTGCGGCCGTGCGCGAGCGCGGCGTGGTCATTCTGGTGTTGTCGGACCGCAGGGTTGAAAAGGGCAAACTGCCCATTCATGCCCTGCTCGCCACCGGCGCCCTGCACAGCCGGCTGATAGCCGAGGGCCTGCGCTGCGACTGCAATCTGGCCATTGAAACCGCCACCGCGCGCGACCCGCACCAGTTCGCCTGCCTCATCGGCTATGGCGCCAGCGTGGTTTACCCCTACCTGGCCTATGCCTCGCTGTACGACATGCGCCAGAAGGGCGAGCTCGCCACCCCCAAGGACGATGCAGCGCTCACCCAGGCGTACCGCAAGGGCATCAACAAGGGTCTGTACAAGATCATCTCGAAGATGGGCATTTCGACCATCGCCAGCTATCGCGGCGCGCAGTTGTTCGAAACCGTGGGCCTGCACGACGAGGTGGTGGCGCTGTGCTTTGAAGGCACCGTCAACCGCATTCAGGGCGCACGGTTCAGCGACCTCGAAGACGATCAGGCCCATCTGGCCAAGGCGGCTTGGAATCCGCGCAAGACGCCGGATCAGGGCGGCCTGATGAAGTTTGTCTTCAACGGCGAGTACCACGCGTACAACCCGGATGTGATCCGCACGCTGCACGAGGCCGTGCAGAGCGGTGAGTACGCCGATTATGAAAAGTACGCGGCGCTGGTCAATCACCGCCCGGTCACGGCGGTGCGCGATCTGTTCAAGCTCAAGGAGCTGGACACGCCGCTGGCCATCGATGACATCGAGCCCATCGACGCCATCCTCAAGCGCTTCGACTCGGCCGGCATGAGCCTGGGCGCGCTGTCGCCCGAGGCGCACGAGGCGCTGGCCACCGCCATGAACCGCCTCGGCGGGCGCTCGAACTCCGGTGAGGGCGGCGAAGACCCGGCCCGCTACGGCACCGAGAAGAACTCCAAGATCAAGCAGGTGGCCTCGGGCCGCTTTGGTGTCACCCCGGCCTATCTGTCCAGCGCTGAGGTGTTGCAGATCAAAGTGGCACAAGGGGCGAAGCCCGGCGAAGGTGGCCAGTTGCCTGGCGACAAGGTCAACGACCAAATCGCCAAGCTGCGCTACGCCAAACCCGGCGTGGCGCTGATCTCGCCGCCGCCGCACCACGACATCTACTCCATCGAAGACCTGGCGCAGCTGATCTACGACCTCAAGCAGGTCAACCCGAGCGCGCTGGTGTCGGTGAAGCTCGTGTCGGGCCCCGGCGTCGGCACCATCGCCGCCGGTGTGGCCAAGGCCTACGCTGACCTGATCACCATCTCCGGCTACGACGGCGGCACCGGCGCCAGCCCGCTCACCTCGGTCAAGTACGCCGGCACGCCTTGGGAGCTGGGCCTGTCCGAAACCCACCAGACGCTGCGCATGAACGGCCTGCGCGAAAAGGTGCGGGTGCAGACCGACGGCGGCCTGAAGACCGGTCTGGACGTGGTCAAGGCCGCCATTCTGGGCGCCGAGAGCTTCGGCTTCGGCACCGCGCCCATGGTCGCGCTGGGGTGCAAATACCTGCGCATCTGCCACCTCAACAACTGCGCCACCGGCGTCGCCACTCAGAACAAGGTGCTGCGCCTGAAGCACTTCATCGGCCTGCCCGAAATGGTGATGAACTACTTCAGGTTCGTCGCCGAAGAAACCCGCATGTGGCTGTCCAGGCTGGGCGTGACGTCGCTGGCCGAACTCATCGGTCGCACCGACCTGTTGGAACTGCTGGAAGGCGAGACCGACAAGCAGCGCTCGCTGGACCTGCGGCCCATCCTCGATGGTGCGGGCATGATCCTGCCGTCCAAGCATTTCTGCACTTCGCCCAACCCGCCGTTCGACAAGGGCGAACTGGCCGAGCAGATGGTCAAGGACTGTCTGCCTGCCATCGAGGCCAAGGCCGGCGGTGAGTTCACCTATGAAGTCACCAATCGCGACCGCTCCATCGGCGCGCGGCTGTCAGGGGAAATTGCCAAGCGCCACGGCAACCTGGGCATGATCGACGCGCCCATCACCCTGAAACTGACCGGCACCGCCGGCCAGAGCTTCGGCGTGTGGAACGCCGGCGGCCTCAACCTGGAGCTGGAAGGCGAAGCCAATGACTACGTGGGCAAGGGCATGGCAGGCGGCCGTATCGTCATCAAGCCGCCGCGCGGCTCGCGCTTCGTGGCGCGGCAGGCGGCGATCATCGGCAACACCTGCCTGTACGGCGCCACCGGCGGCACGCTTTATGCGGCGGGGACGGCGGGCGAGCGTTTCGGCGTGCGCAACTCGGGCTGCACGGCGGTGGTGGAAGGCCTGGGCGACCATGGCTGTGAGTACATGACCGGCGGCGTGGTGGCCGTGCTCGGTGAAGTGGGCGTCAACTTCGGTGCCGGCATGACCGGCGGCTTTGCCTACGTCCTCGATGAAAGCCGCGGCTTCGTGGACCGTTACAACCATGAACTGATCGATATCCACCGCGTGGTGTCAGAGTCCATGGAAGCGCATCAGTATTACCTGCGCAGCCTCATCAAGGACTACGTCGCCGCAACCGGCAGCGAGTGGGGCCAGCACATCATCGATGACTTCCGTGATTACGTCGGCCGCTTCTGGCTGGTCAAGCCCAAGGCGGCCGAAATCAATTCGTTGATCCACGCGGTCAAGGCTGCGGCTTAAGCGTCACCAAGGAATTTTGCATGGCAAAGAATCACCTCCAGTTTCTCGAAGTCTCCCGTCAGGACCCCAGGAAGGCGCCGGTCGAAGTGCGCATGCACGACTGGCGCGAGATCTACAGGGAGTTTCCCGCCGAGCAGGCGGCCTCCCAGGCGGGGCGTTGCCTCGACTGCGGCAACCCCTACTGCGAGTGGAAGTGCCCGGTGCACAACTACATTCCCAACTGGCTGAAAATGGTGGAGGAAGGCAACCTGTTCGCCGCCGCCGAGCTCAGCCACAAGACCAACTCGCTGCCCGAAATCTGCGGCCGGGTGTGCCCGCAGGACCGGCTGTGCGAAGGCGCCTGTACGCTCAACGACGGCTTCGGCGCGGTCACCATCGGCTCCATCGAAAAATACATCTCTGACGAGGCCTTCAAGCAGGGCTGGCGGCCGGACATGTCGGGGGTGGAACCCACCGGCAAGAAGGTCGCGATCATCGGCGCCGGACCCGCTGGCCTTGGCTGCGCCGACATCCTGGCGCGCAATGGCGTGCAGGCCGTGGTCTATGACCGCCACGCCGAGATCGGCGGCCTGCTGACCTTCGGCATTCCGCCCTTCAAGCTGGAAAAGGAGGTGGTCAAGACCCGCCGCGACATCCAGGAATACATGGGCATCGAGTTCCGCCTGAACACCCACGTCGGCACTGATGTGACGCTGGACCAGCTGCTGGCCGAGTACGACGCCGTGTTCCTGGGCATGGGCACCTACACCGCCATGACCGGCGACTTCCCCGGCGAAGACCTGCCCGGCGTGGTCTCGGCCCTGCCGTACCTGATCTCCAACATCAACCGGGTCATGGGCATCGAAAAAGATGCCGCCGACTTCATCGACATGGCCGGGCAGCGCGTCGTGGTGCTGGGCGGCGGCGACACGGCCATGGACTGCAACCGCACCGCCATTCGTCAGCAGGCGGCCAGCGTCACCTGCGTCTACCGCCGCGACGAAGCCAACATGCCCGGCTCCAAGCGCGAAGTGGCCAATGCCAAGGAAGAGGGCGTGAAGTTCCTCTTCAACCGGCAGCCGGTGGCCATCGTCGGCAACGGCAAGGTCGAGGGCGTCAAGGTCGTCGAGACCCGCCTGGGCGCCCCCGATGCGCGCGGCCGTCGCCGCCCCGAGGTGGTGGAAGGCTCCGAACAGGTCATCCCCGCCGACCGCGTGGCCATCGCCTTCGGCTTCCGTCCCAGCCCGGCGGAGTGGCTCGAACCGCACGGCGTGTCGCTGCACGAAGACGGCCGCGTGCGGGTGCACACGCATGCCAAACGCCCGCACAAGTTCCAGACCGCCAACCCGAAAATCTTCGCCGGTGGCGACATGGTGCGCGGCTCCGATCTCGTGGTCACCGCCGTGTTCGAAGGCCGCGAAGCCGCCGAAGCCATCCTCGAAACGCTGGGGGTTTGACGCGCAGCACCGGGGCGCGGGCCGGGCTTCCGGCCGCAAGGGGCGCGCCTCGGCCAAGGTCTTGCGAGCGTTTCCGGCCGGCGGTTTATGCTGGGCACCCATTCGAATCCGATGTGGTGTTTCCGGTGAGCCGACTTGATGACGTATTTGCCCACGGCCAGTCGCTGTGGTTCGACTTCATACGCCGCGACCTGCTGGACCAGGGCGGTCTGGCGCGGCTGATCAACGAGTCCGCGATTCGCGGGCTGACCTCCAACCCCGCGATCTTCAAGCAGGCCATCGCCGGCACCGCCCTCTACGACCCGGCACTTCAGGCGCAGATCGCGGCTGGCGAGCGCGACCCGGAACGCCTCTACGAACACGTGGCCATCGCCGACATCCAGCATGCGGCCGATGCCTTTGCTGGCCTGTTCGACGCAAGCCAGAGGCTCGATGGCTGGGTCAGCCTCGAGGTGTCGCCCACCCTGGCGCACGACGCCCGCGGTAGCGTTGCCGCCGCCCGGCGGCTCGCGGCGGCGGTGGGCCGCCCCAACCTGATGATCAAGGTGCCGGGCACCGCAGCCGGGGTCGAAGCGCTGCCGCAGCTGCTCGCCGCCGGCATTTCGGTGAACGTGACCCTGCTGTTTGGCCGGGCCGCCTACCGCGCCATCGCAGAAGCCTGGGTCGACGGCATGACCCAATGGACCGCCGCCGGCGGCGACCCGCAGGCGGTGGCCAGCGTGGCCAGTTTTTTTGTCAGCCGCATCGATGCCGCAGCCGATCCCAAGCTGCCGAAGCCGCTGCAGGGCACCACCGCCATCGCCAACGCACGCGCTGCCTATGCCGACTTTCTGGACCTGCTGGACACGCCGGCCGCGCGTTCCCTGCTGGACCGGGGCGTGCGCCCGCAGCGCATGCTGTGGGCCAGCACCGGCACCAAGAACCCGGAGTACTCGCCAACGATGTACCTCGATGCGCTGATCGGCCCGCACACGGTCAACACCGTGCCGCCTGCGACCCTCGACGCCTTCCGCGAGCGCGGCACCGTGTCGCGCAGTCTCGATGTCGATCTCGACGCGGCCAAGGCGCAACTGGCCGCGATTGCCGAGGCGGGCGTGAAGCTGGACGAGATCACCGACCAGCTGTGTGTCGACGGCATCGCCCAGTTCGAAACCGCCTATGCCGACCTGCTGGCGGCGGTGGCCGACAAGCGCGACCGGATGCTGGCCGAATGAGCATCCCCGAGCTCAGCGCCAACGTCGCGCGGGTCATCGCCTCGCTGGTCGAAAAATCGATCAGCACGCCGGACTATTACCCGATGACGGTCAACGGCCTGCGCGCCGCCTGCAACCAGAAAAGCCAGCGGCATCCGCACCTGCAGCTCAGCGAGGGCGATGTCGGCCAGGCCCTGCGCGACCTGGAAGCGATGGGCTGGGTGGTGCGTGATGACCGCTTTGGTCGCTCCGAAAAATGGCGACAGCAGTTTCAGCATCAACTGCTGCTCAAGCGTGACACCCAGGCGGTGCTGGTCACCTTGATGCTGCGCGGCGCGCTGACCGTCGCCGAGCTGAAGGCCAACGCGGCCTACATCGGCGGTCCGGCAGACGTCGCCGGGGTCGAGGCCGCGCTGCAGGATCTTGCCGACCGCGGCACGCCCCTGGTCAGCCAGCTGCCACGCCAGTCAGGCCAGGCGGCCACCCGCTGGGCGCATCACCTCTGCGGTGAGCCGGTGGCCGAGGCGCTGCCCGCCCCGGCGACGCGCAGCGCCGCGACCGAGGGACTGGAGGCGCGGATCGCCGCGCTCGAGACGCGGGTGGCGGCGCTTGAAGCCGCGCGCGGCTAGTCCGCCCGACATCCGGCGGGCGGGGCCGGCGCGATCGTCCAGCAGGCCAGCCGCTATACTCGGGTTCATGCGTGCTTCAGCCCCCCAGAAACACTCGGCGTGGCAGACGTGGATGCTGGTTCTGGTCTGCGTCGCGTTGCTGTCGACCCGGCTGACCGGCGCGCACCTGCATCTGAGCCTGGATGGCAGCGAACCGCCGGCCAGCCTGCATTTCAACGATGGTGGCCACCATATTGACCACCACGTCAGCGACCAGCACCACGATGTCGATGTGCCGGTGATGGCCGATGCCATGAGCAAGTCCGGCAAGACGGGCGCAGGCCTGGATCTGCTGCTGGTGCTGCTGGCGGTTTTTATCTGGACCTGGCGGGGCCTGAACCGCACTCCCCCAATCCGGCGTGACCCGCAGCGCAGCGCCGCAACCCATGCACCCTATTTGCGTCCGCCGCTGCGCGGGCCGCCCCTGCACGCCGCCTGAACCTCGTCGTCCGCGCCACGCGGACGCCTGATTCTTCCCCTGTTCGGGAGGCTGCATGTTTGCAAATTCGATACCCCGTGCGCGGCTGTGGGCGATGCTGATCGCCGCGCTGTGCACCCCTGTTGCCGGCGCCAGCAATGTCATCGCGCCGCCGCAAGACACCGAGCTGTCACTCGCCGAGGCGTTGCGACGCGCGGAGTCGCGGCATCCCCTGTTCCAGTCTTACCGCGCGCAGCTCGCGGCCGCCGAGGCCCGAACGCGGCAGGCCCGGCTGCGGCCGGCGCCCGAGCTGAACCTCGAGCTGGAAGACGCCCTGGGCAGCGGCGCGCTGTCGGGTCTGGACAAGGCCCAGACCACGATCGGATTCAGCCAGTTGATCGAGCGTGGCGGCCTGCGCGACCGCCGCCTCGACGCCCGCCGGGCCGAACGCGAAGGCCTGGTCACCGAGGCCGAGATTGCCCGACTGGACCTGCGCGCCGAAGTGGCCCGCCGTTTCATCCACGTGCTGTCCGACCAGGCCCAGCTCGGGATCGCGCATCAGGCCACCCGGCTGGCGCGCAGCACCTTGGCCGAGGTGAATCGACGCGTGGACGCGGCGCGTGCGCCGCTGGCCGAACGGTCGCGCGCACAGGTTTCGCTGGCGCGGGCCGAGCTTGAAGAGGAGCACGCCGAACACGAACTGCTGTCGGCCCGCCGCCACCTGGCCGCGGCCACCGGCGTGATGGCGCCCGACTTCGGCGCCTTGGTGGGCGACCTGCTGCAACTGCCCGAGGTCGCGGCCTTCGATGCGCTGCTGGCGCAGATGCAGACCACCCCGGATGTGCTGCTGTTTGCCAACCAGGCCCGCCTGCGCGCCTCGGAACTGCGTCTGGCGCAGGCGCGGCGCAGCACCAGCGTGCGTGTGGGCGCCGGGCTGCGCCGGGTCGAGGCCACCGATGATGTCGGTCTGGTGTTCTCGGCTGCGCTGCCCCTGTTCAGCCGCGAACGCGCGGCCGGCGCCATTGCCGAAAACGAGGCCCGCCTGGCCGAGGTGGGACCGGCCCGCGAGCAGGCCTGGCTCAAGGCGCAGGCGCACCTGTTCGCCCTCTACCAGGAGCTCAGCCACGCGCGCATCGAATACGAAGCCCAGCGCGACCGCGTGGTGCCGGCCATGGAAGAGGCGCTCAGGCAGACCCAGCACGCCTACCGGCGCGGCCGTTACTCGCTGCTGGAACTGCGCGATGCGCAGGCCGAATGGGCGGTGCAGAAGGCCCGCCTGATCGAAGCCGCCACCGAGTATCACGGCCACCTGATTGAAATCCAGCGCCTCACCGGCGCCCCCGCCCCGGGCGTATCCCCTACGGAATCGAATGCACCATGAAGAACGCACTGAATCTCTGGCCAATGGCGGCCCTGCTGGTACTGACCTTGACGCTGTCCGCCTGCGGCGAACCCGCTCCCGAGGCAACACACGGGCACGGGCACGGACCTGAGGCGGCGCACGGCGCCGCAGAATCCGCCGACAAAGGCCCGCACAACGGCCGCCTGCTGCGGGATGGCGATTTCGTGGTCGAACTGGCGATCTTCGAATCCGGCGTGCCGCCGGAGTACCGCGCGTGGGTCAGCAAAGCCGGCAGGGCGCTGCCGCCCGATGCGGTGGATCTGAGGGTGGAACTGGCGCGTCTGGATGGCCAGACCGATCAATTCCGGTTTGCGCCGCACGAA
Organism: Polycyclovorans sp.; assembly: GCA_002706265.1. Taxonomy (GTDB): domain Bacteria; phylum Pseudomonadota; class Gammaproteobacteria; order Nevskiales; family Nevskiaceae; genus Polycyclovorans. The sequence goes on along the minus strand of PAKU01000014.1, from coordinate 33,881 downwards.
GATTTTCTGCGCGGCGATGGCGTCGTCACCGAGCCGCATTCCTTCGATGTGACCGTGCTGGCCGAGTATCAGGGAGAAGAATATCGCTGGACCTACGAGAGCCACGAAGGCCGCGTGACCATTGCCGCCGACAGCGCCGAGGCTGCGGGCATCGTGATGGACATCGCAGGTCCCAGAACGATTCACGACGTGCTGCCGCTGTACGGGCGCATCGTGACCAATCCGGACGCGGTGCGCGATGTGGGTGCGCGCTATGCGGGCATGGTCAAAAGCGTGCCCAAGACCGTGGGCGACAGCGTGAAGGCGGGCGAAACCCTGGCGCGCGTGGAGTCCAACGACTCGCTGCAGGTGTATTCGGTGACCGCGCCGATCAGCGGCACGATCACGGCGCGCATGACCCATCCCGGTGAGCAGGCGGGTGATGCGGCGCTGTTCACCATCAGCGATCTGTCGCAGGTGTGGGCGGAACTGTCGGTGTTTCCGCGCGACCTTGCGCGCATAGACCTGGGCCAGTCGGTACGCATCAGCCAGGTCGATGGCGCTGGCAGCGTGACGGGAAAGATAGCGCGCATCGCGCCCTCCGGCAGCAGTGCCGATCAGGCGCTCAAGGTCTGGGCGGCGTTCGATTCGGCTGCAGGCGGCTGGACACCGGGGCTGTACGTGAATGCCGAAGTGCGGGTGGGCGGAGCCGATGTGCCGCTGGCGGTCAGAACCACCGGGCTGCAAGCCTTCCGCGATTTCACGGTCGTGTTCACCCGCGTCGAGGACACCTATGAGGTGCGCATGCTCGAACTGGGCCGCAGCGACGGCGAGTACGTCGAGGTGCTGGGCGGGCTCAAGCCCGGCGCGCCCTATGTGGCCGAGAACAGCTATCTGATCAAGGCCGACATCGAAAAATCGGGGGCCAGCCATGATCATTGAAACGCTGCTCCGATTCGCGATTCACCGGCGCGGCCTGATGCTGGTGCTGGTGATCGCGCTGGCAGGGCTGGGCGTGTGGAGCTTCCAGCATCTGCCCATCGACGCCGTGCCCGACATCACCAACGTGCAGGTGCAGATCAATACCGAGGCCCCTGGCTACACCCCGCTGGAAACCGAGCAGCGCGTGACCTATGCCATCGAGACGGCCATGGCCGGCCTGCCGCGCCTGGACTACACGCGCTCGCTGTCCCGTTACGGCCTGTCGCAGGTCACCGTGGTGTTCAAGGAAGGCACCGACATCTACTTCGCACGGCAACTGATTTCCGAACGCCTGCAATCCCTGCAGTCGCGCCTGCCCGCCGGCCTGGACCCGCAACTGGGCCCGATCGCGACGGGGCTGGGCGAAATCTTCATGTGGACGGTGGACGCCGAACCCGGCGCGCGCAACGCCGATGGCTCGCCGATCACCCCCACCGACCTGCGCCAGGCGCAGGACTGGATTCTGCGGCCGATTCTGCTGCAGGTGCCGGGCGTGATTGACGTCAACAGCATCGGGGGCAACGCCAAGCAATTCCAGATCCGCCCCGACCCGGGCCGCTTGCTCGCCTATGGCGTGAGCTTCGCGGACCTGGTGACGGCGGTGAGCGAAAACAACGCCAACCGGGGCGCCGGCTTCATCGAAAAGCGCGGCCAACAGCAACTGATCCGCATCCCGGGGCAGGCGACGGGTCTGAATGATCTGGGGCGCATCGTGGTGGCCGAACGCGAAGGTTCGCCGGTGCGGGTGAGCGATGTCGCCGAGTTGATGATCGGCGCCGAACTGCGCAGCGGCGCCGCCACACAGAACGGTCGCGAAGTGGTGCTCGGCACGGTGTTCATGCTGGTCGGCGAGAACAGTCGCGAAGTCTCGAAGGCGGTCGCCGCGAAACTTGAGGAGGCGCAGCGCAGCCTGCCGCCGGGCATCACCGCCAACGTGGTCTACGACCGCACCACCCTGGTCAACAAGACCCTGGCCACCGTCACCAAGAACCTGGTCGAAGGCGCCATTCTGGTGATCGTGGTGCTGTTTCTGCTGCTCGGCAACGTGCGCGCCGCACTGCTCACCGCAGCGGTGATTCCGCTGGCAATGCTGATGACCTTCACCGGCATGGTGCAGACCCAAACTTCCGCCAACCTGATGAGCCTTGGCGCGCTGGACTTCGGGCTGATCGTCGACGGTGCAGTGATCATCGTCGAGAACTGCCTGCGTCGGCTGGGGCTGGCCACGGCAGGCGGCAAAGCCCTGTCCGAGAAGGAACGGCTGAACGTGGTGTTCGAGGCGACCAACGAGGTGATCCGCCCGGCGATGTTTGGCGTCGGCATCATCACCGTGGTGTATATCCCGATCTTTGCGCTCACGGGCGTAGAAGGAAAAATGTTTCACCCGATGGCCATCACCGTGGTCACCGCGCTGACCAGCGCGCTGTTGCTGGCGCTGACCTTCGTGCCCGCCAGCGTCGCCCTGCTGTTCAAGGGGCCAGTGGCCGAGCATGAAAACGCGCTGATGCGCGCGGCCAGACGGGCCTACGCGCCCTTGCTCAACGGGGCGCTGAAACTGCGCGTGCCGGTGGTGGTGGCGGCGCTCGCCCTGGTTGTGCTCTGCGGTCTGATCGCCACTCGCATGGGCTCGGAATTCATCCCCAGCCTCGACGAGGGCGATATCGCGCTGCACGCACTGCGCATTCCCGGCACCAGCCTCACCCAGGCCGTGCAGATGCAAAGTCAACTGGAATCCACGCTCAAGCAGTTGCCGGAAGTCGAGCGCATCTTCGGCAAGCTCGGCACCGCCGAAATCGCCAACGACGCCATGCCGCCCAGCGTGGCCGACACCTTCGTGATGCTCAAGGATCGCAAGGACTGGCCCGACCCCGACAAGCCCAAGGACGAAGTGGTGAAGGCGCTTGAAGCCCTGGCGATGTCGGTGCCAGGCAACAACTACGAGTTCACCCAGCCCATCCAGATGCGCTTCAACGAGCTGATCTCAGGCGTGCGCGCCGACGTTGCGGTGAAAGTATTCGGCGACGATCTGGACACGCTCAACCAAGTGGCAGCGCAGATGGAGCAGGTGCTGAGCGGCGTTCAGGGCGCGGCCGATGTCAAGGTCGAACAGACCACCGGCCTGCCGATCCTGACCGTCAAGCCGCGGCGCGAAGTGCTGGCGCGCTATGGCCTGAACGTCGCAGACCTGCAGCGGCTGGTCGCCACAGCATATGGCGGCGAAACCGCCGGGCTGCTGTACGAAGGCGACCGCCGCAGCGACATCGTGGTGCGCCTGCCCGAAGCCCTGCGCACCGACACCGAGGCGATGATGCGCCTGCCGGTGATGCTGCCCGGCCATGGCCGCGATGGCAGCGTGCAGTACGTGCCGCTGGGCGAAGTCGCCACGGTCGAACTGGGCCTGGGCCCCAACGCCATCAACCGCGAACAGGGCAAGCGTCGCGTGGTGGTCACCGCCAACGTGCGCGGCCGCGATCTGGGCTCGTTCATTGCCGACGTGCAGGCGCAGATGCGCAGCGCGGTCGACGTGCCGCCCGGCTACTGGCTGGACTACGGCGGCACCTTCGAGCAGTTGCAGTCGGCCTCTAAGCGGCTGGCTATCGTCGTGCCGGTCACCCTGGCGCTGATTCTCGGTCTGCTATGGATGGCCATGGGCACCCTGCGCGATTCGCTGGTGATCTTCAGCGGCGTGCCACTGGCACTGACCGGCGGCGTGCTCGCACTAGGGCTGCGCGATATTCCCTTCTCGATCTCGGCGGGCGTCGGCTTCATCGCCCTGTCCGGCATCGCGGTGCTCAACGGCCTGGTAATGGTGAGCTTCATCAAGAGCCTGCGTGAGCAGGGTCGCAGCCTGCATGAGGCCATCACCGAAGGCGCACTGACCCGCCTGCGGCCGGTGCTGATGACCGCGCTGGTGGCTGGCCTGGGCTTCGTGCCGATGGCCTTCAACACCGGCATCGGCAGCGAGGTGCAGCGGCCGCTGGCGACGGTGGTGGTGGGTGGCATTCTCAGCTCGACCCTGCTGACCCTGCTGGTGCTGCCCGGCCTCTACCGGCTGCTGGCGCGGCGCCGACTGCCCGAGGGTTGACGGCGGCCAGGGCGCCGGCGTGCCGGCGTGTCGATGGGAGGATGCTGCCGGGCCTCAGCAGCCCGGCCGCAGCGCGCGCAGCGGGGCCAGTTCGAAGCCGGCGACCTGGCCGTTTTCGAGCACCGCGTAGAGCCGATTGCCGGCAACGCTGAGGCTGCCCTGCGCCGCCAGCGGGGGCATCGCGAAGGTGGCCCGGTAATCCAGGGTTTCGCGGTCGAAGCTGTGCAGGTAATGGCCGTTGGGGCCGCCATCGGTGGCCAGCCACAGGCCATCGCGACCATCATCGCCACAGGTCATCAGCGCCAGGCCGGAGATGTTGGAGCGGAACACGCCGCCGCCAAAGCTGCGCCCGGCATAGCGGCCGTCGACCCCGTAGACGCGGACGCGGCGGGCGTCGCGAGGGTCGGTGTCGGCAATCGCCAGCAGGCGATCGGCGGCGTCGCCCACAATGGGGTCGACGGCGTAGAGCTGGCCGTCGCCGCGGGCCGCGCCAAAGCTGCGAATGGCGCGGGCCGTCCAGCCCAGCGCGCCTTTGGACAGCGCGAACTGCTTCACCCGGTGACGCAGCGCGGTCTGGGTCTGGCTGCTGCTCTCGATGGCGTAGTTGTCGGTGACAAAGAGGTGATAGCCCCAGTCGGCCATGCGCACGCCCCACATGGAGTGCGGGCTGCGCAGCGGCGGCTCGTCGCCCGCGCCAAAGTGCAGCAGCGGCGTGAAATCGGGAAGCTGCAACAGGTGGATGCGGCCGCTGTCGCGTTCGGCCACCAGCAGCAGGTCGTCCATCACGTGCACCCGATGCGGCTGGTCGAACGCCTGCTCGCCTTCGGGGGCGATCACCTTCAGCAGCCCGCCACTGCCCGCGTCGTACACGTGCAGCGCGTTGCCCTGCGGTGCGGCGGCGATCAGCCACGACCGGCCGCCCGAGGCCCAGACGTCGGCGCCGCTCAGCGCCGCCTTGCGTTCGGCGGGGGTCAGCACCACCGGCGTGAGGCTGACCAGGGCGCCGAACTCGGTCACCGGCGCGCGCCCGGTGCCCGGCTGGGCCATCCAGCCGGGGGCGCTCGCGCAGCCGGCGAGCAGGGCCAGGGGCAGCAATGCGGCAGCGGTCAGATTTCGAAGCATGGCGTTTCGGGCTCGTTGAATGGAGGGGAAGGCGCTGATGGTACGGCGCTTGGCCCGGCCCGACAGACCCAATCGGGTGACAGACGCCCGCGCACGGAGGATCAACCGCAGCCGTCACGTCAGTTGTCGGCTTCGCCGCTCTGCCGCAGCCGTCGCCACAGGGTGCTGCGTGAAATGCCCAGGGCGCGGGCCAGCGCCTGCCGGTCACCGCCATGGGCGGCCAGCAGCGCCCGCAGATCCAGCGGCGCCGGCGCGCTGGGCACGGCCACCTGGCCAAGCTCCGGCAGCCAGGCCTGCAGGTCGGCGGGCGTGATCGGCGCGTGGTCTGCCAGCGTGCGGCAGCGCTCCAGCAGGTTGCGCAGCTCGCGCACGTTGCCCGGCCAGTGATAACCGCGCAGCTGCCGCAACGAGTCGGCCGTGAAGCGCAGGTCGGGTTGCAGTTGCTGGATCAGCAGCGGCAGGTCGTCGGGCCGCGCCCGCAGGGGCGGCAGGTGCACGCGCAGCACGTTGAGCCGGTAGTAGAGGTCGTGGCGAAAATGGCCGGAGCGCAGATCGGCGTCCAGATCGCGGTGGGTGGCGGCAATCACGCGCAGGTCCACCGGCAGCGGCCGGATGCCGCCCACCCGCAGCACCTCGCGCTCTTCGAGCACCCGCAGCAGCCGGGTTTGCAGCGGCGCCGGCATCTCGCCAATCTCGTCCAGCAGCAGGCTGCCGCGATGCGCCGCCTCGATGAGGCCGGGGCGGCCACCGCGCCGCGCGCCGGTGAAGGCGCCCTCTTCGTGCCCGAACAGTTCGGCTTCGAGCAGGCTCTCGCTGAGCGCCCCGCAATTGATGGCGACAAACGGGCCCGCCGCACGCGGGCTCTGGGCGTGCAGCGCGCGCGCGACACGCTCCTTGCCGCTGCCGGTTTCACCCAGAATCAGCACCGTGGCGTCGCTGGCGGCGCAGCGCGTCACCTGTTGGCGCACCGCCTGAGCGGCGCGGCTGCTGCCCGAGAACTCGGTCTCCCGGCCGCGCGGGCCGCTGCGGCGGGCGCGCGGCGGCACCGCAGGGCGGGCATCGCCGCCGCGCGCGCGCAGCAGGGTAGCGAGGTCCAGGGCCTGCTCGAAGGCGGCGCGCACCGAGTCGGCCGAGTACAGCAGGATGCCGGCAATGCCGGCCTGCTCCGACAACTCGGTGACCAGTCCGGTGCCGACGATGACCTCGACCCCCTGACCCACCAGTTCGGACACGCACTGGCGTGCATCTTCGGCGGTGACGAACGCGCGCTGGGCAATGGGCAGCGCGAAGGCGCGGCGAAAGTCCGCGAAGGTCGGCATGTCGGACACATGCGTCACCACCCCGATGCGCGCCGAACGCTGCCGCGCGCGGGTCAGCGCCTGCATCAGATCGAAGCCGCTGGGGCGCACCAGCACCACCGGCGGCGCGGCGCGCGCCTTCAGGTAGGCGCCGTTGGAGCCGGCCGAAACCAGCACGTCGAAGGGCGGATGGCCGCCGCGGCGGTGCAGATAGCGCACGGCGTCTTCAAAGCCGAGCTTGATCAGTTCGATATTGGCCCGGCCATCGAAATCGGCGATGACATCGCCCATCAGTTCCGACAGGCGGGTGAGCGCGACGGCGCCGACCATCAGTCGGCGTGGGCGCGGCGCGGCGGGTTCAAACGGATCATTCATGTTTCATTATGAAACGGATGAAACATCGGCATCGGTCCGCGTGCGTCCCTTGCGCCTGCATCCCGTTGATTCTGCATCGCTTGTTGACAAACGCGCGGGGTGGCATGGGAATTGGGTAGCATCGTCGTCCTATTCCTTGCAGGAGCGCACCATGACTGCTTCCGCCGGCGCCCGGTTTCGCGCTGCCCTTGCCGCTGAAAAGCCTTTGCAGGTGATCGGCGCCATCAACGCCAACCACGCCCTGCTGGCGAAACGTGCCGGTTTCAAGGCCATCTATCTTTCCGGAGGCGGCGTGGCGGCCGGCTCGCTGGGACTGCCCGACCTGGGCATCAACACCCTGGATGACGTGCTCACCGACACCCGCCGCATCACCGATGTCTGCGACCTGCCGCTGCTGGTCGATATCGACACCGGTTTCGGCGCCAGCGCGTTCAATATCGAACGCACGATCAAGAGCCTGATCAAGGCGGGCGCCGCAGCCTGTCACCTCGAAGACCAGGTGGGCGCCAAGCGCTGCGGTCATCGCCCCGGCAAGGAGATCGTGTCGCAGGCGGAAATGGTGGACCGGGTCAAGGCCGCGGCCGACGCCAGGACCGACCCCGACTTTTTCCTGATCGCGCGGACGGATGCGATTCAGGTCGATGGCGTCGATGCCGCCATCGAGCGTGCCATTGCCTGCGCCGAAGCCGGGGCCGACGCCATCTTCGCCGAGGCCGCGTACGACCTGCCCACCTACCAGAAATTCGTCGACGCGCTGAAGGTGCCGGTGCTGGCCAACATCACCGAATTTGGCGCCACCCCGCTGTTCACGCGGGAAGAGCTGGCCTCGGTGGGCGTCAGCATCCAGCTGTATCCGCTGAGCGCCTTCCGCGCCGCCAACAAGGCCGCCGAGGCGGTCTACACTGCGGTGCGCCGCGACGGGCATCAGAAGAATGTCATCGACACGATGCAGACGCGCGCCGAGCTGTACGAGGCCATCGGCTATCACGCGTTCGAAAACAAGCTTGACGCGTTGTTCGCCAGCAAAAAGAAGTGACCCCAGGGCGGCCGAGGCCGCCGAATCGCGATGGCGGGATCAGCCCGCCCTGCCCAAGGAGAGACGCATGAGCAAGACCCCCCCCAAGGCCGCCGCCAAAGCCAAGTCGCCCGCAAAAGCCGAGGCGGCACCTGCCGCAGCAGCGGCGACCGAGGCAGCGCCCACCCCCGGCTTCAAGCCGAAGAAGTCGGTCGCGCTGAGCGGCACTGCGGCCGGCAATACCGCTCTGTGCACCGTCGGCAAAACCGGCAACGACCTGCACTATCGCGGCTACGACATTCTCGATGTCGCCACCACCTGCGAGTTCGAGGAAATCGCCCACCTGCTGGTGCACGGCAAGCTGCCCACCGCCGCTGAACTGAAGGCCTACAAGGCCAGGCTGAAGGCGCTGCGCGGCCTGCCCGCCGCGGTGAAAGCCGCGCTGGAGCAACTGCCGCCCTCGGCGCACCCCATGGACGTGATGCGCACCGGCGTGTCGGTGCTGGGCTGTGTGCTGCCCGAGAAGGACGACCACAACCACCCCGGCGCGCGCGACATCGCCGACAAGCTGATGGCCAGCCTCGGCTCGATGCTGCTGTACTGGTATCACTTCGCCTTCAATGGCAATTACATCGACGTGGAGACCGACGACGACTCCATCGGCGGGCATTTCCTGCACCTGCTGCATCAGGAAAAGCCGCGCGATTCGTGGGTCAAGGCCATGCACACCTCGCTGGTGCTGTACGCCGAGCATGAGTTCAACGCCAGCACCTTCACCTCGCGGGTGGTCGCCGGCACCGGCTCCGACATGTACTCGGCCATCTGCGGCGGCATCGGCGCGCTGCGCGGGCCCAAGCACGGCGGCGCCAACGAAGTGGCCTTCGAGATCCAGAAGCGCTATGACAGCCCTGACGAGGCCGAGGCCGACATCAAGGCCCGCGTCGAGAAAAAGGAAGTGGTCATCGGCTTTGGCCACCCGGTGTACACGGTCAGCGATCCGCGCAACAAGGTGATCAAGGAAGTGGCCCGCGACCTGTCGAAGGAAGAAGGCAACATGAAGATGTTCGACATTGCCGAGCGGCTGGAAACGGTGATGTGGGACATCAAGAAAATGTTCCCCAACCTCGACTGGTTCAGCGCCGTCAGCTACCACATGATGGGGGTGCCCACGGCCATGTTTACGCCCCTGTTCGTGATCGCCCGCACCGCCGGCTGGAGCGCGCACATCATTGAACAGCGCATCGACGGCAAGATCATTCGTCCGTCGGCCAACTACACCGGCCCTGAGAACCTTAAGTTTGTGCCGATTGGCAAGCGCAAGTAACGGACTTTCACAACCCGCAACAACCCTTCAGTGTCATTCCCGCGGAAGCGGGAATCCAGAAGGCCCTACAAATGAGTTACGACGTTTATCTTTTGGCCAGCAAACGTAATGGAACGCTTTATGTAGGGGCGACCAGCGACCTCGTTCGCCGCGTCTGGGAACACAGAATATGGCCTCGCCGATGGGTTCACCAAGCGCTGTAGAACCCATCGGCTGGTCTGGTTCGAAGCGGCCGAGAATCCCTCAGCGGCCATTCTCCGAGAGAAACAGATCAAGAAATGGAATCGCAGTTGGAAGCTTAAGTTGATCGAAAAAGAGAACCCGCAATGGCTCGACCTCTACGACCCGATTGCAGGATCACTGGATTCCCGCTTTCGCGGGAATGACGGAACAAGAGAAATTTCCCATGAACACCGCGCACCGCAAAAATCTACCCGGCACCCAACTCGACTATTTCGACGCGCGCGAGGCGGTTGACGCCCTCGAGCCCGGCGCCTGGGCCAAGCTGCCGTACACCTCCCGGGTCTATGCGGAAAACATCGTCCGCAAGGGCGATCCGGCAATGGTCGAGGCGTGGCTGGGGCAGTTGATCGAGCGCAAGCGTGATCTGGACTTTCCGTGGTTTCCGGCGCGGGTGGTGTGCCACGACATCCTCGGGCAGACCGCCCTCGTCGACCTTGCCGGTCTGCGCGACGCGATTGCCGACATGGGCGGTGATCCGGCCAAGGTCAATCCCGTCGTGCCGGTGCAGTTGATCGTCGATCACTCGCTGGCGGTGGAGCACGGCGGTTTTGAAAAGGACGCGTTCGCCAAGAACCGCGCCGTGGAAGACCGGCGCAATGACGACCGCTTCCACTTCATCAACTGGACCAAGAAGGCGTTTCACAACGTTGACGTGATCCCGCCAGGCAACGGGATCATGCATCAGATCAACCTGGAGCGAATGAGCCCGGTGATCTACACGGCCGACGGCGTCGCCTTCCCCGACACCTGCGTGGGCACCGACAGCCACACCCCTCATGTCGATGCGCTCGGCGTCATCGCCGTCGGGGTGGGGGGCCTGGAAGCCGAAAACGTGATGCTCGGGCGCGCGTCGTGGATGCGCCTGCCCGACATCGTTGGCGTGGAGCTGTCCGGCAAGCCCGCCGAAGGCATTACCGCCACCGACGTGGTGCTGGCGCTGACCGAGTTTCTGCGGCAATCGAAGGTCGTCGGCGCCTATCTGGAGTTTTACGGTGTCGGCGCGGCGGCGCTCACCCTGGGCGATCGCGCCACCATCTCCAACATGGCGCCGGAATACGGCGCCACCGCAGCGATGTTCTTCATCGACCAGAACACGCTGGACTATCTCAACCTCACCGGCCGCAGCGACGAGCAGGTGAAGCTGGTCGAAACCTATGCCCGGCACTGCGGGCTGTGGGCCGACGCGCTGAAAACGGCGGAATACGAGCGGGTGTTGAAGTTCGACCTTTCCACCGTGGTCCGCAACATGGCCGGGCCGTCGAACCCGCACAAGCGCCTGCCCACCTCCGATCTCGCCGCGCGTGGCATTGCCGCCCAGTGGGCGCCGCCCGCCGACGGCCAGATGCCGGACGGTGCGGTCATCATCGCCGCCATCACCAGCTGTACCAACACCTCGAATCCACGCAACGTGATCGCCGCCGGCCTGCTGGCGCGCAATGCCAACCGCGCGGGCCTTGCCCGCAAGCCGTGGGTGAAATCCTCGCTGGCGCCCGGCTCCAAGGTGGTCGAAAGCTATCTCAACGAAGCCCGGCTGCTCACCGAGCTGGAACAACTCGGCTTCGGCATCGTCGCCTTCGCCTGCACCACCTGCAACGGCATGAGCGGCGCGCTGGACCCGAAGATCCAGCAGGAAATCATCGACCGCGACCTGTACGCCACCGCCGTCCTCAGCGGCAACCGCAACTTCGACGGTCGAATTCACCCCTATGCCAAGCAGGCGTTTCTCGCCAGCCCGCCGCTGGTGGTGGCCTATGCCATTGCCGGCACGGTGCGTTTCGACATCGAAAAAGACGTGCTGGGCACCGACCGAGACGGCAAGCCGGTCACCCTCAAAGACCTGTGGCCGTCTGACGCCGAGATCGATGAAGTGGTGGCCAAATGCGTCAACCCCACCCAGTTCCGCGCCGTCTACGAGCCGATGTTCCGCAAGGAGGCCGACGACGGCGCGCACATCAGCCCGCTGTACGCCTGGCGCGAGATGAGCACCTACATCCGCCGGCCGCCGTACTGGGAGGGCGCGCTGGCCGGCGAGCGCACGCTCAAGGGCATGCGCCCGCTGGCGGTGCTGCCCGACAACATCACCACCGATCACCTGTCGCCCTCCAACGCCATCATGATGGACAGCGCCGCCGGCGAGTACCTGCACAAGATGGGCGTGCCGGAAGAAGACTTCAATTCCTACGCCACCCACCGCGGCGACCACCTCACCGCGCAGCGCGCCACCTTTGCCAACCCCAAGCTCATCAACGAAATGGCGGTGGTCGATGGCAAGGTCAAGCAGGGTTCGCTGGCGCGCATCGAGCCGGAAGGGCAGGTCGTGCGCATGTGGGAAGCCATCGAAACCTACCTGCAGCGCAAGCAGCCGCTGATCATCATCGCCGGGGCCGACTACGGGCAAGGCAGCTCGCGCGACTGGGCGGCGAAGGGCGTGCGTCTGGCCGGCGTTGAGGTGATCGCTGCCGAGGGCTTTGAACGCATCCACCGCACCAATCTCATCGGCATGGGCGTGCTGCCGCTGGAATTCCAGCCCGGCACCACGCGGCTGACGCTGGGCATCGACGGCACCGAAACCTTTGATGTGGAAGGCACATTGGCGCCGCGCGCAACCATGACGCTGGTCATCACCCGCAAGAACGGGGAGCGCGTCGAGGTGCCCATGATCTGCCGGCTCGACTCCAACGAAGAGGTCTCGGTGTACCAGGCCGGTGGTGTGCTGCAACGCTTCGCGGTGGATTTTCTGGCCTCCGAGAAGGCCGCCTGAGCGGTCCCGGCCCGACCATGCGCAACTCGGTGGCCTTTGTCATCTGCGTGGCCGTCACGGCAGGCGCTCTGGCGCTTGCGGGGTGGGTGGACGCGGGGCAGCACGCCATTGCCGGCTGGCCGCTGCTGCCGGCCCTGGCGCTGTTTGCCTTTGCCGTGCAGTGGCTGGTTTACCTGCCGTCATTTCTCGCGCAAACCGAGCATTACTACGACCTGGCCGGGGCCCTGACCTACGCCAGCGTGGTGGTTTTGGCGGTACTGCTGGCGGCGCCCGATGGGCGCGGCCTGGTGATGGCCGCACTGGTGCTGGCGTGGTGCACGCGGCTCGGCAGTTTTCTGTTTCGACGGGTAAAGCAGAGCGGCAAGGACGGACGCTTTGACGACATCAAACCGCACTGGGGGCGGTTTCTGATGGCCTGGACCTTTCAGGGACTGTGGGTATTCATGACCCTGCTGGCCGCGCTGCTCGCCATCACGGCGCCTGCGGACGCCGGCTGGGATGCGCTGGCCACGCTGGGGCTGCTGGTGTGGTGTGCGGGCTTCGCCATCGAGGTGATTGCCGATCGGCAGAAGTCGGCCTTCCGCGCCGATCCGGCGCATCGCGGCCGCTTCATCACCACCGGCCTTTGGGCGTGGTCGCGGCATCCCAACTACTTCGGTGAAATCGTGCTGTGGACCGGCATCGCGCTGATGGCCACGCCCACCTTTTCGGGCTGGCAATGGCTGGGGTGGCTGTCACCGCTGTTCGTGGCGTGGCTGCTGATGAAGGTGAGCGGCGTGCCGATGCTGGAGCAGCGCGCCGACGCCACCTGGGGCGGTCAGGCCGATTACGAAGCCTACAAGGCGCGCACGCCGGTTCTGCTGCCCCGGCCACCGAAGGCTTAAAGCCCATGATCGAGTGGGTGCTTGCCTGGGCCAGTGACCACCGTGATCAGGCGCTGTGGCTGATTCCCGCGCTGGCGTTCATGGAAACCTGCGTGGGCATCGGCCTGTTCGTGCCCAGCCTGTTACTGGTGATCGTCTGCTCGGTGCTCTACGCCAACGATGCGGCCAATCTTTGGCTGATGGCGGGCATGGCCTTGATCGGCTCCTCGCTGGGCGATCACGTCGGCTATTACGCGGGCCGTGCGCTGGGCCCGCAGGTGGAGCAGAGCCGCGTGGTGCTGCGCAACCTCAACAAGTGGCAGCGCACCGAAGACCTGGTACGTCGCTACGGCCCCTGGGCCATTTTTGTCGGTCGCTTCATCCCTGCCATCCGCAGTCTGGTGCCGGCGATGGTCGGCATCACCGATTTTCCCCGCTGGCGCTACACGCCGCTCGATCTTGCCGCCTGCAGCCTGTGGGCACTGGGTCTGGTGGTGATTGTGCGCGGCGCCCACGAACTGTTCGTTCCCTGACCCGAGCCCTGACCATGTCGCATTCCGCACAGATCAAGATTCCCGCCACCTACATGCGCGGCGGCACCAGCAAAGGTGTGTTCTTCAAGCTCGGAGACCTGCCCGAGCGCTGCCAGCAGCCGGGTGCGCCGCGCGACCGTTTGCTGTTGCGGGTGATCGGTTCGCCCGATCCCTACGGCGCGCAGATCGACGGCATGGGCGGTGCCACCTCGTCGACCTCTAAGGCGGTCATTCTGTCGAAAAGCGAACGGCCTGATCACGATGTGGACTATCGCTTCGGTCAGGTGGGCATCGACAAAGCCTTCGTCGACTGGTCGGGCAATTGCGGCAACCTCACCGCCGCGGTGGGTTCGTTCGCCATCAGCAACGGCCTGATCGACCGCAGCCGTATTCCGCAGAACGGCGTCTGCGTGGTACGCATCTGGCAGACGCAGATTCAGAAAACCATCATCGCCCACGTGCCGATCACCGACGGTGCGGTGCAGGAAACCGGCGACTTCGAACTCGATGGCGTGACCTTTCCGGCGGCCGAGGTGCAGGTCGAGTTCCTCGATCCGGCCGATGACGGCGACGAAGGCGGCTCGATGTTCCCCACCGGGAATCTGGTAGACGACCTCGACGTGCCCGGCATCGGCACCCTAAAGGCCACCATGATCAACGCCGGCATACCCACCGTGTTCATCAACGCGGCCGAGATCGGCTGCACCGGCACCGAGCTGCGCGAAGCGATCAATACCGACCCCGTGGCGCTTGCACGCTTCGAGACGATTCGGGCCTACGGCGCCTTGCGAATGGGTCTGATCAAAGATCTCAGCGAGGCCGGCCAGCGACAGCACACGCCCAAGGTGGCGTTTGTTGCACCGCCGGCGGACTACACCGCGTCAAGCGGCAAGGCCATCACCGCGAGCGAGATCGACCTGAACGTCCGCGCCCTGTCGATGGGCAAGCTGCACCACGCGATGATGGGCACCTGCGCGGTGGCCATCGCGACGGCAGCGGCCGTGCCCGGCACCCTGGTCAACCTGGCCGCCGGTGGCGGTGACCGCACGGCGGTGCGTTTCGGGCATCCGTCCGGCACCCTGCGGGTCGGCGCCGAAGCCACGCTGGAAGGGGGTCAGTGGGTGGTCAAGAAGGCCATCATGAGCCGCAGCGCGCGGGTGTTGATGAGCGGCTTCGTGCACCTGCCGGGGGATGCGTTCTAGTTGACGCGACCCCGAAGAGGGGCCGCGGCGGCAGGGTTGCCCCAACCGGCCCCGCACGGCTGGCGTCGCCAAGATGGACGACATTTGCGGCGCGAAGGGTGGCTATTGCCCGAAGATGAACCCCGATTGCCGGCTGCCCAACACGGTGGCCTCGAAGGCGATGCGCCCGGCCGCCGTGCCCGCCGCGCCGACCGCCACGTGCAGGGGCAACAGGTGTTCCTCGCGCGGGTGCGCGTCGCGGGCGTGGGGTGCGTCGGACCATCGCAGCAAACGCTGCCATCGGTCGGCGGCCGGCGCGGTGACGGCAGACTGCAACCACCGCCCGAACGCGGCGGACGGGGCGTCCACCTCGGTGCCGCCGGCCATCAGGCGGGCCATGTTGTGATCACTCATGCCGCTGCCCATGATCAGCACGCCGTCGTCGCGCAGGTCTTGCAGCGCGGCGCCCATGGCGAGATGCGTTGCCGGATCGAGACCGGCCTTGAGCGACAGCTGCACGGTGGGAATGTCGGCAGCCGGAAAGGCCAGCTTGAGCGGGATGAACACGCCGTGGTCGAAGCCGCGCCGGGCGTCGGCACGACAGGGGATGCCTGCCGCCTGCAGCCGCGACTGCACCTTCGCCGCCAGGGCCGGTGCACCCGGCGCCGGCCAGGTGAGCGCATAGGTGTGGGGCGGGAAGCCGTTGTAGTCGTAGATCAGCGGCGGATTCGGGTGGGTCTGCACGGTGACTTCGGCGGCTTCCCAGTGGGCCGAAATCACCAGCAGCGCGCGTGGCGGCTCGGGCAACTGCCCTGGCAAGGTGCGCAGCCAATCACCCATGCGGGTCCAGGTGTCGGGTGGGTTCCATGTCATGAAGAAGCACGGACCCCCGCCGTGGGGCAGGAACACCGTGGGTTGGCGGGCGGGCATGGGCGGCTCCGAATGCGTTGGTGGGCGCGAAATGGGGTTAACGGCGCTGCGCAATCAGGCTACGCTGGCGCCATTCGACAGCGATGGTAACGCTGCGCCGCTCATGTGCCGTCCAGGAGAACCCGATGGAAACGCCTCAAACCCCGCTTGAGTTCCTTCGTCGTGCGCGTAAGGTGCACCCCTATCGGCAGGCCGTGGTCGATGGCGAACTGAGGTTTGACTACGCCACCTTTGGCGACCGCTGTGATCGCGCATCAGCGGCCTGGGCCCGGCTGGGCGTCGGGCCGGGGGATCGGGTGGGGACCATTTCGCCCAACACGCATCAGCACCTCGAGCAGTTCTATGCGGTGCCGCAGTTGGGTGCGGTCATCGTGCCAATGAACTACCGGTTGACGGCAGACGATTTCGTCTATCTCGCCAATCACAGCGGCTGTGTGGTGTTGTGCGTGCACGCGGACTATCTCGAACTGGTGGACCGGGTTCGCGACCAGATGACCACCGTGGAGCACTTCGTGGCGCTGGAAGGGCGCGCCGACGGCTGGTTGATCTACGACGACCTGCTGGCCGATGCGCCCCCGACGTTCCCCGCCGCCGACATTGCCGAAACCGACCTGTTGGCCATCAACTACACCAGCGGCACCACCTCCAAGCCCAAGGGCGTGATGATCACGCACCGCAACGCGTGGTCGAACTCGGTGGGCGTGCTGGTCCATTGGCACATGACCCCGGCCGATCGTTATCTGTGGACCTTGCCCATGTTCCACGCCAATGGCTGGACCTTTACCTGGACGGTGACGGCGGTGGGCGCCACGCACGTGTGCCTGCGCAAAGTGGAGGCGCTGGCGATCTACGCGACCATCAATCGCGAAGAAGTCACGCATCTGAGTGCGGCCCCGACCGTGCTGATCGCGATCGCCAATGGCCCCGAGGCCGAGCGCAAGAACCTGCGCAAGGGCGTGAAGGTGGTCACCGCCGGCGCGCCGCCGGCGCCGGCCACCATCGAGCGCATGGAGGGCGATCTGGGCTGGCACATCACCCAGGTTTACGGCCTGACCGAAACCGCGCCGCTGATCACCATCTGCGAGCCGCTGCCCGCACATGACGCGCTGACCCTGGCTGAGCGTGCGCAGATCAAGGCCCGCCAGGGCATCGAGCTCATCACCTCGGGCGAAACACGCGTCGTCGACGAGCAGATGAACGATGTCGCCGCAGATGGCCAGACCATGGGCGAAATCGTCGCCCGTGGCAATGTCGTGATGAAGGGTTATTACAACGACCCCGAGGCCACCGACAAGGCCTTCGCCGGGGGCTGGTTTCACACCGGCGATGCGGCCGTCGTGCACCCCGATGGATATATCGAGATTCGTGACCGCTTCAAGGACGTGATTATCTCCGGCGGCGAAAACATTTCGTCGATCGAAATTGAAGGCGTGTTGCTGCGCCATCCCGCGGTGCTCGAAGTGGGGGTCGTCGGCATGCCCCATGAAAAATGGGGCGAATCGCCCAATGCCTTCGTCGTGCTGCAACCCGGCCAGCAGGTCACCACCGAGGCGCTGCGGCTGTTCGCGCGCGAGCACCTCGCCCATTTCAAAGTGCCGACCGGGTTTCATCTGGTCGATGAGTTGCCCAAGACCGCGACCGGCAAGATCCAGAAATTCGTGCTTCGGGCCGGGAAAGCCGGCATCGCCGCGCAATAAATTCGCGATGCTTCGGCAGTAATTCGTTACGCGACGTTCACCGAGCGTGTGTGGAACCTGAGGGGCGGGTGGAAGCAGGCAAGGCTGGACTTTTCTACAGCTTGCCTCTTTCAAGTCATCTCGGGTTCAGTCACACTACTCATTCCACTGTAAGTCAATAGTGAGTTTGCGCCCTATGTCCCGTTCAGCCCTATTTCCGCTGTTTGCCTGCCTGCTTTTACTTTCAGCATGCAGCGACACCGTTCGCAGCCCCGATCTGCCGCCCGCGCAGCTGGCTGCCATCGGCGCCTTGAATTGCGAGCCGACAACCCTGGGCGAGGGACAGGGGGGGCAGTGCACCTTTGATTCCATGGGCTGCCAGTTTTTGGTGGTTCGATCCGATGGCAATCAGGAGTTCGTGACCCAGGCCTGCCCGGAAGGCGTGGAGCTGACCAGCAGCAATCCCGACATCGTGTCGGTCGACAATAGCGGCGCCTTCACCGGCAACAGCCCGGGGGTCGCGAACATCGTCGCCACCTTGAACGGCGTCAGCTCGGAGCCCGAGACCATCACCGTCGGGCCCGCCTGCGTTGAAGCGCTGGAAATCACGCCGCTGGCCGCAAGGATCTCAGCGGGCCGCGATCAGCCTTATCGCGCCTTCCTGAAGCGCACCAACGGCACCCGCAGCGAGGTGACAAACAATTCGGTGTTCACGAGCGGAACGCCCGCCATTGCCACGTTCAACGGCAACGTGCTCGAGTCTGACGAGAATCTGGCCACCGAAACGACGCTGGACGTGTCGGTCAACAACCAGACATCGACGGGCCTCTGTGCCGGGGTCACCGCGCCGCTCGTGGCAACCACGACCGTAACGCTGTCGCCGGGGCAGCTGATTGCCGATGGCCTGTGCATCGACGCCACGCCGCCCGCGGCGGCCTTCGAGGACGCGGTCTGCCGTCCTGACACCGGCGCCTGCGCCACGTCGACCCTGCAGCTCAACCTTCTGCCGGCGCCCGAAACGCTGAACCTGCAGGTGCGCGGCCGCTTCGACAACGGGCTGGAATGTGACCTGACGGACGACGATGCCACGACACTGGTCATCGACCCCGAAAACGTCGCAACGCTTGACCCTGCAGCGCCCAGTGTCACCGCCGAGATGTCGGGCACGGCGACGCTGACGGCCACGGCCACGGTGAGGGCCATCACGCAGTCGGAAGACCGTGACGTGCGGGTGGGCGACGGGCAGAACATTGCGTTCGGCGCCAGCAGCCTGGCGGTCTCGTCCAAGGAGCTTGTGGGCGGCGCCCCGTACAGCTTCACCAATGCGCAACGTTTTGGCTGTGTGGGGGCAACCGATCTGGTCGCGGGCCTCTCAGGCCGTGAATTGGCCGGCCAGTTGAACGTCTTTGCAAAGGCGCGCAGTTGTGATGCCGCCGACCTGAGGGAAATCAACGGTCGCATGGTGTGCACCGCGCCCTCGTCGGCGCCGGCGGATTTCGGTCAGCCGTCCATCGATGCCTTCAACGACCTGCAACGCATCGAGGACTACACCAACCCGATGCCGGAAGGGGCCAATCCCTTCGATGACGCCACCACCTGGTCCGCCGTTGAAGGCTTCTGGAACGGTGAATCGTGCGAGACCGGTTCCGGTAATTCGCCGGCGCGCGTCGGCGACCGGTTCTTCCCATCCCGGGCGCTCGATCCCGACCGTGGCCTTGACCCGACGACGCAGCCCAATGGCGTCGTCTACGCCGACGGCACGATTCGTCTCGGCTTCGCCTGCGTCACGGCAACGGTGACCAACCCCAGCAACCCGGCGCAGACGGTGACCGACGGGATGACGGTGCTGGTGCTGCCCCTGACCAACGATTCATTGACCGATCCCTCGCTCGATGCAAACGCCGACCGTCTTTGTGACACGCTGCTGCCCATCTTCGACAACCCCTTGCTCGGAGTCTTGCAAGGCACGCCGCTGGATGCGCTTGGTCGCATCGAGCTGATCGGAGTGCTCTCGGCGGTCACCGAGCTGGTCAATCCGCTGCTGGAAGTCACCGACGTGATCCCGCTGGGACTGGTGCTCGAAAC
This sequence comes from Polycyclovorans sp., assembly GCA_002706265.1. Classification (GTDB taxonomy): domain Bacteria; phylum Pseudomonadota; class Gammaproteobacteria; order Nevskiales; family Nevskiaceae; genus Polycyclovorans. Next base: position 14,430 of record PAKU01000014.1, on the reverse strand, counting down.
GCTGATCAACGGCGGCGACATCTTCCCCGTGGGTCTGGCCGACCTGACGGCGCTAATTCTCAATCCCTTGAATGACGGGCTGATTGATCCGGTAGTGGAGCCCCTGCTCTGCACGGTGACCAGCACGGTGAACACGCTTCTGGGCTTGTTGACCGGCAGCTCGCCCAACCAGGAATGTCTTGACGGCTCGATCCCTGACGATATTCCGCTGATTCCCTCGGTCCTGCAGAACTTGCTCAATCGGCTCGGGCTTGGGGGCCAGCAATGAGCAAAACCATTAACGCCGGTCCTTCCATTGGGGGAAGTGCAATGCAGTGTTTATCAATCTGGAAAAAGGGAATGGCAGTTGCGGCGACCGCACTGCTGTCGCTTGGCATGGCGGGACCTGGATTCGCCCAGGCTGAAGAGTATGTCGACCCCAATACCGTGCTGGACAGCCGTTGGTCGGTGATGCCGATGGCCGGGTTCGTTCTGTCCGACAGCTCCGATCTGGACAGCGGCATCAGCGGCGGCATCCTCGCCGCCAAGCCGTTGACGCACTGGTTCTCGTATGAGCTGGGCGTGGATTACAGCAATCTGGAAACCAGCAACGCGGGTGACTACGAGCGCATCTCAGGGCGTTTGGGCGGCGTGCTCTACCCGTTCCGTCCCTACTTTGACGATTCGGCGGCATTCCAGCCGTTCCTGGGGGGCGGCTTGCACCTGTCATCGATCGACTTTCTGGCACAAAGCACCAGTGCGGTCGGTTTCTACGCCAGTCTGGGTGCGCAGCAGAAGCTGAATGACCGGCTGTCATTCACCCTGCTGGGCCGCTATCAGGTTGATGATGTGGGCGACAGCGGCCCGCTGGTCGATCAGACGTTCTACACGTGGCAGGTGCTGGCGGGTCTGCGGATTGCGATCGGCTCCAAGCCCTCCGACCGCTACCGTGATGCCGATGGCGATGGGGTGCCAGACGGTCTTGACAAGTGCCCCGGCACGCCGCCGGGGGTGCAGGTCGACGCCCGTGGCTGCCCGCTGGACGGCGACGGCGACGGCGTTCCCGACCATCTGGACCAGTGCCCCGACACGCCCCGTGGCGTGAAGGTCGATGCCAAAGGCTGCCCGATCGATTCCGATGGCGACGGCGTTCCAGATTATCTGGACAAATGCCCCGGTACCCCACCTGGCGTTGCCGTCGACGCCAATGGCTGCCCGCTGGTTGACAGCGATGGCGATGGCACACCCGACGCCTACGACAAATGCCCGGACACCCCGAAAGGCATTGCCACCGGCGAAGATGGCTGCCCGCTGGACTCGGACGGTGACGGCATCCCCGACCACTTGGACGAATGCCCGAACACGCCGGCCGGCTTGGCTGTGCTGCCGGACGGTTGCGCGCTGGTCGGCGACTGCCGCAGGCCGCGGCCGGGTGAAGCGGTTGATGCCAATGGTTGCGCCATGGACCGTGGCTTCATCCTCCGCGGCGTCAAGTTCGAGTTCGACTCGGCCATCCTCACGGTTGAAGCCAAGCAGATTCTCGACAAGGTGTCGGTCACGCTTGCGTCGTACCCGGATGTCGATGTCGAGCTGGGCGGGCACACCGACAGCATCGGCACGGCCGGATACAACTTGGGGCTGTCGGAACGGCGCGCCATTGCGGTGAAGGAGTACCTGATGCGCAAGGGCATCAAGGGCGCGCGCATGACGCCGGTCGGCTACGGGTTGACGGTGCCAATTGCCGACAACAGCACCGCCGAAGGTCGTGAAGAGAACCGGCGTGTGGAGCTGACCCCGCAGAACTGACCGCAGTTCGCGACAAACCGCCCGCCACCGACCTTGTCGGTGGCGGGTTTTTTATGGTGAGCGGCCATGGAGTGCCGGCACGGGCATGACGCGTACCGCTGCCAGCGGAGCGTCAGCCGCCCGTTTGCCAGTGACGCAGGGGCGTTTGATCGGCCGGTGCCGGCATAGAGCAGCCGGAGTTGCCTCAGGCGCGGCCCGGCCAGAACCGGCAGCGCCGCCGGTAGACGGGGTTACCGTCAGGGCGTTGATCAGGTCAAGGCCAGGCGGGCGTCACGATCATGATTCGCGCTGCGGCCGGAGCCGCCTGCCGCCCCGGACGCCAAGCGCCATCAGCGCCGGCCATTGCCGATCGGCCGCGACCTATGGCAGACGCGCGCGGCCATTGGGGACCCCAGCGTACGCCTGCATCGCGCCCCTTACTGACGCGTGAAGGGCGTGAGCCGGTTCAGCAGCAGCGGCAGCAATGTCAGGTTGCTGATCAACGCAATCAGCATTGCCGCCCCGGTGAACAGGCCGAAATACACCGTGGGCACGAAGTTCGACAGCGCCAATATCGAAAAGCCCAGGGTGACCACCAGCGTGGTGTACGCCATGGCGCGCCCGACGCTGGCGTGTGCGCGATGCACGGCGCGCTCTTGGCCGTGTTGACGCACCTCGTCTTTGAACCGGTGGGCGTAATGGATGGTGTCGTCCACGCCGATGCCGATGGTGATCGCGGCAATGGTGATGGTCATGATGTCGAGCGGAATGTTCATCCAGCCCATCAGCCCCAGCACCAGCACGGCGGCCACCAGCGTCGGGATGACGCCGATCATCGCCATCTTCAGCGAGCGGAACAGCACCCCGAACATGGCGCTGATGGCGATGAACACCACCACCAGGGTCGCCAACTGTGACTGGAACAGGCTCTGCATGACGTTGTTGTAGAGCACCATCATGCCGGTGAGGTTGACCTGCTCAGGCTTCAGGCCGACCTTTTCGACCAGGTCGTGCTCGATCTGCCTGAGCAACGCGTCGCGCCGCAGGGTCGGGTCGGAATCGACCACCCGCACGGCGAATCGCAGCTGATTGCCGTCGGGCGACATGTAGGGGTCGAACAGCGCCGCCTTCACCTCCTCGGGCAACAGTCGATGGGCCACGGCCATCTCGAAATTGCCCAGTGGCGCGCCGCCATTGACCATCTGGGCCATGCGCAGGCTGCTCGACAACGACAGCACCTTGCCGGTTTGCGGCAGGCTTTCGAGATAATCGTGGATCGCGTGCACCTCGCTCTGGCGAAAGGCGTTGTACCAGTAGCTGGAACTGCTCAAGCCGCCGTCCAGCCCTTGGGTGAGGTAGTCGTCTTCTTCGGCCAGCTCGGCGAGGTAGGCCTGCTCTTCGTAGAAGCTGTTGGGCGCATCGATGATGATGTCCACCGGCGTGGTTCCGCCCAGCTCACGATCGATTTCCAGCATGCCCTGATAAATCTCGGTGGACTCGTGGAAGTAATCGATGAACCGATTCTCCACCGTGAGCCGGGTCACGCCCACGGCGCCGACCACCAGCAACATCGCGAAGCTCAGCCAGATCAGCATGGGCGCACGCTCCACCAGCGCGGCCAAGCCACCGGTAAAACGTGCGGTGAAATTGGCCCCTTCGCTGGGCGCGGGTCCGGGCGCCCATTTCACCAGCGCAGCGGGGAACAGCAAAAACGTCAGCACAAAGGCCAACAGCATGCCCCAGGTCATCATCAGCCCGAAGTCGATCACCGGACGAATGTCGCTGACCACCAGTGATGCAAACGACACCATCGTGGTCAGCGTGGTGAACACCGAGGGCATGAACTTGCTGTCGACCGTGTCGCGCAGCAGATCAATTTGGGCGCGACCGGGATTCTGGGCGTGAAGCTCCCGGTGGCGCACGATCAGGTGAATGGACAGCGACAGGGTGATGATCAACAGCAGCGATATGAAGTTGGACGAGACGACGGTGACGCGCCAGTCCATGAAGCCCAGAAAGCCCACCATCACCAGGCTGACCACGGCGCAGATGGCGGTCGGCACCACCACCCAATGAACGCGCCGGAATGACACCGCCAGCAGCACGATAATGAACAGCCCCACGCCGATGCCGAAGCTGCGGATGTCGCCGCGGACATAATCAATCATGTCGGCGGCGATCATCGGCACGCCGCCGAGGAAAATGGTGGATTGGTCCCGATATCGATCAAGAATCTCGCGAACGGTATCGATCAACGCTTGCGTGCGGTGCTGCAGCGCTGCGCTGCGTGCCGCGTAATCGGCGCTGACCTGCTCAAGCTCGGCCGCTTCGGCCGCGCTCAGGCCACCGGTGTCACGACGGGCGCGCAGCGTTTCGCGGCGTTCAAGCAACTGGGCGGCGACCTCATCGCTGCGCAGGTTGACGAGCAGCGCCGTGGTGTCGGCGTCCGGGTTGATGACCAGATTCTTGTAGACCGGGCTGGTGAGAAACTCCTGCCGCGCCAGCGAACGGTCGGTGTCGTCGTCCAACAGGGTGCGCTGGGCGTCCTGCAATTCACTGAAGGTGACCCGCGGGCTGTCGATCAGCGGCACGTCGAGGATGCTCATCACCGAGCTGACCTCCGGCAGTTCGGCCAGCGCGTCGCGCAACTGCTTGAGCCGGCCTAGCGAGGCGTCTGAAAACAGATCGTCCTTGGGCGCATAGGTCACCACCAGGAACTCTTCTGCGCCGTACACGTCGCTGACTTCGCGGTAGTAGGCGAGGTCTTCGTCGCCCTCGAGAATCAGCGAATCCGCCGACGCATCCAGCTTGAACTGCTGGGCCTGATGCACGGCAACGACCAGCAACCCCAGCGTGAGCAGCCCCACGAGCCAGGGCGCATGCAGCACCAGCCGATGGTAGGCGGCGACGATGGCGTTGATCATAGGGCGGACTCCGTGCAAAGAGCGACAAGCCTGCCAGAGCGGCGCAGCGGGCGCTTGAGATGAAAAGAGGACGCGGCCGTGTGGCCGGGCCGCACCGCATTGAGCGCCGGATTTTCACCGGACGCCGCGTGGACCGCGAGATCGGGTCCACGCAGGACTTGGCCCCACGGCAGCAATGCCGTGGGGCCAAGTGCGGTCCGTGGCTACGCTGTCTGCATCGCCGCGGCCTGATGCAGGCCGAGCCGTTCGATCGCCTGCTCGCGCATTTCCACCTTGCGCACCTTGCCGGTCACGGTCATCGGATAACTGTCGACCACCTCAAGCAGCTTGGGAATCTTGTGGCGGGCCAGGTGATCCCGGCAGTGGGCGTGCAAGGCCTCCAGCGTCAGCGGCGCGCGACCGGGCTTCATGATGATGCTGGCCATCACTTCCTCGCCGTATTTTTCGTCGGGCACTCCGATGATCTGTACGTCCTGGATGTCCGGGTGGCCGTAAAGAAATTCCTCGATCTCGCGCGGGTAGATGTTTTCGCCGCCGCGAATGATCATGTCCTTGATGCGGCCGACGATGTTGACGTACCCGTCCTCGTCCATGGTGGCGATGTCGCCGGTACACATCCAGCCGTCCTCGGTGATCGCCTGGCGGGTACGCTTCTCGTCGCCCCAGTAGCCGAGCATCACCGAATATCCACGGGTCTGGAACTCGCCCGGCTCGCCGTGGCCGCAGAGCGCTCCGGAATCGGGATTGACGATGCGAATCTCAACGTGGGGATGCACGCGCCCGACGCTGCCGACGCGCTTTTCCAGGGGGTCGTCCACGGCCGTCTGGGTGGAGATGGGCGAGGTCTCGGTCATGCCGTAGACGATGGTGATATCGGGCATGTGAAAGTCGCTGACCAGCCGTTTCATCACCTCCACCGGGCACGGTGAGCCGCCGATGGTGCCGGTGCGCAGCGATGACTTGTCGGTCTTCTCGAAATCGGGATGCGCGAGCATGGCGATGTGCATGGTGGGCACGCACATGGTGGCGGTGCAGCGCTCGGCGGCGATGACGCGCAGTGTTTCGCCGGGGTCGAACGCCGCGGACGGCACCACCAGGGTGGCGCCGAACACCGTGCAGAGCAGGTTGCCGCACACCATGCCGGCGCAGTGATAGAACGGCACGGGCACACAGAAGCGGTCGCTTTGCTTGATGCTGATGTTCAGCCCATCAAAATAGGCGTTGTTGATGATGTTGTGATGCGACAGCGTGGCGCCCTTGGGCGCGCCGGTGGTGCCCGAGGTGTACTGAATGTTGATGGGGTCATGAGGCTTGAGGGTGGCCATGCGTTCCGCCACGGCCCCGGGCGCGGTCGATTCACCGTCCGCCAGCAGACGCGCCCAGTCGCCGGCCTGGCCCTCCTCGTCAAGAAAAATCACCTCGCTCAGCGCCGGACACTGGTCGCGCACCATGCCCAGCATCTGCACGTAATCACTGGTCTTGAAGCGCCGTGCCGCCACCAGCCCCTTGCAGCCGGAATGCTTGAGTGCAAACGCCAATTCGTTGGCGCGGTAGGCCGGATTGATGTTGACCTGAATCACGCCGACCTTGGCGGTGGCGTATTGCATCAAGACCCACTCGATGAGGTTGGGTGCCCAGACCCCGATGCGATCGCCTTTCTCGAAGCCGCGCGCCAGCAGGGCGCGCGCCACCCGGTTCACGGCATCATCGAGCTGCCGATACGTCCAACGGATGTTCTGGTGGGGCATGACCACAGCTTCGTGATCCGGCAATCGCGAGGCCGTGGCCTCCAGGCGGTCGCCGATGGTCTGCTCCAGCAGCGGCGTGTCGGTGCGGCCTTTGGCGTACGCAGGCATCGAAAAGTCTCCTCTATGGTTATTGTCAAGACTTCATAGCAGAGCGCCGCGGCACCCGTCCACCCGCGGCTTTGGGGGCTGGCTGCGGCAACGCGGTCGATGCCGTCGCGCCTTCCGAGTGCCTTGCGCGCTGCATGCCCGCATCCCCACGCGGGTGGCGGGGGCCCGGCTATCATGTGTCCAGGCCTCAGGGCTGAAAAAGAAGAAAACCCGCGTGTTGGAGGACACCGCCATGACCCTGCCCACCTGGCAATTTTTTCAAGTGCGTCTCGACGGCCCCGTGGCCTGGATCATGCTGGCGCAGCCCCAGCAGGCCAACGCCCTGGGCGCTGCGTTCTGGGACGAACTGCCGCAGGTCGTGGCGTGGCTGAACCGGTGCGACGCACTGCGTGTGGCGGTGCTGGCGGCCGAGGGCAGGCACTTTTGCGGTGGCATTACCCTGGACCTGCTCGAAAGCGTGCTCGCCATGATGAAGGCCGCCGAAGCGCCGGAAGACGGGCGCGAACGGGTGCGCGATGAAATTTTTCGCATGCAGGCCAGCATCTCGTCGTTGGAGTTGCTGCGGGTGCCGGTGATTGCGGCCGTGCACGGCGCGTGCATCGGCGGAGGCGTCGATCTGATTGCCGCCTGCGACATGCGCTATGCGGCCGCCGATGCGCGTTTCTGCATCAAGGAGGTCGACTTGGGCATCGTGGCCGATGTGGGCACCACCCAGCGTTTGCGGCACGTCATAGGCTTGGCCGCCCTCACCGAGCTGTCGTTCACGGCCGAGACCTTCGATGCCGCCAAGGCCGAACGCCTGGGGCTGGTGGGCGCGGTGCTGGCCGACCGCGAGGCCCTGCTCGCCCATGTGGCTGCACTGGCCGGCACCATTGCCGCCAAGCCCGCCCGCGCCGTGCGCGGCATCAAGCAAAGCCTGCTCTACGCCCGCGACCACACCGTGGCGCAGGGCCTGGTGCAGGCGGCGGAATGGAACGCCACACTGGGCTTTTCCCCAAACATGGATGCACTGCTTGCGCCCTTGCGGGCGCGCACGCGCAAATCCTGATCTCTTTCACCTTTCGAGGATCTTTTATGTCCCGTTCCCCCTTGCCTGACACCCTGCGTCGCGTCCGTTTGCCGGTCATCGGATCGCCCCTGTTCATCATCAGCTGGCCAAAACTGGTCATCGCGCAATGTCAGGCCGGCATCGTCGGTGCCATGCCGGCGCTCAATGCGCGCCCGGCGGCGCAGCTGGACGAGTGGCTGGCCGAGATCACCGAAACGCTGGCGGCCTATGACAAGGCGCACCCCGAGGCACCGTCGGCACCGTTTGCGATCAACCAGATCGTGCACAAGTCGAACGCCCGTCTCGATCAGGACATGGCGCTGTGTGTGAAGTACAAGGTGCCGGTCATCATCACCTCGCTGGGTGCCCGTACCGACATCAACGATGCGGCGCACAGCTATGGCGGCGTGGTGCTGCACGACATCATCAACAATAAATTCGCGCACAAGGCAATCGAGAAGGGTGCCGACGGCCTGGTGGCGGTGGCGGCCGGTGCCGGCGGACATGCCGGCGTCAAGAGCCCGTTCGCGCTGATGCAGGAATTGCGCGAGTGGTTTGACGGCCCGATCGCCTTGAGCGGCGCCATCGCCACCGGCCGGTCGATTCTGGCCGCGCAGGCCATGGGCGCAGATTTCGCCTACATGGGCTCCGCCTTCATCGCCACCGAAGAGGCCCGGGCGGTGGATGCCTACAAGCAGATGATCGTCGACAGCGAGTCTGATGACATCGTGTATTCCAGCCTGTTCACCGGCGTGCACGGCAACTACCTCAAGCCCTCGATCCGCGCCTCGGGGATGGACCCTGACAAGCTGCCCGAAGGCGATCCCAGCAAGATGGACTTTGGCATCGAGTCGGGTGACGCCAAGGTCTGGAAGGACATCTGGGGCTGCGGGCAAGGCATCGGTGCGATCAAATCGGTAGCGCGCACGGCCGATCTGGTGGCACGCCTGAAGTCCGAATACGACGCCGCCAGAGCCGCGCTCTGAGCCAGCAGCGTCAGGCTGCGGCCTGCAGGCCCAGCGGCGGGGTTTGCTGAACGCGCTGTAGCCGCAAACCGCGCACCGGTTCGTGTCGGCCTACGGTGGCCCGAAAAGGGCCTCCGGCGGCACAACGCCGTCGGTCAGCCAGCAACCCTTGCAGCCTTCGAGCTCGTAGCGGCGCAACATCCAGACAAAGCGATGTGGCTGACCGTCGCCATCGATCAACACCACCGGCTGCATGGCCTCGTCATTGTTCTGGAACAGCGGCGCAAGCTGCGCCGACTCGTGCGCCACCATCATGCCGAAGCGGCCTTTGATCAAGTCGATGAAGCGGCCCACCGGGCCTGTGGACCTCTGATTGCCGGGTGACGCAAACCGGTAGACCACGGCCAGGTCGGCATCGGTGCCGGCCTTGAGGGCGTCGAGCTGCGTCTGCACGACCTGCTCGGGGGGCAGGTCGGGGCTGGGCCGAGCGTATTCGGCGGCGGCCAGCGGGCTGCAGATCAACGACACCAGCAGCACGGCAGTTGCACGTGGGTCAATCAAGGCCAGTCTCCATGCGGTGGAGGGTAGTACGCGGCGGCGCCCTGCCCGGTTGCGCAAAGGGGTGCGCGCCAGAGTCAGAATGCGCCGACGCTGAGCCCTGCGGCCAGGGTTTCGCCCAAGGTCCTGGCCTGCGCGAGATGGTCCGCATCGGGGTCGCCGCGGACGATCAGCGGCTCGGCAAAGGCCTTCCACTGATACCCGCTGGCGATGCGCTCGATGGCCGACACCGCGCCGCGTCCGTCATTGCCGCAGCTCACCAGCACCCCGTAGGGCAGGCCAATGGTCTTGCCCTCGGCCGGGTAATAGGTGCGGTCCAGAAAATCCTTGACCAGGCCCGACATGTACCCGAAGTTTTCGGGCGTGGCGAGAATCAGGCCGTGGCTGCGCAGCAGGTCATCGGTGCCGGCGTCATGGGCCACGCGAACCGTCACCGCCACCTCGCCGTCGGCGCGCAGGCCCTGTGCGCAGGCCTCCACCAACTGGCGCGTGCGGCCCGTCTGGGTGCTGTAGACGATCAGAACCGGGTGCATGGCGCGCGGCCTCAGGCAAAAACGGTCACGGTCTGCCGCGCGTGCGCTGCGGCGCGACCGGCCGGGTTGTAGAGCGTGGCGCTCTGGCTGATGTAGCCGTCTGCCGCGTCGGTGGCCTCGGCGTCGATTCGCCACAGGGCCTCTGGCGCGAACGTGACGTCGCTGTCGAGCACATCCAGCGACCAGGTGAGCGAGCTGGCCATGGCCTGGGTCGTGAGCGTTGAAAGGGCCGGCGTGGGAATGACATCGGCCAACGCCACCAGATGGCAAATGGTCAGCGGCCCGGGGTCGCGGTGTGCCGCCCAGACCCGGCTGACCGGCCGCGCGGCGCCCGACAACGGCAGACAACCCGCAGCCCAGCGTGTGCGGAAATGTTGAACAAAGCTGGGCGACACGCCGGGGATGAACGGCGGCTCGATCGCGTCCCGGTCATCGGCGGCAGGCATGGGTGTGGCCCATTGCAGTTGCGAGGCCCGGGGCCGCCCGAAGACGCCCACCACCAGGCAGGCGCTCTCGCCGCGGGCGGTGCGCAGGCGGGCTTCGCCATGCGTCGCCGAGCGCCCCTGGCGCAAGACCTTCGCCTCAAGGGTGAGGGCTTCGCCCACCGGCAACGGCGCAATGAACGTGACCTGCAGGGCCCGCAGCGGCGCGTCGTCGGGCGCCAGGCCCATCAGTCCGCGGACGGCGAGGGCGGTTTGCAGGCCGCCGAACACCGTGCGCCCCTGCGCCCAGTCGGCACCGATGCTGAACGCCACCGGCGTCGAGGCGTCAGCCGGGAGGGCATTGAGCGTGTCGGTAAAGTTCATGGCGCCCATTTTGACGGGCAGTGAGGGGTCATGTGATAAAAACTCTTGAATCAAGTGGTGTCACGGATGTTCGGCAGCGTACCGAACGGGAGGGTTCCATGACGTTCTATCGCATCGCGGCGCGCTTCGCGCTCGGCCTTGGGCTGCTCTGGCCCGCCGTTGCGCCGGCCTGGGATGCCGCGCCCCACTGGCAGGGGCTGTCGTTGTCTGCCGGCTCGGCCACCAAGTCCAAGCTCGATGGCGCCGAGGCGCGCGCGCTCAGCGTGGTGGGGCGCAGCCGCAGCCTCAGCCGGCTGGTGCCCCTGGCGGCGCTGGACCCCTGGCGCTGGCGTCCGGTGATGACCGCCGGCAGTCTTTACCGCGACCGCGTGGCAGATGGCGTGCAGATTCTGGTGGTCAGTGCCCAGGTCGGGCGCCGCCTGGGGCCGGCCGTCTGGGGCGTGGAGCCTTACGTGGCCTTCGGGTTCGGCCCCACCGTGCTCAGCGATGACGTCATCGGCCCCTTGATCGTCGGCGGCGATCTGCAGTTCACCAGCCATGCCACCCTGGGCATCACGGTGCCTGCCGCGCTGCCGTTTCGGGTCGCCTACCGGCTGTCGCACACCTCCAACGGCGGTCTTCGCAGCGAGAATCCTGGCGTCGATCTTTCGGGCCTGATCATCGAATTTCCAATGGTGATGCGCTGAATGGGTGACGCGCCCATGACAGCGACGCGTTCCGCGCGATAATTGCGGCTTACTTTCTCGGAATCGATGCCAGTGCCAGCTTTGGAAATGAAGGGGCGAATGCTGCCGGTCACGCGCATCAACGCCACCACCGATGATCTGGCGGCCATTCAGGCCCAGCTTGAAAGCATGGCGCGGCAGATGCCGGCCATGGTGCAGGGCATGACCGCAGTGCTGGAAACCTCGGTCCCCGTGTCGTTGGCGGGCTATCTGTCGGCGGTGCGCAGCAGTGGCATGAAGGTCGTCGGGGTGTCGGGCGCGCTGCTCGAAGCCGACGCGGCGGGCCTGGGCCTGCCGGTTCTGCCGGCCGACACCGGCGCGGCCAAGCCGGCGCGTGGCGCAGCGCAGACCGCGTCAGTGCCGCAATCGGCGGCGCCCGAAACCGTGCCGGCACCGGCACCGGCAGCCCGCACCTCGTCGCGGCTGATCGCCGACCCGATCCGCGGCGGCCAGCAGATCTATGCCCGGGGCGCCGATTTGACCATCACCCACCAGGTGGGCGCTGGGGCCGAAGTGGTCGCCGACGGCAACATCCACATCTACGGCCGTCTGGCCGGGCGGGCCATCGCCGGGGCGGACGGTGACACCCAGGCGCGCATTTTCTGTCGCCGCTTCGAGCCCGAGCTGGTCGCCATTGCCGGCGTCTATGCGGTGGCGGAACAATTGCACGGCGAATGGCTGGGCAAGCCCGCGCAGGTGTTTCTGCAAGACGGCACACTAAAGGTCGAGCGGTTGGATTAGGTTCATCTTTTTTCAGGGAGTGGCTGTGACGAAAATTGTTGTCGTGACGTCGGGCAAGGGCGGCGTGGGCAAAACCACGACCAGCGCATCGTTTGCCACGGGACTGGCGCAGCGCGGCAAGAAAGTCGCGGTGATCGACTTTGACGTGGGCTTGCGCAATCTCGATCTGATCATGGGGTGCGAGCGCCGCGTGGTGTTCGATTTCGTCAACGTCATTCAGGGCGAGGCCTCCCTGCGACAGGCCCTGATCAAGGACAAGACCTTCCCCAACCTGCACATCCTCGCGGCCAGCCAGACGCGCGACAAGGAAGCCCTCACTCCGGAAGGCGTCGAGAAGGTGCTCAACGACCTGCGCTCGGAAGGCTTTGATTACGTCGTGTGCGATTCGCCCGCGGGCATCGAGCGCGGCGCCCACCTGGCCATGTACTTCGCCGACGAAGCGCTGGTGGTGACCAACCCCGAAGTGTCGTCGGTCCGCGACTCCGACCGCGTGCTGGGCCTGCTGGCCAGCAAGACCCGCAGGGTCGAACGCAACGAAGCCCGCATCAAGGAGCATCTGGTGCTGACCCGCTACAACCCGGCGCGGGTGCTCAAGGGCGAGATGCTCAGTCTTGAAGACGTCACCGAAATTCTCGCCATTCCCGTGCTGGGGGTCATTCCCGAGTCCACCGCGGTGCTGAACTCCTCGAACGCCGGGACGCCGGTCATTACCCTGCCCGACGCCGACGCCGGGCAGGCCTACGATGATCTGGTGTCGCGGTTTCTGGGTGAAGACCGGCCGTTGCGCTTCACCACGGTCGAGAAGAAAGGCCTGTTCAGCAAGTGGCTAGGGGGTTAAGCCATGGCTCTGGACTGGCTCAAATTCTTCCGCACCGAACCCAAGAACACCGCCAATCTGGCCAAGGAGCGCCTCAAGGTGGTCGTGGCGCACCAGCGCGAAGGGCGCGGCCGCGGACCCGAGTACCTGCCCAAGCTGCGCGAAGAGATTCTCAACGTGGTCCGCAAGTACGTGGACGTGCCCGAGACCGCCGTGAACATCCAGGTGCAGAACGAAGACGGGCTGGAAGTGCTGGAGATGAACATCGCCCTGCCGGAGCAGCGTCGCAGCTGAGCGATGTCGCTCCCCACGCGGCCGGCGCGTGGGGTTACCTTGTAACGAATCCCAACGACACTGGCGCCGCGCATGCTGACGCTCGAATCGCTCTCCCTCACCCATGCCGGTCGCCCGCCGCTGCGCTATCCCGACCGTCAGCTGTCGGCCGGCGCGCAAGCCGTGGTGCTGGGGCCGTCCGGCAGCGGCAAATCCACCCTCTTGCACCTGATCGGTGGACTGCAACGCCCCACGCAGGGGCGCGTGTGCCTGGACGGCAATCCCCTCAGTGACTGGCCCGAAGCGCGGCGGGACGCGTTTCGCGGGCGGCGCATCGGCATCGTCTTCCAGCGTCTGCACCTGCTGGGCGCCCTGAGCCTGGGCGAAAATCTGCAGCTCGCCCAGCGCTGCGCCGGGCTGCCGGTGGACCGGTCACGCGTGCAGTCGCTGCTGACCCAGCTGGGCTTGGGTGCCTTGATGCACGCGCGGCCCCACGCACTGTCGGGCGGGCAGCAGCAGCGGGCGGCGATTGCCCGCGCCCTGGTCAACCGTCCCGCCCTGGTGCTGGCCGACGAGCCCACGGCCAGCCTCGATGACGACAACGCCGCCACCGTGATGGACCTGTTGCTCGGCGAGACGCAGCGGGCAGGTGCAGCCCTGCTGGTCGCCACGCACGACGCCCGGGCCAAGGCGCGCTTCGCGGCGCATTGGGTGCTGGCCGCATGACCAAGCGATGACTGCGCCAGGCCTGATCTGGGCCGCCGTCCGCCACCGGCCCCTTCCCCATCTGCTGCAGCTGGCGCTGATGGCCTTCGCGACCGGCCTGATCGTGTTGATGATGCTCGTCAGCCACCAGTTGCAGCAGCGCGCCGCGCGAGATGCGGCGGCGGTCGACATGGTCATCGGCGCGCCGGGCTCGCCGCTGCAGCTGGCACTGGCGGCGATCTACCACGTCGACAATCCCACCGGAAACATCCCCTACGAGGCGGCCCAGCGCTGGGCCGCGCATCGTCTGGTGGCGCAGGCCGTGCCCGTTGCCCTTGGCGACAGCGCCGGCGGCTTTCGCATCGTGGGCACCACGCCCGAATTTCTTGCCCTCTATGGCGCGACCCTGGCCGAAGGGCGCGTGTTTGCCGGCCCGATGGAGGCGGTGATCGGCGCCGAGGTGGCGGCCAGCGGGCTGGCGGTGGGTGGGCAATTTGCCGGCGCGCACGGACTGTCGGCGGGCGGCGCCACCCACGACCGGCACCGCTACCGGGTCGTCGGCAGCATGGCGGCGACCGGAACGGTGCTCGACCGGCTGATCCTTACCTCGCTGCACAGCGTCTGGCTGCAGCACGCACCCGACGGCGCACCGCATCATGACGAGCACGAGCACGAGCACGAGCACGAGCACGAGCACGAGCACGAGCACGAGCAC
>PAKU01000013.1 GCA_002706265.1 Polycyclovorans sp. | reverse complement strand
CCGGACTACCGGTTGGCGCCCGAGCATCCGTTTCCTGCCGCGCCGGACGACTGTCTCGCGGTGTATCGGGAATTGATCGAATGCGGAACCGACCCGGCAGACCTGATCGTCACCGGCGACTCGGCTGGCGGCAACCTGACCCTGGTCACCCTGCAAAGCGCCCGCGATGAGGGTCTGCCCATGCCGCGCTGCGCCGTGCTGCTCTCGCCCGGCGCCGACCTCAGCGGCACCGCCCCCAGCTGGGCAGAGAACGACCACAGTGACGTGATGCTCTCGCAAAACGTCATTCGCATGATGGGCAACGCCTACCTTCAGGGCCACGACCCAACCGACCCCAAGGTCTCGCCGCTGAACGGCAACTTCGAGGGCCTTCCACCCCTGATGATCTGCGCAAGCGACGAGGAGTGCCTGCGAGACGATGCCTACGCCGTGGCCACGCGTGCACGTGCGGCCGGCACCGAAGCGCGCCTGCTCACCCGGCCGGACATGCCGCACGTCTGGCCCATTCTTTTCCCGCTGGTGGCCGAGGCGCGCGCCGACATGAAGTTGATTACCCAGTTCATCACCGATGCACGCTTTCGAACCGAGAACCGTTGGTGTGGCAGAGCCTCAATCTGACGCACGGACTCAATCTGAACCGCCCCGCAATTTGAGGAGGCTTCATCCCTTGAGAGAATGGAGCCATGAAGAAACCCGTCAAGTTTTCCCCTGAAGTCCGCGAACGTGCTGTGCGTCTGGTTGCAGAGAGTCGCGGCGATCACCCGTCGCAGTGGGCCGCCATTGAATCGGTCGCTGCCAAGATGGGCTGCGCCGCGCAAACGCTGCACACCTGGGTGCGTCGGCACGAGACCGACACCGGCCAGCGTCCGGGCGTGACCAGCGCCGAGGCGCAGCGCGTCAAAGAACTCGAACGCGAGAACAAAGAACTGCGCCGTGCCAACGAGATATTGAAACTGGCAAGCGCGTTTTTCGCGCAGGCGGAGCTCGACCGCCGTCTGAAGTCATGAATGCTTTCGTCGATCAGCATCGCGATGCTTTCGGGGTCGAGCCGGTCTGCCGTGTCCTGCAGATCGCCCCGTCGGGCTATTGGCGTTACGCCGCGTGCCAGCGTGATCCGACCAAACGCTGCACCCGTGTGCAGCGCGACGACACCTTGATCCCCGAGATCGAATGCGTCTGGCAAGCCAACCTCTCCGTCTACGGCGCGGACAAGGTCTGGCGGCAGTTGAAACGAGACGGCACTGAAGTCGCGCGCTGTACGGTCGAGCGCCTGATGCGGCGTCTGGGCTTGCGCGGCGCGGTGCGCGGCAAAGTTGTGCGCACGACCGTGCCCGACCCAAAGCAGCCGTGCCCACTGGATCGGGTGAATCGCCAGTTCAAGGCAGATCGCCCGAACCAGCTGTGGGTTTCGGATTTCACGTACGTTTCGACCTGGCAAGGCTGGCTGTATGTAGCCTTCGTGATCGACGTGTTCGCCCGGCGCATCGTCGGCTGGAGGGTGAGCCGAGCCATGACGACAGATTTCGTTCTGGATGCCTTGGAGCAGGCTTTGTACGCACGCCAACCGGAACGCGACAGCCTGATTCACCACTCGGATCGGGGCTCGCAGTACGTCAGCATCCGCTACAGCGAGCGCTTGTCCGAAGCGGGTGTCGAGCCTTCCGTGGGAAGCAAGGGTGACAGCTACGACAACGCACTGGCGGAGACGATCAACGGCTTGTACAAGGCAGAGCTGATCCACCGGCGCGGCCCGTGGAAGACGCGGGAGGCGCTGGAACTGGCGACGCTGGAATGGGTGGCGTGGTTCAACCACGTGAGGCTGCTCGAACCTATCGGCTATATCCCGCCCGCCGAGGCTGAGGCAAACTACTACCGGCAACTCGCCAAACAACCCTCCCCAGAACAGGCCGAGTTAACCGCCTGCACTTAAACCAAATGGCCTCCTCGAAAGGCGGGGCGGTTCAATCGGTGCAGGACGCATGTCGCACACAAACACAATACGAGGAGTTTTTTATGCGCTTGATACACCTTTTTGGAACCGCGCTTACCGCGTCGTCCCTGCTTGCCGTGCAGCCCGGCCTGGCCAAGGCCCCACCTGAAGAGGCCGCGCGACTGACCCAAGATCTGACACCCGTAGGCGCCGAAAAGGCGGGAAACAAGGCGGGCACCATTCCTGAATGGACACCGATGTCGCAGAGTGGCCCGCTGAAGGATTTCTGGCCGACCAATCCGAAAATCGACGCTGAGAAACCGGTGTTCACCATTACCGCCGCCAATATGGCGCAGTACGCCGAGAACCTGACGGCCGGGCACAGCGAATTATTGAAGCGTTATCCCGACAGCTACAAGATCAATGTCTACCCGACGCACCGGAACGCAACGTTCCCCCAAGAGATTCTCGACGCAACGGTTGCCAACGCAACGACCGCCACGCTTGAAGGCGTCGACTTCCCGAGTGGCGCAACGCTCGGAATTCCGTTTCCCATTCCGCAGTCTGGCGCGGAGGCCATCTGGAATCACAAGTTGAAGTACCGCGGGACAACGGCCCGCCGATACAACAACCAGATGATCGTGCAGCTCGATGGGAGTTTCACCCTCACGAAAATCGTCGAAGACGTGAACTTCTATTATGGAAACCTGACGCTTGACCCACCTGTGGAGCTGAAGCCCNGCATCCCCTTGATCAAGTACGTGTCTGAAACCCTGTCGCCGCCGCGTCTGGCCGGCACCTTCATCGTGGCGCACGAGAAGGCCGGCACCGGCCCCGAAGGGCGCGCGGCCTGGCTGTACGCCCCAGCGCTCAAGCGCATCCGGCGTGCGCCCGCCGTGTGCTGCGACAACCCCTACGAGGGCACCGACGGACACCAGTTTTATGATCAGGTGGACATGTTCAACGGGGTGCTCGAGCGGTTTACCTGGAAACTGGTGGGCAAGCGGGAAATGTTCATGCCGTACAACTCGCATCGCATCGCGGGCAACACCATCAAGTACGACGATATTGCCCACCCCCAGCATGTGAACCCCGAACTGCCGCGCTTCGAACTGCACCGGGCGTGGGTGGTAGAAGCAGAGAACAAATCGGACCTGCGTCATACCTTCAAGAAAATCGTCTTCTATATCGACGAAGACAGCTGGTCGATCTTTGCGCGGGACAACTACGACCATCAGGGCGAGCTGATGCAGTTGCAGGAAGGCCACCTGATCTCGGCGAGCAATGTGCTGACGACGACCTCCGTGCCCGAAGTGGTTTATCACTTTGACAGCGGTCGTTATTTCGTGACGGCAATGGCCAACGAAGACAAGCCCACCGACGCCTCGCTTGAGTTTGACGATGCCTACTTCGAGGCCACGTCCGTTCAGAGGCGCGCCGCAAAGTAAATCGGGACAGGATCGGGTGGCCCAGCCATGGAACACCCGTACTGATTCACAAAAGCATGCCGGTACCAGGCCCTGCACTGCAGTGGCCTGGTGTTTAACAAAGACGCTTTACGACAAGCCTAAACCGCGATCCGCATCTTCAGGTGCAGACGATGGCAAAGGGCATCAAGCACTGGAGGGAGAACATGCGGACCCAATTGCTATTAGCCGTGTCCATGGTGTACGTGTTTGCTTTTTGTAGTCCGGCCGAAGCGGGCATCTACCGCTTCCAACTGTTTGGGGAAGAGCTTGAAGCGATCTCGAACAATTCATTGACTGCCGGGGTGCAGTTCCGGATTGAGAGTCGCTCCAATGATCTGGTCGGAAAATCGAACATCAACCCCGACGTCTGTCAGGGAATCTTCCAACTCTGCCAGGGGGTC
This sequence comes from Polycyclovorans sp., assembly GCA_002706265.1. Taxonomy (GTDB): domain Bacteria; phylum Pseudomonadota; class Gammaproteobacteria; order Nevskiales; family Nevskiaceae; genus Polycyclovorans. Next base: position 66,634 of record PAKU01000013.1, on the reverse strand, counting down.
GTCCGCGAGCAGGACTACCCAGCGGCTCGGCTTCGCGACGCCCCCGGCCAGGGCTCGATGAATTTCGACGATGGCAACCTCAACTACGACAAGGGCGACGTCACGCAAGCGCCGTTTGTCCTCAACAACGACGTCAAGCTGCGTTGGCGGGACTACGAATTGTTCGTGCGCGGCCGCGGCGTCTATGACCCGGTCAACTACAACTTCACGGAAACCCACCCGAACAAGGTGACGCCGGAGAACTTCGAATCGGTGCTGACCCGGGGCGATCCCTTTGCCAACCGCTACTTTCCGGCCACGCTCGGCCGCGGCGCGTTGGTACGGCAGGAGCGCTCTGACGAAATCGCCGACGAGTTCCGTTTCTACGACCTGCTCGATGTGCACCTCACCAAGCCTGTCGATGTGGCCGGGCAAGAAGTGGTGTTCCGGCTCGGGCGTCAGGTCGTCAACTGGGGCGAGAGCACGGTCACGATTCTCAACAGCCTCAGCCAGGCCAACCCGGTCAACGCCAACAATATTTTCCGTCTGGGCAATGCGCTGCTGGAGGACCTGTACGTCCCCGTCAACATGATCAGCATGTCCACGGCGTTCTCGACCAACCTGGCGTTCACCGCCTTTTATCAGCTCGAATGGCAGCCCGTGGACATTCCGCCACCGGGGTCGTTTATGTCCTTCATCGACCTGGGCGTCAACAATCTGGGCGAGGACGTGCTCAACGCCAGTTTCGGCTCCGCGCCGGACGACTTCGACAAACTGGGCCGGCGTCTGGCCAATCCGCTGGGCCTTGTGGCGCGAACCACGCTGACCATCGGCCGCGAACGGGACGACGAACCCGACAGCGCGGGGCAATACGGCTTTAGCCTTGAATACTATGCCGAGGATCTGAACAACGGGACGCAGTTCGGCGCGTACTTCATGAACTATCACTCCCGGCTCCCCTACGTCGATGTCTATTCGGCCAACGCAAGCTGCATGCGGGCCGCAGGCAATCCACAAAATCGGGACGCGCTGAACACCTTCGAAATTCTGACCCTCTGCCCCAACCTTTCGCTGACCGAGTACACGCCGGGTGTCGTCCAGGCCGTCGTCGATTTCGCCAGCGTATTGGCACAGCGCCCGGCACTTCTGGGACAGATCGGCGTCGACGGCACGCCGCTGGACGCCGTTACCGGGGTCGCCAACCTTCTGGTGTTCCAGCCCGGCAGGCCGCTGAGCGAGATCGTCCCCTTCGACAGCGCCAAGGTGCAGCTCACCTACCCCGAAGACATTCAGCTGTTTGGGTTGAGCTTCAACACCACGTTCGGGCAATACGCCTTGCAAGGCGAAGTCGCCTATCGACCCAATCTGCCGTTACAGGTGTCGGTGGTCGATCTTGGCTTCGCCGCCCAAGGAACCACGCTCGCCAGCTGCACCCCGGACACGGTGCGATGCGCGGGGACCGCGGCGGCGCTGTCGTTTGGCGAAAACAGCACCGGCAACCAGACGGTGACGGGGCAAAACACCACCGGACAAGTCATCGTCTATGACAATGGCAACTTCGTGGATGCCAACGGCGAAACGCCTTACCAGGACACCGTGTTCCTGCTGCTGGCGGGGGTGCCGAACGCGGCGCGCTCGTTCCCCAATTTCATCATCCCCTACCGCGGCGGCACGCTGGGCGAGAACCCTCCGAATAGCCGCATCAAGGGCTATATCCGCTCCAACGCGCTGCAATACACGCTTGGGGCAACCCGCCTGTATGGCGCGTCAGAAAACTGGATCGGAGCCGACCAGGTGCTGTTCGCCTACGAGGCCTCGGCGATGCACGTCCTCGATTTCCCTGACTTCGACAAGTTGCAGATCGAAGGCCCCCTGACCGCTTATACCCACGCCAGCGCCGGCGCAGATGGGAGTGGCGCCGACGGCTCAAGATTGGCCTGCTCGACAAATCCAGCCTGCACCGTCGGCCCCGATGGCATCCGTTTCAATCCCTATCAAGCGGCGCGCCAGTCGTTTGCAAATGCCTTCTCGGGCGGTTACCGGATCGTCAGTCGCATCCTTTACGAGTCGGTCTTACCCTCGATCAGCATTGCCCCGCTTTTCTTGTGGCAGCACGACGTGGTCGGGAATTCACCTGCGCCCAACTTCAACTTCGTTGAGGGACGGTACTCGCTGACATCGATTCTTGAGTTCCGCTACGAGAAGGCCATGTCAGTGAGCATCGTCTACAACCTCTTTGGCGGCGCGGGGCGCAACAACCTGCTGGCCGACCGGGACAATCTGGGCTTCTTCGTCAAGTATCAGTTCTGAAACACGATTCGGCGGGGCCAAACGCCCCGCCGAGTATCGCTTCAGCGGTTTGTGGATGTACCGCCTTGCACGCATCCACAAGCGTTGCTATATTGCGTAGTAAGACAACGCACTTAGCACGAATACCTCGGTCTTCATGTGTTGCCGAGGTCAGCAGCGGGATAGGGCGGCAAGACATCCCGCAACTCGTCGCATTCGTCGCAGTCGTCGGGCCCGAATGCGTTGCACGTAGTCCCACACTGCATAAGGAACCACCATGGCACTTGCAAACCGCAGCATCGGGTACGACGAGGTCGAAGCACGCGACCTGCGTTTCAATCTCGACAAAGACAGCGTTCCGCGTTACTGGATGAACAACGACCCGTGGAGCACAAGCTTTTTCAATTCCATTCTGGCCGCCGTACCTGACGGCGAGCGCTGGGTGATGCAGTGCGTACGCCAAAGCCTCACGCGCCTGCAAGACGAAAGCGTGCGCAAGGCAGGCATCGCCTTCATCAAGCAGGAGCACTACCACGCGCGTGAACATGACGACATGAACAACGCGCTGATCGCACAAGGCGTTCCGCTCGACGTGGTAGAGCGCAGCTTCAAGCGTATCCGCGGGACCCTGGAGCGGCTCACGCCGCCGGACATGCACCTGTCCATGATGGCGGCGTTTGAACATTTCACCGCCACCTTCGCCGCGGTGTTCATCGACAACCCGGACATGCTCGACAATTCCGACAAGAAGGTCGCTGCGATGCTGTACTGGCATTTCGTCGAAGAAACCGAGCACAAGTCGGTCACCTTCGACGTGTTCCAGGACGCCGTGGGCAGCTATCCGCAACGGGTGGCCGGAATGCTGATCGCCAGCGCGATCTTTCTGCCCATGGTCGAGGGGCACATGCTCTACCTGCTCTACAAGGAAAAGCAGTTGCTCAACTGGCGCTCGATGCTCAACTGCCTGAAATTGCAGGTTGGCCCCAAGGGCCTGCTCACCCGCCTGTTCGCTGGGCATTACTTCCCGTACTACCTGCCCAGCTTCCACCCCTGGGACGACGACAACCGCAGCCAGATCCGCAAGTGGAAGGAAGCCTTCAATGCCACCGGCGATACCGCCAAGGCCTACGAAGCATTCCTTCACAGTGCCGGAACCAAGGGCGCGGGCGTCAAAGCCGCCCTCGCCGCCTGAGCCGCGTCCCGTCCGCTTCGACGCGCATTCTGGGCCGGGCGCCCTGCCGCACTTGCGGTAGGGCGCCTGGCCACTTTTATTCAACACCACTTCGTTTGCCACCCGCCCACTGCACATGAACGCTCTGCGTTCGCGCCAAATCGCGAGCGAGGGCGCCGCGCGTGGCTGACCGCGGCAGGGCATTCGATCAACTCACTACCATTGGAGACGCGACCTCATGAATCGAGGACTCGACATCGGGCTCTCGCTGGTTGCCAGCCTGGCAGCCGGTGGACGCGGCGTGAAGGTCACCGGCGACCTCAAGCAGCCGGCGCAGTTGCTGGCGCTCTACGACATCGAAAACTGCCCTTATTGCCGCATCGTGCGCGAGGCCTTGACCGCCTTGGATCTGGACGCGGAGATCTACCCCTGTCCCAAAGGCGGTACGCGTCACCGCCAGCTTGTGCAAAAGCGCGGTGGCAAATCCCAGTTTCCGCTTTTGGTGGACCCGAATACCAAAACCCAGCTTTACGAGTCGGCCGACATCGTGAATTACCTGTCAGCCACCTACGGTGACGGCCGCCGCCGCGGGCCTCTGCGTCGTGCGCTGACGACCGCCAGCGCGCACGGGGCATCGGCGTTGCGTCTGCCTCGGGGCGCGCGTTCTGCAGGCGCAGCGACGCTGCCGACACAGATGCTTGAGCTGTACAGCTTCGAGGCGAGCCCATTCGCGCGCTTTGTTCGGGAATACCTGTGCGAACGCGAGATCCCCTACATCCTCCGCAACTGCGGCCGCCGCCAGGGTCTGGACTGGCTGCCGATTCCGCCGCTCCGGGCCAGGCTGGCGCCGGGTTACGCCCCCGTGCAGCGCAACCGACAGTTCCTGAGCGAAGTGGCGGGCAAGGTACAGGTGCCCTGCCTGGTCGACCCGAATACCGGCGTCACCCTGTTTGAATCCGCCGACATCGTCGCCTATCTCGACCGCCGCTACGGCTGAGCATTACCCGCCCCTTTTGATCCCGAGAGCGCCCCGAACATGCCTTCAACCAGCCACTACCGATTCCAATTTGAACGATCGAGCGAGCAGATCAACCAGGCCTACTCCGACCCTCGCTACTTCGAGCGGATGGCGCAGGCAATCGGCGGCCTCAATGTGCAGGTTCTGGAAGGGCGCCTCGATGCGCAGCGCATGCGCACCGTAATGCGCATGCACCTCGACCCGATCACGCCGCTGCCCGGTTTCGCCCGCAAGATCATCAACGGGGCGATCACCATCACCCATACCGTGGAATGGAACGCGGCCGATCGCAGCGGTTCCATGGAAGTCATCGCCGCACACATCCCCTATCGAGCAACGTCGCGCATGCGCCTTGAATCGGTGGCCGACACCACTACCGACGTCGTCTCTGACTGGACCCTGAGCATCCGCCTGCCGCTGGTCGGAAGTGCGCTGGAGCGCATCGCCGATGAGGAGGTGCGCCTGCGGCTACAGGCTGAGTGCGACGCCTGTGATCAGTTGATGACCGGCGCCTGAGCACCCCGCCTCTGCCCGCCGCGGGCATGAAGGCGCAGCAGCGCGAGTCTGTGCGGTCACTTTTTGGTCATAATGTGACGGTTCACATACGAGCCGACGTCATGACACAGCGACTGCAAATCTGCGAAACCCTCCCCCTGCCCATCGACGTGGCCTTTGCCCGGCTGGCCGATCATCAGCGCCTGGGCGCAGCCTTGGGCGTGCCGGTCAAACGCACCCGCGACGGCGAGGGCGATGTCAATGGCTTGGGCTCGGTGCGCACCATCGGTTTTCGCCCCCTGGAGGTTGATGAAACCATCACCCGTTTCGACCCTCCCAGCCGTATCGACTACCGCATCAGCCGTGGATCACCGTTGCGTGACCACCGCGCCAGCATCATTTTCTCGGCAAACGGCAACGCCACCGAGGTGACCTGGAACATTGAGTTCGACACCACCCCGCGCCTGCTGGGTCCGGTCGTCAACCGGGCGCTGGGCCTCGGCCTCCGTCACGCCCTGCGCAAGATCGGGCGGTCCGCTTGAGGCCGCAAGCCCGCCAGTCCCTGCGTCCGCGCGGCAACACTCTGGGCGTCGTATGAGTCAAGAGCACCCCTACCGCATGGCCGAAGTGATGCAGCTCACCGGGGCGAGCCGGGAGGCCGTGCGCTTCTACATCAATGCAGGCCTGCTGCCGGAGCCCCACCGAACCGCACGCAACATGGCGTGGTACTCGCAGCAGCACATCGAGATCATCAAGCTGGTTCGCGTCCTGCAGGAGGAACAGTTCTTGCCGCTCAAGGCGATCAAGGCGCTGTTCGACGACGACAAGAACTTCGATTTCACCCCCCGACAACGCAGCATCTTCGCGAGCATGCGCGAGGAAATGGGCATTCGCGCCCGCCGGCAGTTGCCCGGCCCGAGTTCGCACGGCCTGGCCGAGGCGCTGGGGATCAGTCACGACGACTTCCGCGAGCTGCAGGAAGTCGGTGCGATTCGCACCAAGGTTGACCATCTGACGGCAGGCGAAGAAGAAATCCTCCGGCAGTTCGCGATCCTCAGGCACAGCGGCATGACCAATGCCAGAGGCTTCTCCGCACGTCATCTCCAGATCGTTCAGGCATCGACCGACCTGCTGTTTGCTCAAGAGCTCAAGCTGTTCAAGGATCTGCTGGTGGATTTGCGCGACGACGAGATTCCGGTGCTCATGGCGCGGGCGATTCCCGCCATCAACCGTATTTTCGCGGTGCTGCACGAGCAGAAGCTGCGCGCATTCGTGGCGATCAATGCCCGGCAGGACGCCGCGCGTCAGGCCAACGAAAGCAAGGCCAAGGAGAAGGCCAAGGCCGCCCCGAGGTCGAAGCCAAAGTCCAACGCCAAGTCGGACACGAAGTCAGCCGCGAAATCGAACGCGAAATCGAAAACGGCGCCGGCCCGCGGCAAGTCACCGCGGTAATTGTCCCCAGTGGCTGACGCGACCGGCCGCGCGTCCGGCCCTCGCAGCGCCTGACCCGATCACCCCGGCAGGGCTTGCGCCGCGCGGCAAGCACCCGGGCGACCCGGCCACCGCTGCGCGAGATTCGTCGATCACCCGCGCCCGCCCCGCAGGTCGCCAGGCCGGCACACCCCCGCAGTCGGTCAGATTTTTCTAACGGTTGTTTGTTATATTGCGCAGGCCCCGCACGGCGCACTGACGACCCGAAGCCGTGCTTACCCAAACGTCGCAAAACCTCACATGATCCTCACTGACGAACAGCGCGCGCTGCGCGACACGGCCCAGAAATTCGCCGAACAAAAACTGCTGCCGGACTACCAGAAGCGCGAAGCGTCCGAACGCCTTGACCGCGATCTGGTGCGCGAAATGGGCGAACTGGGCCTCATCGCACCCGACCTGCCGGAGCAATACGGCGGCCTGGGCGCCAGCGGCCTGACCACCGGCATCCTGATCGAACAGATTGGCTGGGGCGACATCAACGTCAGCTACGTGCCGCTGATGGCCTCGCTGACAGGCAAGGTGATCGCGGGCCACGCCCACCCCGCGCTGGCCGAATACTGGCTGCCGCGCATGATCAGTGGCGAATCCATCGTCGCGCTGGGCTTGACCGAGCCGCGCGGTGGCTCCGACGCCGCCAACCTCGTGCTCAAGGCGCGGCGTGACGGCGATTCCTGGGTGCTCAATGGCGAGAAGACCTCGATCAGCTTTGCCGACCAGGCCGACGCCATCGTGCTGTTTGCCCGCACCGGTCCGGTCGAAGACGGCGCGCGCGGCATCAGCGCCTTCCTGGTGCCGCTGACGCTGCCCGGCGTGCAACGCACCCACTTCAACGACTCCGGCAGCAAGATCATCGGCCGCGGCTCGGTGTTTTTCGACGACGTGCGCATCCCTGCCGATCACCTGCTGGGCGACGAGAACAAGGGCTTCGTGCAGGTGATGCAGGGCTTCGACTACAGCCGCGTGCTGATCGCCCTGCAGTGCATTGGCTCGGCGCAGGCGTCGCTGGACGAGGCCTGGGCCTACACCAAGGAGCGCATGGCCTTCGGCGCACCGCTGGCGCAATACCAGGGCGTGAGCTTCCCGCTGGCGGAGTACGACACGCTGGTCGCGGCCACGCGCCAGCTCTGCTACCACGCGCTGGAATTGCGCGATGCGGGCGAGGCGCACACCGCCGAGGCGGCCATGGTCAAGTGGCTCGGCCCCAAGACCTCGGTCGACACCATTCACCAGTGCCTGCTCACCTTCGGCCACTACGGCTGGTCGATGGACCTGCCGCACCAGCAGCGCCTGCGCGACGTGATGGGCCTGGAGATCGGCGACGGCACCGCGCAGGTGATGAAGCTGATCGTGGCGCGCGAGCGCGCCGGCCGCATTGCCGTGCAGTACGCCAAGGACAGCAAGCGATGAGCGAGGCGGTCAGCGTTCGCGTCGAGGCGGGCGTCGGCATTCTCGAACTGGCGCGGCCGGAGAAATTCAACTGCCTGTCGATGGCGGCCTGGGGCGCCATCGGCGCCGCACTGGCCGGTTTCGAGCGGCCCGGCAGCGGCGTGCGCGTCGTGCTCATCCAGGCCCAGGGCAAGCACTTCTGCACCGGCGCCGACCTTGACGAAGTACAGGGCCTGCGTGCAGATCCGGCGCAACTTGCCGAGTTCATTGGCTGCGGCCACCGCGTGCTGCGCGCCATGGAAGCCAGCCCCTTGCCCATCGTCGTCGCCTGCCAGGGCCTGTGCCTGGCCGGCGGGCTGGAACTGATGCTCGGTGCCGACGTGGTGTTCGCCGCGCGCGGTGCGCGCTTCGGCGACCAGCATGCGCAGTTCGGGCTGATCCCAGGCTGGGGCGGCAGCCAGCGACTGACGCGGCTGGTCGGCCTGCGCCGCGCGATGGACCTGTACCTCAGCGCCCGCTGGATCGACGCCGACACCGCCGCCGCCTGGGGGCTGGTCAACGAAGTGGTCGAGCCCGACGCGCTGAACGGCCATGCGCTGGCCTGGTGTAAAACCGCCGCCGAACGCAGCCGTTCCGGGCTGGCCGTCATGAAACGTCTGGCGCGACAGGGCCTCGATCTGCCCTTGACCGACGGACTCGCACTGGAGGAGGGCGTGGCCGTGCAGGCCCTGCTCGAAGAGGACGTCAGCGAGGGGCTCGCCGCCTTCAACGCACGACGCAAGCCGCAGTTCAAGGAACACTGAAACCGATGGGAATCCTGTCATCGCGTGTCGCGACACGCAGCGAAGCGTTCACGCTCAATCAGGCCGCCTATGCCGCACGCATAGCCAACCTGCACGCCCGTCGTGCCGAAGCGCGCGCCGGGGGGCCGGAAAAAATGCGCGCCAAGCACCTGGCACGCAACAAGGTGCTGCCGCGGGATCGCGTCGAACTGCTGATGGACCCCGGCTCGCCCTTCCTGGAACTCGGCGAACTCACCGGCGATGGCCGCTACGAGGGCGTGTCGCCCGGCGCCGGCATCATCACCGGCGTAGGGATGGTGTCGGGACGACCGTGCATGATCATCGCCAACGACGCCACCGTTAAAGGCGGAACCTACTTCGGGCTGACCTGCAAGAAGCACGTCCGCGCGCAGGCCTTCGCCTGGCAGCACCGCCTGCCCTGCATCACCCTGGTGGACAGCGGCGGCGCGTTCCTGCCCGACCAGGCCAACATTTTTCCGGACGATGGCCAGTTCGGTTCGATCTTCCACAACCAGATCGGCATGTCCGGCGACGGCATTCCGCAGATCGCCGTGGTGATGGGCCCCTGCACCGCCGGCGGCGCGTACATTCCGGCGCTGTGCGATGAGGTGGTGATCGTGCGCGGTCAGGGTTTCATGTACCTGGGCGGCCCCGAACTGACCTTCGCCGCCACCGGCGAGACCGTTGACGCCGAATCGCTCGGCGGCGCGGCCATGCACTGCGGCACCAGCGGCGTCACCGACCATATTGCCGAGGACGACCGTCACGCCCTGCTGATCGCCCGCAACATCGTGCGCGAACTGGGGCAAATGCCGCCATCAACCCGCAAGCAGGCCCCGGCGCGGCCGCCGCGCTTCGATCCGGCCGAGATTCACGGCATCGTCTCGCGCGATCCCAAGTTCCCCACCGACACGCGCGAGATTCTGGCGCGACTGGTGGACGACAGCGAGTTCCAGGAATTCAAGCCCAATTACGGCGAGACCCTGCTGACCGGCTTCGCGCGCATCCACGGCTACGAGATCGGCATTCTGGCCAACAACGGCGTGCTGTTCCCGGAAAGCGCGATGAAGGGCACGCACTTCATCAACCTGTGCTGCCAGCGCAACATCCCGCTGCTGTTCATGAGCGACGTCACCGGCTTCATGGTCGGACAGGATGTGGAGCAGGCCGGCATCGCCAAGCACGGTGCGAAGATGATCACCGCGATGAGTTCGGCGCGCGTGCCCAAGTACACGCTCAACATCGGCGCTTCCTTCGGTGCCGGCTATCTGGCGATGTGCGGGCGCGCGTTCAAGCCTACGGCCATGTTCGCCTGGCCCAATGGCCGCTCCGGCATCATGGGGCCCGACCAGGCCGCGATGGTGCTGTCGCTGGTTCGCGAAACCAACCTCAAGCGCGAAAACAAGACCTGGACCGAGGAAGAGCGCGAAGCCTTCAAGGCCCCGGTGCGCAAAATCTACGAAGACCTCCAGGACGCCCACAACTTTGCCGCCCACGGCTGGATCGACGGCATTCTCGATCCGCTGGAGACCCGCGGCACGCTGGCCCTGCTGCTGGAACTCGCCGCGCGCGTCCCGCCGCAGAAGACGCAGTTCGGCGTATTCCGGTTCTGATGAGCACCCCCATGACACCCATTCGCAAGCTCCTCATTGCCAACCGTGGCGAAATTGCCTGCCGCATCGCGCGCACCGCGCGGCGGCTCGGGATGGCCGTGGCCGGCATTCACTCGCAGGCCGATGTTCGGGCGCGTCACGTCCGGGAACTCGGCGAGTCGGTACTGGTCGGCGCCGCCGCACCCGCTGCGAGTTATCTCAACATCGACGCCATCATCGCGGCGGCCAAGAAGGTCGGTGCCGACGCCATCCATCCCGGCTATGGCTTTGTCTCCGAGAACCCGGCCTTCGTGCGCGCGGTGGAGGCGGCGGGGCTGTGCTTCGTGGGTCCGACAGCCGAAACCATGGAACGCCTGGGCGGCAAGGCCTCGGCCAAGCGCGAGGCGGCCAAACTCGGCATCCCCACCGTCCCCGGCGACACCACCGGACTGACCGATCCGGCGGCGGTGATCGAGGCGGTACGCGCCTGCGGCCTGCCGGCGCTGCTCAAGGCCGTGGCCGGCGGCGGCGGGCGCGGGATGGCCCTGATCGAGCGTGACGAGAACCTGCGCAACCGCGTCGACAGCGCAATGCGCGAGGCCGAACAAGCCTTCGGCAGCGGCGAGATGATCGTCGAGCGCTACCTGCCCCAGGTGCGCCACATCGAGGTACAGGTCGCGGGAGATGGCCACGGCAATGCCATTCACCTGTACGAGCGCGAGTGTTCGCTGCAACGGCGCCACCAGAAGGTGATCGAGGAAGCCCCCTCCGCCGGACTGGACCCGGAGCTGCGTGCGCGCATCCTCGAAGACGCGCGCCGTCTCGCCGCGGCGCTGCACTATCGCGGCCTGGGCACGGTGGAGTTCATCGTCAGCGGCAGCGATTACTACTTCCTCGAAGTCAATCCGCGCCTGCAGGTCGAGCATCCGGTCACCGAAGAAGTCACCGGTCTGGACCTGGTCGAACTGCAGTTGCGCATCGCCGCCACCGGCACCCTGGGCCTGAAGCAGGAACAGGTGCAGGTGCGCGGACATTCCTTCGAGGCACGCGTCTATGCCGAGGACGCCGACGCCGGCTTCCTGCCCGGCGCCGGCGCGCTGCGCTGGCTGCGCTTTCCGACCGAGTCGCTGCGCGTCGAAAGCGGCGTGGATGCCGGAGACGAAATCACGCCCTTCTACGATCCGATGATCGCCAAACTGGTCAGCCGCGGTACGACGCGCATCGAGGCGCTGGACCGGCTGTCGGCAGGGCTGGCGTCCTGCGAGGTGGTGGGTCTGACCACCAACCTCGGTTTTCTGCGGGAACTGCTCGGCTGGCCGGAAACCCGCAGCGGCGAGATGCACACGCGGCTGATCGACGCCCGCTGGCAACCCGTTGCGCGCCGTGTCGAGACACCCGCCGAACACGTCGCCGCCGCAGCACTGTGGTGGCTGGCGCGAGAGCGCCGCCGCTGCGACTGGGGCGTTTGGACGCAGCCCGGATTCAGCGGCTGGCGCACCCTGGCCGGGCCGCCGTCACTGCCCTCGACGCAACCCTCGGTGATGCTGGCTGCGGAAGGGGTAATTTGGTCGGTGCATTTTTCGGCACCCGATGCAGAAGGTTTTACCCGCATCGCGCTGGCCCGGGACGCGCAGGAAACCCTCACCCTGCGCGCCAGACTCTCAGCCGCGACCGACGGCGCGCAGGTGCTGGAGTGCGGCGACACCTGTCTGGAACTGCGCCTGTTCGCCGACGGTGAAGCGGTGGAGCTGCACAGCCCGCGCGGCACCAGCCGCTTCGATGCGACCCCGCCGCTGGCCATGTCGGCCGCCACTGCCGTGATCGGCAGCGAACTCAAGGCGCCGATGATGGGCAAGGTAGTGGCGGTGCTCGCCGCCGAGGGCGATGCGGTAAAAGCCGGGCAGACCGTGATCGTGCTGGAGTCCATGAAGATGGAGCTGCAGATCGTGGCCGAGTGCGACGGCACGGTGAGCGGCCTGCGCTGCGCGCCCGGCGACATGGTGGGCCGTCACGACGTGTTGTGCGAAGTGACGGCGTGACCCAACGCAGAACAACAGGAGCAAGGCAATGAGCGATTTTCCGAAGTTCGTCGAATTCCACGAGGAAGGTGTGCGTGAAGGCTTCCAGATGGAGCCCGTCACCTACCCACGCGAACAGCGCGCCGCGCTGATCAATGCGCTGTCTGAAACCGGCCTGCGGCAGATTCAGGTCGGCTCGCTGGTCAACCCGACCAAGGTGCCGCAGATGGCCGACACCCTGGAGCTGTTCGCCGACATCAAGAAAAATCCCGACGTGCGCTACACCCTGCTGTGGCTCAACGAGTCGGGCTATCGCCGGGCACGCGAGGTCAAGGAGGCGTTCAACCACGCGCCGCTGATGTATTACCTCACCGATGCCTTCGCCCTGCGCAACAACAACCGCACGGCGATGGAGATGCGCGCCGAGCAGGAGGCCTGGCTGGATCGCTACCTGGCCGACGGCGCGTTCCCGCAAAAGGTCTACGTGATGACCGCCTGGGGCTGCAATCTGGGTGGACCGGTCTCTGAGGAAACGGTCGTGGATGCCTTCCGTCATGCGATTGGCATGTTCCGCGACCGCAAGCTGCCGCTGCCGCCGCTGTATCTGGCCGACACCATGGGCTGGGCCAGCCCGGAGGCGGTCAAGCGCCGCATCGGTGCGGTGCGCGAGCTGGCCCCCGAAGCGAAGATTGGCCTGCACCTGCACGACACCCGCGGACTGGGCGGCGCCAATGTGTACGCCGCGCTGTCGATGGGCGTGAGCCTGCTCGACGGCTCGGTCGCCGGGCTCGGCGGCTGCCCCTTCGCCGGCCACAAGGCGCGCCAGACCTCCGGCAACATCTGCACCGAAGACATGGTGTTCATGTGCCACGAGTTGGGCATCGAAACCGGCATCGATCTCGAAAAGCTGATCGAGGCCTCGCGCATGGCCGAAGACATCATCGGCCGCCCGCTGATGGGGCGCGTCATGCACAGCGGCTCGCTCAAGGCGTTTCGCGAAGGCAAGAAAGCCGACAACGGCTGCGTGTCGGTTCCCTGACAAAAAAGCCGGCCGCACGACTCAAAACATATAACGAGGAGAGTGACGATGGGACGCGTACAAGACAAAGTGATTCTGGTCAGCGGCGGCGCCATGGGCATGGGCCGCGCGCATTGTGAACTGCTGGCGCGCGAGGGCGGGCAGATCATCGTCAGCGACATGAACGCCGAACTCGGCGAGCAGGTTGCCGCTGACATCAAGAAGGCTGGTGGCCGCGCCGAGTTCCAGCCGCTCAACGTCACCGACGAGGCGCAGTGGAAAACCGTGGTGGACGGCGCCATCGCGCGCTATGGCCGCATCGACGTGCTGGTGAACAACGCCGGCATTCTGCTGATGAAGCCGGTGCACGAAACCACGACCGAAGAATGGGACCGCGTGTTCAACGTCAACGTGCGCGGCTGCTTCTTCGGCATTCGCGCCGTGGTCCCTGCCATGCAGAAGGCCGGCGCCGGTTCCATCATCAATATTTCGTCGATCTACGGCATCATCGGCGCCCCTAGCGCCACGGCCTACCAGTCGTCCAAAGGCGCCGTGCGGCTGATGGCCAAGTCCTGCGCCGTGGACCTGGCGCCGTTCAAGATCCGGGTGAACTCCGTCCACCCTGGCGTCATCGACACGCCGATGACTAAGGATCTTCTGACCCAGCCCGAGTTCCACTCGGCCGCCGTGGCGATGACGCTGACCGGTCGCCCGGCGCGTCCCGATGAGGTCTCGCAGGCCGTGCTGTTCCTGGCCTCGGATGAATCGTCCTACGTCGTCGGCGCCGAACTGGTCGTCGATGGCGGCTACACCACGATGTGACTCCCCTCCTCCACTGCAGACGCCTGACATGAACGAGATGTCGTTTCTCACCGAAGACCACCTGCGCTTCCGCGACAACCTGCGGCGCTTCATCGACACCGAGGTGGTGCCGAAGGCCGACGCCTGGGAAGAAACCGGCATGGTGCCGCGCGAGGTGCTGCGCCAGCTGGGCGAACTGGGCTATCTGGGCATCCGCTATTCGGCGACCTACGGCGGCGCGGAGCTGGACACGGTGTACAGCGCCATCCTCGCCGAGGAGCTGGGTCGTTCGAGCTATGGCGGCTTCGCGGTGACGGTGCTGGTGCATACCGACATGGCCTCGCCGCACCTCGGCAACTTCGGCAGCCCCGAGCAACTGGCCCGCTGGATGCCGGGCATCATCGCCGGCACCACCATCTGCGCGGTGGCCGTCACCGAGCCGGATGCCGGCTCCGATGTCGCCGGCATCAAGACCCGTGCGGTGCGCGACGGCGATCACTACGTGCTCACCGGCAGCAAGATGTTCATCACCAACGGCGTGCACGGTGATCTGTATTTCGTCGCCGCCAAGACCGACACCACGGTCAAGGGCTCGCGCGGCATCTCGATCTTCGCGGTGGAAAAGGGCACGCCGGGTTTCAGCGTCGGCCGCAGCCTGAAGAAGACCGGCTGGCTCAGTTCCGACACCGCCGAGCTGGTGTTCGATGGCTGCCGCGTGCCGGCCGCCAACCTGATCGGCGGCGAGCACAAGGGCTTCTACTCGATCATGCGCAACTTCCAGAACGAGCGCATCGTGCTGGGCGCGCAGGCCATGGGCGAGGCGCAGAAAGCGCTGGACCTCACCGTCGACTATGTGCGCAACCGCAAGGCCTTCGGCGCCGTGCTGTGGGACAAGCAGACCATCCGCCAGCGTCTGGCGATGCTGTCGTCCAAGGTCGCGGCCGGCCGCCAGTTGGCGTATCACTCGGCCTGGCTCGACGCTCAGGGGCAGGAGTGCGTCAAGGAAGTGTCGATGGTCAAGGCCTACTGCGGCGAACTGGTGAACGAGGTGATGTACACCTGCCAGCAGTTCCACGGCGGCATGAGCTACGTGCGCGAAACCGCCATCGAACGCATGGCGCGTGATGCGCGCATTCAGGCCATTGGCGGCGGCGCCACCGAGGTCATGCTCGAAGAAGTGGCCAAGCGGATTTGAACGCGACAACCGCCCAGCCCCCCGCGGCGCCGGACGATCTCGTTGAGGTCGCGCCGGACATCCTGCGGCTGCGGCAGCCGCTGGACGAGGGCATCGATCACGTCAACGTGTATCTCGTTCGAGATGGCGCAGGCTGGCTGCTGTTCGATACCGGCGTTGATTCGGCTGACGCGCGCGCCTGCTGGGAACGGCTGCTGACCGGCCCGCTGTCTGGCGGTCTGAGCCGCATCGTGGTCTCGCATCATCATCCCGATCACCTGGGGCTGGCGCGCTGGCTGCACGAGCGCACCGGCGCCGTCGTGTACCTGCGCCCGGAAGAGCGCGACTCGGCCGACCAGACCGCACTGGGCACGTCCCAGGCAATGGACGCCTGCCGCGCATACTTTGGCCTGCACGGCATGGAGGACGGCGACGCCATCACCATCACCGGGGACCTGCTGCCCCGGTTCATGGCCTGTGACACGCAATTTCGGTCCCGCACGCTCGAACACGGCGAGGTGCTGCAGGTCGGCCGCTACCGCTTCGATGTGCTGGTGCAGGGCGGGCACAGCGTGGCGCAGTTCTGCCTGCACGAACCCACCGCCGGCCTGCTGCTGACCGGCGACCAGCTGCTGGAGCGCATCACGCCGAATCTCAGCCTGTTGCCCTGGGGCGACCGCCACCCGCTGCGCCACTACCTGGCGAGCCTTGAGCAGATCGCTGCACTGGACCTGCGCTGCATCATGCCCGCACATCACGGCGTCTATGCCGGCGGCGTGGCGCGCGCGCATGGACTGATTCGCCACCACCAGCGCGCGCTGGAGCGCTTCCGCACGCGTCTGCAACCCGGCATGAAGGCCATGGACGTGGCGATCGCCGTGTATGGCCGGCGCCGCAACGTGCTTGACCGCTTTCTGGCACTCACCGAATCCCTCGCCCACCTGCAGTACCTCGAAGAGCAGTCCGACATCCGCCAGGACGCTGACGCGCGCTGGTCACCAAGGCATCATTCGCCGACTGCAGCCACCACCCCAAATACTTGATGAACATTCCTCACGACACGACCGCCTGGGCCCGATTTCTGGCCATCTCCCCTTACACCGCACGGCTTGGCATCGAGGCGGTCGCCGCCGAAGACGGCGGCTGCGTGCTGGCCCTGCCCTATCGACCCGACTTTGTCGGTGACCCGGACAACGGGGTCCTGCATGGCGGCGCCGTGACGGCATTGATCGACACCACCTTCGGATTCGCCGTGTACTTTCGCATCCGCGAGTTCCGCCCCATGGCGACGCTGGACATGCGCATCGACTACCTGCGTCCGGCCAAGCCCGGCGTCAAGGTCCATACCCGCGCGCACTGCTACAAGCTGACGCCGGAACTGGCCTTCGTGCGCGGCTGCAGCTACGAGGACGATCTCGAAGACCCCTTTGCCTCCTGCGTCGGGGTGTTCATGTTCACCGCCGGCCAGCCCTCATTCACCGCCAAGACGACACTGCCATGAGCCTGGCCGACACCCTCGCCGACATTCGCCGGCGCAATGACTGGGCGCTGCTGCCGCAGGCCGTCCCCTTTGCCCACATGCTCGGCCTGCGGGTCGACGTGAGGGGCGAGTCGCTCACCTGCGTGCTGCCTTACGAGCCCAGCCTGATCGGCAATCCGGTATTGCCGGCGCTGCACGGCGGCGCGGTTGGCGGTTTCATGGAGTGCGCCGGCATCCTTCACATGCTGTGGAGCACCGATGCGCAATCCATCCCGAAGACCATCAATTTCGGCATCGACTACCTGCTGTCCTGCCGCGCGCAAGACACGTTCGCCAACGTCTACGTGGTCAAGCTTGGCAAGCGCGTCAGCAACCTGCGGATCGAAGCCTGGCAGACCACGCCGGACAAGCCGGTCGTCGTCGCCACCATGAACCTGCTGATGCGCTGAGCACCGCGCGCGGCTGCCGATCAATCTCAATCTGGAGTCACCATGACCTACCGTTCCGTCTTCAAGCCTGACCTGTTCAAGGGCCAAACCCATATCGTCACCGGGGGCGGCAGCGGCATCGGCCGCTGCACCGCACACGAACTCGCCAGCCTGGGTGCCCAGGTGGCCATCGTCGGTCGCAAGATCGAAAAACTGGAGGCGGTGAAGGCCGAGATCGAATCGCTGGGCGGCAAGGTGAGCTGCCATGTCTGCGACATTCGCGAGGAAGCAACGGTCAAGCAGATGATCGCCGACGTCATCGCCCAGCACGGCGCCATCCACGCGCTGGTCAACAACGCCGGCGGCCAGTATCCCTCCCAGGTGAAAGATCTCTCGGTGAAGGGCTGGGAAGCGGTGATCCGCAACAATCTCACCGGCGGCTTCATCGTGGCGCGCGAGGCCTACAACCAGTGGATGGCCGCGCACGGCGGCAGCATCGTCAACATCATCGCCGACATCTGGGGCGGCATGCCGACCATGGCGCACACCGGCGCGGCGCGTGCGGGCATGCTCAATTTCACCGAGAGCGCGGCCTGCGAGTGGGCGCAGTCCGATGTGCGCGTCAACGCCGTCGCCCCCGGCTGGATCGCCTCCAGCGGTTTCGACACCTACGACGAGGCCATGCAGGCCGAGCTGCGGCGACTCAAGGACAAGGTGCCGCTGGGCCGCTACGGCAACGAGGCCGAGGTCTCCGCCGCCATCACCTTCCTGCTCTCGCCGGGAGCCGCCTTCATTACCGGCTCCTGCATCCGCATCGACGGCGGCGTGCCCAACGCGCGCCACACCTGGGCCCCGGTGCCCACCGATCGCTCCAAGCCCTTTGACGGTTTTCCCCTGTCGACGATGCCCAAGTGCCTGTCATGACCGCACCCGAGGACGTGAGTCGCTATCTGCAGGCCGGCCCGCATGTGGACTCGGACCACCCCGCCGTGCGGGCGCTGGCGCACAAAACCACGAACGGCATCAGCTCGGTGCGCGAACGCGCGGTGGCGCTGTATTACGCCGTGCGTGACGGATTCCGCTACGACCCCTACGCCATTCAGGCCATCGACCGCTGCTTCACCGCCAGCGTCGTGATCGAAGCCGGCAGCGGCTTCTGCGTCTCCAAGGCGGCCCTGCTCGCCGCAACCGCCAGAGCGGCAGGCATCCCGGCACGGGTGGGCTTTGCCGACGTCAAGAACCACCTGACCAGCCCGCGCCTGCGCGACCTGATGGAAACCGACGAGTTCGTCTACCACGGCTACACCGAACTGTGGATCGATGACCGCTGGGTGAAGGCCACCCCGGCTTTCAACCGGACGCTGTGCGACAAGGCCGGCGTGCGCCCGCTGGAGTTCGACGGCCAGAACGACTCGCTGTTCCATCCGCTCGATCAGTCGGGCCGCAAGCACATGGAATACCTGCGCGATCACGGCAGCAGGCCCGACGTGCCGGTGGGCGAGATCCTCGCCGCGTGGGAGCAGGTCTACCCCAAGATGGCCACTTGGGGGCAGCAGCACATCTCGGCCAATTTCGAACAGGAAGCCGTCAGCGAACTGCCGGCAAGCTGATTCACCGACCTGGCCGCTCGTGCCCGTTCGTGCCCCCTGTCCACTGGGTCGCGCAAGGGCATGAGCCGGCCCCGGTCAGTGCAGGCGGCTCTGCGGCGCCGTGGCGTGCACATCGTCGCGCGCCACGGCCAACCGTGGCGCGTAGCCGTCCGCTACCGCGCTGAGCCGAAGCGGCGCGGAATCACCAGCGGCGCCAGTTCACGCAGCGCCGATCGGTAAACATCGCGCTTGAAGGCCACCACCTCGCTCAGCGGGTGCCAGTAGTCCACCCAGCGCCAGCCATCGAATTCGGGATGGCCCACCGCGTCGAAGCGCACCAGCGACTCGTCGGCCACCAGTTCCAGCGCGAACCAGCGCTGCTTCTGACCAATGCAGGTGCGACCGGTGCGGCGACGCACCAACTGCGCCGGCAAGCGATACCGCAGCCAGCGCTGCGTGGCGCCCATGACCCGCACGTGCTCGGGTTGCAGGCCCAGTTCTTCGTGCAGTTCGCGGTACATGGCCTGCTCGGCCGACTCGCCCGCGTCGATGCCGCCCTGCGGAAACTGCCACGACTGCTGGCCAATGCGCTTGGCCCACAACAGGTGTCCTCGGCCATCACAGATAATGATGCCGACATTGGGGCGAAAGCCTTCAGCGTCGATCACGGGCTCGTAAAATTCAGTCAAAACAATGTCACGATTCTTTCACAGCGCGAACCGGCGCGGCAATTCATTCCACCGCCTGCGAGGGCCCCATGCGCCTGGCCATCTTTGACCTTGATCACACCCTGCTCATGGCGGACTCCGACTTTCTCTGGGGTCAGTTTCTGTGTCAGCAGGGCGTGGTCGACGCCGAGGCCTACGCCCAGGAAAACCTGCGCTTCTATCAGGACTACCAGGCCGGCACGCTCGACATTGCAGCCTTCTGCGCATTCAGCTTCAAACCGCTGACCGAGCACCCGCGTGCGCGCCTCGACGCGTGGCGCGCGGCCTTTGTGACCCACCAGATCGAACCGGTCATCGCCCCCGGCGCGCAGCCGCTCATCGCCCAGCACAAGGCCGCCGGCGATTTCACCCTGATCATGACCGCCACCAACCGGTACATCACCGCGCCGATTGCCGAGCGCCTGGGCGTGGACGCGCTGATCGCCACTGACCCGGAAGAGATCGACGGCCGGTTCACCGGCCGCATCAGCGGTGTGCCCAACTTTCAGCAGGGCAAGGTCATCCGCCTCGCGCAGTGGCGTGAAGATCATCCGCAGACCTTCGAGCACGTCACTTTTTACAGCGACTCGCGCAACGACCTGCCCCTGCTTGAGGCCGCCGACCTCGCCGTGGCCATCGACCCCGACCCGGTGCTGAAACTGGAAGCCGAGCAGCGCGGCTGGCCGATCCGCTCGCTGCGCGGAGGCTGATGGCCGCGGTCAGTCGGCCAGCGCTCAGCCATGACGCGCATGATGTGCAGGTGCGTCCTTACCCCTCGCGGAGACCTCCCATGAAATCTTGCTTGTTGATCCTGCTGGTGGCGGTGACCGTCAGCGCGGCCGGCTGCGCGCGCAACCGCGTCATCGTCGACACCCAGAACACCAATATGGCGCAGTACGAGCGCGACCATGCCGAGTGCGAGACCTACGCAAGCCAGGTTTCCACCGGCGGCAAGGCCGCCAAGAGCGCCGGGTTCGGCGCCGCGATAGGCGCGGCCCTGGGCGCGATTTTCGGCAACAGCGGTGACGTGGCCCGAGGCGCGGGCGCCGGCGGGGTGGTCGGCGGCGCCCGCGGCGCGGCCAGCGGTGAGCGCGAGAAAGATCAGGTGCTGCGCAACTGCCTGCGCGGCCGGGGCTATCGCGTCCTCAACTGATCAGGTGAAGTCGTCCGCCGTCATGACCCGGTTGCGGCCGGCATCCTTGGCGCGATACAGGGCGGCATCGGCCTCGATCAGCACGTCGGCCACATCGGAAACGCTGCGGGAATCACTGACCCCGGCGCTGAAACTGACCTGAAACGGCGCCTCGGCGCCCTGGAACTCCAGGGCCGAGAATTGCGTGCGCAGCCGGTCCAGCTTGGCCGCTGCGGCGGGCGCGGTGAGGTTGTTCATCACCACCAGAAACTCTTCGCCGCCATAGCGGC
Organism: Polycyclovorans sp.; assembly: GCA_002706265.1. Lineage (GTDB taxonomy): Bacteria > Pseudomonadota > Gammaproteobacteria > Nevskiales > Nevskiaceae > Polycyclovorans. Next base: position 45,773 of record PAKU01000013.1, on the reverse strand, counting down.
CAACGATGTCGTCCTTGCGCAGGCTGTTCTTCAACAGGCTGGCCAGTGCGCGGATCACCTTGTCGCCCGTGGCATGGCCGTGGGTGTCATTGACCTGCTTGAAGTGATCGAGATCGATCATCGCGATCGAACACGGCTGGCCGGCGCGCACGGCGCGTGACAGCGCCTGCGACAACTGCTCCTTGGCGGCGCCGTGCTTCAACAGGCCGGTGAGGCTGTCCCGCGCCAGCGCATTGGCGAGTGCCCGCGAACGCCGCGCCCGCGACAGTACGGTGGCCACCAGAATGCTGTCGTCAATCGGTTTGATCATGAATTCGTCGCCGCCCCGCACCATGGCGGCGGTCTGCAGGCCCACGTCGGCCTCGGCCGAGACGTAGATGATCGGCAGCCCGATCCAGCGCTCGTCAAAGCGCACCATCTGCGCCAGTTCTGCGCCGGTGCAGCCCGGCATCTGCACGTCGAGCAACAGCAGGTCCGGCACGACGGCGTTCAGGGTCTCATGCAGTTGCGCGGGGTCGGACACGGCATACACGCCGACCCCCGCCCGCCCCAGCACCAGCTGGTAGCGCGCCAGCAGCAGGGGATCATCGTCCACCGCCACCACTCGAAACGGTTCGCCACGGTAGTCGTCGAAACACAGCTCAAGCCGGTTTTCCAGCTGCGGCAAGTCCACCGGCTTGCTGAAGAAGCCCACGGCGCCGGCCCGCACCGCCCGCAGCCGATGCTCGAAGTCATCCCGGGTGGTGATCACCAGGGTGGGGATGGGCGGATGGCGCCGGTCCTGCAGGGCCTCCAGCAGGGCCAGGCCGTTGCCGCCCTCGGCCCCCAGATGCACGTCGACGATCATCGCGTCGGGCCGCCGCCGCGCCAGCGACCGTTCCAGCGCGGCAACGCTGGCGTGGCCCTCGGCGGCATAACCGAAACTGCGCAGCGAACTGACCAGCATGCTGAGAATCGAGGGGTCATCTTCAAGCACGTCCACGCGCCGAACCTGGCCGCTGATGACCCCCGGCGCAACGCTGGCCGTGTGCGGATCCTGCCCGGTGCGCAAACGCGAGAAGCCCCGCACCGTCTCGACCACCGCCTTGCGTTCGTCCAAGGGCCAGGCCGCAGCCTGCCGCTGCCGGCTGCGCAACTGCAGCTCCAGCGCGCGTGCGGCCTCACTCAAGGCCACTTCGCCAAAGGTGCCTGCCGAGCCGATCAATTGATGCAGGGCGGGCAACAGGCGGGCCAGCGGAGCTGCCACATCGACATCGGGCTGGGCCAGGGGCGCAGCCTGCGCCTGCAAGGCCAGCAGGTCGTCGGTGAGGCGCGCCTGATAGGCGAGGTTCAAGGCCGCCATCTCGGCCTGAATTTCTGACGCCGTTGAGGGGGTCATGTCTGGGCCGCCCAATGTTGTCGCACGACGGCGGCCAGCGTCATCGGATCAAATGGTTTTTCCAGCACCGCCACGGCGCCCAACTGACGCAGGTGCGCACGCTCGTCATCGCTGCCCTTGGCGGTCATGAACATCACGGGCAGGGTCGCGGTGTCGTCACGGGCGCGCAGTTGCGAGAGCAGCATGGGCCCATCCATGTCGGGCATCATCACATCGAGCAGCAGCAGTTGCGGCAGCGCCTGCGACAGCATGTGCAGGGCCTCGGCGCCCGACTCGGCGCTGCGAACCTCGAAGCCGCCCACGCGGCCCAGGGCCAGGGCGACGATCCGGCGTATGGCGGGGTCGTCTTCAACGTGCAGGATGTGGTGCAGGGTGTCAGGCATGGTCGTCAACGCTCGCGTGGCAGGGTGAACCAGAAGCGCGTTCCCGCGCCATCGACCGACTCGAAGCCAATCTCGCCCCCCATCAGTTCCACCAACTCTCGGGCAATCGCCAGGCCCAGTCCACTGCCGTGATTGGCCCGACGATCGGAGCTGTCGGCCTGGGCAAACTTGTCGAAGACCCGGGGCTGGAACAACAGGGGGATTCCGGTCCCCTGATCACTGACGCTGATTCGAACGGCGCGGTCGAGGTGCTCGGCAGAAATGGTGACCTGCGCCCCGGCGGGAGAGAACTTCGCGGCGTTGGAGATCAGATTGGCCATCACCTGATGAAAGCGCTGCGCATCGGCGCGAATCATGGCGTGCGGCGGCGGGACCATCTCCAGGCGCACCGAACAGGTCTCGGCGTAGGCCTGGTTGAGCGTGACCGCCTCGTGCAAGGCGACCGACAAAGACAGGCGCTCGGGCCGCACGGTCAACTTGCCCTCGGTCAACTGGTCCAGATCCAGCAGATCGTTGACCAGCATGGCCAAACGGCGCCCATTCTGCTCGGCCATGGTCAGCATTTCGGTCATTTCGTCGGGCACGGTGCCGAGCGCGCCGCCATTGACCAGCCCCAACACGCCGTTGATGGCCGTCAGCGGCGTCCTTAATTCATGGCTCACGGTGCTGACAAACGCCTTCTGCGTGGCCTCTCGCTGCATGCGCTCGGTGACGTCCACCGCCACCCAGAACACGCCGACGATCTGCGACGCGACGCGGTGGGGCACGTACCGGATTTCCAGCCAGCGTCCGGGCCGGGGGGCAATGACCTGTTCCAGGGTCTCGCCGCGCAACGCCGCCCCCTGCGATGGGGCGAGCATCGCGGCCGCTTCGCCAAACAGCGCCTGCTGGGTCTGCCCCAGCGCGACGCCGGGGGCAATGCCCCACCACTCGGCGTACGCGCGGTTGCAGAAAACATGCCGCCCCTGAGCATCGAACTGGCTGATCAGCACCGGCGCGTTGTCGGTCACCGTTTGCAGGCGCCCGGCCGCTTCCCGCGCGTTCTGCAGCGCGCTGGCCAGCTCCGAGACGTCGGTCATGACCCACAGATAGGCCGCGTCCTGATCGAGTGCGCCCATGTTCGCCAGCCGGGTCACCGTGACCCGGGCAGGAATCAGGCGGTCATCCCGGCGCCGCAGCGTGCCCTCGAAGTGGGTCGATTGACCCTGTTGCAGGTCAGCGACATCGGGCGTGTCACCGAGCGGCTGGTGGGCCCCCTCGAAGAGATCGGCGGGGCGCACGAAGTCCACCACCTCATCGGCCGCCCAGCCCAGCAGCGCCTCGGCGGAGCGGCTGAAGCGGGTGATGCGCCCGCCGAGGTCGGTCACCATGATCGCCGTGCCGCTGGCGCTGTCGATCAGCGCTTCGGTCTGCGCCCGCGCGACCTGGACCTCCTCGTAGACCGAGGCCACCTGGGCCTCGATGCGCTTGCGATGGCTGACGTCCACCGCCAAGCCGTACCACGAGACCGAACCGTCGTCGTGACGTTGCGGGGTGGCTTCAACGCGCAGCCACACCAGCCCGCGCAAGGGATGTTGAAAGCGGAATTCGACCATCCAGATCGACAGCTGACGCATCGATTCCAGCAACTGCGCTTCCAGCAGGGGCAGATCCTCGTGATGCACCTTGCTGGTGATGGCCTGCAATCGACCCATCAGTGCCCACGGCGGCTCGCCCATCACGTCCAGTGCGCCGGCACTGGCATAGGTGACGTGGATGGCCGCATCAGGCTGTTGGGTCAGCTCGAAGACCACCCCCGGCACGTGGGTGGTCAGGTTTTCGAGCCGCTGGCGGGTGGCTTCGCGCTGTTGCTGCTCAAGCTGAAGGTCAATCTGATGTCGCGACGACAGGCGCAAGGTGGCGCGCCCCACCTGCTGCAAGGCTCCCAGAAACAGCAATTGCGCCGCCAGATAGCCGCCCAACCACATCAGCCACGCATGGTGACGCTGCTGCTGCCGGGCACTCCGCTCGGGGCAGGCGACATTGCCTGCCGGCGCCGCCTCGATACAGGCGGCATGCTGCATGTCCCACAGGGCATCGCTGCTTCGGCTTGACTGCTGGGCAAGCCACAGGAAAGCGCCCGCCAGGATGAGCGAGCCCACCCAGGCCACGGCGCGTACCGATTCTATGCTTGGAATTTTCAAGCCGACTCCCGAAGGTTGCCGTCATCTGAACACGCCTGTCGGCCTGATCGCAGCGCCAACCGCATGAACCGCCTTCGGCGCCCGACCAGCGGCCGCGCCGGGCCAAGGGCCCTAATGGGGGCCGGCCCGGATCGGTCGGAGCCTGCGTTCACACCCTGAGGGGGGACGCCGGGTCTGGCGAAACAACCGGCTGCACGCAGTGAACCCCCTCGCGCCAACCGGCCCTAGCCGCGCCGGCTTTCGAGCTGCTCCCAGCGGGCATAGGCTGCGGCCAGCTCGACCTCGACCGCTTTCAGGCGCCGCTGGGCGGATTCGATCTTCTCGGGGGCCTGACTGAAGAATTCCGGCCGGCTCATCGCCTCGCCGAACTGTTGTTGCTCGGCCTCCAGTTTCTCGATCTTGCGCGGCAGGCGGTCCAGCTCACGCTTCTCGTCGCTGCCGAGCGTTGCAACGGCGGGGGCCTTGGGCGCCGCGGCCGGCACTGGCGCAGTGGCAACGGCAGACGGCGCTTGACCGGCGGCGACGAGGGCCGGCCGCGCCAGCCTGGCCTTGTCGCCCCGTTCCCGCTGCCAGTCGGCATAGCCGCCGACCACGTCGACCACGCGCCCTTCGGCCTCGAACACCAGGCTGCGGGTCACGACACGGTCGAGAAACTCGCGGTCGTGGCTGACCACGATGACCGTGCCCTCGAAGTCGGTCACCCGTTCTTCCAGCAGCTCCAGCGTTTCGACGTCGAGGTCGTTGGTGGGCTCGTCCAGCACCAGCAGGTTGGCGGGGCGCGCGAACAGCCGCGCCAGCAGCAGCCGGTTGCGCTCTCCGCCCGACAGTGCGCGCACCGGCGAGCGGGCGCGGTCTGGCGTGAACAGAAAGTCCTGCAGATAACTGATGACGTGGCGCTGTTTGCCGTCCATCTCGACGAAGTCCTTGCCATCGGCGATGTTGTCGATCACGGCCGAATCGGGGTCGAGCTGCGCGCGCAACTGGTCGAAGTAGGCGATCTCCAGCTTGGTGCCCAGCTTGACATGGCCGGCGGTAGGTTCGAGCGTGCCCAGCAACATGTGCAGCAGCGTGGTTTTGCCCGCGCCGTTGGCACCGATGATGCCGAGCTTGTCACCGCGCATCAGCACCGTGCTGAGGTTGCGGATCAGCGGCGCACCGCCCCAGCCGAAGCTGACGTCAGTCAGTTCGGCCACCAGCTTGCCGCTGCGATCAGCCTCCTGGATGGTCATTTTTGCCACGCCGGTGGCGTTGCGGCGAGCGGCAAACTGGTCGCGCATTTCCATCAACCGCTTGACGCGGCCCATGTCGCGGGTGCGCCGCGCCTGCACGCCCTTGCGTATCCACACCTCTTCTTCGGCCATGCGCTTGTCAAAGCGCGCTCGGTCCTGTTCTTCAGCGTGCAGGCGCTCGGCCTTGCGCCGCAGAAAGTTCTCGTAATCACCGGGCCAGCTGGTGAGCTGGCCTCGATCAAGTTCGAGGATGCGCGTGGCCAGCGCCCGCAGAAACGCACGGTCGTGGGTGATGAACAGAATCGCGCCGCCGAAGCTTTTGAGAAAACCCTCCAGCCACTGGATGCTGGGAATGTCGAGATGGTTGGTGGGCTCGTCGAGCATCAGCAAGTCGGGCTCGCCCACCAGCGCACGGCCCAGCAGCACGCGGCGCTTCATGCCGCCCGAGAGCGAGCCAAAGCTGGCGTCGGCCGGCAATTCCAGCTTTTCGACCACGCCATTGACGCGTTCTTCAAGCAGCCAGCCGTTGTCGGCATCAAGCCGCGACTGCAACACGCCCATGCGCTTGAGGTCGGGGTTGGGGTCCATCGTCAAATGGTGATATTCGGCCAGCACCGCGCCGAGGTCGCCCAAGCCCTGCGCCACCATGTCGAACACCGAGATGGCCTCGGCGCGCGGCACGTCCTGTTCAAGACGGGTGATCTTGAGGCCCGAGGTGCGCACCACTTCGCCCTCTTCAGGGTTCACCTCACCGGCGGCGACGCGCATCAGGGTCGACTTGCCGGCGCCGTTGCGGCCGATCAGGCAGATGCGCTCGCCCGGCTCGATGGTCAGGTCGGCCGCATCCAGCAACACGGTGCTGCCCAACCGCAGCGACACTTCACGAAACGCCAGCAACATGACCACTCTCACCACCGGAACGGGCGCGCAGTGTAAAGGGGCCGGGGCCGGGGCACGGGGCCGGTTTCGCAAATAGGCGTGTCGTGTGCGCACCGGCCGGTTGCCGTAAGGGCCTGCGGCGCCCCTGACCCGGGGCTGTCTCGACGGCCACTGTGATGCGCCGATCGCCCCACTAGACTATGGCGCGAAAAATGGACGCCGGAGGCGCCGCACATGACTGCCCACTCCCTTTCCCTGGCCGCCGCACAGCGCGCCTACGTGGCCCTGATGATGACGGTCATCAGCCGCGGCCTCTGCGCCGCCAGCATCAACGACGACGACGTCGGCCGCGAGGTCGCGCGCTTTCGCCCGGGCTACACCCTCGTCATGACCGTGTTCCCCGATGGGCCGCGGTTCGGCCTGGAGGTGACGCCCGACGGCCACTTCGCCCGCAGCGCCGTGACCGATGAGGCCGCCGATCTGGTGATCCGCTTCAAGCACCTGGCGCACGCTTTTCTGGTGTTCACGTTTCAGGAAGGCACGGCGCGGGCCTTTGCCAACGACCGCATGGTGGCCGACGGTGATCTTTCAGATGCCATCCGCCTGGTGCGCTGCCTGAACCGCATGGAGGCGCTGATCCTGCCCGGCCCGGTCGCCCGCCGCGCGCTCAAGCAGTACCCGCCACTGCCCCTGGGGCAGAAGCTGCGCACCGCCAGCGGCATCTACGGCCGCGTGGCGGCCAGCTTCTTCACCCGCTGATTGTCATTGACGAGGAAACTTCAATGAGCAAGTCGTACTACGAATTTTTCTGCCCGGTCAAAATCATTGCCGGCCACAGCGCGCTGGAACACGTTCCCTTTGAGCTCAGCACGCTTGGCGCCAAGCGACCGATGATCCTCACCGACGCCGGCGTGCGCAAGGCTGGGCTGCTCGCCCCGGTGGAAGCCGCCCTGCAGGTCGGCGGCATCGGCGCCGCTGCAATCTTCGACGACGTGCCGCCCGACTCCAGCCTTGCCACCGTGCGCGCCGCCGCCACGACCTATCGCGACAACGACTGCGACGCGATTCTTGCCATTGGCGGCGGCTCGGTGATCGACACCAGCAAGGCCGTGAACATTCTGGTCAGCCTGGGGGGCGACGACCTGATGGCCTACGCCGGTGCGCACAACCTGCCGCGCCCGCTCAAGCCGCTGTTCGTCATTCCCACCACGTCGGGCACCGGTTCTGAAGTGACCTTGGCGGCGGTCATCAGCGATCCCGAACGTTCGGTGAAACTGCCGTTCGCGTCGTACTACCTGATGCCCAATGCGACGGTGCTCGACCCGCGCATGACGCTCACCCTGCCCGCGCACATCACCGCCATGACCGGCATGGACGCGATGACCCACGCGGTGGAAGCCTTCACCTGCCTGGCCGCCAACCCGATCAGCGATGCCTACGCCACGGCCGCGATCCAGAAGATTGCCAACAACCTGCTCGTCGCCATTGACGAACCCAGAAACGCCGACGCACGGCTGGAACTGGCGCAGGCCTCCACCATGGCCGGCATCGCCTTTTCCAACGCCATGGTCGGTCTGGTGCATGCACTGGGTCACGCCACCGGCGGCGTCTGCCACCTGCCCCACGGCCTGTGCATGAGCCTGTACCTGCCCTACGCGCTGGAGTACAACAAATCGGTCAATGGCGCGCGCATCGGCGAATTGCTGTTGCCGCTGGCGGGCGCCCAGGTCTATGCCAGCACCCCGCCCGCACAGCGCGCCGACGTGGCCATCGACTTCATCCGCCGCCTGCGCGACCACCTGCACGCCAAGACCCAATTGCCGCGCACCCTGCAGGAAACCGGCAAAGTCCGCCGTGATCAGCTGGATGAAATTGCCGACCGCGCACTCAACGACGGCTCGATCATCTACAACCCGAAAGAAGCCGACCTGGGGCAACTGAGGGCCATTCTGGACAAGGCCTGGGGCTGATTCGAACCTTCAGCGGGCTGGGGCACCCCCGGAGCAGTGGCGAGGACCCTGGTAGGGCGGCCCGTGGCCGCCGCGGTGTTACGCGCGACCGGGCATTCAAGGGCAGAGCGTGGCCCGCGCTTTCAGAAAGTCCCGGCCGCAAGCCCCGCAAGACGCGCAGCGGTGGCGTGGCAAGCCGACCGCAGGAATGTCGGGTGGGACCCGACCTACGGCAGAAGCGACCGTCCCGGTGGCCGGCCGTCAGACTGGGCACGCCCAAAAATGGCGGCCATACCCAAACAAAAAGCCCACCATGAGGTGGGCTTGAAGAAGCGCTCAATGCTCAGCGGTGATCAATCTTCACCCATGCCGAACCCCAGCAAATGCAGCAGGCTGGTAAACAGGTTGTAGATGGCCACGTACAGCCCGATCGTCGCCATGATGTAGTTGGTCTCGCCGCCGTTGATGATCTCACCGGTCTGGTACAGGATCATGCCGCACATCAGCACCACGAAGGCCGCCGAAATGGCCAGCGCCAAGGGCTGGAAATAGAAGCCGAACAGCGAAGCCACCACCAGGCCGATGGCCGCGACGAAGGCGATCATCACGCCGGCAAACAAAGCCTGTCGCATGAAGCTGAAGTCTTTCTGGGTGCGCAGCGCGTAGGCCGAAAGGCCGACGAAGGTGACCCCGGTGCCGCCCATTGCCAACATCACGATCTGGCCGCCGTTGGCGAATCCGTGCAAATAGGCGTTCAACACCGGCCCCAGGCCGAAGCCCAGCAAACCGGTGACGGCGAACACCGAGATCAGACCATTGGCCGAATTGGCCGTGCGCGGCACCACGAACCACAGCAGGCCGAGCGCGACCAGCGAGCAGATCATGCCGGCGCCGCGGGGCACGCCCAGTGCCATGGAGATGCCGGCCATCACCGCGCTGAAGACCAGGGTCATAGAGAGCAGCAAATAGGTGTTGCGCAACACCTTGTTGGTGGCCAGCGGTGACGCTGCTGGCACGGCAACGCTAGGAGAATACGGCTGGTTCATGAGTCTGCCCCGTGTTGAATGGATGCCCTAAAGATACGCGAACGGGCCGCCAAGTTCCCTGAACCGAAGGAAAATCGACCGCCAAAAAGTAAATCAGCCCGGCAGACCAAGGTTGCGCCAGAGCTTCAAGGTGGGCTCGGCCTGGTTGAGCGTGTAGAAATGCACGCCCGGCGCGCCATTCTTGAGCAGGGTGTCGCACAGGCGGGTGACCACTTCCAGACCGAAGTCCTGGACGGCGCGCTTGTCGTCGCCAAACGCTTCCAGTCGCAGCCGCACCCAACGCGGCACTTCGGCACCGCAGGCCGCCGAGAACCGCAGCAGCTGCTGGGTGTTGACGATGGGCATGATGCCCGGAACGATCGGCACCTTGAGGCCGGCCCGGTCACAGCGCTCGGCAAAATCAAAATAGGCGTCGGCGTTGTAGAAATACTGCGTCACCGCCCCGTCGGCACCCGCCTGGACCTTGCGCACGAATGCGTCGAAGTCCGCTTCGGGACTTGTCGCCTGCGGGTGAATCTCGGGGTAGGCCGCCACCTCGAGCGCGAACGCATCGCCGTGCGCGTCGCGAATGAACTCGATCAACTCGTTGGCGAACCGGAATTCTCCGCGGGCCGCACTGCTCATGGCCGTGGCCGGCAGGTCGCCGCGCAACGCGACGATGCGCTTCACGCCGGCGTCGCGGTACTGCTGCAACAGGGCGGCGATGTTGGCGCGGGTCGAGCCCACACAGGTGAGGTGCGGTGCGGCCTCGATGCCGGTCTGCTCCACAACCTTGATCAGGGTGTCGTACGTCCCGTTCTGATCCGAGCCTCCGGCGCCGTAGGTCACACTGAAAAAACTGGGTTTGACGCGCGCCAGCTCATTGATCAGCGCCGGCAGTTTCGCCCAGCCCGGCGGGGTCCGCGGCGGGAACAGCTCGAAAGAAAAATGCGGGTCGCGTGAAGCCGTCACAGTCGTTTCTCGTAGAAGTGGCGGTCGTGGCCGTCACTGAAATTTTGGATGCTGCCGAAGCGGGTAAAGCCGAGTTTTTCGTAGAACTGCGGCGCCTGAAACTCGAAAGTATCGAGAAACAGGCCCCGGTAGCCGCGATCCCGAGCCGCCTGCTCAGCGTCGGCCATCAACGCCGAACCCAAGCCGCTGCGCCGGTAGCCATCGGTCACCACCAGGATGTCGATGTGCAGCCAGTAGCTGCGCCACTCGCCCAGAAGGCCGCCGATCAGGCGACCTTCCGGGTCTCGTGCCGCCAACTGGAACCGTTCGTACGGTGCACGTCCGATGAACTGCTGGTTGTAGTCCTTCAGCAGTTCGATGATGGCGGCGGCGGTGTCGCCTTCGCCCTCACCCAATGCGCCGATGGACCAGCGGGTCGGCATGTCCGGCCTCAGTAGCGGTAATGATCCGGCTTGTACGGCCCTTCGACCGGCACGCCGAGATAATCCGCCTGAGCCTGGGTGAGCTTGGTCAGCTTCACGCCAATCTGCTCCAGGTGCAGCGCCGCGACTTCTTCATCGAGCTTCTTGGGCAGACGGAACACCGCCTTCTCGTACACGTCCTTGTTCTTCCACAGATCAATCGCCGCCAGCGTCTGGTTGGAGAAGCTGTTCGACATGACGAACGCCGGGTGGCCGTGGGCGCAGCCAAGGTTGATCAGCCGGCCTTCGGCCAGCACGTAGATGCTCTTTTCGGTGTCGGGGAAGGTGTAGCGATCGGTCTGCGGCTTGATGATGTCGCGCACCGCACCCGAGGCATTCAGGCGGTCCATCTGAATTTCGTTGTCGAAGTGGCCAATGTTGCAGACCAGCGCATTGTTCTTCATCGCCTTCATGTGCTCGAGGGTGATGATGTCCTTGTTGCCGGTGGTGGTGACGTAGATGTCGGCAAACGGCAGCACGTCGTCGATGGTCTTGACCTCGAACCCTTCCATCGCCGCCTGCAGCGCGTTGATGGGGTCGACTTCGGCAATGATCACGCGCGCACCCAGACCACGCAGCGAGTGGGCCGAACCCTTGCCCACGTCGCCATAACCGGCGACGAACGCCACCTTGCCCGCAATCATCAGGTCGGTGGCGCGCTTGATGCCGTCGGCCAGCGATTCCCGGCAGCCATAAAGATTGTCGAACTTGCTCTTGGTGACCGAGTCGTTGACGTTGATCGCCGGCACCAGCAGCTTGCCCTGTTCGAACATCTGGTAAAGACGATGCACGCCGGTGGTGGTTTCTTCGGCCACACCTTTCCAGTCCTTGACCACGCGGGTCCAGAAGCCGGGGCGTTCCTTGGCCACTTTTTTCAGCAGGTCTTTGATGACCTTCACTTCATGGTTGTCGGCCGGCGTGTTGACCCAGTCGTCGCCCTGCTCCAGCTCGTAGCCTTTGTGGATGAGCAGGGTCACGTCACCGCCATCGTCGATGACGATCTCGGGGCCGGTGAGCGTGCCATCGGCCAGCACATGGGTCACGGCATCAAGGGTGCAGTCCCAGTACTCCTCGAGGGTTTCGCCTTTCCAGGCAAACACCGGCGTGCCGGCGGCGGCCACCGCGGCGGCAGCGTCATCCTGGGTCGAAAAGATGTTGCAAGAGGCCCAGCGCACGTTGCCGCCCAGAGCGTTCAGCGTTTCCAGCAACACTGCGGTTTCCTTGGTCATGTGCAGCGACCCGGTGATGCGCACGTCCTTGAGCGGCTGCAGCGGCGCATATTTCTTGCGGATCGAGATCAGGCCGGGCATTTCCTCCTCGGCCATGCGGACGCGCTTGCGGCCGAACTCGGCCAGGGAAATGTCGCGGACCTTGTAGTCCTGCGGAACAGCGGCGGGCTTGATGACAGCATTCATGTGTAAAACCTCGGTCGAAGGGGCGGACGCGGAAGAAGCGCGAAACGATTCGGCTAATGAACCACCAGTATATCTGCTTATACGGATACAAGGATATGTCGCTGGTCGGGCCGAGCGGTGTCGCATCCGGCGCCACCGGCTCCGGGCACGCTGGCCGCGCGGAAGTCGGCCGATAAGCCCGAAATTGATCTGCTGTCGAGAACGATCATTCCCAATGTAGGTCTTGGACAGTAGGTGGGAGTCGACCGATAAGCCCGAAGTTGGTCTGCTGTCGGGAACGATCATTCCCGGTACCACAGGTGCAGAAGAGGTGGGAGCCGGCCGATAAGCCCGAAGCTGGTCTGCTGTCGAGAACGATCATTCCCAATGTAGGTCGTGGACAGTAGGTGGGAGTCGGCCGATAAGCCGGGTTCTGTCGAGAACGATCATTCCTCTAGGACCTGCGTCGCCGCAGGCCTCAAGCAACCTACCCGGAAGGCTGCGCGGGCCGCGCAGTGCAGAGATGAATCTGCGCCCTTCCCTATTTGGTCTTGCTCCGAGTGGGGTTTGCCGTGCCGGTCTGTTGCCAGACTCGCGGTGCGCTCTTACCGCACCGTTTCACCCTTGCCTGATCTCCTTGCGGAGCCATCGGCGGTTTGCTTTCTGTTGCACTTTCCGTCGCCTCGCGGCGCCCAGGCGTTACCTGGCACTCTGCCCTGCGGAGCCCGGACTTTCCTCCCCTGCGTTGCCGCAGCAGCGATCGTCTGGCCGACTCCCGCTGTTAGTATCGCAGCTTACCTCCTCACGCCGAGACACCGCATGCACCTTATTTCGTCCGAAACCACGTTTGCCGCGTCACCTGAAGTGGTGTTCGACCATTTCGCCGATCATCAGAAATTCGCGAAGATCTTCGGCGGCACCTGCACCCGCGTGCAGGAGGGTCAGGACGAACCCAATGGCCTGGGCTCCGTGCGCCGCATCCTGCCGGGTCCGCTGGCATTTGAAGAAACCATTGTGGCGTTCGAGCGCCCGCATGAAATCGATTACGCCATCACCAAGGGCGGGCCGCTCAAGAATCATCTGGGGCAGATTCGCTTCGCGCCAGTTGCAGGCGGCACCCGCGTCGATTATGAGATTCGCTTCGAGTCGAAGGTGCCACTGCTGGGCTATCTGGTGGCTGCAGCGCTCAAGTACGGCTACGCCCACGGCATCAAGAAAGTGCAGGCCGAACTGGCCGGTCGGTAAGCCGATGCGGGTGATCAGCCACACGGCCTCGAATACCGAGATTGTTTGCGCGCTGGGCGCCGGCAACCTGCTGGTCGGCGTTGACGCAGATTCCGACTTTCCCGCCGACATCGTGCGACAGATCCCGAAACTGGGGCGCGATCTGCAACTGGACCTGGCCGCCGTCGAGGCCCTGCGGCCCGATCTGGTCTTGACCTCGCTCACCGTGCCGGGGCATGAGCGCATTGTCGAGGCCTTGAACCGGCGCGGCATTCCCACCCTGGTGGCCGACCCGATCAGCCTTGAAGACGTGTTCGATGACGTGCGCCGCATCGCAAAGGCCTTGGGCGTGCCGGTGGCGGGCGAACAACTCGCCGCCGAGATGGACGCGGGGATGCCGCAGCGCGTCGGCGCCAGACGCACCCGGGTGCTGGTGGAGTGGTGGCCGAAACCGGTCATCGTGCCGGGGCGCGACTCCTGGGTCACCGGCCTGCTGGCGCGTCTGGGCGCCCACAACCCCTGGCATGACGCCCCCAGCAAGAGCCAGCCGGTGACGCCTGAGCAGGTGGTCAATGCCGGCCCGGATCTGGTCATCACCAGTTGGTGCGGCGTGCCCGAGCACCAGCTGCGGCCTGCCCACGTGATCAAGCGCGATGGCTGGCAGTCGGTGCCGGCGGTGACCGGCGGCGCGGTGCACGCCATCAGTGAAGCCTATCTGGGGCGGCCTGGCCCGCGTCTGGTGGAGGGCTACCGCCAGCTTGCACAGCACATCGACACCCTGCCCCACTGACCTCGAACCCACTGGAGTCTCCGCAGCCCTCATGAGCGATGCCGTCGACACCCCGAACACTGGCGACCTGATCAGCTATCAGGCCTTCGGTGAAAATTTCATTCGATACCTGATCACCGTGCCGCGCCTGAAGGGCGAGGTGGAAGAAGCCCTGCGCCGCACGGTCGAGGGTTCAAGATCGGCGCTGCCGAAGGATCTGCTGGTGGCGTCGTACCAGTTCAACCCCAATGATGTGCAAGTGCACCGCCGGGAGGGCGCGGAGTCTGACGTTGCCTTTACGCTCACCCTGACCGGCCTGCTCGACATCACCCTGCGGTTGATGGGGCTGCCGGTGCGCACGCCGATGGACATCGAAATCAACGTCCATATTGATGTGGAGACACGCCACCCGCTCACCATCCAGCTCGTTCCCCAGCGGGTCGGCAATCGCGACATCAAGGTCACCGCGCGCCTGCCCCGGGAACTGCGGGCACTGCCCACCCACTTGCTGAACCGCATCAACCCGCTGGTGATGACAGTGCGGGAATCGATCGTCCGCGAGGTCAATGCCCAGCTCAGCCACGACGACGTGCATGCCGCCACGACCATCGATGTCCTGAAACTGGCCGAGGGCAAGCTGGTCTAGCCGCCGAGCACGGCGCGTCGCCCGCCGTCAGTGCGTGACGGCAGGGCTTCCAGTGGGAGCGTCAGTTGCCGAGGCGTTCGCGGCCTGGTGACGTTGGTGCTGCAGATACAGCGCGTCGAAGTTGATCGGCTGCAGCAGCAGCTGCGGAAATCCTGCGCGCTGCACCAGGTCAGCGATGGTTTCACGGGCAAAGGGAAAGATCAGCGACGGGCAATAGGCGCCCAGCACCGCGCCGCGCTCGGTGCTGGTGTTGAAGCCCTTCAGCAGAAAGACGCCGGCCTGATGGGCCTCGACCAGAAAGGCGGTTTCGTCACCCAGCTTGGCGGTGACGGTGATGGTGAGAATCACCTGCCACTGATCCTGGGTCATGTCCTGAACACGGGTGTTGACCTGCACGTCGACGTCCGGCTTCCAGGGCTTGGTGAACACCTGCGGGGCGTTCGGCACTTCGACCGACGCGTCCTTGACGAAAAATTTCTGCAACAGCACCTGACGGCCATCCGCGTGCGCATCCGGGTCAGCGGCAGGGTCACGTTGGGCGGGGATTTCGGGGTCAGCCATGGGAGAGTCTTGTCCGGTGGGGTGTGCCATAACGCGCCAGGCCATGGCGGCCTGGCGTCATGAATTGACGCGGTTTCGATGCGGCGCTAGGCGGCGCCGGCCAGCAGGGCGTCGAGCTTGCCCTCGCGCTCCAGAGCGGCGAGCTCATCAAAGCCGCCAACATGGGTCTCACCGATGAAGATCTGCGGCACCGTGCGGCGACCGGTGCGCGACATCATCGCCTCGCGCATCTCGGGGGATTCGTCGATCCGCACTTCTTCGGGTGCGACCCCCTTGCGCGACAGCAGCCGCTTGGCCATCTGGCAGTAAGGGCAGATACGGGTGGTGTACATCAGAACAGATTGCATCGAGTCGTCTCCAACAACCGGACGCGTGGCGCGTTACCGGGTGGTTACAGGCAGGCTGGCACCCAACCAGGCATTGATGCCACCCCGCAGGGGGTAAACCTCTTCCATACCGGCCTTTTGCAATTTCTGGGCCGCAGTGAGGCTGGTATTGCCCAGCGCGCAGTAAACGATCACAGGGCGCGCCTTGTTTTTGGTCAGGCGCGAAGCCTCGGCATCGAACTTGGCCAGAGGCAGGTTCTGGGCGCCCAGAAGGTGACCCTTTTTGAAGTCAGCGCCACTGCGCACATCCACAATCAGCGGATCACGGTCGTTGATCATGCGCACGGCTTCGCCGGGGGTGACCCGCTTTCCGCCGGTCATCGCGCCATGCACTTCGTTGGCCACAAACAGCACGACCAAGCCCCCCAACGCAGCAAACAGAACCGGATGATTTCCGACAAACTCGATGAACTGATCCATAACGTCCGTAGGGGTTTCTTGAAAAGGCGGGTGAGACAGGACCGTCTCACCGTCAACGCAAGCGATTATCGCATGAACGCCTTACGTCTCCTGATGCTGTGTTGCGCCCTGTGGTCGTTCCATGCTGCGGCGCAGGAGGCGCAGCGCACGGCCGAAGCCCAGCGCGAACTCGGCGCGGTGCAGAAGCGCATCCGCGCACTCGGTGAGGAGATCACCGCAACCCGCGGCAAGCAGGACGCGGTGCTGGGCGAACTGAACAAGCTCGAACAGCGCATTGCCAGCACCCAGGCCGAACTGCGCCGGCTCGATGAAGCCCACAGAGCCCAGCAGCTCAAGGTTGACGCCACCCGGCGCCAGCGCGAACAGGCGGTCGCCGCGCTCAAGGCGCAGCAGGCCTTGCTGGGGCAGCAGATGCGCGCCGCTTTCGTGATGGGCGACGGCGCCCAGACCCGCATGCTCATGCAGCAGGACGATGCCCAGCGCGTGTCACGGCTGATGAGCTACTTCGAGCGCCTCAACCAGGCCCGCGGCGCGCAGATCGCGGCGATTGATGCGCAGACCCGGGCGCTGCGTGACCTCGAAGCCCGCCATCTCGACGAGCAGCAACATCTGGAGCAGCTCAGCGCCGAGCAGCAGCAGGTGTTGGGCGAGCTTGAGGCAACCCGCCAGAACCGCGGCAAGGTCATTGCCGAGCTTGAGGCCAGAATCCGCGACCGCGGCACCGCACTGAAACAGTTGCAGCGCGACGAGCGCGATCTGCAGGCACTGCTGGAATCGCTCAGCAACCTGCTTGCCGACATTCCGCTGAACCTCGGCACCGACAAACCCTTCGCACAACAGCGTGGCCGCCTGCAGCCGCCCCTAAAAGGTCGCGTTCTGGCCGGTTTCGGCCAGAAAAAAGGCGGAACCCACCTCACCTGGAAGGGCCAATGGATCGCCGCACCGACCGGAACCGCCATCCGCGCCGTGGCGCCCGGCCGCGTGGCCTTCGTCGGCTGGCTCAACCGCTACGGGCTGTTGGTAATTCTCGAACACGAGGGCAACTACTACACGCTCTACGGTCACCAGGACGCTGCCGACGTCCGCCTCGGCGAGTGGGTCCAGGGCGGGGCGGCGCTGGGCCGTGCCGGCACCAGTGGCGGCCATCAGCAAAGCGGCGTGTATTTCGAGATTCGTCGCGGGCGCAATGCGGTCGATCCGGCCGGCTGGCTGCAGCGCTGAGCATCGGCCGGCGGACGCTAACTGCTGTGTTAAATTGAAGTTTCGCGCCTGAACACACGTAATGCGTCATGCTGAACGACGCATTTCTCTTTCACTGAACCGGATATCAGCGATGTCTCTGCTCTCCCGCACCTCCATTGCCCTGATCGTGGGAGTCGCCCTCGGTGGCGGCCTGTCGCTGACGCACAGCGTGCTCGCCGATCGCGACACCGCCGAGAGCCTGCCGCTGCAGGACCTGCAAGCCTTCGTTGAAATTCTCAATCGCGTCAAGACCGATTACGTTGAGGAAATTGACGATAAAACCCTGATCGACAACGCCATTCGCGGCATGTTGTCGGGGCTGGATCCGCACTCGTCCTTCCTGAGCGCTGACGAGTTCAAGGACATGAGCGCCGCCACCAGCGGCAAGTTTGGCGGCCTTGGTATCGAGGTCCAGATGCACAACGGCTTCGTCCGCGTGGTGTCGCCCATCGATGACACCCCTGCCGCCCGCGCCGGCATCATGCCGGGCGACCTGATCGTCCGCATCGACGATCAGGCCGTGAAGGGCCTTGAGCTGTCGGACGCGGTCAAGCTGATGCGCGGTGAACCGGGGACGATGATCACCCTCGAAATTGCCCGCGAAACCTCGCCACAGCCCATCACCCTGGAGCTGGAGCGCGCCATCATCAAGGTCACCAGCGTCCGCAGCCAGCGCCTGGCGCCGACCCTGGGCTACGTGCGCATCAGCAACTTCACCACCGAAACCGGCAAATCGCTCTCAGCGGAAATCGCCAAACTGAAGAAGGACGCCCAGGACCAGCAGCTCGACGGGCTGATTCTCGACCTGCGCAACAACCCCGGAGGCGTGCTCGACGCCGCGGTGCAGGTGTCGGACGTGTTCCTCAATGACGGCGTTGTCGTCAGCATGCAGGGTCGCGACGAACGCAGCCGCCGCGAGTTCAAGGCCAGCCAGGGTGACGAACTCGACGGCAAGCCGCTGGTGGTGATGATCAACGCCGGTTCGGCCAGTGCCTCCGAAATCGTCGCAGGCGCGCTGCAGGACCGCCGCCGGGCCGTCATCGTCGGCACCAAGAGCTTTGGCAAAGGCTCGGTACAGACCATCATGCCGCTCAACAATGAATCGGCCATCAAGCTGACCACTGCGCTCTACTACTCGCCACTGGGCCGCAGCATCCAGGCCGACGGCATCGAGCCGGACGTCACCATTCGGCCGCTGCTGGTTTCTGAAGACAAGAACGCGGGCTTTGCGCCCATTACCGAAGCCGAACTGCGCGGCAGCCTGCGCAACGGCAACAAGAAGGACGAGGAAGAAGATCAAGACAAAGACGAAGACGCCAAGGCGGACGACGCGGCGGCCGAGGGCGAGGACATCGACCCGTTTGCCGACGCCGAGAAACTGGCCGAGCGCGACTACGCGCTGTACGAGGCGCTGAACCTGCTCAAGGGTCTCGTGATCGCGACGAGCAAGGACTGATCGCGCGACCTGCAGACCGGCTGCGGCGGTTGTCAACGCGCTTGCCGAATGCTGCCACAGGTCCCCACCAAGCCCGGCGCCCGCGCCGGGCTTTTCTGCGGTTACCGCCGACCCATGCCGCACGAGGTCGACCCGCCTGCGGTAATATTTGAGATCAATTCTCATTTGGAACGGTTATGCAACGGTCTCTGCTGCGCACGCTGAGTCTCACCCTGCTGGCACTGGCGCCGGCCCTGGCGCTGGCCGCCGAACCACCGACGCTGGTGGTCTACTCGGCCCGCGCCCAGCAACTGATCGAGCCGCTGTTCGCGCGTTACACCGCCGAAACCGGGGTCGAAATCAAGGTGCTGTCGGACAGCGAAGGCGCGCTGATGCAGCGTCTGCAGGCCGAGGGCAAGGCCTCGCCCGCCGACCTGCTGATCACCGTCGACGCCGGCAATCTCTGGCAGGCGGCCGAGCGCAACCTGTTGCAGGCCACCGACTCGGCCGTGTTGGCCAAGAACATTCCGGCGCACCTGCGTGACCCCGACAACCGCTGGTTCGGGCTGTCGGTTCGCGCCCGCACGCTGGTCTACGCCAGTGACCGCGTCGACGCCGACGCGCTGTCCACCTACGAGGCGCTGGGTGATGACACCTGGAAAGGCCGGCTGTGCCTGCGCACCTCACAAAAGGTCTACAACCAGTCGCTGGTGGCGATGATGATTGCCCAGCAGGGCCGCGAGGCCACCGAGGTGACCTTGCGCGGCTGGATCGACAACCTCGCCGCCGCACCGTTTGCCAACGACACGCAGGTGATGGAGGCCATCCTCGCCGGGCAGTGCGATGTCGGCATCGTCAACACCTACTACTTTGGCCGCCTGCAAAGCGAGAATCCCGACCTGCCGCTGAAGCTGTTTTTCCCCAACCAGGGTGAGGGCGAGCGCGGCGTGCACGTCAACGTATCGGGCGCCGGCATCACCCGCCATGCTCCGCACCCCGAGGCGGCACAGGCACTGCTCGAATGGCTGAGCGCCGACGACGCGCAGGCGCTGTTCGCGAGCTTGAACCAGGAATATCCCGCCAACCCGGATGTGCCGATGGACCCGCAGGTCGCCGCTTGGGGCCGCTTCCGGCAAGACCTGATCAACGTCTCGGAAGCCGGTCGCCGCCAGGTGGAGGCGGTGACGCTCATGGACCGTGTCGGCTACCGCTGAGATCGCGATCACGCGCGGGCCCGACAACCGGTCGGGCGCCGCCAAAACAGCGCTGGCGCTGCTGATTGCGGCGCCGGTCTTCGCGGTCATCGCCACGCTGCTCGCCAGCCTTGCGCGCTTCGAGCCCACGGTGTGGGCGCACCTGCTCGACTACTGGCTGCCCGAAGTGCTGGGCAACACGGCGCTGATCATGCTCGGTGTCGGGCTGGGCGTGACGGTGCTCGGCACGGCCCTCGCGGCGCTGGTGGCGCTGACCGACTTCCCCGGGCGGCGGGTGTTTGCCGTCGCCCTGCTGCTGCCGATGGCGATGCCGGGCTACGTGCTGGCGACGGTCGTCATCGGCCAGCTCGACTTTGCCGGGCCGCTGGCCACGGCACTGCGTGCGGTCGGGCTCCCCGTGCCGCCGATTCGCAGTGTGGCCGGGCTGATTTTGACTTTGACACTGACGCTTTATCCGTATGTCTATCTGGTTGCCCGCGGCGCCTTCGTCAGCCAGGGCGCACGCACCCTTGAGGCGGCGCGGCTGATGGGCTTTACGCCGTGGCAGGCGTTCTGGCGGGTGCTGCTGCCGCAGGCGCGGCCATGGATTCTGGGTGGCGCGCTGCTGGCGCTGATGGAGACGCTTGCCGACTTTGGCACCGTCAGCGCCTTTGGCGTGACCACGTTCACCACGGCGATCTACCGCGCCTGGTTCGCGCTGTTCTCGATTGACGTGGCGCTGCAACTGGCGCTGGTGATGCTGGTGGTGGTGGCGCTGCTGGTGATGGCCGAGCGCCTCAGCCGCCGCAGCGCCCGCTTCGTCAGTGCGCAAGGCGCGCAGGCGCCGCTGTCTCTGGGCCGCTGGCGCTGGGCGGCGAGCGGCTTGTGCGGCGGCGTGCTGCTGCTGGGCTTCGCTCTGCCGGTGCTGCAACTCGGTCACTGGGCGCTGTCGGCGGCGGCGCCGATCTCGCAACTGCTGCCGCTGGCCGGCCGCTCGCTGGCGCTGGCGGCCATGGCGGCAGGCCTGACGGTCACGGCCGCCGTGCTGCTGGCCCTGGTCGCACGCACCACGCCCGGCCGACGCCTCGCCACCCTGCAAACCGTGGCGACCCTGGGCTACGCCCTGCCCGGCCCGCTGCTGGCGCTGGGACTGTTCGTGCCTTACGCCGGCGGTATCCAGTGGCTCAATCAACAGTTCGATCTGGCGTGGATGGTGCACGGCGGGGTCAGTCTGTTGCTGCTGGCCTATGCGGTGCGTTTCATGGCCGTGGCGCACACGCCGCTGCACACCCAGTTGATGCGCCTGTCGCCGTCGGTGGACGACGCCGCGCGCCTGCTGGGCGTCGGCCGGCTGGCGCGGCTGCAGCGGGTGTATCTGCCGCCGCTGAACATGGCGATGCTCACCGCCGCGCTGCTGGTATTTGTCGATGTCATGAAGGAAATGCCGATCACCCTGATGATGCGTCCCTTCGGCTGGGACACCCTGGCGGTGCGGGTCTTCGAGTTCACCCGTGAAGGCCAGTGGGCCGATGCCGGGGCGCCGTCGCTGGCCATTGTCGCCGCCGGCCTGCTGCCGGTGCTGCTGCTCACCCGCGTGTTCAACCCAAAGGCCGACCATGTCTCTTGAGGTGCAAGCCGTGGGCCTGCGCTATGACCGCACGCCGATTCTGCGCGGCGTTTCGTTGACCTTGGCCGCCGGCGACATTGGCTGTCTGCTGGGGCCGTCCGGCTGCGGCAAGACCAGCCTGCTCAGGGCCATTGCCGGTCTGGAGCCGATCACCGACGGGCAGATCGTCGTTGCCGGATCTACCCTGTCGTCGGCCGGGCATCGCGTCGCCCCCGAGCGGCGCGGCATTGGCATGGTGTTTCAGGATCTGGCGCTGCTCGGCCACCTGAACAGCCTCGACAACGTCGCGCTGGGGCTGCACCGCCTGCCCCGAGGGCAGCGCCGCCAACAGGCCAGCCAGTGGCTGGAGCGCGTCGGTCTGGGTGACCGAGCGCGCGCCTACCCACACCAGCTCAGCGGCGGCCAGCAGCAACGCGTGGCGCTGGCCCGCGCGCTGGCCGCGCAGCCCCGATTGCTACTGCTCGACGAGCCGTTTTCGGCGCTCGACACCGCCCTGCGGGAATCGCTGGCCCTGGAGGTCCGCACGCTGCTCAAGGGCCTGGGCACCACCGCGTTGATGGTCACCCACGCACAGCAGGAGGCCTTCGCCTTTGCCGACCGCATCGGCGTGATGCACGACGGCGCGCTGCTGCAATGGGATCGCGGCTACGCGCTGTATCACCGGCCGGCCAACCGGCACGTCGCGGACTTCATCGGCGAGGGCCTGCTGCTGCGCGCGCAGCGCCGCGAGGGGCGCATCACGTTGCCGCTGGGCGAGTTGGCCAGCGCAGGACCCGACGGGCCGGTCGAAGTCCTGTTACGCCCCGATGACATCCTTCACGACGACGACAGCCCGCTCAAGGCGCGGGTCGAGGCGCGCTATTTCAGGGGCGCGGTGTTCCTTTACCGCCTGCGGCTGGCCGGCGGCGAAGAACTGCAGGCGCTGGTGCCCAGCCATCACGATCACCCCATCGGTTGCGACATCGGCATCCGCCTGGCGATGGACCACGTGATTGCCTACGCGGTCGACGACCGCCGCTGAACCGGCGCGGCGCCTGTCAAGGCCGGTCGGTGGCGGCACGCGTCGCAAGACGTCTCAAGTCACATTCACTATGTCTTCTAAGCTGATGCCCTGAAAGGCTATTTTCAGTTACGCACATCGCCTGTGGACAACAATGTGAATAGCGCGTGACATTTTTGAGTAAGCGCCCACGCCCGCAAGGTTTTTTACGCCTTGCCGCTTTTCTGACCACAAAAATTTGTTCATGTTTTTCAGCATCTTGAGAAATAACCTCGGCGCGGCGTGGCGATCCCGGCCGGACGCCACCGCCGCCTGCCGGCGCTGCGCATAAGTCGCGGCTGGCTGCCTGGCGTCCGGGCGGATCGGTATGCTGCAGACCCTCGCTTCAAGCCAGAACCTGTGATGACGGTCGCCCGCCCCGTGGTGCTGTGCATTTCCGGCGTCGACCCCACCGGTGCCGCCGGCCTGCACGCCGAGATCGACGTGCTGCACGGCCTGGGGGTCCACGCCATCAGCCTGGTCACCGCCCTGACCGTGCAGGACACCCACAACGTCACGGCGGTGCTGCCGGTGGCCGTGGACACCCTCGCCGCCCAGTGGGCCGCCTTGCAGGCCGACGGCATTCGTCCCGACGCGGTCAAGGTCGGGCTGGTGGCGAATGCCGAGCAGGCGACCTGGATCGCCGAACAGGTGAAGGCCCTGGGCGTGCCGATGGTGGTGGACCCCATCCTGCGGGCCGGCGGGGGTGCCGGACTGAGTTCGCGCGATGCGCTGGCGCCGCTGCTGCGCGCCGCGACCCTGCTGACGCCGAACCTTGACGAGGCCGCAGCGCTGCTGGACTTACCGACCGATCGCGCCGACATGGCCGCACGACTGCGGGCGCTCTGGGGCGTCGACGCCGTGCTGGTGACCGGCGGCGACACCCAGGATGAATCGGTGTGGCACGGCTTTGCCGACGCCGGGGGGCACTTCGCGTCGCATCACGCGCGGCTGCCACAACGCTTTCGCGGTGCCGGCTGCACCTTGTCGGCGGCGCTGGCCGGGCGCATGGCGCGCGGCGACACGCCTCGCGCCGCCGTTCCGGGCGCGCTTGCGGCCACCCGCACCGCCTTGGCGAACGCCTGGCCGCTGGGTGGCGGCCGCTGGATCCCGGGTCGGTGATGCCGCCCCTGGCCGGGCTGTACGCCATCACCTCGGCGGCCGTCTGTGCCGACGACGCGCGCCTGCTGGCCGCCGTCACGGCGGCGCTGCGCGGCGGCGCGCGCTGGGTGCAGTACCGCGACAAGCACGCCAGTGCGGCGCAGCGCCTGCGCCGCGCCGCCGCGCTGGTGAGCTGCTGCCATGCGCACGGCGCGGGGCTGATCGTCAACGATGACCTGCCACTGGCGCTGGCGGTCGATGCCGACGGCGTCCACCTCGGTGCCGGCGATGGCGACCTCGGCAGCGCGCGCGCGCAACTGGGGGCGAACCGCGTGCTGGGCGTGACCTGCGGCGATGACCTGGCCCGCGCGCGGCGGGCCGTTGACCACGGCGCGAGCTATGTCGCTTTCGGTCGGCTCTATCCGTCGAACACCAAGCCCGACGCGCCACCGGCGCGGCTCGAAACGCTGCGCGAGGCGGCGCGGTCGCTGCCGGTACCGGTGTGCGCCATCGGCGGCATCACGCCGGCGCGGCTGCCGGCGGTCACGGCCACCGGAGCACGGTTGATCGCGGTGGTCGACGGTCTGTTTGGCGCCGACGACATCGAACTGGCCGCGCGTGCCTACCTGCGAGGGCTGGGCCCGTACAATTGAGGCGCCGTTGCCCCGTTCCCCCACCGCATCAGGTCACTGACCCGCCAGTGACGAGGATTTCGCCGTGACGCCCCAGCAGCCTCCGCAGTCCACCGCGCTGTTTGAGCGCGCCCAGAACACCATCCCCGGCGGCGTCAATTCGCCGGTGCGCGCCTTTCGCAGCGTCGGCGGTGTGCCGCGTTTCATCGCCGGCGCCGACGGCGCATGGATCACCGACGTCGATGGCCAGCGCTATGTCGATTACGTCGGCTCGTGGGGGCCGATGATTCTCGGCCACCGCCCTGCCGAAGTGACGGCCGCGCTGCACGCGCAGCTCGACATCGGCATGTCCTACGGGGCGCCGACGGCGGCCGAAGTGACGCTCGCCGAGCTGCTCTGCGAACGGGTGCCGGGCATGGCGCAGGTGCGTCTGTGCTCCAGCGGCACCGAGGCGACGATGAGCGCCCTGCGACTGGCGCGCGGCGCCACCGGGCGCGATTACATTCTCAAGTTCGAGGGCTGTTACCACGGTCACGGCGACGCGCTGCTGGTCAAGGCCGGCTCGGGGCTGCTGACCTTCGGCGTTCCCACGTCGCCGGGTGTGCCTGCAGAACTGGCCCGGTACACGCTCACCGCGACCTACAACGACCTCGACAGCGTCGACGCACTGCTGGCCGAACATGGCGCGCAACTGGCCGCGATCATCATCGAGCCGGTTGCCGGCAACATGAACTGCATCCTGCCGCAGCCCGGCTTTCTGCAGGGTCTGCGCGAGCGCGCCACCGCCACCGGCGCGGTGCTGATCTTCGACGAGGTCATGACCGGCTTCCGCGTCGGCCCGCAGGGCGCGGCCGGCGTGTACGGCATCACACCCGATCTGGTGACCCTGGGCAAGATCATCGGCGGCGGCCTCCCGATGGGCGCTTTTGGCGGTCGTCACGAGCTGATGCAACACCTTTCACCGGTTGGCCCGGTGTATCAGGCGGGCACGCTGTCGGGGAACCCCATGGCGGTCACGGCCGGGCTGGCGACCCTGCAACGGCTGGCCGATGGCCCGGTCTACCCCACACTCGCGGCCCGCACCGAGCAACTGTGCACCGGACTGCAGGCCGCGGCAGACGCCGCCGGGGTGGCCTTCACGACCACTCGGCTGGGCAGCATGTTCGGCCTGTTCTTCGGCGCCGGGCCCATCCGCGGATATGCCGACGCGCGGGCCTGCGACGGCGCCCGCTTCAACCGCTTCTTCCACGCCATGCTGGCGCGCGGCGTGTATCTGGCGCCGTCGGCCTTCGAGGCGGGCTTTGTCAGCCTGCGACACGGCGAGGCCGAGCTCGCGCACACCCTGACCGCCGCCGCCGAGGCGTTTGCATTGGCGCGATGACCGATCTGGCGCAGAGCTTTCTGGCGTGGACCGAGGCCCACCCTGGATGGGCACTGCTGACCCTGTACCTGGCCGCCGCGACCGATGCCGTGTTCATCATCGGCGTGTTCGTGCCCGCCGGACTGGTGCTGTTCTCCATGGGCGCACTGGTGGCACTGGACGTGCTGCCCCTGTGGACAACCCTGCTCGTGGCGGCGGCCGGAGGCGTCAGCGGTGACGCCCTGTCGTTCTGGGTGGGGCGGCGCTACGGGCGCCGATTGCTGGATCACCCCTGGAGTCCGCGCCGACAAAAATTGATCGACCGGGCACAGCTTTTTTTTGACCGTCATGGCGGCAAGGGCATTTTTCTTGCCCGATTTCTCGGGCCCCTGCGCGCCATCCTGCCCACCGTGGCCGGGGCCTCGGGGATGCAATGGAGCCTGTTTCTGGCGGCGGACGCCGTGGCGGCCATGGGCTGGGCGCTGGCATTCGTCATGCCGGGTGTGGTGTTTGGCGCCTCCCTGGGGCTGGCGGCCGAGGTGGCCGGACGGCTGGCGCTGCTGCTGGTCTGCATCGTGCTGCTCAGTTGGGGGGCGGTGGTGCTGACCCGCCTGGCACTGCTCAGTGCCTCGGTGTACGCCGAGCGCTGGGCGGGGGGGCTGCTGGACATGTCGCGGCGCTATCGGCGACTGGGCCTGTTTGGCGCCAAGCTCGCCGACCCGCAGCAGCCCGAAACCCCGGTGCTGATGTTGCTGGCGGTGCTGCTCGGCGCGCTGGGCGGGCTGGCGCTGTATCTGGTGGGGTCGCCCAGCCTGCACGAGTACCCCTGGCCGACCGACGCGACGGTTTTTCAGGGGCTGCGCGAGCTGCACACCGCCTACGGGCTGTCGGTGGCCAGCCTGTTCCTGCACCTGGGAGAATGGCCGGTCTACGTGCCGGTGGCCGCTGCGGTGCTGGCCAGCCTGGTGGTGCAGAAAAAAATACGTGCGGCGGCGCACTGGGTGGCCGCCATTGCCTTCGGCTGGGCGCTGTCGCTGGGCATGACCCAGATCCCGACCCTGCCCGCGCCGTTCGTCTACTTTGGCCTGCCGGCGCCGCCCGGCTACGCGGAACGCGACCTGGTGCTGGCGATCATCATCTACGCCTTTCTGCCGGTGGTGTTGACCACCCGGCTGCCCATGCAACAGCGCGGCTTCGACTACGGCTGGGCGGCCATCATCATCGTGTTGATCATCGCCGCACGGCTGTACGTCGGCGCGCAGTGGTGGAGCCACGTGCTGGTTGACCTGGGCATCGCCCTGATCTGGACTGCGCTGCTGGGGCTGGGGCTGCGGCGGCACCGCCCGGTGCGGATTCACCGCGGCGAAACCCTTCTGGTGGCGGTCATCACGCTGGTGGCGGCCACCAGCCTGCAATGGGCGACCGACATTCAGCAGCGCGCCGAGCAGGAACCGGCGACGCCGCGCATCACGCTCACCCAATGGGAGGTCGATGGCTATCAAGCCTTCCCGACCCTGCGGCAGGACATTGCAGGGCGGCCGCGTCAGCCCTTCAATCTGCAGTGGGCAGGCCGCCTGGCCGACATCGAGGCGTACCTGAAAGCCGATGGCTGGTCGGCGCCGCCGTCGGCGGCCAGCAGTGACGTGCTGCGCTGGCTCAGCGCGCCCGAGTCCATCCAACAACTGCCGGTGCTGCCGCAGATTCATGCCGGTGAGCGCGATCTGTTGCGCCTGCGCCGCCCGCTCAAGGACCATCGCGACCGGCAACTGCTGCTGCGCCTGTGGGCCTCGGGGGCCAAGCGTGCCGATGGGCAACCGATCTGGATCGGCTCGCTGGTCCTGCAGGAGTCGCGCGCGGTCTACGGCGGACTGATGCACTATCCGCTGGCGATCGCGGCCTACGACCCCAGCCGCGTCTTCCCCGACGCCCATCCCGTTTACCGCCCTGACTACGGCATCCACCTGCTTTCAACGCCCGCTGCGGGCGCATCGTCCCCATGACCGACACCTGGTTTTCCAAAGTCCGCGCCAAGCTCAACCAAGGCGACTCCTTCCTGACCCGCGACCTGGGCACGCTGTTTTCTGGCGACACGCTGGATGATGACGCCCTCGAACTGCTGGAAGAACGCCTGCTGCTGGCCGATGCCGGGGTCGAGGCCACCGGCACGCTGATCGCCACGCTCAGCTCCGAGATTCATCACGGGCGCGTCCGCAACGAGGGCCAGTTGCGCGAGGCCCTGCGCAAGGCCCTGTTGGAGATTCTGCTGCCGGTGTCGACGCCGCTGGACATCCCCCCCTTCATCAAACCCTTCATCGTGTTCGTGGTGGGCGTCAACGGCGCCGGCAAGACCACCACCATCGGCAAGCTCGCGCATCGCTACAAATCGCAGGGCCGCAAGGTGATGCTGGCCGCGGGCGACACGTTTCGCGCGGCCGCCGTCCAGCAACTCACCACCTGGGCGGAGCGCACCGGCACGCCCATTTCGGCACAGGGTGAGGGCGCCGACAGCGCCAGCGTCATCTTCGACGCCGTGCAGGCGGCCCGCAGCCGCCAGCTCGACGTCGTGATTGCCGACACCGCAGGGCGTCTGCACACCCAGGGGCACCTCATGGAGGAGTTGCGCAAGATCAAGCGGGTGCTGCAGAAGCACGACCCCTATGCCCCGCACGAGGTGCTGCTGGTGGTCGATGGCACCACCGGCGGCAATGCCCTGGTGCAGGCCGTGCAGTTTCACGAGGCGGTGGGCCTCACGGGGCTGGTGATCACCAAACTTGACGGCACCGCCAAGGGCGGCATCGTGCTGGCCATCGCCAAGCGACTGGCCTTGCCGATCCGCTACGTGGGAGTCGGTGAGGGCATCGACGACCTGCGCCCCTTCGATGCGCGGCAATACGTCGATGCGCTGATGAACACGCCCGAGACCGTCACATGAACCCGCCGCTGGTCGAGTTTGAGCGCGTCACGCACCGCTATCCCGGCGGTCACGACGTGCTCACCGACGCCAGCCTGCGCCTGAATCTGGGCGAGATGGCGTTTCTCACCGGCGCCTCGGGGGCCGGCAAATCGACCCTGCTGAAACTGATTGCGCGTCTGGAGGTGGCCAATCGCGGACAGGTGCGCGTCAACGGCCAGAACGTGGCCGCCCTGGCGCCGCGCCACGTGCCCGATTACCGCCAGCATCTGGGGCTGATCTTTCAGCAGTTCAACCTGCTCTACGACCGCAGCGTGTTCGACAACGTCGCGCTGCCCTTGCGCATTCAGGGCCATGCCGACCACGACATTGCCCGGCGGGTGCGCGCCGCGCTCGACTCGGTTGGCCTGCTCAACAAGGCGGCGGTGATGCCGATCCGGCTCTCCGGCGGCGAGCAGCAGCGCGTGGGCGTGGCGCGCGCCGTGGTCACCCGGCCACTGCTGATCCTCGCCGATGAACCCACCGGCAACCTCGACCACGACACCGCGCTGGGCGTGATGGACCTGTTCCAGCGCTACAACCGCGCCGGCGTGAGCCTGCTGATCGCCACCCACGCCGAAGAATTGATCGAGCAGATCGAGGGCTATCGGGTGTTTCATCTTGATGGCGGACACCTGAGCCTCCATCCGTCCGGCAAGGCGCTGCGACATGGCCGCTAAGCCCCGCGCGCAAGCGCCGCCGCGGCCGCCCGGCGCAGTCCGCCGCTGGCTGCGCGGCCATCGGCAGGCCATTGCCCAGACCCTGCGCCATGTTCGCGCCGCGCCACTGGGCACCCTGCTCACGGCGGCGGTGGTGGGCTTGACGCTGGCGCTGCCGGCGGCCTTGCACGTGCTGGTGCGCAATGCAGGCGAGGTCAGCAGTGCCTGGCAGGGCGCGGTGCAGGTGTCGTTCTACCTTGAAGATGCCGTCAGCGCCGCCGAGGGTGCGGCGCTGGCCGCCACCCTGAAAGCGGACGCGCAGGTGAACGACACCCGGTACATCTCGCGTGAGGCGGCGCTGGCCGAGTTCCGGGCCCATTCCGGCTTCGCCAATGCACTGGACCTGCTGGACGAGAACCCGCTCCCGGCGGTGATCGTCCTGACCCCTGAGGATGACCTGAGCCGCGAGGCCATCACCGCCGTGATGCAGCGCCACGCGGCCCGTCCGGAGGTGGCCTTCGCCAAGCTCGACCAGCAATGGCTGGAACGACTGCATGCCCTGCTGCGCCTCGTGAACCGGGCCATCACCCTGGTGGCACTGGGCATCGGCATCGCCGTGATCATCATCATCGGCAACACCCTGCGGCTGGAAATCGAGCGGCGCCGCGACGAGATCGTGGTCATGAAGCTGATCGGGGCCTCGGCACGATTCATCCAGCGCCCGTTCCTCTACACCGGCGTGCTGCTGGGTTTGATGGGCGGGGTGCTGGCCTGGACACTGGTACAGGCTCTGGTGCTGGCCCTGACCGGGCCGGCCGCCTACTTCGCCAGCCTTTATGGCAGCGACTACGCACTGGCCGGCCTGGGGTGGGACGCAAGCCTGGGCGTGCTGGCGGGCGGCCTGATGCTGGGCACCGCCGGCGCCCTGTGGACGGTAAAACGCCATCTGGCCGGGGTCGAGCCCCGCTTTTCAGGGCCGGGAAGTTGACCGGCGGTGGCTGCGAACCTTTGTCCGGAATAGCACTCCAAGCCAGCGATTGCTAAAATCCTGCCCCATGGTTTCGGGAGTGCCGTCCAGATGAATGCTTTAGCCCTTGCCAATGCCCAATTCCCGGTCCCCCAGACCGGCAGCATCGAAGCGTATATCGCGTCGGTTTCGCGTATCGCCGTGCTCAGTCCCGAAGACGAGCGCGAAATTGCCGAGCGCCTGCATCGTGAACAGGATCTCGAGGCCGCGAAAACGCTGGTGCTGTCCAACCTTCGCTTCGTGGTCCACATCGCACGCGGTTACAAAGGCTACGGCCTGCCGCTGGCCGACCTGATCCAGGAAGGCAATGTTGGCCTGATGAAAGCGGTGAAGCGCTTCGACCCACAGGTCGGCGTGCGCCTGATCAGCTTTGCGGTGCACTGGATCAAGGCCGAGATTCACGAATTCATTCTCAAGAACTGGCGCATCGTCAAGATCGCCACCACCAAGGCGCAGCGCAAGCTGTTCTTCAACCTGCGCTCGTCCAAGCGCCGCATCGGCTGGATGAACCGGGAAGAGGTCGAGGCCATTGCCCACGACCTGAAGGTGCGGCCCGAAGACGTGTTGCAGATGGAAGGCCGGCTCGGCGGGCAGGACGTGTCTTTCAGCGCCACCTCCAGCGACGACGATGACGTCTACGAGCCCGAAGCCTTCATCGCCGACCTGCGCGACGACTACACCGACATCGAAGACGCCGAGTGGCAGGACGAGCAGGAGCAGCGCATGCACCGTGCGCTGGTGCAGCTTGACGACCGTTCGCGCGACATCCTGACGCGTCGCTGGCTGGCCGACGAAGGCGACAAGGCCGGCCTGCAGGTGCTTGGCGACGAGTACGGCGTGTCGGCCGAGCGGATACGCCAGATCGAGTCCGCCGCGATGAAAAAACTGCGCAAGGCCATCGAAGTCGCGGCCTGACACGCCCCGGGACGTACCAAAAAGGCAGCGCGATCGCTGCCTTTTTTGTGGCCCACTGGCCGGACAACGACGGCTAATCCATCAATGCCGCAATCCGGTCGTACGGCAGGTAATGGTCGACCAGCAACAGCGCGAAGATACCCATCAGGTAGACGATGGAGAAGCCGAAGGTCTTCATCGGCAGACCGGGCACCGGGCGATATTTGAGGCGAATGGCGTACTGCAGAAACCGCCCACTGAGCAGCACCGCCCCCGCCAGATAGACCACGCCGCTCATGCCGAACACGAACGGCAGCAGGCTGCCGACAAACAACAGCACCGTATACAGCAGCACCTGCGTGCGGGTGTACGCGATGCCATGGGTGACCGGCAGCATGGGCACGTCGGCATCGGCATATTCCTTGTGCCGCTCGATTGCCAGCGCCCAGAAGTGCGGCGGCGTCCAGATGAAGATGATCAGAAACAGAATCAGCGCGTGCGGGTCCACGGTGCCAGTGACCGCCGCCCAGCCCAGCACCGGCGGTGCGGCCCCCGCCGCGCCACCAATGACAATGTTCTGCGGCGTGGCACGCTTCAGAAACAGGGTGTAGATGCCGGCATAACCCACCAGGGCGAACTGCGTGAGCACCGCCGTCAATGGGTTGACGGCAAACCACAGCAAGACGAACCCCGCCAGGCCGATCACGGTGGCAAAAGCGATGCTCTCGGTCATGCCCAGCGTGCCGGTGACCAGCGGCCGACCGCAGGTTCGCGCCATGCGGGCATCGATGCCGCGGTCGATGATCTGATTGATGGCGGCCGCTGATGACGCTTGCAGCCCGATGCCCAGGGTGCCCCACAGCAAGGCTGAAAGCGGCGGCAGCCCCGGAACGGCGAGAAACATGCCCACCACCGCGGTGAACACGATCAGCATCACCACCCGGGGCTTGCAGAGTTCGTAGTACTCGTGAACGCGTGAGTTGGCGGCAGGCGTACTCATGGCGGGGCTCAAGCGCTGCGCCAGAGGCGATGGTTGGCGGCAACCACCGCCAGCAGCAGCAATGCGGCGCCGAGGTTATGGGCCGTCGCCAGGCCCAGAGGCAATTGCAATTCGACGATGCCGATGCCGATCAGCACTTGCAGCACCAGCGCCGCCGCCAGTGCTGTCGCGTGCACGGGCAGGCGTGCCTTGCGCCACAAGCGCAGGGCGAGAAACCCCAGCAGCAGCGTGGTGACGATGGCACCCAGACGATGCACGTAGTGAATGGTGGCGCGCGCGTCCTGACTCAGAATGCCGCCTTCAAAATCTTCACCGATGCCATGCCAGATTTTGAAGCCACTGCGAAAGTCGGTCTCGGGGGGCCAGTAGGCGCCGTTGCAGGTGGGGAAGTCGGGGCAGCCGAATGCGGCGTAGTTGGTCGACGTCCACCCGCCGAGAAAGATCTGCAGCGCCAGCACCACCAGCGCAATCAATCCAAAACGCCGCAGCCCCGGCGATACATGGGGCGGCGGCTTGATGCCCGGCGAGGCGCTGCGCACGGCGCGGCGCGTGGACAGGGTCTGCAAAAACAACAGCGCCAGAATGGTCATGCCGCCGAGCAGGTGCGCCGTCACCACCGCCGGTTTCAGCAACCAGGTTACGGTCCACATCCCCAGGGTGCCCTGCAGCAGCACGGCCACCAGCAGCACCCACGGCAGCTTGGTGGGCATTGAACTGCCGCGGTGGCGCAGGCTGATCACCGCGCTGGCCACCAGCAACAGACCGAGCGTCGAGGCCGCATAGCGATGAATCATTTCCAGCCACGCCTTGCCCACGTCCACCGGGCGCTCCGGGAAGCGCGCCTCGGCACGGGCAATGTGTTCCTCGGCCTCGGGCACGGTCAGATGACCATAGCAGCCGGGCCAATCGGGACACCCCAGGCCGGCATCCGACAGGCGCACGTAGGCACCGAGGACCACCACGACCAGGCACAGAACCGTGGCGACGACCGACAGGCGATAGAACCAGTTCATCTCAGCTCACAAGCATTCGAGGGCGCGCATTTTACGGCAAGCGCCCGGTGGCAATGACCGGCTCACCCGACCTGCGAAACCCGCATCAGTCGCTTGATGTCCTTGAGCACCTTGCGAAGATCGGGTTGCGGGGCGTAGCGCATCATTAAATTGCCCAGCGGATCAACCACGAACACCGTGCCCGGTTCCGCTTCGGGGAAGGCGGCCGCCGCCGCATCCGTGTCCAGCGGCGCGTAGATCTGCAGATCGGGGTGCACCTCGCCGAGTTGCGCGGCCAGTGCCTCAAGCCGGCTGGCATCTTCGACCAACAGGATGCGTCGCAGCCGCAGTCGCTTCTCGTTGAGCAGCATGCGCGTCTGCCGCAGGTCGTACAGGGCCGTCTCGCAGCTGCCGTCGCAGGCGCCCTCAATCCGCATCACCCAGCTCCAGTGCCCACGAATCGCGGCCAGGCCCACGGTTTCGCCGTCGACCTTGCGCCACTGCGGCTCGGGCAGCGGCTGCGCCGGACGGATCAGCTCGCCGTAATTGGTGCGCCCTTCGGGTTGCCATTCGGGCGCAACGAAATACAGCACCGCGGCCATCACCAGAGGTGCCGAAAACAGCAGACCCAGCAGCACCAGCTGCAGCCGTCCCTTGACCCGCGATTGCGTCATGCCTTTACCCTCAAATTCAGCGTCACAAAGAAAAAAGTCAGCACTGCCGCAAACATGAACCATTGCGCGGCGTATCCAAAATGGCGGGTGGCAGGCACCGCCGCCGTCAGCGACCACGCCCGAACCCCGGGATGCCGGTCGTCGGGGTCCAGCAGCAGCAGCCCGTCCGCCACCGGCGCGTCCAGCAGGCAGCCCAGGGTCGCCGCTGTCGGGTACAGCACCAGCGCCGGTGACTGCGTGAGCGGGCTGCACTCGGCCTGCGCCAGCGCGATGCCGGCGCGGGGCAAGGGGCGCCACAGGCCCTCAAGCGTCTGCGCCTCGGTGGGCAGTGGCGGCAGGTCGGGCAGTGCGTCACGCCCCCCGTTCCACGGCATCCAGCCCTGGTTGACCACCACCAGCGGCCCCTGATCGGGCTGGAACACCGCCCAGAGGTGAACTCCGGGGTGCCGGTCGTGACTCTGATTGTCCAGCAACAACAGGGGTGCCGACCGATATTCACCCCGCATGCGCACCGGCAGGGGCGGCGTGATCTGCGGCACCAGCGTCTCCGACCAGGGCTGCATCACCTGCGGCGCCGCCGCATCCTCGTCGAGCGCCACCTTGGTGAGCCCACGGTTCAACTGCCAGCCGCCCAGCGACAAGAGCAATGCCATCAAGGGCAGGTAGCCCAGCCAGGACCAGCGTGGAGGCCGAAAGCTGCGCGTGCCGGTCATCGGCCGGAAGGCACCCTGGCCGGGTCACGCCCGCCCCGCACGCAGGCGCGCCGACCTCGCCCTATCATGGTCGCCCTAATCGCAAAGAGCCTGCTGGTGATCGCCAAACTCATCATTGCCGCATTGCTGCTGGGCATCATCGCCAGCCTGTTCACCAGCGCATTTTTCCTCGTCAAGGACAACTCGTCACGCAAACGAACCCTCGGTCTGTTGAAACTGCGCGTGGTCCTGTCAGTCACCTTGATCATCTTCGTATTGGTCGCCTACGGTCTGGGCTGGATCATGCCGCACGGGCCACAACCCTGAGCGCTGCCATTGAGACCATAAAAAAGGCCCGTGATTCGGGCCTTTTTTATGGGTGGAGAACCGCACCATCAGAGCCAGTAGACCACCACGAACAGGCCCAGCCACACCACGTCGACGAAGTGCCAGTACCACGCCACGCCTTCGTAGCCGAAATGTGAATCGGGCTTGAAATGGCCTTTCATCAAGCGCAGCGCAATCACGATGAGCATGATCGTGCCCAGCGTCACGTGCATGCCGTGGAAGCCGGTCAGCATGAAGAAGGTCGAGCCATAGATGCCCGAGCCCATGGTCAGGTTCAGGTCGCGGTAGGCGTGGATGTATTCCTCAACCTGGAAGTACAGGAACAGCACCCCGAGGGCAACGGTGGCCCACATCCACAGGATCGCCGGCAAACGCTTGTCTTCTTTCAGCGCGTGGTGCGACAGGGTGATGGTCACCCCGGAGGTCAGCAGGATCAGCGTGTTGATCAACGGCACGTCGAAGGCGGGGATGGTCTGGAAATCGCCGCCGAGCGCAGCCGGGCCATTGCTGGGCCACACCGCTTCGAAACCGGGCCAGATCTGCAGATTGGTTTCAATCTTTTCACCCGCGCCCGACAGCCAGGGCAGCGACAGGGTGCGCGCGTAGAACAGTGCGCCGAAGAAAGCGCCGAAGAACATCACCTCGGAAAAGATGAACCAGCCCATGCTCCAGCGATAGGTCATGTCGACCTGCTTGCCGTACTCGCCGCGCTCACTTTCCGAGATCACGCCCCCAAACCAGCGGAAGACGATGTAGATCACCAGTGCCAGGCCCGCCAGCATCGGAATCGTGCCGAAGCTCTTCGATTCCAGATAGTTGGAGACGCCGAGCACGAGAATGGCCAGGCCAATCGTCATCATGAACGGCCAGGCGCTGGGCGCGGGGACGAAATAGCGGTCTTTGTTTGGCGCTGCTGTGGCCATGGTGACTCCCTCGATCTGCGTTGTTATGCGTGACGGCAAACGTTGATGAAACGGGTCCGATTGCGACGTGCTCAGTGCACCGCGGCAACCTGGGGTACATCGAAAAAGGTATACGACAGCGTGACGGTATTGATATCAGCCGGCAGGGCCGGGTCAATCATGAAGCGCATCGGCATCTGCTGTGCTTCACCACTGGGCAGAGGCTGATTGTTGAAGCAGAAACATTCGGTCTTGCGCAGGTGGCGCGCCGCGTTCCACGGCGCGATGTTGGGGACGGCCTGACCCACGGCGGCATCCCCGTGATTGGTGACGTTGAAAATCACCGTGTGCAACTCGCCCGGATGGACTTCAATGGACGGCTGTTCAGACGAAAAATCCCAGGGTGCCGAACCATTGACGGTGGTCACGAACTCCACCTTCACCGTTCGGCTCAGATCCGGCTTGACCGCCTCAAGCGCCTCGGCCGCGACCAATGCCGTACGTCCATTGATGCCCAGCGCATCACACAGGGCGTTATACAAAGGCACCAGCGCGTAGCCGAAGCCGAACATGGCCACCACGACCACACCCAGGCGCATCGCATGACGGTAGCGGCCTGCGTTCTTCATCCGCCGCGCGTCACCTTGAGGTAGAAACCCAGAAAAATCACAATCGCCAGCACCACGTGCACGCCGAACAGAATCCAGTTTCGGCGCGCACGGGCAGCCAGCTGCTGCTCGGTCAGCTTGTCAGGCCGGTTGCTCAATGGGCCTTCGCGGTCTTGGTGGCTTTCACCTTCACCGGCTCGCCGTCGTCACCGATCTGCGGCTGATCTTCGAACGTGTGATATGGCGCAGGTGACGGCACGGTCCATTCCAGTCCGGTCGCGCCTTCCCACACGCGGTCGGTCAGATCGCGCTTGCGCCCGCCCCAACCGTAGCAGCAGGCGAGCATGTTGTAGATGAAAATGAACTGGGCGAAGAAGAACACGAACGCCCCGACCGACGACCAGACGTTGAAATCCAGGAACTGCACGGCATAGTCGGGCACGCGACGCTGCATGCCGGCCAGACCGGCGAAGTGCTGGGGGAAGAAGGTCACGTTGATGAAAATCGCCGACAGCCAGAAATGCAGCTTGCCCAGGGATTCGTTGTACATGCGACCGGTCCACTTCGGGATCCAGTAGTACACGGCAGCGATGATCGAGAACACCGCGCCCGGCACCAGCACGTAGTGGAAGTGCGCCACCACGAAGTAGGTGTCGTGATAGAGGAAGTCCACCGGCGTCAGCGCCAGCATCAGGCCCGAGAAACCCCCGATGGTGAACAGAAACACGAAGGCGATGGCGAACAGCATCGGGGTCTCGAAGGTCATCGAGCCTCGCCACATCGTCGCCACCCAGTTGAACACCTTCACGCCGGTCGGCACGGCGATCAGCATGGTCGCGAACATGAAGAACAGCTCGGCAGCCAGCGGCATGCCCACGGTGAACATGTGGTGCGCCCAGACGATGAAGCTGAGGAAGGCAATCGACGCCGTGGCATACACCATCGAGTCGTAGCCAAACAGCCGCTTGCGGGCAAACGTCGGGATGATGGTGCTGACGATGCCGAAGGCCGGCAGAATCATGATGTACACCTCGGGATGCCCGAAGAACCAGAAAATGTGCTGGAACATCACCGGGTCACCGCCGCCCGAGGCGGTGAAGAAACTGGTGGCAAAGTACTTGTCGGTCAGCAGCATGGTCACCGCGCCGGCCAGCACGGGCATGACCGCGATCAGCAGGTAGGCGGTGATCAGCCAAGTCCAGACGAACAGCGGCATTTTCAGCAGCGTCATGCCGGGCGCACGCATGTTGAGAATGGTCACGACGATGTTGATGGCGCCGGTGATCGACGAGATCCCCATCAAGTGGACCGCAAAGATCAGAAACGGAAACGCATCACCGGTCTGCAGCACCAGCGGCGGGTACATGGTCCAGCCACCGGCGGGCGCGCCGCCGGGCAGGAACAGCGTTGACAGCAGCAGCGTGAACGCCGCAGGCAACAGCCAGAAGCCCCAGTTGTTGATGCGCGGCAGGGCCAGATCGGAGCAGCCGACCTGCATCGGCACCATCCAGTTGGCCAGGCCCACGAAGCCGGGCATGACGCCGCCGAAAATCATCACCAGCGCGTGCATCGTCGTCATCTGGTTGAAGAATTCCGGATGCACGAACTGCAGACCGGGCTGGAACAGCTCGGCGCGGATGACCAGCGACATCATTCCGCCAATGAAGAACATGGTGAACGCGAAGAACAGATACAGCGTTCCCAGATCTTTATGGTTGGTGGTCTTGATCCAGCGCATGATCCCCTTGTCGGGGCCGTGGTGGTCGTGATCGTCGTGGTGATCAGCGTGTGCGTGGGCCATCTGTTGCTCCTGAACTCGGGTGCGTCTGAAAATTAGGGCGGTAAAACCAGTGCGGGTTTAGCGCAGCGCGGCAACGTCGGCCGGCTGAACCACACCGCTGTCGTTGCCCCAGCTGTTGCGGGTGTAGGTGACGACTGCGGCAATGTCGGCGTCAGACAGATTGGCGAACGGCGGCATCATGCCCTTGCCTTTGAGAATCTGCATGACCTGCGCATCGGCATCGCCGGTGACCACCGCACTGCCCACCAGCGAGGGGAAGTTGGGCGGCAGGCCGGTGCCCGCAGCCTGGTGGCATGCAGCGCAGTTGCGGGTGTAGACGGTTTCACCGGACGCCATCAGGGCATCGAGGTCCGTTTCGGCCGGGGCCTCGGCATCCGCGGCTTCTTCAGCGCCCTCGGCTGCGTCGTCGGCAGCAACGGCGGGGGACCCGGCCGCTGCAACTTCGGTTGCGGCGGACTCATCGACCGTCACCGTCTTGGGGGTGCCGGCCACATCGGCCGTGTCCGAGGATGACCCTTTCTGCTCGGCAAGCCAGGCGTCGAATTCGTCCTGCGGGACCGCCTCGACCACGATCGGCATGAAGCCATGGTCACGGCCACAGAGTTCGGCACAGACGCCGCGGTAGGTGCCCGGCACCTTGGCATTGGTCCACGCTTCGTTGATGTAACCCGGAATGGCGTCTTTTTTCACCGTCAGGTCAGACACCCACCAAGCGTGGATGACATCGTTGGAGGTGATCAGAAAGCGCACCTTCTTGCCCACGGGAATCATCAGGGGGCGGTCCACATCGACCAAATAGTTTTCGACCTGGTGGACATCGATCCCGGACTTGAGCTGACGGGCCTCGTTGGCGTCCTGCTTCAGGCGCGAGAAGAAGCGCACGTCTTCGCCCAGATACTCGTACTCCCACATCCACTGGTAGCCGGTCACCTTGATGGTGATGTCGGCATCACGGGTATCTTCCATCTTGATCAGGGTGCCGGCGGCCGGAATGGCGATGGCAATCAGGATCGCGAACGGCAGGGCCGTCCAGACAATCTCGACGGCGGTTGAATGGTGGAAGCTCGCCGACTTGGCGCCCAACGATTTTCGGTGACGGATGATGGAGTACATCATCGTGCCGAACACGCCGATGCCGATCACCGTGCAGATCCAGAACATCCACATGTGCAGCGAAAAGACCTCGGCGCCGATGTCGGTCGCGCCGGTCGGCAGGTTCCAACCATTGCTGGTGTCCAGATAGGCCGATGCCGCCGTGGTGTTCAACAGCCCCAGTACCGCCGACCCCATGACAGCCGCCTGCAAGCGCTTCAGCATTTCACTCTCCAATCGTCATCCGGTCCGGGCCGTTGTAAGCCCGGGTAACACTGCCGGCGCCTTGATCAGGCTTTTGAGCCGGTCAGCCAAACATTCACGTTCTTCATCAGTGAGGCAGCGCGCCAGTCGCAGGCGCTGCGCTCCAAAAGCGAGCCATAACTCGGTGGGCGCCAAACGGTTGGCGCCCGCCCGTAAATCGATCCTTGTCCAGGCCCTCGGCCAGCAAATGGTGCTGACAGCACCCTCGCCCACCCGACCCATTTCCACGATGACGTGCCCGTCATTGACATCCACCACTTCCCGATACGCATTGCGCCGCAGACTGACCCAAAGCGCAGCGCCCAGCGCAGTCAATTCCAGACCCGCAATCGGCAGCACCGGCCAGAAACCCATCCACGTGAACACCAGCGCAATACTCAGTCCTACTGCAGAAATCGACGCCATGAACCACACCGCCTGTTCAGGGCTCAGCGACGCGTTGGGCGCGATGACCACCCGCGCCGGCAAGGCCGCTGGAGAGTCGTTTCTGCTGGGGTGCGGATTGTAGTGCAAGCGAAAACCCTCACGCAAAGGAATCGGGTCCATTCACCATTAAAGATCAGGGTGCCACCGCCGGGAGGGAAAGCCAACACGCCCCGGCCGCCGGCACCTGAGGCCGGGCCGCGGGCGGGTTGATCGCGCTTGAGCCGTCATGGCGGGCCTGCGTCGTCGGTCGTTTCGCACCGCAGTTGCGCGAGGCGCGACAGGTCCAGTTGCGCCCCATGTGGCCTGCCGGTGGCGATCTCGCCCCAGAACGGGACGGCAATCTGTCGCTTGAGGCAGGCCAGGGTTTCGTCATAGGCGTCCATGCGCTCGGCCAGGCCGTTGGCCACCCAGCCGACGAGGCGGGCGCGGCGGCTGATGGCCTCCACCGAGAGCATGGCGTGGTTGATACAGCCCAGCCGCATGCCCACCACCAGCAGTACCGGCCAGTCGCGCTGGGCCACCCACCCGCCGAAGCTCAGATCGTCATTGAGCGGCACCGCCCAGCCGCCGGCGCCTTCGACGATCACCCAATCGGCACAGGCCGCCAGCGCGGCGTGGGCCTGGTCGAGCACACTGATGCGCACCGTTTGGCCCACTGAGGCCGCGGCCAGATGGGGGGCGATGGGCGGCGCGAACGCATAGGGATTGATCTGCTCGTAGGCGGCCGACAGTCCGCTGGCCGCCTGCAGCGCCAGGGCATCGTCATTACGAAGCCCGTGCGGCGTTGTCTCGCAGCCACTGGCCACCGGCTTGAAGCCCACGGCGCGCTGTCCGTCGGCCACCAGTTGCCGCAGCACCGTGCAGGCCACCACGGTTTTGCCGACGCCGGTATCGGTGCCGGTCACGAACAGGCTGCGCGCGCTCACACCGCCACCTCGGCCGGCGCGCGCACCGCCTCGCGCAGCGCGTGCACCAGTCCGTCCACCTCGGCCGTGCCGTGCGCGGCGCTGAGCGTGATGCGCAGCCTGGCGGTGCCCTCGGGCACCGTCGGCGGACGAATCGCCGCAACCCAGTAACCGGCCTCCATCAGCCGCGCGCTCGCGGCCAGCGCGTCGGCATCACGGCCGATCACCAGCGGCTGGATGGGGGTCAGCGATGGCATCAGCGGCAGTCCGGCCTCCGCGGCGCGGGCGCGGAAGCGGGCGATCAGCGCATTCAGGTGGCGTCGATGCTCAGGCTCGCCCTGCACGATCTGCAGCGCGACCAATGCAGCCGCTGACAAGGCCGGCGGCGGCGCGGTCGAGAAAACCCAAGAGCGTGCCCGCTGCACCAGATATTCGATCAAGGTCTCGCTGCCCGCCACGAATGCGCCGGCACTGCCCAGCGATTTACCCAGCGTGGCCACGTAGATCTCGGGCCGCAGATCACCCATGTCCAGATGTTCGACGATGCCGCCGCCGTGGGCGCCCAGCACGCCGAACCCATGGGCGTCGTCCACCATCAGGCTGGCGCCGGCGTGGCGCGTCAAGGCCCGCAGCTCGGTCAGCGGCGCCAGGTCGCCGTCCATGCTGAACACGCTGTCGGTCACGACCAGCCGCTGCGCCGGGTGCGGTGCGGCCGCGAGTGCGGCGGCAAAGCCCGCCAGATCAGCATGGGCCACGCGCCGGCAATGCGCTCCGCTGAGGCGCCCCCCGTCGATCAGCGAGGCATGATTCAGCTCGTCGGCGATCAACACGTCGTTGCGGCCCAGCAGCGCGCGCAGCACCCCCAGATTGGCCGCCCAGCCCGAGGTGAACAGCAGCGCACGCGGGTAGCCGGTGGCCGAGGCCAGGGCATCTTCCAGCGCGCGATGATGGCGGTTGTGCCCCCCGAGCAACGGCGACGCGGTACTGCCGCAGCCCTCGCCCAGCGCCGCCTGGGCTGCCGCGAGCACCTTGGGATGGGTGGCCAGACCCAGGTAATCGTTACTGCAGAAATTGAGCAGCTTGCGGCCGTCGACCACGGCATGGACGCCGTGGCCGCCGCTGATCACCCGCCGCGTGCGATAGCGATCCTGCGCCTTGAGCTGTGCCAGCCTGGGCGCGAGACGCGCATCAAGACTGCGGTCAGGCGGCACAGGCCGGGGCGTCTGCCGCCGTTGCCGCAGCGGCCTTGGCGCACGCCGGTGACGGGTTGTGCACCTGGCCCGGAGCGCCGCCTTCGGGGCGAATTCCCAGACGCGCCATCAGCGCCTCGTCGCGCGCATTCTGCGGGTTGCCGGTGGTCAGCAGCTTTTCGCCGTAGAACATGGAGTTGGCCCCGGCAAAGAAGCACAAGGCCTGAAGCTCGTCGGTCATGTCGGTGCGGCCGGCCGACAGCCGCACGTACGAGGTGGGCATGAGGATGCGCGCCACGGCAATGGTGCGGACGAACTCGATGGGGTGCAGCGCCTCACCGCCGGCCAGCGGCGTGCCGGCCACCTGGACCAGATTGTTGATGGGCACGCTTTCCGGATGCGGGGTCATGATCGCCAACTGGCGCAGCAACTCGGCGCGATCGGTCTCGCCCTCGCCCATGCCGACGATACCGCCGCAGCAGACCTTCACCCCGGCCTCGCGCACATGGCCCAGGGTTTCCAGCCGATCCTCGTAGGTGCGGGTGGTGATGATTTCGCCGTAGAACTCGGGCGAGGTGTCGAGGTTGTGGTTGTAGTAGTCCAGCCCCGCGTCGGCCAGGCGCTGCGCCTGATGCGCCTTGAGCATGCCCAGGGTCATGCAGGTTTCCATGCCCAGTGCCTTGACCTCACGCACCATGGCTTCAACCTTGTCCAGATCACGGTCTTTCGGCGAGCGCCAGGCGGCGCCCATGCAGAAGCGCGTGGCCCCTTCGGCCTTGGCCTCGCGCGCGGCCTCGACCACGGCCTGCACTTCCATCAAGGGGTCTTTTTTCAGGCCGGTCTCATAGCGGATCGACTGCGGACAGTAGGCACAATCTTCGGGGCATGCGCCGGTCTTGATCGACAGCAGCTGTGAACGCTGCACCGCATTGGCGTCGAAGTTGGCGCGATGTACGGTGTGGGCTTGGAACAGCAAGTCGTTGAAGGGCAACGCAAACAGGGCGCGCACTTGTTCGCGGGTCCAATCGTGACGCAGGCTCATGTCAGTACCGGAGATCAGGAAATTGAACGCATACGCTACCCAATCAACTGAACTTGTCAACTAGAACGCATGCGTCTGGTTGACAACTGGCACTGCCGATTCTGCGGCGACCCGGCCCGGGGCCTGCCGGTGTGCGCCGGCTGCCGCGACGATCTGCCCTGGAACGACACCGCCTGCCCGCGCTGCGCACTGCCCGGCGCAAGCCACTCACCCTGCGCCGAGTGCCTGAGCAAACCGCCGCCCATGGACCTGAGCGTGGCGCCGTTCGTCTATGCCCCACCCATCGATCAGCTGATCCAGCGATTCAAGTTTCAGCGCGTGCTGGGCGATGCGCGTTGGCTCAGCGACGCGCTGGCGGAGTGTCGCCGCGATCTGCCGGCGCCGCTGCCCGACCTGATCCTGCCGGTGCCGCTGTATCGCTGGCGGCTGTGGTGGCGGGGCTTCAATCAGGCGGCGGTGATCGCGCGCCATGTGGGGCAAAGGCTCAGGGTGCCGGTGCACACCCGCGGCATTGGGCACAGCGGCGCACGCGTGCACCAGGTGGGCCTCGACGCCCGTGCGCGACGCCGGGCCGTGCGCGGTGCCTTCGACGTGCGGCTGGACTTGCGTGACCGGCACGTGGCGCTGGTCGACGACGTGATGACCACTGGCGCAACGCTGCACGAACTGGCACAGGCCGTCCGCGCGGCCGGGGCCAGCCGGGTCGAGGCTTGGGTACTGGCGCGCACGCCCAAATCGGGCCGCGGCTGAGCGCCGGCCGCCTACGGCATCAGGTGGCGGCGCAGAAACTGCAAGGCGCCGTCTTCGGCGCCGCGACTCCACAGAAAGGTCGCGAAATGGCCGTAACCGCTGATCAGGTACAGCGTGCTTTCGACCCCCGCCTGGCTCAGCGTGGTGTGCATCAGCTGCGCGTTGTTGACCCCCACAATCCAGTCCCAGGTGCCGTGGTAGAGCCACATGGGCGCGCTGCCGGCATCGACATGCGTCACCGGCGAGGCGTCGGCCCAACCGGCCGGATCGTCGGCCAGCGAGGTGCCCATCAGCTTGGCGATCAGCGGACTCTTCGGATATTTGCGCAGATCGGCCGGCAATCC
The DNA here is from genome assembly GCA_002706265.1 of Polycyclovorans sp. Taxonomy (GTDB): domain Bacteria; phylum Pseudomonadota; class Gammaproteobacteria; order Nevskiales; family Nevskiaceae; genus Polycyclovorans. The sequence goes on along the minus strand of PAKU01000013.1, from coordinate 1,725 downwards.
ACCGGCGACGACCGCTTGGGGCCGCTGGGCTTCGGGCAGGCGCGTGCCCGCCAGCGCCGCCAGATGCGCGCCGGCCGAGTAGCCCCAGACGCCGATGCGCGTCGGGTCGATGTGCAGCGCGGCGGCGTGGGCGCGCAGGTAGTCAAGCGCCGTGGCCACGTCATTGATCTGGGCGGGGTGTCGGGCGCCCGGCGCCAGACGATAGGCCATGTTGAAGGCGACGAAGCCCTGCTGGGCCAGACGTTCCGCGAGCGGCGCCATGTCGTCAGGCGCGCCACCGGTCCAGCCGCCACCGTGAATCAGCACCACGGCCGGAAACGGCCCGGCGCCCGCCGGCCGGGTCACGATCGCCTGCAATGGCGTCGGCGCGTCATCGGGGGTGTAGGTCAGACGCTGGGGCGCCAGCGCCTTCTGCGGCGCCGGCAAATCCGGCGCCTTGTCCACAGGCCCGCTGACCGACACGCAGGCCGACAGCAACACGATGATGCACCCCAGCAATCCCACTTTCATCCTGTCACTCCGTAAGCGATGACCAAACCCATCCAGACCCCCGCGCCCAGCCAGTGACTGGCCTTGAACACGGCAAGGGCGTCAGCGACGCCCTGCCGCATCAACCGCTGCTGCAAGGCCAGAACGCCCCCCAGCACGGCCACCAGCGCCAGATAGAACGCAGGGGCCAGACCGGCCTGGCGGGCGAACCCCAGCAGGCAGGCCACCATGAGCACGTTGAAGCCCAGCACTGCCAGTACGTCCCAACGGCCGAAATAGATGGCGGACGATTTCACCCCGATTTTCAGATCATCCGGCTTGTCCGACATCGCATAGGCCGTGTCATAGGCCATGACGGCGCAGAAGTTGGCGGCCATCAGCCAACCCGCCTCCTGCCACGGCACGGCCCCCCGGGTGGCCGCATACGCCATGGGAATGCCCCACGAAAACGCCAGCCCAAGCACCGCCTGCGGCACCGCAATGACCCGCTTCATCAGCGGATACACCCCCGCCAGCACCACGGCGGGGATGGACCACAACACCGCCGGCAGGCTGCGCAGGCTCAGCAACAGCGCCAACGACACCAGCGCCAGCAGGGCCGCGACGACGATGGCCTGGCGCCGGGTGATGCGACCCGCCGCCACCGGCCGGTCACGGGTCCGGCGGACATGCACATCAAAGTCCCGATCTGCCGCGTCGTTGATCGCACAGCCCGCCGAGCGCATCAGCACCGTGCCCAGCACGAACACGCTCAGAATCGGCCACGAGGGCAGCCCTTCTGCCGCCGCCCACACGCCCCACAACGTGGGCCACAGCAGCAGCCAGATGCCCACCGGGCGGTCGAGTCGAATCAGGGCCACCCAGTCACGGAGGCTGGGCGCGTTGGTCGGTGCGGTCACGGCAAACATCCGAAGGCAGGCGGGGGGATCAGCGGCGCCTACAGTACCGTGGCCCGGGGCCCGGGCGGCGCACCCCGGCGCCGCGTGCAACCGGCTATTGCGCCGAGGCGCGAACCGTCGGCACCGCCGGGACCGGGGTCGGCGCAGCCGGGGCGGTCGGCGCGGCACCGGGCAGGACATCGCCGCCTTCCAGATCTACCGCTTCTGGATCCCAGCCGCCGCCCAGCACCTTGAACAAGGTCGCCGCCGCCGTCAGCCGCCGCTGCTCGGCCGTGCCGAGGGCCAGCTCGGCGTCGAGCAGCGCGCGGCGGGCATCGAGCACTTCAAGAAAAATTGA
>PAKU01000012.1 GCA_002706265.1 Polycyclovorans sp. | reverse complement strand
TGCGAAAGCGAGGGCCTCCGCCGATCACGCGCTGCTTTTCCAGCGTGCGCGGCGACAGGCGCAGGTACTCGGCGGCTTCGTCGTTGGTGAGATAGCGTTGAGGCTGCGAGGCAGCGGTCGAGACAGTGGCGGCAGGCCGCAAGGGAGCGGGACGCATGGTGTGAACCTCCATCGGTTGAAAGCGCCCGGCCACACAGCGCGACCGGATGGAGGCAGTCTCAAGAAGCGAGGGGTTTTCGATCAGGGCCGTTTTGCGTCCGCATCAAGACGACCCTTCTCAAGCGGCGGAAGCTGTGCTAGGAGCCTGGGCGGTAGAAAGCACTGACGCTACGATAGGTCATGCCGACGACCTACCGCCCGTACGCCCCTGACCAGCTTCTGTTGCTTCCCGCCTCGCTCAAGGAGTGGCTGCCGGAGGCGCACTTGGCGTACTTCGTATCCGACACCGTGGAAGCGCTGAACCTCAGGGCGTTTCATGCGCGCTACGAAGGTGACGGCCGACGCCGGCAGCCGTTCGATCCGTCGATGATGGTCAAGGTGTTGGTGTATGCGTATGCCAGCGGCGTGTTCTCGTCGCGCAAGATCGCAGGTCGGTTGGAAGAGGACGTGGCCTTCCGCGTGTTGGGCTCGGGGAATTTCCCGGCGCACCGGACGATTCGCGAGTTTCGGCAACTGCACCTGGCGGAGTTCTCGGCACTGTTCGTGCAGATCGTGCAGCTGGCGCGTGAAGCGGGGTTGGTGAAGCTGGGCCGGATCGGCATCGACGGCACCAAGATCAAGGCCAATGCCAGTAAGCACAAGGCGATGAGCTATGGCCGGATGCTGGAGCAGGAGCAGCGGCTCAAGTCCGAGATTGCGGATCTGTTGAAACAAGCCGAGGCGCAGGACGCACAGGAAGATGCCCAGTACGGTGACCGGCGCGGCGACGAGCTACCGGATGAGCTGGGACGGCGCGAGCAGCGGCTCAAGATCATCCAGGCGGCCAAGGCGCGGCTGGAAGCGCGGCAACGCGAGCAGGACGAAAAGGATGGCCGCAGCATGGACGACGACGGCCAGACGCGCGGTCCGGGCGGAGGTCGCTGCAAGCGCGCCTTCGGCGTGCCCGAGGACAAGGCACAGGACAACTTCACCGATCCGCAGTCGCGGATCATGAAGACGGCCGATGGCTTCCAGCAGGGCTACAACGCCCAGGCGGCCGTGGACGAAGACAGCCACGTGATTGTCGCAACGGGGCTGACGGACTGTGCTGCGGACGTCCATCAGCTACTGCCGATGATCGAAGCCACGATGCGCAACACGGGCACTGCACCGGCGATGACGCTGGCCGACAGCGGCTATGCCAGCGAGGACAACTTCGCGGCGCTGGAGGCCAAACACCTCACGGCGTGCGTGGCGCTGGCGCGTGAAGGCAAGACGATCCGGCCGATTGATCCGCAGCGCCACCCGGCGACGCAGCGCATGGCTGAGCGCCTTGCCACGCCCGAGGGCAAGGATCACTACCGGCGGCGCAAATTCATCCCCGAGCCGGTCTTCGGCTGGGCCAAACAGGCGCTGGGCTTTCGGCAATTCAGCGTCCGCGGTCGGGACGCAGTTACTGGCGAGTGGAATCTGGTGTGTCTGGCGCTCAATCTGCGACGGATGCAGCGGCTGGGATGGGCGCCGGCGTGACCCCTCAAGGGCGCAATGCGCCATCCACTGCATGCCAGTACCCGCGATCCGCTTCGATGCAACCCGTGCCCGGCGCACGCCACATCGATCATCGCATCGCGGTCGCTGGCATGCTCGAATCAAGATCGGCTGATATTTTCAGGCGCCCAGGTTCCTAGGTGGCGATAGCCACCGCGCATCAGCGCATCGCCGCGCCGCACCAGGCGGCGCACCTTCGAGCGCAGGCCGCCGTCGCTGTACCAGTCGGCCGCGGCGTCGGCACCGAACAGTCCTTCGCCCACATCGCGCAAGGACGCACCCGCAAGGGTCGCGTCGAGCGCCTGCAAGGTGTGCAATTCCAACAGCGCGAAAGGTGTTGGCCTGGGGGTGGTGGCGGCGAAGGTCGCGCCGGGCGCATGACCGCGTACAGGCGCGGCAGTGCCGCCCCGCTGGGCATAGGCCACGGCCATGCCGTCTTCGAGGCCGGGCGCCAGCGCAAAGCGCAGGCAATGGCCCGGGCTGCGCGCGATCAGCGCCAGCTTCTTGCCGTCGTGGAACAGTTGCTTGTGGCCGGGGATGCGCCAGAACGCGAAGGTGGTGGCATCCTGCGGCGGATCAGCGTCGGGGTAGAGCTGCACCACGGCAGCATGACCAGGCAGCCAAGCCGGATGCGCGTCACGCGCATCCAGCATCGGGTCTTCCAGCAGGCGCAAACCCCAGCGATGCGCTGCTTCAGGCCGGCGATGACGGCGCAGCCAGTCGAGCCGGTAGTCGGGATGCCTGCGCAGGTATTCCCAGGCGAGCGCGAGCGCATCCAGCCAAAAGACATACAGGTATGCGGCAGTGGGATACCAATGCGCGAGGTGATGAGGATTGATCATGACGCCTCCTCCTGCGAACAGGAATCGCCGCCACGGAAGAACTACGCGCTACATCGCCCTCGTCGGAACGTCATGGGTTAAAAGGGCGGATGGGGCTGTCAAGACCAATTGGCTCCGATGCGTTGCGGTATTCGTCTCAATGCTGCGGCGGCAGCGCCACGACCGGGGACACTGCACAAGCCAGCCTGCCGCAACCCGCGTCAAGCATCATGTCTATTTGGATCAGACTGGTGGGGCTGCGCCGCAAGAATCTCGATTGAGACTTACCCGGTATGAAACCAGACTAAAAAAGTCACAGTAGGCCGTATTCAGTCCGGGATCGCTCCGTCGCGCTCGGCCAGCCGGGTGTATTCCGACAGGGTGCGCGTGGGGCGGAAATAGAGGTCGCGCATCACGGGCTGCTGGTGCGGCCCAACGATGCCTGCCAGCTCGGACAGCTTGACGGTGCCCTGCGCCGGCATCCCGATTCCCAGGTCGATCAGTCCCCAGGCAGTGTCGCCATCGGCGGGATCGAGCGCGGCCAGCAGCCAAGTCACATGCGCGTCCGGCGTGAACAGGCGCACCACAGGCAGCGGGTCGATGGCCCGGCCAGCGGCGCGGGCCTCGCCGTTGGCGAGCAGTTGCGCGCGCTCCGGGACGGTGGCGAGTGGCTGGGGCATGGTCGGCAATCCCACAAATCCAATGATGCACGGATGCGGTTTCACGTTGAAGCGCAGAACCGCCAAACCGGATTTACGCCTTCCTGCGCAAGCACGGATGCGCCTGCGTGGCTTTGCTGGAATCCGCCGATGCGGATTTCCGTAAAGGCACAAAAACGTAGAACACCAAATGAACACTATAGATTGTAGCCCTATAGGGCGCAATGGGATGTCATCTTGGTTTTTCGAGGGAAACCATAGGTGGCGGCTGGGAACTCATTGGCGAAGGCGTTGAAGACAGTTAGAAAGGCGCGTGGCTTGAGCCAGGAAGCCTTCTCCGACGTGTCCAGTCGCACCTATATGAGCACCCTCGAACGCGACCTTAAAAGCCCGACTCTGCATAAGCTGGCCGAGCTGTGCGAGGTGATGGAGATCCACCCGCTCACGCTGCTGACGCTGGCCTACGCGGGCGACAGCCCGCAGAAGGCCGACGAGCTGCTGGCGCAGGTGCGCCAGGAGCTGGAGGCGGTGTTGAAGGAACGCGACGCGGCGAAGCCGCGCGCGTGACGCGGTGATGTGCTGCGAACAGCAGCACAGCGCCCCGCCGCGATGGGCGGGGCGCTGCGGCGGTCACGCCGCCTGGGGCTTGCTGCGCGACCAGATCAGGTCGTGCGTGCCGTCCTCGCCTTCGATCAGGCGGGCATAGACCGGAGCCGGGAACGAAGGATCGTCGAGGGTCACGGATTTGTATTCCCGCCCGGCCTCGCTGGTCTTGTTCCACGCCGCGCCGATGTCGTGGCCGGCGGCCTGGAGGCGGAAGTCGGGGGCGTTCTCACTGCTGCCCTTGTCGTTGGGAACCAGCTTGACCTTGACGTTGAGCGTCAGGGTGCGAAGCGTGCCGGCGAAGCCGTCTTTGTCTGCGGTGAAGGTGCCGATGTTGGCCATGATGTTTTCTCCTTTCGGTTGAACAAGGTTCGCGCCCATCGCGTCCTTGTTGTGATCCGGCCGGCGGGGGACGGGCTGGCTGCACCGCTTGCGGTCGAAACGCAGTGGAGAGCCGGGAAGCGAAAAGAATTTGCTGCGCGAGGAAGCCGCGCAGCGGCGGGGAAATTGTTTTCGCTGGACGGTTGCAGCCATGAAGCCCGAGGCGCAGCCGCGCCCCCGCCAGGATTCACAACGAGACAAGGACGCCTTGGGCCGAACCGCTCCGAAAGAAGATGGGGCCGGCTCGGCATCCCCGCCCGAAGGCTTCTCCGGCTCGCCCGCTGACGCGGGCCAGGTCAGGCACCCGATGACAGGCGAGAACGCCCCCGCCGCACCTTGCGGCGCCGGTCTTGAGGCGTGGTGCGGAAGCTCCATAGCGATGCCGGGCGGGTTGTCCGTGAACCGTCCTTCGTGACGTGATGGGCAGGAACCGCCAGCGTTGAGGACGACACGCAACTGCACAACCTGCCGCAGCAAGCGCCAGCGTGTTCGCCAGCGTCCCGCCCATCGCGGCGAGGCGCTGGCCGGGCCGCCCTGGCGCAGCCGGTTCGGCCGCATCGAGGGGCGCCAAGCTGCGCGGCGGGGATAGCCCGCAGGGCTTTCCCCTGGAGGCAAGCGAAGCGCGCAGCGCCGCAGGCGCGAAGGCGTGAGGGATTGAAGCCGAATGGCCGTGACGGCAAGGACGGCAAGGACGGCACGGGGCGCAGCCCGAAAGCCCGGCGGCGCACTGCGCCGACACGCTCGCCGATTTCGCCCTGCCAGCGGCAAATACGAAGCCACAGCGTAGCTTCGCGCGCCTTACGGTAGCGTAAGAATCGGGGTAGTATGAATGAAAATCAATCTTATTTGAACAAGAGATGCGCGCTCGATTCCTGTCTGCTTTCCTACTCTGTGCTGCCTGTTTGTTTGCAGGGCCGACTTATGCCAACGACCAGTCAGTGGCCACGACATGGCGCTTGCTGGACTACATTGCGGTCGATTACCCCGAAGCAGTGCAGAACGGCGCGATCGTCAATCAGGCTGAATATGACGAAATGCTGGAGTTCTCCGCGACCGCGGCCAGCTCGATAGACGCAATGCCGGCAACGCCGGCATTGCCAGAATTGCAACGCAGTGCGAGTGAACTTCGTCAGGCGGTCCAAGCCAAGACCGCGCCGGCGGATATTGCCGTTAAGGCGCGCAGCCTCGCCGCATCGTTGGTTCAGCACTATCCCATCCCTCTCAGGCCGGGCAGGCCGCCCGACTACGCGAGGGGCAAGGTTCTCTATGGGCAGCTTTGCGCGAGCTGTCACGGGGCGAATGGCGCGGGCGATGGGCCGGCCGGCGTCAACGCCGACCCGCCCCCCATCGCCTTCACGGACCAGGCGCGCGCCAATGAACGCAGCCTGTTCGCGCTGTATCAGGTCATCAGGCAAGGGCTTGAAGGCACGTCAATGGCGAGCTATTCGAGTCTCCCGGAGGAAGACGTTTGGGCATTGGCAACCTATGTTGGTGCAATCGCCTATCCAGAAACACGCGAAGCAGCCGGTCGAGAGTTGCTGGCCAATGACGCGAAGCTGCGCGCCAAACTGGACATGGACCTGTACGTTGGGGCAACGCCCGCAGCGTTGGCACGCGAGCTGGGGCAACCCCAGGCCGAAGCGGTAGTTTCGTTTGTCCGGCGCCATCCCGAAGCCGTCCAAACGCAGGCTCCGAAGAATCAAGCAACGCTCACGGTTGCGCGCGACCTGCTGAAACAGTCGATTGCTGCGTACCGCAGTGGCGATGCGGCCAAGGCTCAAGACTTGGCCCTGGCGGCATACCTCGATGGCTTCGAGCCTGTCGAGCCTCTGCTCTCGGCGCGCGACAACGCGCTGATGGTGCAAATCGAAGCGGCAATGGCGCGCGTCCGAACCGGGATCGCCCGCAACGTCGGCGTCGAAGACATGGAAGCTCAGGTTCGCGCATTGGATGAACTGTTCGCCAAGGCAGAGGACACGCTGGCGGGGAACGAAGCATCGTTTGTCTCCGGCTTTGTCGCGGCGTTCACGATACTGCTGCGCGAAGGCTTGGAAGCGCTGCTTATCGTCGTGGCGATGATTGCCCTTCTGCGCAAGGCGGACCGCGCTGAAATGCTGCCGTGGGTTCATGCCGGCTGGTCCTCCGCGCTGCTCGCTGGACTGGTCACTTGGATGATCGCCACATGGGCGATCACCATCAGCGGCGCCACGCGAGAACTCACCGAAGGTTTCGGCTCACTCATTGCGGCCATCGTGTTGGTGTGGGTGGGGATCTGGATGCACGGAAAGAGCCACGCCGATGCTTGGCAGCAGTATGTGCGTCAGAAGCTCGGCCATGCACTCAGCAAGAAGTCGGGCTGGTTTCTGCTGGGCCTCGCCTTCGTCGTTGTCTATCGTGAGGTGTTCGAGACGATTCTGTTCTTCGCCGCGATCTGGAATCAGGGAAGTAAAGGCAGCGTCATGGCAGGCGGCGGTGCCGCCGCCATCGCACTCGTTGCCGTGGGCTGGGCGATGATGCGCTACAGCCGTCGCCTGCCCATCGGCCAGTTCTTCCGCTACAGCTCGATCTTGATTGCGGTGCTGGCGGTCGTGCTGATAGGCAAGTCCGTGTCCGCGTTGCAGGAAGCCGGCTATCTCCCGATTACTTGGTGGGAAGGCGGCCTTCGCGTCGAGTTGATCGGCCTCTATCCCACGGTTCAGGGCGTGGCGGCACAAGTGGCGGTGGCCGTGCTGCTTTTGCTGGGTTTCTTGCTTTCTGGGCGCGCCGCCGAGGCACGCCGGCAGATCGGGCGCGGCTAGTGGCCGCGCCCGGATTTTGCGTTACCGCGCCCAGGGCGGAACGGCCTGGGCGCGGTGCTGAACGCGGTTATTCCTTCGTCTCGATGAGCCACCACACGGCACGCGGCAAGGCGTGGCCCGTGATGGGATGAATGTCGATGAGGTCGGCGCGGGCCGATCAGCCCGAGGGCGGGCGGTAGCCGCGCACGTCGCCTTCGCCGTGCCAGCGGCGGGCGCGTACCGTGCCGGGGGCGTAGATCGCCGCCATGCGCGGGCGGCTGGTGGTGGTGCGGGTCATGGGGGCTTCTCCTTCCAGCGAAGCGCCCCGGTCGAGGCCGGGGCGCTTGCCATCGGCACGGGTCAAGCGGCCAGCACCTCGGCGGGTTCAACCGCCATTGCTTCGGCATCCTCCGGGGCGTCCTGCTCCGGGCCTGCCTCCTGCGCGGCATCCTGCGGGCCTGCGGCCTTGAAGATGGCGGGCATCCAGCCCGTGCCATCGGCCAGCCGCTCGGCTTCGCTGGCAATGTCGGCCTTCTTCAACTTCGCCAACCGGGTGACGGATTCCGGTGCAAACGCGCTCACGGCATCCAGAATCACGGCCTTGGAAACGTGCTTGAAGTAGCCTTCTGCGGTCGGCTCCCACCATGCGGCCATGTCCAGCCCAACCGCCTGCGCCAGTTCCGCGCCGGGCTGGTGCTGCGTGGCGCGTGGTGTCACCACGTCCACGGTGGACGCCACGCATGCGGCCAGCAACCGCACCAGTTCGGTCTGCGACAGCGCCAGCAGCGCGGCGAACAGTTCGGCGTCATCCTGCGGCAGCCGTTCGCCCCATGCCTGTTGCAGTTCGCGCAAGGCGACGGCGGCGGGCGATTCCGGCCAGTCGGGCGCGTAGGCGTCCAGCCTGTCCTTCACGGTCAGGCGCACGCCGAGCGGCAGGTCTTGGCCGTAGCGGCTGTCCTGCAAGACGGTCTGCACCATGCCATGCACAAGCGCGGCCAGCGCCACCTGCGGATGCCGGGCCACTTCGATTTGCAGCGCGGCGGTGCGGTGCGCGCTGAGGCGCTGCGCGAGCCTATCGGAGAGGTTCGCGGCCTTGGGCGGCTCGGTGTCCTCGCCATCGTCATCGGTCGCGCCTTCCGTGCCGGTGAAACCTTGGCGCAGCTTTTCCAGCGTGCGCAGCGCCTTGGCCTCGGCCTCGCGCAGCAGCCCGCGATGAATCGCGGCCTTGCCGTCGCGGTCGATGGTGACGATGGCACCGGCCACGGCGCGCACGTCCGGGGCGTAGCCCTGCAAGGCATCCTCCGCAGCTTGCAGTTCCCCGGCGACCTGTTCGCGGAGCGGTTCCAGTGTCTCGGCCTTGTCCTCGTCTTCGGCGTCGTAGGCTTCTTCCAGTTCGGTGTCGATCTTGTCGAAACGGTTTTGCAGCGAAACGATGCGGCGGGCTTCGCGGGCGGTCGGTTCGCGCCGCTGGCGCGGTGCGTTCTGGAACGCTTGCCGGTCGGCATGGCTCAGGTGCGGCACGGCCTCCACCCATGCCCAGCCCTCGGCGCGCACGTCCTCGGCCAGCGTCGCCAGCTTCTCGCGCACCAGCCGTTCCAAAAGCGCCGCATCGTCCAGATACACGCCGCTGTCGTCCTCCGCGAACAGGTCGCGGCGAGTGCCGCCGCCTGCTTCGGTGTAGGCGTCCAGCCCGACGAAGCGGGCCAGCGGGTGCTGTGCGTCGATTTCCCGTTCGGTCAGGTGCTCGCGCAGCGCGGACGGGCTGCGCTGCCACTGCGGCGCGCTGTAGAACGCGGCTTCCTGCGCGGCGTGATCGTCGGTGATGGCAAGGGCCATCAACTGTTCCAGGGTGACGGCACCGGCCCGATAGTCGGCCATCAGGCGTGGCGAGACGTTGGCGAGTTTCAGGCGGCGTTGCACCACCAGCGGGGAAACGCTGAAGTCGGCGGCAATGTCCTCGATGGGGCGGCCCTCGGCTACCAGCGCAGCGAATGCCTCGAACTGCTCGGCGGGGTGCATGGCTTCGCGCTGCACGTTCTCGGTCAGGCTCACGGTGCGGGCGCTGCTATCTGCTACCAGCAGGCAAGGCACTTCCCAATCCTTGGCAATGCGCTTCTTCTTGGCCAGCAGCTTCAACGCGGCCAGCCTGCGGCCACCGGCGACGACTTCGTAGTGCTCGCCATCGGCGACCAGGATGACGATGAGGTTTTGCAGCAGGCCGACGCGCGCGATGCTCGCGGCCAATTCTGGAATGGACGTGCGCGCGCTCTTGCGCACGTTGCGCTTGGACTGGCGCGGCAGCAACTGCGACAGCGGCACCAAGATCAGGTTCTTGGTCGGGTCGGCCACTTCCAGCGCGGCGGCGGTGTTGATGGCGCGGGTTTCGGTTTGAGTTACGGTGTTCATGGTGATGACTCCTAAAGAAAGAATGTGAAACAAGGGAATGAATGGAGGGACTGCCCGCCCCTCCACGTGGGGTTCAGGCTTTCAGGCGCTGCATGCCATCGGCGAGCAGCCACAGGGCGCGGTTCAGTCGCAGGTTCTGGTCGATGCCCTGCACGGCGCGCGTGCGCTGGCGGCGTCCGTTGGTGCTGCGGCCCATCAGTCCGCCTTGCGTCAAGTTCTCTTGCGTGCGGTTGAACACGCTCCACAGGTCGGGGCGGTTGTCGTCGAACCTGCGCGGGGCCAGCACTTGGCTTTCGGTGATGGGCGCGGGCTTGTCCGGGTCGTCGTACTTGAGAGCCAGCGCGGCGCGGGCGAATACTTCCGCTTCGCCGCTGTCCAGCGTGATTGCCTGCATGGCATCGCGGGAGGCTTGCGCACGCTCGAAGCCGTGCAGCACTTCATATGCGCCTTCGATGACGTGCCCGGCCACGTCGCCTTTGTGATGCACCCGCACGTCCGCCACGGTGTCGCCGCAGACAAGGCCATTGCTGCACACGAAGCGGAACATGCCCGCCAACATCTGATAGCTGCTCGTTCCATCGTGGGAATTGAGCAAGATGATTTCGTTGGCTTCGCTGCCGGCGATCTGGCTGGCGTGGCGCAGCCGGATCATGTGCTTGGTGTGCTCGCGCTTGCCTTCATCGCGCACGCGGGTCTGGCAGACCATGAAGGGTTGAAAGCCTTCCTTGCGAAGCTCGGTCAGCACGGCGGCGGTGGGGATGTAGCTGTATCGCTCGGAACGGCTTTCGTGCTTGTCCTCGGCAAAGATGGACGGGGCCACGCGCTGGATTTCGTCATCCGTCAGCGGATGACTGGCGCGCAACATCGGGGAACGGGAAGCGAAACGGGATGCGAGTTGCATGGTGGTTACTCCTGACAAAGTTGCTGTTGAAGGCCCCACCGGATTCCTAGATTCGGAGCCCGCCTTTCGGCTTCTCCGGTGGGGTCGGCGCGGAGACCTGGGCCGGCCTCGTTGCCACCGTCTTTCCTGAGTTCATCGCCCGCGACGGTCAGGAGCGCGCGAACGGGTGCGGTCAAGGAAACAAGCGACGGGTTGGTGCGGCCCGCAGCGCAGCGAGCACACGGCCCGGCGCGCCTTGACGGCACACGGGCGCGGGCTACAGTCGCGGAAAGGTGATGAAGTCAGGGAAGACGGATCGACTGGCAACGGCCAGCAGTTGGCGCAGATCCCACGCAAGCGAAGCGCGCAGCGCCGCAGGCGCGAAGGCCGATCAGGTGCAACCTGTTCGGCAGCCTTTCAGGGGCGCCAAGCAACGCGCGGCGGGGATCGGCTGCAAGCCGTTCCCCTGGAGCGCAAGCGCAGCGCGCAGGCCCGCGAGGGCCGAAGAACACGACACCAGGCGCAGCAGAAAAAAAGCGCCGCCCCCGCGATCGGCGGGAACGACGCTTTGAGATTTGCATCGAGCGATCAGCTCGACGCCGGCGACACCATCGTCTGAATCTTCTCGATGATGCCGGGTTCGACGAAGACGCAAACCTGATCGGCCGCGAGCTGCACGTTGAACATGGCGGCGAACGCCTCGCGTTTCAGGTGCGCCAGGCGGCCCGTGCGATAAGCCTCGCTCGGCTTCAAGCGATCAGCGCCCGACGGCTTGCCGCTGCGCGCAGGGTCGCATTCGACCAACGCAACGAAACCATCGTCGAACAGCTTCTGGTGTTCGGCGCACAGGCCCCAGCCTGTCGTCGTGTAGCGCTCCAGGCTCTGGCGCAGGCGCTTGTCGAGCAGGATGCTGCCGGTGTCGTAAGCCACGCCGCAGACCAGGCAGACGTGACGTTCCAGCGAAACATGCGATTTGTCGTTCATGATGACGATCTCCGGTTGCTCGGGCGGAATTGCCCGGAACCGGCGCCAGCACGGCGCAGCGCAAGCAGTCAGGGGTCGCAGACGGCCGCCAGGACGCCAGCGCGCAAGGCGCGCGCAGCCCTTGACGGCGAGAACGCCGTGATACGGTGAAGGGAACAGCAAGACCGCCCATCCACCGCCACGAGGGCACGGACAGGCAAGCGGAGCGCGCAGGCCCTCAAGGGCCGGAGGCGTCAGGGATCAAAGCCGGATGGCCGTGATTCGGCACGAAGCACGGGGCGCAGCCCGCGAGCCCGACGGCGGGACGCCGGGACGCCCTGATTCGTCCTCTGAATATCCTTTGGAGAGAACCGCAAGCGACATTTATAGTTGTGATCTGTCGGCCGACTGTCGGGTTGCTGTCGTGTTGCCGTTGTTCCTGGCTCCCCATACTTCGCCACGTCTACTGATAACGATGGAGCCACCCATGAACGCTACAGAAAACGCCCAACAAACCCGTCTGCTGACGCCGGCCGAACTGGCCGCCTGCATCAAGCTGTTCCGAGAGATGCGGCAATGGTCCCAGGAGCAACTGGCCGCCATTTCTGGCCTCAACGTGCGGACGATCCAGCGGGTTGAACAAGGCTTGTCTGCCAGCCTTGATACCCGCCGCGCCCTTGCTAGCGCGTTCGAGTTCGAGGACATCGACGCCCTCAACAAGCCTTTCACCATCCCATCCGAAGAAGAATTCAAGGCCGAGAAAGAGAAGTTCGATCGGGAGCACGTCACGCTGACGGCCACACCGCTGACAACCGGGAAGCAATTGGCCAAGTTGGCTGAGTCCTGCACGATGGACTTGTCAGAGCCAGCCTTCGAGCTGACCCGCGAAGCGGATGAGACTTTCGCCATGCTGGTGGATTACTTCCGCGAGTACCGGGATTGCGCAGATGTCTACAACGAAACGCAGAAGTTCGACGTGTACGACGAGATGCAGTCCCACATCGACGCGCTCAAGGCGCTCGGCGTCTCACTGCGCTACGCCACGCGCAAGGTGCAAGTGAAGTGGGGATCAGACCCGGACAGCAAGCCGATGCCCGCCACGGTGCTGTATGTGGTCGGCTTTCCACTCGGCAAGGAACCCGAGCAGTTTGCAACGCCAAAGGCTGCCGGCATCCGCCTGTAGCTGGGCAAGCGGAGCGCGCAGGTCCTCAAAGGCACGGAGCGCGTGAAATTCCGAGACACTGTCTGGGATTTCTCGATGACCGGCGCACCCAAGGGGCCGGAAGCGTCAGGGATCACAGCCGGAAGGCCGCGATTCGACACGAAGCACGGGGCATAGCCTGCGAGCCCGACGGCGGAACGCAGGGACCTCTAGGCGGGATAGAGTACATGCTGCCCGTATACCGCCCTTTGATGGACGGGCAATAAAGGCTAAAATTCACCAGATATTTGCATACAAATAAGCGACTTAGGCCGTCACTGCGAGATCGTTGCCGCAATTAAGGCAGGATGGGAAGCTGGGGGGCACGCTGAGCCGATCAACGCTCTAGAAGTGATAACGGAGGGGCCGTATGTCCGTACTGTACCAACTAGCTGTGCTCGGTGAACCCTCCGATGAACAAGTCAATGAGCTGGAACAGATCGTCGCACAAGCAGTGCTGTTATTCGGGTTGCGGCTTGGTCACGAAGTGGGATGGGAAGTTCGCCCTGCTGCGTTCAATCCGGATCAACAAAAGTCGTCCGCAGCCGTCTTCTACGGCGCCACCAATGCACCGTTAGCTAACGTAGCTCATCTGTTGCAGCGCGGAGTACCTATACTGCCAGTGGCCTCCGAGACAGGGCGTGTCGCTGAGGAGATACCTGAGCTGCTACGGCCCCTCAACTGCCTCGCGTACAACGCGGGTGGCGCGCAACGTGTGGCTACTGCACTACTGGAATGCGCGGGTCTTTTGCCACGTCAGCGCCGCGTATTCGTCAGTTATCGCAGGGGAGAAGCACGCGAAGCCGCATTGCAGCTTTTCGATGCATTCTCCGCTCGGCTCTTCGACGTGTTTCTTGATACACATGGCATCCCCCCTGCGGAAGACTTTCAAACCATGCTTTGGCATCGTCTATGCGATTCCGACGTACTGGTCATGCTTGATACCCCTGGCTATTTCGAGAGTCGGTGGACCAGTGCTGAGTTTGGCAGAGCACTAGCCAAAGGGATCAGTGTGTTGCGTATCGGCTGGCCCGACTCGACGCCTTCCGTGCGCACGGGCACTGCGAGTCGCGCTGAACTGCTACCGGAGGAAGTGGATGCAGGAACAGGCCGCCTAGCGGACGACGCCATTGAGCGAATATGTATACAACTGGAGGCGGTTCGCAGCCAGAGTCATGCGGTACGCAGCGTCAATCTGGTTAGTAATCTGCGCAATGCCGTCGAGACAATCGGCGGGCAAGTCACTGGTGTTGGTTTGAACAAGGCTGTCTATATCCAACTGCCGGACAGCAGGGAAGTCGTGGTCTACCCCACGGTCGGCGTACCCACTTCGACGACACTGCATGATGCCTCTGCCAACTCCCCGGACAGGTCCGTTGCTGTCGTTTTTGACCACGTAGGGCTTCATCCCCGGTGGCTGGAGCACCTGGACTGGCTCGGCGGCCACATCCGCACTGCGCGCTGGGTCAAAGCCAGCGAGGCCGGTTGGCAATTCGCGGATTGGGAGGTCTAGCACATGAGCGCTATCTTTCTTTCCGCCAGCGTGCCACTTGTGAATCGCGGCAATTACCACGAGACAGCTAATCCGTTCCTCATTCAGTGTGCTGTGCGAGAACTGGTCATTTCAGTGATTCGGCAACACAAGATTGTCTGGGGCGGACATCCGGCGATCACTCCGATGATATGGAGTATCTGTGAGGATCTGAACATCGACTACTCCGAGGCGGTTGTTCTGTATCAGAGCAAATTTTTTCAGGACCGATTTCCTGAAGAAAACCAGCGCTTTCACAATGTAGTCCTAACTGATGCTGTGCCTACCGATATGAGCGCAAGCTTGTTACTCATGCGCGAACAAATGCTTTCTCGCCAAGATTTGGTGGCAGCCGTATTCATCGGTGGAATGGATGGTGTTGAAGCCGAATACGATCTCTTCATTCGCTTCCATCCCCAAGCGAAGGTATTGCCCGTTGCCGCTCCGGGCGGCGCGGCTCTTGAACTAGCAAAACGTCTAGGTCAAGTCGATGAAACAGAATTACACGATGTTGATTTCGCCCGCCTATTCCATTCGCATCTAAGCGCTATCACGTCCGATGGGCGTACAGATTGAAATCGAAAGCAAAAAACGAATAAGGGCGATGACAATGGCTAAGCGCGTATTTTTCAGTTTCCACTACAAGGATGTAATAGATTTCCGGGCCAATGTCGTCCGCAAGCATTGGGTTTTAAAGGACGATCGAGAGGAAGCCGGTTACTTCGATGCCTCCATTTGGGAGGAAGCCAAGAAGCAAAATGAAATCGGGCTGAAACGTCTAATTAACGGCGCCTTGGAAAATACTTCGGCAACTTGCGTGCTGGTAGGTAGTGATACTTACGCGCGGCCGTGGGTCCGCTACGAGATCATCCAGAGCATTTATCGCGGGAACCGTGTTTTTGGAGTTCACATCAATCAGATCAAAGGGAAAGACCAGCTAACAAAAAGTAATGGCCCCAATCCTTTCGACTATCTGGCCTTGAAATACAGCGACGATGGCACGAAGGTCGAAGTGTTTGAGGCCGATGGTGGGAAATGGGTTCCGTATGGAAAACTGACCGACTACAAACTGAAGACCGTCGCTTCCGAACAGAGGTGGGGAAAACTATTCAGCCTTTCCAGCCTAGGCTATAAAATTTACTGCTGGTCAGGCAACGATGGATACAACAACTTTGCCACCTGGGTGGGATAGTGTCGTCCGAGTTCATATCCGGATAGAACTGGCCAGCATCTATATCGCAAAATCAAGTGATGTGCTCGTCAATATGGGCTCAGCAATCCACGCTGATCCGGCCGGCGTCGCTAGAACAAGATTTTGTCCGCGACGTAATCCCATAAAGCTCTGCAATCTGGCGCAAAAACTGTGTCTGTCCACCATAGCTTGGATGCCGAACGCAAACTACCGGAACGAGGTCCACAACTCGATTGGCCGAGACGGCTGCATCATTGCCGATCGCAATGATACGAGCTGGCCGTAGCAGTTCAATAAGGGCCTGGAGTAGTTCTTCACCAGCTCGGCGCTCGTAAGCATTGTGCTGGCGGTTCGTGAATGGTTCGCCTGATTCGTGAGGATGGAGTGGAAATACATTCCACAAGAATATCCGAGCATCAATCTGATCCAGCATGCTCCAGACAACAGCCGCCGTCCGCTCGGCGACAGCAGCGCCAATTGTTGGTCGCTCAGCAGGAAGGTTCCAACGCCGGGTGTGCCTGTCGATATGAACATCATCAGTCAACGCAAGCCCGGTGCGACGCCCACCGCGGTATCCCAGGTCTCGACCAACCCAAATTGCATCGACGGGTTTACTTGCTGCACGTTCTAGCATTGCCGATAAAGCAGTAGCTCGAAGACTGGGCGCATCATCGTGATCGTGCACTTCACAACGATCAGCATAAGGGTTAAAGCAGTTGTCGAATTTCAGCTTGGCAACCGCATTTACGAATGGATGTAGGTTCATTTTTCTGCCTCCAGCGGTTCATAGCGAATTGTGCGATGTGTTCGATCACCGATGATCCAGCCACCTTGGGCAGCCCTAAGTTGGCGAAAGACTGCATAGCCATCCAGAATGGCTCTTTCCCAAAGCTTAAGTGGACATTTTTCGACTTCGTAGCCAGCTACAAATTCGCCGATAGTCTTGAGCATTCCGAGTGAAATGCGCTCCTGATTTTCGAAGAATTTTAGCTCTTTAGCTCTGGTGAAAATCCAGGCGGTCAATCCTTCTTCGACCACAATTGCCCGACCACTATCCTGTGCTTCGTCGTACTCCGGTTTGCTCTTGCGCTTATGCTTAATCAGTGCGCGTATGACTGGTGACCAATGCAGAATCGCAGCGTATGCAAAATGAAAAACATCGTGGAACCGATACCCATCGGGATCGGCAATGTTGTCAGTAAGAGGGTCGCCGATGAATACGCCATTCCACTGAAGGTAGCTTCTGCCACTCTCTCTTTGATTAACGCGAATCTTGAATGTTCTTGGTAGCTGTTCTTCAATTCCGAACCCGGCATCAAAGTCAATCAGGTCTTCTGGTCGCGGTTCGAGAAATGCCCCGCGCGCCTTGCGCAAATTACTTCGCGCAACATCCGAAAAGGCAAGTTTTGCTGCATGAAGCGCACCAAGATAATCACTTGCAAACGCCGCAACTCTCGCATGATCTGGAGTGCCTTCTAACAACGCCGCCGCTGAACGCCCGAGCTTAAAAAGTGTTGTGTCTACAGGGTCGGTAGTTGTTGGCACGGCAACGCGGGCATAGGTTCCTTCGAACATATCAGTTGCCGCGCCAGCCGTTCGGAACCGCGCGTTGCTGGCGGCTTCCGCGAAGAGCTCATCAAACGGAATTTTCAATCGTCTACAGAGTGCAGCGAGATACCAAAGCGTATCGCCAAATTCCTCCTCAGCGGCCCGTTTGAATCCAGGGTAGGCCGATTGCTCACGGATATGCTTCTTGGCAGTAGACATGATGCCACCGACTTCGCCGTAAAGTCCTTGCAATATCGGACCAACGTCCAACGGGTCAAGCACGTCGGTGTCGGCGATTTGATTGGCATAGTCCGCCAATAAAATTGAACCTGTGCTGTGAATAATTGAGTTAGCCACGGAGCGAAATCCATTCTTGTGGCGGTCCCTGATAACCGCTGACTCCGAAATCACGCACCCAATGCTCTAAGAGTTCAACCAGTTGAGGATCATCGAAACAAGACCTGCCAATACCTTGTTTACACAATGGGCGACCGCCCTGATCCCGAAGATTCTCAGGAAACGCTGGCCCCGTGCCGCCGAAGTAAATGAAGTCATCGCTGACCAGTATTCGATTTACACCTGTGTCCCGGGCTACATGTTGCAGGTTGATCTGCCCGTCTTCACGCGAATGAAATGAATCGCGTTGGCACCAATCAGCATCCGGCGTGTTTCGAAAATAGATATTGTCTCCGCAACTTTGTTTGCGGCTACCCATGCGAAAGGGCTTCTTGACATCAAACCGTGCGTCCGCTGCATAGTCCTCGAACGTCATCGTCTCGGTCACACGCATGGCATAGACGAGATGCCCCCCGCGTCTAATGCTGCGGTCATTACTGGCGCTACCGACTACCCAATCGCCGACTCCGGCTTGGCGCCGAATATCCGGTTTGCACGTTGCGAGTGTGCAATAACCGTAAAAAGGATTGGGCGCAAACCCGCTGTCGTAGCGCACTACGTATGAATAGATGCGGGCCATTAACACGGATGGCGCTTAAGAGGCACTGGAGAACAGGGGCCGCCGTCTGGCTTTTCCCAACTGTCCTTGCCATTGATCGCGTCTACGATTGCATCACCATTCCATCCAACTAATGCGTCGGCGTACTCCTCCAGCGCAGCAGGAAGATCACATTCCTTCTCGCCGTGCTCCCATACGCCGATGATCCGCTTACCCTGCTTGGCGGCATATTCAATCTCCCAGTTGACCCATTCACTGTCCTTGGTCTGCGGCGAAACGTAGCAGATAAAAGTGCCGGCCCAATTTATCGCAGGAGCTAGAATTTGAGTTTTGATGTAATCCGGGTCTTTGGCGTTGTTGAATTTTCCAGTGTGGATCGACGAATCCCGGATATCCATTCCCTTGGGAGCCAGTAGCTCCTTCAGCTTTTGCAAGCCCTGGTCGTCCTTGTGGACGTGACTAATAAATACGTTCTTTGTATCCGCCATGTCCCCCTCCTATAAGAACAACCCGAACCACTTTGATGATTGCCGTCATCCTGTGGCAACGGTTATACCGCGGGCTCGTGCAGCCCGAGCAGGCCGCACAACTATTTCAACATACTGATCAAGCGACACCAGCGCTTGCATAAGTCGTTCGAGTGAAATGTTTTGGAGCTTATAGCGACGTACCTGAGACACCTTGGGTTGGGTCATGCCGGTGATGTCGGCAGCCTCCATTTGACTAAGGCCACGCTTGTCTATCAACTCGTTGAGCTTGACCGCAAGCGCGGCCTTTGCTGACAGTTCTTCTGCATCGTCGAACCCGAGGTCGGCCAGTACGTTGTCGGTGCCTTGAGGACTACTCTTGCGTGTCATCATGATCTCCTGCTCGCTACATAGCGGGCGAGCACTGCCTTCAATCGCTTCTCGATCAACTCCACGTCCGGCTGCGGTGTGGCGATTCCGGACTTGGATTTCTTTTGAAACGCATGCAGCACATGCACTGCATCGCCGACACGCACAGTGTAGACCGCACGGAACGTGTCGCCACGATGGTCCTCCACCAGTTCATAGACCCCGGAGCCGAGCCCTTTCCAAGGCTTCGCAGAGTCAGGTGTCCGACCCAACTGCACGACGAACAGCGCGACGCCCATGTCCTTCTGGACAGGAACCGGGAATTCCTTGAAGTCCTTCTTCGAGGAGCCCTCCCAGTAAAGGAGCTTGCGTTTCTCAGTCATGGCAGTATACCCGTTCGGATATATAAAGGCAACCCGCGAGATTGTCGTGTCGCTGATACGACAATTAGCCCTGCGTCGGTCCCCAAGTGCTTGGTCATGTCGTAGCTTCCTCGGCGCGCTGCGCACCCGTGATCGTCTTGCGCCGGTTCGCCACCAGCTCGGCCGCCTGGCGCACCGGATCATCCTCGGTGTGGACGTAGCGCATGAACATCACCACGGTCTTGTGCGCCGTCAGCGCCATGCCGACCTTCACCGGGATGCCCGAGTTAGCAAT
The DNA here is from genome assembly GCA_002706265.1 of Polycyclovorans sp. Classification (GTDB taxonomy): domain Bacteria; phylum Pseudomonadota; class Gammaproteobacteria; order Nevskiales; family Nevskiaceae; genus Polycyclovorans. The sequence continues at coordinate 58,843 of PAKU01000012.1, read as the reverse complement.
GTCGGTCGCCGAGCGATGGCGGATGCCGTGTGTACCCACGTGCGTCGCGCCCGCCGCCTTGAGCGCCCGGCACCAGCCGCCGTAATACTCGCCCGTGGTCAGGTGTTGCCCCGGATGGCGTGGTGACGGCAGCACGTAGGGATTGCCTTCCTGCCGCGGCGCCGTCGAAAGCAGCCGGTAGGCTTCCTCGCTCATGGGCTTGGACATGCCGCCGGTCTTGCTGTCGGGCCAGACGACGCGACGGTTTTCCAGATCGACCCACTCCCATTCGAGCGTGACGATTTCGGAGCGGCGGCCGGCGAACTCGAATTGCAGGCGGATCGCCAGCGGGATGACGTAGTTCTCCAGCCCTTCGGCCTCGATCTTGTCGAGCTGCCGGAACAACTTGCCCATGTCCTCGTCGCTGATGAGGTGGGTGGACTTGCCGGCAGGGAACATCGGGACATGGCGGCAAGGATTGGTGCCGTCCGGGCGGAAGCCCCACACTTCGGCCAGGTTGAACATCTTGCGCAAGACGCTGAAGACCTTGTTCGCTTCGGTCGGCTTGTACGAGAGCTTTTCCATCAGCCCCGCGATGTCAGGCCGCTTCACGTCCTGCACCTTCTTGCGCCCCAGCAGCGGAATGATGTTGCGGTTGATGACGCCTTGATAGCCAACTCGGGTGCTGGGCTTGTTGCGCTTCTTGGAGTAGTCCTCCATGAACTTCTTGCACAACTCCTCAACGGTAGGTGCTTTGCGCGCCTCGGCTTTGGCAGCGCTGGGATCACCGCCTCGGCGAACTTCGGCCAGCCAGTTCTGCGCCAGCGAGCGGGCCTGCTCGACGGTCAGTTCTCCGTACATGCCCAGCGCCGGCTTGCGCCGCTCGCCGGCATTCGTCCGGTACTGGAGCATGAAGACTTTGCGGCCGGCCGGTGTAATCTTGCACAGGAAGCCGGGGACGAGGGTGTCGCGCAGCTCGATGGCTTGCGCTTCGGGTTTTGCCGCATCGACTGCGGACTTGGTGAGCTTGATCTTGGCCATAGCTGACTCCTTGGAAAGACCCGATTCCAGGAGCCTGTCAGGAGCCAAGCGGTCGGAAGCCGGGTCAAGTTTCGGAAAGCACCGGCATAGGATGAACTCACGTAAGTTCTTGATAAACCTGCCACAACGAGCTGTGGCGTAGTCCAGCGAAGTTCGGTGCTGGAGTCATGGTGAAATAAAAAAACCGGCGTACGGGCGCCGGTTTCAAGGGGGTGATGCCAGCGCCTTACAGCAGCGCCGCGATGTCGGCCGCGATCGTCTCGGGCTTGTCGGCCGAGCCATAGCGGTTGACGACCCTGCCGTCGCGGTCCACCAGAAACTTGGTGAAATTCCACTTGACGGCCTCGGTGCCCAGCACGCCGGGCTTCTCGCCCTTCAGATACTGGTACAGCGGGTGCGCGTCATCGCCGTTCACCTTGAGCTTGGCGAACATCGGGAAGCTGACGTTGAAGCGGGTCTCGCAGAACGTGGCGATCTCGGAGTCGGTGCCCGGCTCCTGGCCCGCAAACTGGTTGCAGGGAAAGCCCATCACCACCAGACCTTGATCCTTGTACTGGCGGTGAAGTGCCTCAAGCCCCTCGTACTGAGGCGTGAACCCGCAACGGCTTGCCACGTTGACCACCAGCAGCACCTTGCCGGCGTAGTCGTTCATCGACTGGACCTTGCCGTCAATGGTGTGCACGTCAATCTTGAACAGCTCGCTCATGCGGGTTCTCCAAAGGTTCAGAAGCTTGCAGCGTCGAGGGCCACCAGCGCGTCAACCGGTGCCTTCACATTGGCCAGCAGGGTCGGCACCTGGGTCAGCATGCGGCTGGCAAAGAAGTGCGCGGTGGCCAGCTTGTTGGCCTTGAAGCCGTCGTCAGCGTGCTGCGACGCCGCCTGGGCCATGCGCAGCCAGTTGTAGCCGAGGTAGGTGAGGGCAAACGCGCGCTGGTAATCCACGCAGCCGAACGCGCCGGTATTGGGGTCGGACTTGAACGACTGCTGCAGCCAGTCGGTGGTGTCGGCCAGCGCCTCAACCGCCGCGCCCAGCGGCCGGGTGATGCCCTCGTGGCCCGACGCATCGGCCAGCGCGCCCTTCACCTTGTCGATGAAGCGCCTCGGCAGACGGCCGCCATGCATCATCAGCTTGCGCCGCACCAGGTCCATGGCCTGAACGCCATTGGTGCCTTCGTACAGGCACAGAATCTTCGAGTCACGAACAATCTGCTCAATGCCGTATTCACTGATGTAACCGTGGCCGCCATAGACCTGCACGGCCATGGAGCCCAGATCAAACGCCGAATCGGTGCAAAAGGCCTTGACCAGCGGCGTGTTGAGGTCAACCCAGTCCTGCGCTTCCTCGCGCACTGCGGCGTCGGGGTGGTGGTGGGCAAGATCGACATACAGTGCCGTCTCGTACGCCAGCACGCGGGCGCCTTCGGTGGTCGCCTTCATTTGCAGCAGCATGCGCCGCACGTCAGGGTGATGAATGATCTCGGGCGCGCCATTGAAGGCGGTGCCCTGCTTGCGTTCCTGGGCGTAGGCAATGGCGTTCTGCGTTGCCAGCTCGCACTGACCCAAGCCCTGAAAGCCCACCATGATGCGCGCCAGATTCATCATCACGAACATGTTCTGAATGCCGGTGTTGGGCGCGCCCACCATCCAGCCCTTGGCACCCTCGAAACTCATCACGCAGGTGCACGATGCATGAATGCCCATCTTGTGTTCGATGGATGAACACGTGAACGCATTGCGCTCGCCCAGCGAGCCGTCATCATTGACCAGATACTTGGGCACCACGAAGGTCGACAGGCCCTTGATGCCCGCAGGGGCGTCCGGCAACCGCGCCAACACAAAATGAATGATGTTGTCCGCCATCGTGTGTTCGCCGGAGGTGATGAAAATCTTGCCCCCTTCGATGGCGAACGAGCCGTCATCCTGCGGCGTGGCCTTGGTCTTGATCGACGCCAGATCCGTGCCCGCCTGCGGCTCGGTGATGCACATCGTCCCGGTCCATTCGCCGCTGCCAAGCTTGGGCAGATAGGTCTGCTTTTGCGCGTCGCTGCCGTTGGCCAGAATGGCCTCGAAGCAGCCCGTGGTCAGGCCCGGGTAAAGCGCAAAGGCCACGTTGGCCGAACACAGCATCTCTTCAACCACCTTCGACACCAGGTAAGGCAGCCCCTGGCCATTGAACTCGGGCGGATTCGACAGACCGACCCAGCCCGATTCCCAGAAGAGCTTGTAGGCCTCGGCCATGCCCTCGGGCAGGATCACTTCGCCGTCCTTCCACTGCGCGCCCGTGGCGTCGCCCGGCGCGTTCAGCGGGGCGATCTGCCCCTGGATCAGCTTCGCGGCCTCATCGAGCAACCCAGAAATGAAATCGGGCGTTGCGTCGTTGAACGCATCGATATCAGAAAGCTGCCTGACGTTGAGCACGTCATTGAGGACGAATCCCATTTCACGCAGTGGTGCGGTGAACGTTGCCATGTCGTTGATTCCGAACGATGAAAAAATGAAGGCCGCAAGGCTAGCATCCCGGCGGGTCGAATTCACTGCCGGCACGACGGCGTTTCGTGGAGCAGCCGCTACCAAGCCCGCACGCGTCCCACGCCCAAAGTCGATTTGGCTTGCCGTACCGCAGCCGCGCCATTACAATCGCGCTCCTTCAAAATTGAAGGCGCGTAGCTCAGCTGGTTAGAGCACTTCCTTGACATGGAAGGGGTCGTTGGTTCGAGTCCAATCGCGCCTACCAATGAAAACAATGAGTCAGGCCATCTTTCGGGTGGCCTTTTTCATTTGTACGGCAACAGTACGGCAATCGTTCAGCGGGCTTTGCCGTACGGCCCCAATTTCGTGCCGTACGCACCGCACCACGCACGCCTTGCGTGCCCATCTCCGCCAGTTTGGTAACCGTTGGCGGGTTGTCGGATTCGACCAACCCGGTGAATTGATCGGCTGGGATTGAGGCGACTCGGTTGGCTGTTTTCATCTGACGTTCGGAACGTCCGGCACTTTGCGCGGCTTCTATTCTGGTTAACTGAGGGCCTCCGCCGTCCATAAGTTGAAGACCACGTTTGTTTGCCGTCGTAGTGGCAAAGCGCAACCTGTCGCAGGCTCGGCCCCGGAGCTTTGCCCCTGTTGACGAGGGTGTTGACGCCCCAAGGCGCGAGGCGCAATCAACGTCGCCAGCGCTTCATTCGGGCCCACACAGACGGACCCGACGTCTGGAGTCTCACTGCATGAGACGTACCTGTGGCAGGCTCCCGGCATTGCGTGTCCGGTGCCGATCAGTGGCGCCGGCCATCGCCGAGAACGAACGAAACGGGGCGCCATGAACCAACAAAGCCTGTCGGCCTTCATCTGGTCGGTTGCTGACCTGCTGCGCGGGGATTACAAGCAGAGCGAGTACGGTCGGGTCATCCTGCCGTTCACGGTGCTGCGCCGTCTCGACTGCGTGCTGGCGCCGACCAAGGCCGCCGTGCTGGCCGAGAAGACGAAGCGAGAAGCTGCGGGCCTGAATCCTGAGCCTTTCCTGCTTCGCGTTGCCGGGCAGAGCTTCTACAACACCTCGCCGCTGGACATGAAAACCCTCATGGGCGATCAGGACCACATTCGCGAGAACCTGTACAGCTACCTCCAAGCCTTTGCGCCTGCGGTGCGAGACGTGTTCGAGCGTTTCGAGTTCCACGCCCAAGTGGAACGACTGGCCAGATCCGGTCTGCTTTACCGCGTGGTGGAAAAATTCGCCAACATCGACCTGCATCCCCAGCGCGTCAGCAATCACCAGATGGGTCTCGTGTTCGAGGAGCTGATCCGCAAGTTTGCCGAAATCAGCAACGAGACCGCCGGGGAGCATTTCACCCCGCGCGAGGTGATCCGCCTCATGGTCAACCTCATCTTCGTGGAGGATGACGACGTGCTGTCCCGGCCCGGCGTGGTGCGCACCCTTTACGACCCCACGGCGGGTACCGGCGGCATGCTCAGCATCGCCGGCGAATATCTGGCCGAGCACAACCCCGAAGCCCGACTCACCGTGTTTGGGCAGGAACTCAACCCCGAGTCTTACGCCATCTGCAAGGCCGACATGGTCATCAAGGGGCAGGATGTTGCCAACATCGCCTTCGGCAACACGCTGAGTGATGACGGGCACTCTGGCAAGGCGTTCGATTACATGCTGTCCAACCCGCCCTTTGGCGTGGAATGGAAAAAGGTCGAGAAGGAGGTTCGCAAAGAGCACGAGCAGCAGGGATATAACGGCCGATTCGGCCCCGGCCTGCCGCGCGTGAGTGACGGCTCCATGCTGTTTCTGCTGCACCTCATCGCCAAGATGCGCCCCACCAAAGATGGCGGCAGCCGCTTCGGCATCGTGCTCAACGGCTCGCCGCTGTTCACCGGCGGTGCGGGGTCGGGCGAAAGTGAGATCCGACGTTACGTGCTCGAAAACGACCTGTGTGAGGCCATCGTCGGCCTGCCCACCGACATGTTCTACAACACCGGCATCAGCACCTATGTGTGGATCGTGAGCAATCGCAAGCCCGAAGCGCGCAAGGGCAAGGTGCAGCTCATCGACGCCTCCGGGTTCTGGCAAAAGATGCGCAAAAGCCTCGGCAGCAAGCGCAAGGAACTGTCCGACGCGCACATTGCCGACATCACCCGCATGTTCGGCGAGTTCGTCGAGGCCCAGCAGGCCACCGTCTTCAGTGCCGAGGGCAAAGAGCTTGCCCGTCACCTCATCCGCGACGCAGAAGCGGCACCCGAGGCGCCGGTTGGTGGGCGCGTCGAGCTGGCGCCCGTCAGCCGCATCTTCGAAAACGAAGCCTTCGGCTACCACACCATCACCGTGGAGCGACCGTTGCGGGACGAGGCCGGCAACATCGTGCTCGGCCAAAAGGGCAAGCAGAAAGGCAAGCCCCAGCCCGACAGCAGCCTGCGGGACACCGAGAACGTGCCGCTCAGCGACGATGTGATGAGCTACTTCAAGCGCGAAGTGCTGCCCCACGCACCAGATGCCTGGATCGACCCCGACAAAACCAAAGTCGGCTACGAGATTCCCTTCAACCGCCACTTCTACGTCTTCAAGCCGCCGCGCCCTCTGGACGTGATTGATGCAGAGCTCAAGCAGACCACCGACCGCATTTTGGAGATGATCAAGGGGCTAACGGCGTGAGACGCTTAAACCTCAGCCGCCGCTGTGTAGGAGCCACACCATGAACCGCGATTTGACCGTGTCCAGCGTGGATCGGCAGAACATTCTGAACAATCCCTACGCACTGGAAAAAATTCAGAACAGCCTCAACCTGCCAGCCTTGGAATTTGAGGGGGAGTACTACCTCACACGACGCCAAGTGGCTGATTTATATGACATAGACGACAGCACGCTGGACCGCTATTTGGCCGCTAACGACGCCGAACTTCGCCATAACGGCTACGTTTTAATGCGCGGAAAACATCTTAAAAACATGCAGTTACAGTTTGGTCCCCTCATCAATGCGGGGAGCAAAACCACCCAGCTCGGCTTCTTCACTCTCCGCGCCGTGCTCAACCTTGGCATGTTGCTCGTCGAAAGCGAGCGCGCCCGCGCCCTGCGTGCCCGAATGCTGGACATCGTGCTCGATACCCTGGCAGAACGCAGTGGTGGCCACACCAAGTACATCAATCAGCGCAGCGCTGACTACCTCATCAATGCCTATCAGGAAAGTCAGCATCGCAAGGAATTCACCAGCGCGCTGAGCCAATGTGTCGACATGGGCAACTACAAATACGCCCTGTTCACAGACCGCATCTACCAGAGCATCTTCAAAGAAAATGCCCGTGAATACCGCAAGGTGCTGCAACTGGAAGATCGTGAAAAACCTCGCGACACCATGTACGCCGAGGTGTTGCTGCTTATCGCCAGCTTCGAAACCGGTCTGGCCCATGAACTGACGCGCAAGAGTCAGGCAGTTGGTCGCAAGCTCACCCAGGCCGAAACCGAGCAGATGTTTGCCGATTTCGAATCCATGCCGCTGTGGGCGCCGCAGCTCCAGAGCGCCCGTACCAAGATGGCCAGTCGTCACCTGCATTTCCGTGAAGCCCTGCATCAGCGGCTAGAGGAATACATCAAGGCCGTTCCAAGAGAAGACTTTGAGCAGTTTTTGGGCAAAACCAGCAAATCGCTCGAGGAGCGTCTTAAAGACACAGAAGAGGTCTTCAAGCGGCTGAAGGACCGCTGATTCATGGCCGCCCACTTCTACTTCGATCTGGCACACGCCATCCGCACACATGATCAGGTGATCGAGATCAGCGGCGGCATGCCCGGCAACCGCGACACTGGCGCATTGGCCAGCGTGCTCGAACACATACAGAACGACGACTACTACCCCGAACTGCCGGACAAGCTGACGCACCTGGTGTTTTCCGTCATCAAGTTCCACTGTTTCAACGATGGGAACAAGCGATCCAGCATCGCGCTGGGCGCCTACTTTCTGGAGCTCAACGGCTACGACTGGCTGGCCACGCGGTTCATCTATGAGATGGAAAACATCGTCGTCTGGGTGGCCGAAAGCCGCATCTCCAAGGACCTGCTGCTGAAACTGCTCACCGCCCTGTGCGCGGGGGACGACTACGACGAAGCCCTCAAGCTCGAACTGATCGACGCGCTGGGCGGCCTCGCATGAGCTTTCCGCGATATCCCGAGTACAAGGACAGTGGGGTGGAGTGGTTGGGGGCGGTGCCAGCGCATTGGCAAGTGATGCAAATCAAGCGCGTCACGACACTGCGCAGCGGCGATTCAATAAGCAGCGACGATATTGGTGAAGATGGCGAGTTCCCTGTATTCGGCGGGAACGGTCTACGCGGATACACCCGGAGCTATACGCACGAAGGGTTTCTACCGTTGATTGGCCGACAGGGCGCGCTCTGCGGAAACGTTAACTACGCGCGCGGCAAGTTCTGGGCGTCAGAGCACGCTGTAGTCGCAACTCCGTGCAACGGCGCTGACCCGATCTGGTTGGGTGAAACGCTACGCGCGATGAACCTCAACCAGTATTCGGTCTCAGCAGCGCAACCCGGCCTTGCAGTAGAAGCGATCGGCAATCTTTGGGTTCCAGTACCAGCACACGGCGAACAAACCGCCATCGCCGCCTTCCTCGACCGCGAGACGGCGAAGATCGACGCGCTGGTGGCCGAGCAGGAAACGCTCATCGCCCTGCTCAAGGAAAAGCGGCAGGCCGTCATCTCCCACGCCGTCACCAAGGGGCTTAACCCCGACGCCCCGATGAAACCCTCCGGCATCGAGTGGCTGGGGGATGTGCCGGCGCATTGGGAGGTTGGCCAGTTGAAGCGTATGACGTCTGTCATTACGGATGGCGCGCACATATCCCCTGAGACTGAGGGAGGTTTATTTCATTTTGTGTCGACGCGCGATTTGGTCGATGGTGCCGTCTGCTTTGAAGGCGCTCTCATGACATCCGCCAGCAGTTATGAATATCTTGTGCGAACAGGCTGCAAGCCTTTAGTCGGTGATGTTCTTTTCAGCAAGGACGGAACGATCGGGCGAACTGTGGTTGTTCGAGAGGAGCGAGACTTCGTGGTCGCCTCGTCTCTTATCATCATGCGCCCCGAAGCCCGCCTTCTGAACTCAGAGTTTCTCGATTGTCTGTGCCAGAGCGATGCCGTCCAAAATCAGGTTGACCAATTTGTAAAAGGTGCTGGCCTGCCCCGCCTTTCAATTCAGAACCTGATGAAAGTTTTTGGGGTATTTCCACCCTTAGTTGAGCAGGAGCAGATCGCTGCTCATCTAAGGGTTGGCGGGCAATCTTTTGAGCTTTTGATCCAAAAATCCTACTCGGGCATCACCCTCCTCAAAGAACGCCGCAGCGCCCTGATCTCCGCCGCCGTCACCGGCCAGATCGACGTGCGGGGTCTCGCGCCAGCATGACTGGCGCATGAAGCCGTTATTTCGGGATCCCGGCGAGGGCGATGAGCGCGAAGATGGGTTTTCTCAGCCGCACGGGTTTCTTTTGGGGCCAATGGGCATGATTGATCGTGCCGAGATGGCGGATCAGTATTTCCGCGCAGCCAATCTGCTGATCAACCGCATCGACCAACAGGAAGTGGCCGATTACGAAGTCGCGTACCCGGTGCTGTTCCTTTACCGACACGCCCTGGAATTGGTCATGAAGTGCATCCTCGGTGGCGGGTCTCACCACCGCCTCGATGCCCTCGCGGGTGATCTCGTCACCTTTGTGAAGCAGCAGCACGACCAGGTGGTTCCAGCGTGGATCATCAAGCGGCTGCATGAGCTGGCGAAGATTGATCCCACATCTGAAGCCTTCCGCTACGGCGAAGACAAGTACCAAGGAAAGGGCAATGGACGTTCGGGAATTCCACCAGAGACCTATGTGCGTGTCAGTGAGCTTCGGGACGAACTGAACTCGCTATACCGGGCGCTTCGCCGGGCACTGATCATTCAGCAGGGTGGTCGCCCAGATACGCCACATCCAGTGTGATGGCCTATCAGCGCCCGTTACGACTGTCCCTGGGGTGCCAGAGTTCGACTCGCCCAGGCGCTTTGTTGTTGGCCGCCGCCTCGGTTGCCGAGGGTCGATAGACCTTGGCGATGTACGGCGGCCTGTGCCCCTCAATGAAGCTGAGGACTCGCGGCAATGTCGCCACAAAAGCGTCGGCCAATTCTGGAAACGGGGCATCGCCAATGATGACCAGCAGCGCCACGCGGTGTTGCATCACCGCTGCAAGCTCGTTGGGCTTGTAGCGAATGCGCCGGTCGTGGGTGAGCGCCACCCAGCCGCGCCTTCCGATCTCTGCCAGCCAGTCTTCGTCTGGGCAGTCTTGGCGAAAATGTTGAATGTGGGGCTCTACATCGATGCCTGCCTCGGCGAGCCGCGCTGGAAAGCGCTTGCCAAGGTTGTAGTCAGTAAAGAAGGTCGGCGTCATGCCGCCCGCTCGTAGAGCACTGCCTCCTCGATGTCCTGCTCTGTGAGGTCATAGTCGTCTGCGATATCGGCCACCAACTCACCCGCATCAATGCGACTTGCGATGGTCGCGGTGGTGACACCCTTACCATTGAGGGTGGGGCGGCCGAACGCGACCTGGGGGTCGATGGAGACCGGACGATCTCTCTGGGTCACGCCCGCAAACGGGTACAGACGAACTGGGAACTGCCACTCGTCCCAGTCAACTCGGGCAAGGTGCTCATTGAAGGTGCGCCGTATGGCCATCTGCCCCGAGGCTGAAAGTTCGATTAACTCGCCGTACCGCTCGAGCAGCAATCGCCCGCCGTCTGTGCGCAACTCGGTTCGCAGCAGCAGTCGGTCGATCTTGAGCGTGTGCTGGGCGTACTTGATTGATTTGCGCAGCGCATCCATCGACACCCCATGGTCGGTGCGAAGTGAGCGCAGCACATGGGCCTCGATGAGGTTCCAAAACGACAGCGTGGGTGGCGGATTGTGAGCGGGGTCAATCAGTGCGCTGGCATGCGCGAGACCGCTGCCTTTCGGGTAGGTGCGGCCGATGACCCATGAGCGAAGCGTCGCGGGTGCAACTTTGAGGTATCGGGCCGCCTCGGCGAGGGTGTAGGCGGGCTGATCGCGAATATCGGTTTTAGGCATGGTGCGCGCGCCTATCAAAAACTGAGCGGTCGGCATCGTACCAACTCCAAGCCTTGGCCAGTTCAACGACATCGAAAGTCGTTAATCGCCAACATTGTGGTTGGAAATTGTGTAAAAACTGAGCAAGTCGGTATTTCCCGACTTTTTGACTGTGCTGAACAAACGCCGACGTGAAACCAATCAGGCCGCCTATTGCACCGGTACCCCGCAGACATGCCAAGCGCGGAACCGACACCGATCTATTGGCTTTGTGCGACACCGTACGTGCGGCACGGACTGCTGCGGGCATGACGCAGGCCGAGTTGGCGTTGGTGTGCGGGGTTTCGCGCGATACGGTCATTGCGTTCGAAAACGGACGCTCTGGCGTGTCGTTGGGTGTCGCGCTGCGCGTGATGCGCGGGCTTGGGCTAACCCTTTCACCGGCGATACGGCGCTGAGGGTCACGGTCATCAATCCCCAGGGGCGCCTCGTCACTCAGGACGCCCCGGAGCGGCTGGGAACAGATCGACTGACGCGCCGGCCAGATCCCGTAGCCTTTTGTGCAGCACCTTGAAATGATGCTGGCGCTAAAAACACCAGAGACTGATTAGAACAATGGGGGATGCCGGGTGAGTCTGCACAAGGAAATTGCGTTCGAGAACGATGTCTGTGCCCACCTGGCCGCACAGGGCTGGCACTACGACGAGGGCGATGCCGCCCGCTATGACCGGACTCGGGCCTTGTTCCCAGAAGATGTCGTTGTATGGGTGCAGACCTCGCAGCCGCTGGCCTGGGAGGCGCTGAGCAAGAGCCACGGGGCGGCGGCTGAAGCGGTGTTGCTGGACCGGCTGCGCAAGCAGATGGATGACCGCGGCACGTTGGACGTGATGCGTCACGGCATCGAAATGATGGGGCTACGGCAGCCGCTGGCCATGGCGCAATTCAAACCGGCGATGGGCATCAACCCCGAGATCGTGACCAAGTACGAGGCCAACCGCCTGCGCGTGGTGCGGCAGGTGCGCTACTCCCTGCACGTTGAGAACGCGATTGATCTGGTGCTGTTCCTCAACGGCATTGCGGTGGCCACCGTTGAGCTGAAAACTGACTTCACGCAGTCGGTGAACGATGCGGTGGACCAGTATCGCTTTGACCGCCAGCCCCGGCCCAAGGGGCAGTCGGCCACCGAGCCGCTACTGGACTTCCCGCGCGGCGCGCTGGTGCACTTCGCGGTGAGCAGCAGCGAGGTGATGATGACCACCCAGCTTGCAGGACCTGCCACGCGCTTTCTGCCGTTCAACCAGGGCAATGAGGGCGCGGCGGGTAACCCGGTGAACGCGGCGGGGTATCGCACCGCCTACCTGTGGGAGCAGGTGTGGGCGCGTGAAAGCTGGCTGGAGATCATCGGTCGCTATCTGGTCACGCTGCGGGACAGCAAGAAGAAGATTCGCTCGGTGATCTTTCCCCGCTATCACCAGTTGGATGCCACGCGAACGCTGGTCGCTTCCGTGCTGGCCGACGGGGCAGGGCAGAAGTACCTGATCCAGCATTCGGCAGGCTCGGGCAAGACCAATTCCATTGCCTGGAGCGCGCACTTTCTGGCCGACCTGCACGACGCGCAGCACCAGAAGCTGTTCGACACAATTCTGGTGGTGAGCGATCGCAACGTGCTCGACAGCCAGTTGCAGGAAGCGATCTTTGATTTTCAGCGCACCTCGGGCGTGGTCGCCACCATCACCAACGAGGCAGGCGCCAAGAGTGCTCAGTTGGCCGAGGCGCTGTCGGGCAACAAGAAGATCGTGGTGTGCACAATTCAGACCTTCCCCCATGCCTTGAAGGCCGTACAGGAGTTGGCCGCCGCCCAGGGCAAGCGGTTTGCTGTGATCGCAGACGAGGCGCACAGCTCACAGACCGGCGAGGCGGCGTCCAAGCTCAAGCAGGTGCTCTCGACTGAAGAACTGCGCGAGCTTGCCGACGGCGGCGAGGTGAGCACCGAGGACGTGCTGGCAGCGCAGATGGCGGCGCGTGCAGCAGAGTCCGGCATCACCTACGTGGCGTTTACCGCGACCCCCAAAGCCAAGACGCTGGAGCTGTTTGGGCGGCGGCCGCACCCCGAACGGCCTGCCGGAGACGACAACAAGCCCGCGCCGTTCCATGTGTATTCCATGCGTCAGGCGATTGAGGAGGGCTTCATCCTCGACGTATTGCGCAATTACACCCCGTACCGTCTCGCCTTCAAGCTGGCCAACGAGGGCAAGGAGTGGGACGAGACGGAGGTGACGCGCAACGAGGCCATGAAGGGGCTGATGCGCTGGGTGCGACTGCATCCGTACAACATCAGCCAGAAAGTGCAGATCGTGGTGGAGCACTTCCGCGAAAACGTGGCGCCGCTGCTCAATGGTCAGGCCAAGGCGATGGTGGTGGTGGCAAGCCGACTTGAGGCAGTGCGCTGGCAGTTGGCGATGGAGCGCTACATCAAGCAGGAGCGATATCCGCTGAGTGCGCTGGTGGCGTTCTCGGGCGAGGTGAGCGACAAAGAATCCGGCGATGAGCCGTTCACCGAGCACAGCAAAATGCTGAATCCCGGCCTGCGAGGCCGCGACATCCGCGAAGCCTTTGCATCCGACGAGCACCAGATTCTGCTGGTGGCCAACAAGTTCCAGACCGGGTTTGACCAGCCCTTGCTCTGCGGCATGTACGTGGACAAGCGGCTTGCAGGCATTCAGGCCGTGCAGACGCTGTCGCGGCTGAATCGGGCGCACCCCGGCAAAGACACCACCTACGTGCTGGATTTCGTCAACGAGGCGGCGGACGTGCTGGCCGCGTTCAAGACCTATCACGCCACGGCCGAGCTGGAAGGGGTGACCGATCCCAATCTGGTCTATGACCTACGCGCCAAGCTCGACGCCAGCGGTCATTACGATGACTTTGAGGTGGAGCGGGTCGTGCGCGCCGAGCTGGATCCTCACGGAACGCAGGCGGCGCTTTTGGCGGCCATCGAGCCGGTGGCAGACCGGCTGCTCAAGCAATTCGCGGCCGCGCGTCAGTCGCTGATCGCGGCGCAAAACAGCAAGGACGCCAATGACGAGCAGGCGGCACAGAACATGCTCAACGCCCTGGCGCTGTTCAAGCGCGACATCGGCACCTTTGGCCGGGTGTATGCCTTCCTGTCGCAAATCTTCGACTACGGCAACACCGCGCTGGAAAAGCGGGCCATCTTTTTCAAGCGGCTGCTGCCGCTGCTGGAATTTGGCCGCGAGCGCGAGCGGGTGGATTTGTCGAAGGTCGTACTCACCCATCACAAGCTTCGTAGCCACGGCAAGCAGAGCCTGAATCTGTACGACGGCGACGCCACAAAGTTAGGGCCAATGACCGAGGCGGGCGGCGGCGAGGTGCGCGAGCCGGAGAAGGTCTATCTCGGCGAGATCATCAGCCGGGTCAACGACCTGTTCGACGGCGACCTGAGCGACGACGACAAGCTGGTCTACGTGAACAACGTGCTGAAGGGCAAATTGATGGAATCGGCCGTCTTGATCACCCAGGCGCAGAACAATTCGAAGGAGCAGTTCGCCAACTCCCCGAATCTCAATGAGGAGTTGATGAACGCCATCATGGATGCCCTGACCGCTAACACGACGATGAGCAAGCAGGCGCTCGATTCCGAGAAGGTACGACAGGGACTCAAGGATGTGCTGCTCGGGCCGGCGAAGCTGTATGAAGCGCTACGCGGACAGCACAGCGCAGAGCTGTAGTGCTGAGCGTTCTCGTTGCGCGATCAGTCGTGTCGGTAAGCCGGCTGACCGACCGTTCCTCGGAAACTCGGACGGAATTTCCGAAATATCGGGCCGGGTAACTATTGGGGTAACTTGTGGCCCAGGGACATGAAAAATATAGATAAAACAGATAGTTGACAGACCTGTTCCAAAGCAATCGCGCCTGCCAAGATGCACAAACAAGCCTCCGGGTTCCGGGGGCTTTTTTGTGTTCGAGGGGGACTCGAGCCAGCATCGAATCGGTCCCGGGCAGGTGGGGTAGTGCAGCATCGCTGGCCGCCGCGCGGGCCTGGGTCCATAATGGACGCGATGAATTTGAGTCCGAACCCCAGAAACAAGAAGGCCCGCGTTGCGCGGGCCACCTGTTTGACTGCGATTGCGCCAACGACGCGCCAAAATCAATTAAGTGATTGATTTTGTTGTTGACTTGGTGCCGAGAAGAGGACTCGAACCTCCACGGTTTTACCCGCTGCTACCTGAAAGCAGTGCGTCTACCAATTCCGCCATCTCGGCCAAGTCAGTCCGGGGGGCTACAGCATGCCAACCGGGCGCGAATAGTGCCCATCACCCAAATAAAAGTCAATGAATAAGAAACCACCCCAATCCAGCGGCGCGGGTCGCGCCAGCCGGTCTACCAAATCGTCGGGTCGCAGCGGCAGCCCGCAGGCCAATTGGCAGGCGAAAGATCGCGCCTTCGCCGATGAGCAGACCCGTTACGAAGATCCCATTCCCAGCCGTGAGCTGATTCTGTCGGTGCTGAAGGCGGGCAGCGGCCCGATGACGGTCGATCAGTTGATCGGCCACTTCGATCTGAGCAAGCTCAGCCAGCAAGAAGCGCTGGGCAAGCGGCTGGGCGCCATGTGCCGTGATGGCCAGTTGGTGCAGAACCGGCGCGGTGCCTTTGGCCCGGTGGAGGCCATGCACCTGGTCGCCGGCCGGGTGCAGGCGCACCGAGACGGGTTCGGGTTTTTGTTGCCCGATGCCGGCGGCGATGACCTGTTCCTGCCGCCGCGGCAGATGCGCGAGTTGATGAACGGTGACCGGGTGCTGGTGCGCCCGGTGCGGGTTGACGAGCGCGGCCGCACCGAGGGCTCGGTGGTCGAGGTGCTGGAGCGCGCCAGCCGCAGCATGGTCGGCCGGCTGCATGTGGATCAGGGCGTGGCTTATGTCATTCCCGATGCGCCGCGTGCGCAGCACGACATCCTGATTCCCGAAGATGCGCTGGGCAAGGCGCGGCATGGGCAGATGGTGGTCGCCGAGATCGTTGCGCCGCCGGGGCGCCGAACCTTGCCGGTGGGCAAGATCACCGAAATTCTGGGTGAACATCTGGCGCCGGGCATGGAGATTGAAGTGGCACTGCGGGCGCACAACCTGCCGCACGAATGGCCCGCGGCCGTCATCGCCGAGGCGGCGAAGATTCCCGACCAGGTACAGCCCCAGGACATTGAAGGCCGCAAAGACCTGCGCGACCTGCCGCTGGTGACCATAGACGGCGCCGACGCACGCGATTTCGACGACGCGATTTTTGCCAAGCGTCGCCTCATGGGCTGGACGCTGTGGGTGGCCATTGCCGACGTGAGTGCCTACGTCAAACCGGGCACCGCGCTCGACACCGAGGCCTACGCCCGCGGCAACTCGGTGTATTTCCCGAGGCAGGTGATTCCGATGTTGCCCGAGAAACTGTCGAACGGACTGTGCTCGCTCAACCCGGACGTGGACCGGCTGTGCATGGTCTGCGAGATGAAGGTGTCGAACAACGGCGAGGTTTCTGGCGCCAAGTTCTACCCGGCGGTGATGCGCTCACACGCCCGGCTGATCTACGAGCAGGTGGCCGACGGGCTGGCCGATCCCAAGGGCGAGGCCGGCAAGGTGCTGGGTGACCGGCTCAAGGATCTGCAGTCGCTCGGCAACTGTTTCGAGGCGCTGTTTGCGGCCCGCACACGGCGCGGGGCGATCGATTTCGAAGGCAGCGAGACGCGCATCATTTTTTCTGACGAGCGCAAGATCGAGGCCATCGTGCCGGTGCAGCGCACCCGCGCGCATCGCATGGTCGAGGAATGCATGATTGCCGCCAACGTCGAGGCGGCGAAGTTTGTCGAGGCCAAAAAGTCGCCGGCGCTGTATCGCATCCACCAACGCCCTGATCCGATGAAGATCACCGCGCTGCGCGAGATTCTGGCGGCGCGTGGCGTGGCGCTGGGGGGCGGCTCTGAACCCGACGCCATCGATTACGCCGAAATGCTCGCCCAGACCCGCGAACGCGAAGACGCGCCGGTGTTGCAGATGCTGATGCTGCGCTCGTTGATGCAGGCCAAGTACGACCCCGGCAACAGTGGCCACTTCGGCTTGGCCCTGACGCACTACGCCCATTTCACCAGCCCCATTCGTCGCTACCCCGACCTGATCCTGCACCGCGCCATCAAGCACGCGCTGCTGCCCAAGAAGCGCGCGGGTGAGGCGCCTTACAACGACAGCACGCTGGCCGCCGCCGGCACCCATTGCTCGATGACCGAACGCCGCGCCGACGAGGCAACCCGTGATGTCGCCAACTGGCTGAAGTGCGAGTTCATGCAGAATCGCGTGGGTGAAATTTTCGAAGGGCGCGTGGCCAGCGTGGCGAGCTTTGGTCTGTTCGTGTCGCTGGACGGCCTGTTCATCGACGGCCTGGTGCACGTTTCGGGCCTCAAGAACGACTATTACGAGTTCGACCCCACGCGGCAGCGTCTGGTCGGCAGCCGCAGCAATCAGGTGTACTCGTTGGGGCAGCCGGTACAGGTCAGGGTGGTGCGTGTCGGGCTGGACGAGCGCAAAATCGACCTTGAACTGGTGGGCGGCGGCAGTTCAGAGCCGGTTAACAGGCGCGGCCCACAATCGCGCCAGTCGGAAGGGCGCGCACGGGGCACCTCAGAATCAAAGGCGTCGCGCAGGCCGAAATCCACACCATCATCGTCATCCAAACCTGGGAAAAGGACACGAAAATGAAAAGATTGACCCTCATTGCCATGGCAACGGCCACCGCCCTCACGGTCGCCGGCTGTGCCAACGACCCCAACCGCAACACCAAGCTGGGTGCAGGCATCGGCGCCGTGGTGGGTGGCGTTCTGGGGCATCAAGTCGATGGCGACAAAGGCCGGTATATCGGCGCTGCCGTCGGGGCCATCGCCGGCGGCGCAGCGGGCAACTACATGGACCGGCAGCGTCGCGAGCTTGAAAAGCAGCTGGCTGAAGAGGCCAAGCGCAACGAACTGCAGATCATCAAGTTGTCTGACGGATCGATCAAGATCGGCATCGCCAGTGACGTGAGCTTCGACACCGGCAGCGCCACCCTGAAGCCGGAGGCGCTCACCACCTTCAACAAGATCGCAACCGTGCTGCAGGACTACGAAAGCACCGTGATTCACGTGGTCGGGCACACCGACACCACGGGCAGCGCGCAGACCAACCAGAGCCTGTCGGAGCGCCGCGCCGCCAGTGTCGGTTCGGTGCTGACCGGGCAAGGCGTGCTTGCCGCACGCATCCGTCAGGAAGGCCGTGGCGAGCGCGAGCTGCTGGTGCCAACGGCCGACAACGTCAAGGAAGCCCGCAACCGCCGCGTTGACATCGTTCTCAAGCCGATTATCGAAGGCAACGAGAACGCGGCCTACACGCCGCCGCCGAATCTCGGCGGGGTGTAAACCCGCCCGCCGCAGCAAGCAAAAGCCGACGCCCGCCGTCGGCTTTTTTCATGGCCGTAGCCAAAGGGGCCGTTGCGGATGCAAGGCTTTTCGTACACTCCGCGCCATGAGTGATGCCCTACTGATTGGCGGCTTTCATGCCGTGCAGGCCGCGCTGGACGATGGCGCCGAAAAACCCCGTCAAATCTGGCTGCTCGACAGCCGCCAGGATGAGCGCGCCCGACGCATTCTGGCGGCCGCACAAACCCACCAGGTGCCGGTCGCGCGCCTCGGGCGTGGCGAGCTGGATCTGAAGTGTCCCGGCCTGCGCCATCAGGGCGTCGTCGCCGAACTGGCGCCGCAGCCGTTCGTCGGTGAAGACGCGCTGTACCGGCCCGCCACGCCCGAGCGCCTGCTGCTGGCGCTGGACGGCGTGCAGGACCCGCACAACCTCGGTGCCTGCCTGCGCACCGCCGAAGCCGCGGGTGTCGACGCGGTGATCATTCCCCGCGACCGAAGTGCGTCGCTGACCGCCGTCGCACGCAAGTCGGCAGCGGGCAGCGCCGAGCGGCTGCCGGTGATTGCGGTCACCAACCTGTCGCGCACTCTGGAGCGTCTGCAGACGCTGGGATACTGGATCACCGGCCTGGCGGGCGAAGCCACCGTCAGCGTGTTCGATGCCGATTTTCGCGGCCCCACGGTGCTGGTGATGGGCGCCGAGGGCGAGGGCATGCGCCGCCTCACCCGCGAACACTGTGATCACCTGGTCAAGATTCCCATGGTCGGCAAGGTCGAAAGCCTCAACGTGTCGGTTGCCACCGCCGTGTGCCTGTTTGAAGTGGTGCGGCAACGCAGCCGCCGTTGACGCCTATGGCTGCGGATTCGGCCACAGCTTGCGCCGCCAGCGGTGGCCCGCCATAATTCGCGCCCTTTTTCGCCCAGCGGCGCAAGAGGTTCACTTGCCCCACCACAATCCTGTGGGGGGCCGCGCGTCGATCGATGCGTGTTCACAAGGAGTTTGTATGCGTCACTATGAAATCGTTTTCATGGTGCACCCTGATCAGTCTGATCAGGTGCCCGCCATGATCGAGCGTTATCGCAGCATCGTCGAAACCGCCAATGGCAAGGTTCATCGGGTTGAAGACTGGGGCCGCCGTCCGCTGGCCTACGTCATCAACGATCTGCACAAGGCGCACTACGCGCTGATCAACATCGAGTGCACCGGCGAAGCCCTGGCCGAACTCGAAAATGCCTTCAAATTCAACGACGCCGTGCTGCGTCGCCTGATTGTGCGCAAGGACGACGCCGTCACCGTGCCGTCACCGCTGTTCAAGGATCAGGAAGAAGAGAAGCGCGGTTCGGCAGATCGTCCCAACCGTCGCGCGGCCGAGGCAGAGACTGAGTCTGATGCCGAAGAAAACGCCGACTCCAACACCGAGGCCTGATCATGCGCACTTTTTTCCGTCGTAAGAAATCCTGCAAGTTCACGTCCGAAGGCATCGAGCAGATCGATTACAAGGACCTGGTCACCCTCAAGCAGTTCGTGGGTGAGAACGGCAAAATCATTCCGGCCCGTATCACCGGCACCAAGTCGCGCTACCAGCGCCAGCTCAACACGGCGATCAAACGCGCGCGTTTTCTGGCCCTGCTGCCGTACACCGACAAGCACGAGTAAGAGGCCTGACCCATGGATGTGATTCTGCTAGAGAAAATCCGCCGTCTGGGCGACATGGGCGAGACCGTCAAGGTCAAGCCCGGCTATGGCCGCAACTTCCTGCTGCCGCAGGGCAAGGCGCTGCCGGCAACCGATGCCAACCGTGCCGTGTTCGAAGCGCGTAAAACCGAGCTGACCAAGCGCGCCGCCGAAAGCGTGAATGCCGCCAAGATTCGCGCCGAAAAGATTGCCGGCCAGGTGCTCAACATCAAGGTGCTGGCGTCTGAAGAAGGCAAGCTTTATGGCTCGGTCAACGTCAGCGAAGTGCTGGACGCTGCCAATGAAGCCGGCCTCGACATCGAGCGCAATGAAATCGTGATGCCGACGCCGATCCGCGAGATCGGCCGCTTCGACATCGCCATTTCGCTGCATTCAGAAGTCGAAACCAGCATCACCGTGGTGGTCGAGTCCAAGCGCGCCGCGCAGAACGACGACTGATAGACACGGCGCTGCATGGCCTACACTTTGAGCCCGCTGGTGACAGCGGGCTTTTTCATGAATGGCGATCAACAAAAGTGACTGATGGCCGCTGACCCCAAGCTACCGCCGTATTCCATCGAGGCCGAACAATCGGTGCTGGGTGGCCTGATGCTGGACAACCGTTGCTGGAACGACATTGCCGACCGGCTGGGCACCGATGATTTCTATCGCGAAGATCATCAGCTCATCTTTCGCGCAATTGCCGATCTGGTAAACGCCAGCCGGCCCTGTGACGTGGTGACGCTGAGCGAGCACCTGCGCCAACGCGGGCAGATCGAGGCGGTGGGCGGGCTGCTCTACCTCGGCACCCTGGCCAACGACACGCCCAGCGCGGCCAACGTGGTGGCCTACGCCGACATCGTTCGCGAGCGGGCCGTGCTGCGCAGCCTGGTCACGGCCGGCGGCGAGATTGCCGATCTCGCGTTTCGCCCCGAAGGCCGCGAGCCCGGCGAGCTGATCGACCTTGCCGAGCAGAAGGTCTTCGCCATTCGCAACCGCGCCGAGCACGCCAGCACCAGCTACTTCGACATGCAGACGGTCATGGCGCGCGTCGAGCAGCGCATCGAACTGCTGCGCGCCAACGAAGGCAGCGTTGCCGGGCTGGCCACCGGCTTCCGCGATCTCGACGCCATCACCACCGGGCTGCATGCCGGCGATCTGGTGATTCTTGCCGGCCGCCCGGCCATGGGTAAAACCTCGCTGGCCATGAACATCGCCGAACACGCGGTGATGTACGAAGGCAAGGCCGTGGCCGTGTTCTCGATGGAAATGCCCGCCGAGCAGCTGGGCATTCGTCTGCTGTCGTCGTTCGCGCGGATTGAAATGGGCCGGCTGCGCAGCGGCCAGCTTGAAGATCGTGACTGGGACCGCCTGGTCAGCCAGGGCGGGCTGATTCGCGAAGCGCCGCTGTACATCGACCAGACCGGCGGCCTGTCGCCGCTGGAGCTGCGCGCGCGCGCGCGGCGCATGAAGCAGCGCCACGACATCAAATTGCTGATCGTCGACTACATCCAGCTGATGCAGGTGCCCGGCACCAAGGACAATCGCACCAACGAAATCTCGGAAATCTCGCGCAGTCTCAAGTCACTGGCCAAGGAACTGGAAGTGCCGGTCATCGCCTTGTCACAGCTCAATCGCGGGGTCGAGCAGCGCGACAACAAGCGGCCCCGGATGAGCGACCTGCGTGAGTCCGGCGGCATCGAGCAGGACGCCGACCTGATCATGTTCGTCTACCGCGACGAGGTGTATCGACCCGACTCGCCCGACCGGGGCACCGCGGAAATCATCATCACCAAGCAACGTAACGGCGCCCTGGGCACCGTGCGGACCGCGTTCTTCGGCCAGTACACGCGCTTCGAGAATCTGGCCCACGACGCGATGCCCGACCACGCGGCGCCCACCGGGCCACCGTCGGTGGAGGCGGGCGATTGGTGAGCCCGCGGGTGGTGGCCACGGTGGACCTGGGCGCGATCCGTCACAACCTCGGACAGGTTCGGGCCAAGGCGCCCAAGGCGCGCATCATGGCGGCGGTCAAGGCCGATGCTTATGGTCATGGGGCGGTGCCGGTGGCGCGAACGCTGATGGCGGCCGGCGTCGATGCGCTGGCGGTGGCCTGCATGGAGGAGGCGCTGGTGCTGCGCCGTGCGCACGTCGGCGGGCAAATGGCACTGCTTGAAGGCATTCTCTCGGCCGAAGAAGCGGCGATGGCGGTCTACGAGCAGCTTGATGTGGTGCTGCACGACCATTGGCAGATCGAACTGCTGCACGCGCTGGGGCCCACGGCGCAGATTCGCGTCTGGTTCAAGATCGACACCGGCATGCACCGGCTGGGCTTTCCGCCCGAGGACGTGCCGCGCCTGTGCCAGGCCCTGGTCGATCACCCGCGCTGGCAGTTCGCCGGATGGATCACCCATCTGGCCTGTGCAGACGACCTTGACGATCCGTTCACGACCCAGCAGTTGGCGCGTTTCACGGCCGCGCTGCAGGGCGTGCCGGGGCCGCGCTCCATCGCCAACTCGGCGGGCCTGCTGGGCTGGCCGCAGACCCATGCCGACTGGGTGCGACCGGGGCTTGCCCTGTACGGCGCCAGCCCGATCAGCGGCCTGCCGGCCGAGCAACTGGGCCTGAAACCGGCGATGACCGTGGAAAGCCGCCTGATCGCGGTACGCACCTTCGAGGCCGGCGAAACCCTGGGTTACGGGCGCCATTTCACCTGTCCCGAGCGGATGCCGGTGGGCGTGGTCGCCATCGGCTACGCCGACGGCCTGCCGCGTGCCGTGTCATCGCGGGCCGAGGTGGGCATTCAGGGGCAGCGCCTGCCGCTGGCCGGGCGCGTGTCGATGGACATGATCACCGTCGATCTGCGGCCGCTGCCGCACGCCAGGGTCGGATCCACCGTGCAGATCTGGGGGCCGGGTCTGCCCGCCGAGCATCTGGCTGCCGCGGCCAACACCATCGTCTATGAGTTGTTCTGCGGGCTGACCCAGCGGGTGCGCTTTCAGCACCGCAATCCCTGAGGGCGCCCCGCGCGGGCGCGGCGGTTCAAAGCTGTTCCAGCAGCCGCTGATACCAGGGCTTGGCCTTGCCGAGGCGCGCCACCACCACCGACACGTTGTCGCGTCCCCCCGCGATCAGGGCCGCCTGCACGAGTGCGTCGGCCAGATCTTGCAGGGGGCGGTGCTGCCCGCGTTGCAGGCAGGCGCTGATGGCGGGGTCGTCGATCATGTCGGTCAGGCCGTCCGAGCACGCCAGGTAAAGGTCGCCGGCGGCGGTGTCCAGCACCTGCACGTCAACCTCGACCGCCGGCTCCACGCCCAGCGCCCGGGTGAGCAGGTTTTTCTTGACGAGCTGCCGCGCCTGTTCACGCGCGTACTGACCGTGGGCGACCATTTCTTCGAGCAGTGAGTGATCGCGCGTCAGGGCGGTGAGCGACCCGTCGCGAAAGCGATAGAGCCGTGAATCTCCCACGTGGGCAACGCACACCTGCCGGGCACTGAACAGCGCCGCCACCAGGGTGGTGCCCATGCCGGTGTACGCCGGCCCGGTCTGCGCCAGGGCGTGGATTGCGCCGTGGGCGCGCTGGATCGCGGCGACCAGACGCTGGTCGGGCGGCGGGTCCGCGTGATCCAGTTGGACCGGGCGATCAGGGTGGTCAGCGTGGTCAGGGTGGCCCGCGGCCAGCGCCGTACACACTGCACTGACGGCGAGATTCGAGGCGACTTCGCCGGCATTGTGGCCGCCCATGCCATCGGCCAGCACGATCAGGCCCAGCGCGGCATCGATGGCCATGGCGTCTTCGTTGTTCTGGCGCAGATGGCCGGTGTCGGAGGCCATCGCCACGGTCAGTCTTGGCCCTTCAGCCGACACGGCATGAGCCCCTGGCGATGGTTCGCCGCACCGTGTCGCGCGTGGATGTCAGCAGAAACATATGCCCGGTTGCCTGACCCTCGGGGTTGCAGAATACCCCGCCAACGGCACGCGGGTGCAGCGTGCGCGCGGGGCCGGGGCAGGGCACTTATAGTGTCGCGTCCCCACGCGCCCCCGGTTTCAACTTGGCCAAAACAAGAGTCCAGTATATCTGCCAGCACTGCGGTGCCGTTCATGCCCGCTGGTTGGGGCAGTGCCCGGATTGCGGCGAGTGGAACACCATTCTGGAGGGCGTTGCGCCCGCACCGCGCAAGGGCGGCGGCTATGCCGCCAGTGCCGGACAGGGCGGCGTGGAACTGCTCAGCGACGTGTCGCTGACCGACGTGCCGCGCGTGACCAGCGGCTCGCCCGAGATGGACCGGGTGCTGGGCGGCGGCATCGTGCCCGGCGCAGTGATTCTGATTGGCGGTGACCCCGGCATTGGCAAATCCACCCTGCTGTTGCAGGTGCTCGCCGCGGTGCAGGCGCAGCGGCCCACGCTGTACGTGACCGGCGAAGAATCATTGACCCAGGTGCGCCTGCGCGCCGAGCGCCTGGGCCTGCCGCGCATGGATTTGCCGGTACTGGCCGAAACCCGTGTCGAAGCGGTGCTGGCCCAGCTTGACGCCCGCCGCCCCGGTCTGGTGGTGCTCGATTCGGTGCAGACGCTGTACACCGACGCGCTCGATTCCGCCCCCGGCAGCGTTTCGCAGTTGCGTGAATGCGCGGCGCAGGTGGTGCGCTTCGCCAAGCGCAGCGAAACCGCCGTGGTGCTGGTGGGGCATGTCACCAAGGAAGGCGCCATTGCCGGTCCGCGGGTGCTGGAGCACATGGTCGATACCGTCTTGTATTTCGAGCACGACGCGGGCAGCCGGTTCCGGATCGTGCGGGCGGTGAAAAATCGCTTCGGCGCCGTCAACGAACTGGCGGTGTTCGCCATGACCGACGCCGGGCTGAAGGAGGTCAGCAACCCGTCCGCCCTGTTCCTGTCGCGCCACGCCGAACCCGTGCCGGGCAGTGTGATCTCGGTGGCCCGGCAGGGCTCGCGCCCCTTGCTTGCCGAGGTGCAGGCCCTGGTGGACCGCTCGGCGCTGGGCACGCCCAGACGCGTGACCCTGGGGCTGGACGGTGCCCGCCTCAATTTGCTGCTGGCAGTGCTGCACCGCCATGGCGGGGTGTCGCTGGCCGATCAGGACGTGTTTGCCAACGTCGTCGGCGGCATGAAAATCCAGGAACCCGCAGCCGATCTGGCGGTGCTGCTGGCGGTGCTGTCGTCGTTCAAGGCCAAGGCCTGCCCCACCGGCTGGGTGGCCTTTGGCGAAGTGGGTCTCGCGGGTGAAATACGCCCGGTGCAGGCCGGCGAAGAGCGGCTGATCGAAGCCGCCAAACAGGGCTTCACGCACGCCCTGGTGCCCGAGGGCAACAAGCCGCGCAGTCGCGCCAAGCTGGGCATCGAGGTGCTGCCGGTGGCGCGGCTCGAACAGGCGCTGGACTGGCTTTAATCGTGCGCCGCGCTCAGGCGCTCAGGCGCGCAGCCGGCGGTTGCGGAGGATGCCCAGACCCTTCTCCGGCAGATCGAGCAGGAATGACCGCAGGCCGCTTTCGGTGGGGCGTGGCGCCTGTCCCTCACTGAGGCGGCGCAATTGGCGGGCATACCAGGTGACTTCCATGCTGCCGGAGCCATCGACCAGGCCAATGCCGGTCTTGATGGGGCGGATGGTCTGTTGCGGGTCGTGGCCGCCCAGCAGGCGGTGCGCCACGTCGGGCTCGACGGCCAGCAGGCGTGCGATGCCCACCAGATCAAGATGCCCCTGTTTCAGCGCCGCGTTCATGCCGGCCGCGGTGCGGAAGCCGCCGGTGACCATCAGCGGCACATCGGTGTGTTCGCGCACCTTGGCGGCAAACGCCAGAAAATACGCTTCGCGCCGCTGCGTCGAGGCCTTCATGTCGCCCAGCATCATCGCCGGCGCCTCGTAGTTGCCGCCGGAGATTTCGATCAGGTCGATGCCGGCCTTGGCCAGCGCCTTCACGGTGGCCAGCGACTCGTCTTCGGTGAATCCGCCCTGCTGAAAATCGGCCGAGTTGAGCTTGATGCCAATGGGAAAATCCGGCCCCACCAGACGACGCATGGCGCGATACACCGCCAGCACGAACCGGCGGCGGTTGGCCGGCGTGCCGCCCCACTGGTCGTCACGCCGGTTGTGATGCGCCGACAGGAACTGGCTGACCAGATACCCGTGGGCACCGTGAATCTGCACGCCGGAAAAGCCCGCCAGTTTGGCGATGCGCGCGGTGTTGGCATAGCGCTCGATCAGGTTTTCGATCTCGTGGCCGGTGAGCGCGCGCGGCGTCGGGAACAACCGCGACAGCTCGGCCTTGAACGGGACGGCGGACGGCGCGACGTTTTCAGCGTTCAGGCCGCGTAGCGCCTGCTTGCCCGGGTGGTTGATCTGCATCCACAGCGGTGTGCCGTGGGCGGTGCCGGCCTGGGCCCAGTCACCGAGCAGGTCGAGGTCGCGCTCGTCTTCGACCACCACGTTGCCGGGCTCGCCCAGCGCCATGCGGTCGATCATCACGTTGCCGGTGATCATCAGGCCCAGACGCGAGCTGGACCAGCGTCCGTACAGCCGAATCAGTTGCGGGCTCACGCCGCCGTCTGGCCCGGCCAGCGCCTCGCTCATGGCCGCCTTGGCCAGTCGGTTGGGCAGCACGGCGCCATTGGCGAGCGTGAAAGGGCTGGTCAGCACGGCGGGGGGCGTGGTCATGGTCATGGCGTGATGGTAATCGGAGGGCATGCCGCGCTGAAACGGCTCGGGCGGCAGGATCGTGAATCCCGGATCGGGACGCTGCGGCTAACGGCCCACCTCGCAGTCGATGCAGGGTTCATTGGCGGGTGGGGTGAGGCGCAGTTTGCCCTGTAAATCACGCAAGGCGGTGCGCAGGCCTTCCTCGATGCACGGGTGGTAGAACGGACTGTCGAGCATCTGTTGCACGGTCAAACCCTGCTGGATCGACCACGCCAGCACATGACCCAGATGCTCGGCCACGGGACCGATCATTTCGGCGCCCAGAAAGCGCCCGGTTGCATGCGCGCCATAGACGTGCAGGGCGCCATGGTTGACGCGCATCGCGCGGGCGCGGCCCTGACTTTTGAACGAGACGCTGCCGGTGGCGAAATCGGCCTGCTGCGCCACCAGTTCCGCGTGGCTGGCGCCTGCCATCATGATCTGCGGATGGCTGAACACGATGCTCAGCGGCGCGCGGCGCGGGCGCCGTTGCAGCTTCGGCCAGCGACCGGCGTTGTCACCGGCGATGCGGCCATCATCCGAGGCCTCGTGCAGCAGCGGGCGGGTGCCATGCACGTCGCCGGCAATGAACACCGGCAGGGTGCCGATCTGCTGGGTCTCGCGATCAAAGGCCACGCGGCCCTTGGCGTCGCGCGCGATGCCGGCGTTCTCGATGTTCAGGTCATCAAGGTTGGGCCGTCGGCCGGTGGCGGCCAGCAGACAGTCGAAGCGCTCTTCATGCAGACCGTCCGCGTCTTGAAAGCGCACCTGCACCGCGTCGCCCTGCCGGGTGACCTCGCGAATCTCGGCATCGGCCGCCACCGCCAGGGTGGATGTGACGAGGTCGTGGCTCAGCCGCTGCAGCGCGGGATCGGTCAAGGGACCCACCTTGCCATTGCGGCCCAGCAGCCGCACCCGCACCCCCAGCAGCGACAGCGCCTGCGCCAGCTCCAGACCGATGATGCCGGTGCCGACCACGGCCACCGACGCGGGCAGGGTGGCCCAGTTGAAGACGTCGTCGTTGACGACCAGCCGATCGCCCAGCGCCGATCGCCAGCCGCTCGGCACGTTTGGCGAGGCGCCGGTGGCAATGATGATGCAGCGCGCGGTGATCTCGGTGCCGTCCACGACCAGCACGCCGGGTTTCACGAAGCGCGCGTGGCCCCGCAGGCGGTGCGCGTCGGGCCAGTCGTTGACCGTGTCCACCACAAAGCCGACAAAGCGGTCACGCTCGTCGCGCACCCGCTGCATGACCGCGCGGCCGTCGATGGCGTCGAGGCGGGCGTTCACCCCGAAATGCGGCGCCTCACGCACCGCGCGGGCGGCATCGGCGGCGGCAATCAGCAGTTTGCTGGGCATGCAGCCGACCCGCGCGCAGGTGGTGCCGTAGGGACCGGCCTCGATCACCACAATCGAATCGGTGTGCTTGCGTGCGGCGCGATAGGCGCTCATGCCGGCCGAGCCGGCGCCGATGATGGCGATGTCGACAGTGCGCTGGGTCATGGGGGGAGAACTCCTGATTCGAACGAACGGCTAGTCAATCAGCTTTTCCCGAAACCAGCGCCGAATCGAACCTGGCCCCACGCCGTGAATCCGCTTGAACGCCTTGCGGAACGCGGCTTCGGTTTCGTAGCCCATCTGCTCGGCCACCTGGGCGACCGACACGGTGGGGTCTCTGAGCATCAGCTCGGCCTGGGTCATGCGCCAGCGGGTCAGGTAGTCGATGGGCGGCGCGCCGACCCGCTCGGCAAAATGCTGGGCGAAGGCACTGCGCGACATGCCCGCTTCACGGGCCAGGATGTCCAGCGTCCAGGCCTTGCCCGGTTCACGGTGCATCACCGCCAGCGCCTTGCGCAGGCGGGCGTCGGCCAGCCCGGCCAGCACGCCGCGCAAGTCGGACGACTGGTTGACGAAGTAGCGCACGGTCATCACGAACAGGGTGTCGGCCAGTTTGTCGAGCACCGTGCGGGTGCCCACCTCGGCACACGCCGCTTCACTGAGCAACAGTTGCGACAGCCCTTGCATGGCGCTGCCGCCGGCCTCGCGATCGACGACGATCACCTGGGGCAGCGCCGCCAGCACCGGGTTGCGGCCGCCGGCGCGAAAGTCGAAGTAGCCGCAGACCATGGTGGTGAACGGCCCATCGCCGTCGAAGATGCGTCGAGGCGCTTCACCTTCCAACACCGGGTCGGCGGTCAGCATGTGCCAGGCATCGTGCGGCAGCACCACCAGATCGCCGGCGTGCATCTGCATCGGCTCGGCCGATTCGTGCGTATGTAACCAGCAAGCGCCGCTGCCGATCAGATGAAAGGCGGCGCGACGGAAGCCCGTGGTGTTGTGTTGCCAGTGGCCACAGAACGTCGGGTTGTCGTAAATGCCGGCCTGCAGTTGATAGGCGCTGAGTACGGTGGAAAGCAGGTCATCTTGCAGTGCGTCAGACATGTTTTGAACCTTGTGGAACGTGCGAGGGCGGGGGAATCAGTGAGTGCATTTGGACGATTGAACGCATTGTCGAGACGCTTGGCGACAGCCGCTGCCGAGACCGCAGTGCACCATGACGTCACCTTATTGCCAACCGGTCATGGTCATGTCACGAACTTTGGAGCATTGGGTGCGTCTTCCCGAGCGGGCCGCACCCCTCGATTTCATCGCGCCCCTGCTGTTGCGACTTTATCTTGCGCCGATCATGTGGATGGCAGGTGTCAGCAAATTGAACGCGTTCGAGTCCACGGTGGAATGGTTCGGCAATTCGGACTGGGGCTTGGGTCTGCCGTTCCCGACGCTGCTGGCAGGCCTGGCGACATGGACCGAAATTCTGGGCGGTGTCGCCCTGTTGCTGGGTCTGGCGGTGCGCTGGGTGAGCCTGCCGCTGATGGCCACGATGCTGGTGGCGGCGCTGTCCGTGCATCTGAAAAACGGTTGGCAGGCGATCGCCGATCCGGTCATGTGCCTGTTCAATTGCAGCGACGCCCTGGCGGCAGTCGAACGCCTCGATCGTGCCAGAAGCATTCTCAAGTCGCATGGCGACTACGCCTGGCTGACGGAGCAGGGCAGTTTTGCGGTCATCAACAACGGGATCGAGTTTGCGGCAACCTATTTCGTGATGCTGTTGGTGTTGTTTTTCATCGGCGCTGGAAAGTATTTCAGCCTCGATCATTGGATTGCCCGTGCCTTGGGTCGCGGGTCGGCCACTGATTCATCTTGAATCAGGGCTGTCTATTACCCAAGTGTCGTTTCAATTTAGGAGCTTTTCTCATGTCAAAGAAAACCGTTTCACTTTCTGCAGGTGCTGCACTTCTGGCCTTGGGCGGTCTGACCGCGTCGCCGTCACTGTTTGCTGCCGCTGATCTGCCGCAGGGCTATCAGGTTGCTGAAGCTGAAGCAGGCGAAGCCAAGTGTGGCGAAGCCAAGTGCGGCGAGAAGGCCGGCGAAGCCAAGTGTGGTGAAGCCAAGTGCGGCGAGAAGTCCGGCGAGAAGTCCGGCGAAGCCAAGTGTGGTGAAGGCAAGTGCGGCGAAAAGAAGGGCAGCTGATCTCTTCGGCAATGCACACCGCCCCGGCACGGCTGGCCTGCGTGTCCGGGGCGGGTTTGGGTTTGCGCCGAGAGCTGTTGGCGCCGCTGGCCGATCGGTCAGCGGACCCGGCAGCGGGCATCGGCTTCATGGAAGTCGCGCCCGAAAACTGGTTGCAGATTGGCGGTCGGTTGGGGCGGCAGTTTCGCGCCTACACCGAACGCTTTCCGTTTGTCTGCCATGGCCTGTCGCTGTCGATCGGCAGCCCGGCGCCGCTGGATGTGGCGTTCGTCAAGCGTGTCAGAACCTTTCTGGATGCCCACGGCATCCATGACTACAGCGAACATTTGACCTGGACGGGGGACGAGGGGCAGGTCTACGACCTGTTGCCGATCCCGTTCACCGAAGCGGCGGTGCATCACGTCGCCGCCCGCGTACGCCAGGCCCAAGACCTGCTCGGGCGTCGTATCGCGCTGGAAAACGCCAGCTATTACGCGCCGCTCGCCACCGAACTGAGCGAAGCGCAGTTCATCACGGCCGTGCTCGAAGAGGCCGACTGTGACCTGCTGCTGGACGTCAACAATGTCTACGTGAACAGCGTCAACCACGGTTACGACCCCCTTGCGTTCATGGACCAGCTGCCGCTGGCCCGCGTGCGCTACCTGCACATGGCCGGTCACTACACGGAATCTCCGACCCTGCTGGTCGACACCCACGGCGCCGATGTCATCGACCCGGTGTGGGATCTGCTGGACGCGACCTACGCGCGCCTGGGCCCGGTACCGACCTTGCTGGAGCGCGACTTCAACCTGCCACCGTTGCCGAAAATCTTCGACGAACTGTCTGGCATCCGCACGCGGCAGGCGCGTGCCGTGCCCGCCCGCGCCACGGCACCCGAGACCGCCTGATGGGTCACTTTGAAGCGGTGCAACGGCAGTTCATCGCCCACCTGCGTGACCCCGAAGGCGCGCCTGCGGCGGGCATGCCGGCCGAACGCGCAAAGGTTTACGAATCGCTCATTTACGGCAACATCGATTCGGTTTTGCGTTCCGGGTTTCCGGTACTGCGGGGTCTTGATGACGACGCGCGCTGGCACCAGCGGGTGCGCGCCTTCTTGCGCGAGCACCGCTGCACGCCGGCCGAGTTTCACCGTGTGGCAGGCTGCTTCGTCGACTTTGTTCATGCGCATCCCCGCGCCGTGCCGGACGACTGGCCGTTCCTCGCCGAGCTGGCGCATTACGAGTGGGTGGAGATGGCCCTGGCCATCGCCCCCGACCAGGTGGACTGGCAGGCTGCCGCGGACGACGCCAATGAGACGGAGTGGGTGATGTCACCGCTGGCGGCCGTGCTGGCCTATTGCGCCCCGGTTCACAGCATTGGCCCCGGCGTGCTGCCAGAGATGGCGCCCCAGCCAGAGACGTTTCTGGCGGTGCGCCGCAACCGTCACGACGGCGTGCAGTTCATGCAGCTCAATGCGCTCACCTACCAGTTGCTGGCATGGATGCGCGGTAACGACGAGGCGACGGTCACCGAGGCTGTCGAGGCCTTTTGCGAGGCGCTGCCCGCGCTGGCCGAGCCGCTACGCGCCCAGGCCCCCGGTTTGATCGCGCACCTGCGCGACAGCGACGTGCTGGTGCCGCGTCATGCGGTGCGCAGGCTGCCCGTGTTTCCCGAGGCCCGCCCGGAACAGCGGCTGCCCGCCATGCGAGACGGCCTGCTCGGTTGATGCGCGCCGCGATCGACACGCGCAGGCGTTGGCTCAGAGGATGAACAGCAGCACCGCCGGAATCACCGCCAGCGCGGCAAGGTTGCCAAAGCCGACGATGGTCGCCACCTCGGCGGGGCAGGCGTCATACCGCTCGGCCAGCAGGTAGTTCATCACCGCGGGCGGCAAGGCGCCAAACAGAATCAGCACCTTGGCGGTGAGTGGGTCCAGGGCCAGCAGCCAGATCGCGGCACCGGCACAGACGATGCCGGTGGCGGGCGCCAGCGCCGCGCCAATGAGGCCGATGCGCCAATGGGTCAGATCAACATCGGTCAGGCGCACGCCCAGCGCCACCAGCATCAGCGGAATCGCCACGTCGGACAGCATTTCGATGCCCGGCAGCATCATCGTCGGTGCGTGCAGGCCGGCCAGGTAAAAGCCGAAGCCCAGCGCGGTGGCAATGACGATGGGGTTCTTGACCAGTAACGACAGGTCCAGCCGCCCGCGCACCAGCCAGATGCCCACCGTGAAATGCAGGGCCACGTAGACCACGAAGGTCACCACCGCCAACGGCAGGGCCGTCTCGCCGAAGGCCAGCAGGGTGAGCGGCAGGCCCAGATTGCCGCAGTTGTTCATCATCGCCGTGGGCACCAGCGCCTTGACGGGGAGCTTCAGCCCGCGCGCCACGGGCCAGGCCAGCAGGCCCGAGCCCAGCACCACCACGGCGGCGCCGATGACGATGCCGCCCCATTCCAGGTCGGCCGGAATCTTCTCGCTGAGCACGAAGAACAGCAGCGGCGGGATGAACAGCGTCAGGTTGATGCGGTTGACGAACTCGATGCCGTCGGGATGGACGCGGCCATACCCATACCCCACCGCAACGATCAGAAAGATCGGCACCGTGACGCCGAGGACGGCGGTGATCATGTCGGTGGCGCGCCGCAGCGGGCGGCGCCGTGCATCAGTGCATTCATCCGCGCAGCTTACGGTCTGTCAGGCGCCGGCCTTGGGCGGCCGGGTGGTGACATTGCGCCGCACCCGCAACTGGCTGCCGATCAGCAGTGCGAACTGTTCCAGCTGATGGCGTAGCGACGCCGGGTCGGGTGCAAGGTGGGCCTGGGCGGCAAGTCCGTGCAGAAAGCAGGCCATTTGCACGAACACGGTTCGCGGCTTGACCAAGGCGCCCGGCGCGGATTCGAAGTAATGGTCCACCGCCGGTTCGTATTGACTGCGCACCCGCACCAGCAGGCTGGCCAGCGCGGCGGCCATTTCCGGGTCCTGATGGCTGGCCGTGAGCAGCGCCTGGTAGACCAGAAAGCGCTCGGTGCTGAACAGTTGGTCCCAGGCGCCGGTCACGGTTTGCCGCAGGCGGCCGGCCGGGTCGGGCAGGGCCAGCAGGACCCGTCCCAGATCTTTGTAGAGCTGCCTGAACAGGTCTTCGGCCGCTTCCAGCATCAACTGCTGGCGTGAACCGAAGTGATGTACCTGCGCGCCGCGCGAGACGCCTGCCTCGGCGACGATCACCGCCAGGCTTGCGCCCTGGTACCCGTGCCGCGCCAGGCAGACGACGGTGGCATCGAGCAGGCGTCGGCGGGTGTCGGCGCTGCGGTCGGCCTGGCGTCGCCGAGGGGTGGGGCGTTCAGTGGCAGTAGCGGGGCGTTGCCTGGTCATGATCTGCAACATACGGTCCGGTCGGTATGTAAATATACGCCGATCCCTTTTCCCTCTCCAATTTCCTTTTCCTTTTTATTCGAGGCTTCAAATGATTCCGCGCACCCTGTTCACTGCCGAGCATGACGATTTCCGCAAGACCGTTCGCCGTTTTTTCGAGACCGAGGTGGTGCCCCACCGTGAGGCCTGGGACGAGCAGCAGCACGTCGACCGCGCCGTCTGGAACAAGGCCGGTGAGCTGGGCCTGCTGTGCGCCACCATGCCGGAGCAGTACGGCGGCCTGGGCGTTGACCGCACCTACAGCACCATCCTGATGGAAGAGCAGTCGTACGCGGGTGACTCCGGTGTGGGCTTCGCGCTGCATTCCGACATCGTGGCGCCCTACATCAACAATTTCGGAACCCACGACCAGAAAGCCAAATACCTGCCGAAGCTGGCATCGGGCGAGATGATTGGCGCCATTGCCATGACCGAGCCGGGCACCGGGTCTGACCTGCAGGCGGTGAAGTCCACGGCCGTGCTCGATGGCGATGACTACGTGCTCAACGGCTCGAAGATCTTCATCACCAATGGGTATCTGTCTGACCTGGTGATTGTGGTGGCCAAGACCGGCAACAGCGGTGAAGGCGCCAAGGACATCTCGTTGCTGATCGTCGAGGCCAGCAGCCCCGGTTTCACCAAGGGCA
This sequence comes from Polycyclovorans sp., assembly GCA_002706265.1. Lineage (GTDB taxonomy): Bacteria > Pseudomonadota > Gammaproteobacteria > Nevskiales > Nevskiaceae > Polycyclovorans. Next base: position 24,874 of record PAKU01000012.1, on the reverse strand, counting down.
AGCCGCTCAAGAAAGTGGGCATGAAGGCGCAGGACACCTGCGAGCTGTTCTTCAACGACGTGCGCGTGCCCAAGGCCAATCTGCTGGGGCAGCAGGGCATGGGCTTCATCATGCTGATGAAGGAGCTGGCCTGGGAGCGGTTGATCATTGCCATCACCTCGGTGGCCGGCGCCGAAGCCGCGCTGAAGCACACCCTGGAGTACACCCGGAGCCGCAAGGTCTTCGGCAAGCCGGTGGCCAGCTTCCAGAACACCCGCTTCAAGCTGGCCGAAATGAAGTCGGAACTGGCCATCGCGCGCGTCTATGTCGACCGCTGCCTCGAGATGATTCTGGCCGGCAAGCTCGGCGTGGAGGACGCGGCCATCGCCAAGTACTGGACCTCGGACCTGATGAACAAGGTCATCGACGAATGCGTGCAGCTGCACGGCGGTTACGGCTACATGCTGGAATACCCTGTGGCCCGCGCCTGGATCGACGCCCGTGCCCAGCGCATCTACGGCGGCACCAACGAAATCATGAAAGAACTCATCTCCCGCACGCTCTGAAGGAGCCCAAAACCATGTCGCTCAATCCGCTGCTCAAAGGCATCCGCATCATCGACGCATCGCGCCTGCTGCCCGGTCCGTTCTGTTCGTTCTACCTGGCGCAGATGGGCGCCGAAGTGATCAAGGTTGAAGAACCGGGGGTCGGCGACTATGCGCGTGACATGTCGATGGACCTGTTCACCATGGTCAACCGCGGCAAAAAGTCGGTGGTGCTTGACCTGCGCAAACCCGAAGATGCCGAAGCCTTCCGCCAGCTGGCCGACAGCGCCGACGTGGTGCTCGAATCCTTCCGCCCGGGGGTCATGAAAAAGCTCGGCTGCGACTACGACACCCTGCGCGCCCGCAACCCCAAACTGGTCTACGCCGCGCTCACCGGCTACGGCCAGACCGGGCCGTACCTCAACCGGCCCGGCCACGACATGAACTACCGCGGCTACGCCGGCGAGCTCGATCAGAACGCCGTGGCCGGTGGCCCGCCGATTCAAGGCAACGTGCAATACGCCGATCTGGCGGGCGGCGCCCTGACCTGTGCCGTGGGCATCCTCGGCGCGGTGATCGGCGCCAAGGCCTCGGGCCAGGGCACCATGGTCGACGTGGCGATGATGGACGGCACCATGGCGCTGCAGGTGGCGGCAATGGGCAGCCGGCGCGTGCTGGGCGCCACGCCCCCAAGAGGCACCGACTTCCTCGCCGGCAGCCTGCCCAACTACAGCATCTACGAAACCCGGGACGGCAAGCATGTCGCCATGGGTTCGCTGGAGCCCAAGTTCTTCAAGCGCACGCTGGAACTGGCCGGCGCACTCGACCTGCTCAAGCTGCCGATGGTGCCCGGCCCCAAGGGTGAGCCGCTGCGCGAGGCGCTGAGGGCGCTGATCAAAACCCGCACCCGCGATGAGTGGGAAGCGCTGCTGGCCCACGAAGACACCTGCGTCAGCGGCATTTACACGCTCGACGAAGCGCTCGAGAACGAACAGGTCAAGGCGCGCGGCTTCGTTGAAGACGTTGGCGGCAAGCCGGCCTTCGGCCTGCCCATTCGCTTCTCGCACGCCCAGGCCACGGGCGGTGACAGCCCCAAGCTGGGCGAACACACGGCGCAGGTTCTGGGCCGCTGAGCGGCGCGCAGTGCTGTCTCATGAGGCAGCACTGCGCCCTTGTGGTGCGTGGCCCGCCGCGCCGGCGACGCGGGCCACGCACGCGGCGCTGCCGCCGCACGTGCTCTTAGCTTATTGATTCAAATAGAAGTTAATCCCGGAACGTCGGGCTGCGGCGGACGGCCGCGGGTTTCTGGGCTGGGTTGGCACGGGCCTTGCTGTGCACTGTCTTGTACACAAGCCAGTGCTCAAGACCAACGTGATTCCCCTGACGATTACCGAGTGGCGACAGGCCAGCCAGCAGGGCATGACGCTGGCCGATGCCCTGCACGCCGTGGCGGCCCGCCTGACGCCGGACGATGCGGCATGGATTCTCTGCCTCGGGCTTGACGCCTGGCTGGCGCAGGCCAGCGCACTGCAGCAGCGCCTTGCCGACGCTGATGGCGACCTGGGTCGCTTTCCGCTGTTCGGCGTGCCCTTCGTCGTCAAAGACAACATCGACGTGGACGGGCTGACGACCACGGCGGCCTGCCCGGATTACGGGTACACCGCCACGGCGAGCGCGCCGGCGGTGCAGCGCTTGATCGATGCCGGCGCGATTCTGCTGGGCAAGGCCAATCTTGATCAGTTTGCCACCGGTCTGGTCGGCGTCCGTTCGCCCTACGGCGCGGTGCCCAACGCCTTCAACCCCGCCTACATCAGCGGGGGGTCCAGCTCGGGTTCGGCGGTGCTGGTGGCGCGCGGCATCGCCGCCTTCTCGCTGGGCACCGACACCGCCGGTTCCGGCCGCGTGCCGGCGGCGTTCAACAACATCGTGGGGCTCAAACCCACGCGCGGCTGGTTCAGCGCGCGCGGCGTGGTGCCGGCCTGCCGCTCGCTGGACTGCGTTTCGGTGTTCGCGCAGACCGTGGAAGATGCCGCGCGGGTCGCTTCGGTGATTGGCCATTTCGATGAGCAGGATGCCTACGCCCGGCCGGCGCCGGCGCCGTTCGCGGCACAACGGATGCCCGCGGCGCCGCGGCTGGGTATTCCCGAGTCGCCCAGCTTTTTCGGCGACGCCCAGGCGGCTGCGGCATTCGCCCGCGCCTGCGACGCATTTCGCGCCATGGGCGCCACGCTGGTGCCGCTGGACTTCACCGCCCTGCACGCGCTCGCCGCCCTGCTGTACGACGGCCCGTGGATCGCCGAGCGCTATGCCGCCATCGACGCCTACATCGAAGCGGGCCAGGGCGAGATGGACCCGGTGGTGCGCGGCATCATCGAGCAGGCCCGCAACTATTCGGCGGCCGACGCCTTCAAGGCCGAATACCAGCGTGCCGAGCGGGTGCGCGCCGCGCAGCGGCTGATGAGCACGGTGGACGCGCTGCTGGTGCCCAGCACACCGACCATCTACACCCTCGATGACGTGGCCGCCGATCCGGTGCGGCTGAACACGCGGCTGGGCACTTACACCAACTTTGTCAACCTCATGGACGGCTGTGCGCTGGCCTTGCCGGCCGGTTTTCGCGATGACGGCTTGCCCGTGGGCGTGACCCTGATCGCCCCCGCCTGGCAGGACGCCGCGCTGGCCGAACTGGGCGAGCGCTGGCAGCGCCACGCCCCGTGGACGCTGGGCACCAGCGGCCGGCATCCCACGGTGGCTGCGCCGCGCCCTGCCGCGCCCGGCCCGGCCACCGTGCGGCTGGCGGTGGTGGGCGCGCACCTGTCCGGCATGCCGCTCAACTTCCAGCTCACCGAGCGCAGCGCGGTGCGGGTGGAGCGCACCCACACCGCCGGTGATTACCGGCTGTATGCGCTGCCCGGCACCGTGCCGCCCAAGCCGGGTCTGGTGCGCGGCGCGGCCGGTGCGCCCATCGAGGTGGAGCTGTGGGACATACCCGTCGAGGCCTTCGGTTCGTTTGTGGCACTCATTCCGGCGCCGCTGGGCATCGGCACGCTGACCCTGGCCGACGGCCGCGAGGTGAAAGGCTTCATCTGCGAAAGCTGGGCGACCGACGGCGCCCGCGACATCACCGAGTTTGGCGGCTGGCGGGCCTTCATGGCCGCCGAGCGTGTCCAGGCCACCGCGAAGGACGCCGCCCATGTTTGACAAAGTGCTGATCGCCAATCGCGGCGAAATCGCCGTCCGCATTGCCCGCACCCTGAAGACCATGGGCGTTGCCAGCGTCGCCGTGTATTCCGATGCCGACCGCAACAGCCTGCACGTCACCGCCGCTGACGAAGCCGTGGCGCTGGGCGGCAAGGCGCCGTCTGAGAGTTATCTGCGCGGCGACAAGGTGATTGACGCGGCGCGCGCCACCGGCGCCCAGGCGGTCATTCCCGGCTACGGCTTCTTGTCGGAGAACACCGCGTTTGCCGACGACTGCGCCAAGGCCGGGCTGGTGTTCGTCGGCCCCACGCCGGAGCAGATTCGCCGCTTCGGCCTGAAGCACGAAGCGCGGGCGCTGGCCGAGGCCGCCGGGGTGCCGCTCACGCCCGGCACCGGGCTGCTGGCCAACCTCGATGAGGCCGTGGCGCACGCCACGCGTCTGGGGTACCCGCTGATGCTCAAGTCCACCGCCGGCGGTGGCGGCATCGGCCTGACGCGCTGCGACAACGAGGCGGCGCTGGTGGCCGCGTTCGAGACCGTGCAGCGGCAGGGCCAGAATTTTTTCAGTGACAGCGGCGTGTTCCTCGAGCGCTACGTTGAAAACGCGCGCCACGTCGAAGTGCAGATGTTTGGGGACGGCAAGGGAAGGGTGGTCGCGCTCGGCGAGCGCGACTGCTCCTTGCAGCGCCGCAACCAGAAGGTGGTTGAAGAGACCCCGGCGCCAAACCTCCCGCCCGCCACCCGCACCGCCCTGCTGGATGCGGCGGTCAGGCTGGGTGAGTCGGTGGGCTATGCCAACGCCGGCACCGTGGAGTTCATTTACGACGGCGCCCGCGACGACTTCTACTTTCTGGAAGTGAACACCCGGCTGCAGGTCGAGCATCCCATCACCGAGGCCTGTACCGGCGTGGACCTGGTGGACTGGATGATCCGCACCGCCGCCGGCGAGCCGCCGGATCTCGCCACCTTCAAGGCCGAACCGAAGGGCGCGGCGATGGAGGTGCGCATCTACGCCGAAGACCCGGTGCGCAACTTCCAGCCCTCGCCCGGCGTGCTGACCGAGGTGTCGTTTCCGGCCGATGTGCGCCTCGACGGCTGGGTGGAAACCGGCACCGAGGTCACGCCGCATTACGACCCGATGATCGCCAAGCTGATCGTGCACGGCGCCGACCGCGCCGACGCGCTGGCCAAGATGAAAGCGGCGCTGGCCGCCACGCGCCTGTCCGGCATTGCCACCAACCTCAGCTATCTGCGGCAGATCATCGACAGCCCGGCCTTTGCCCGGGGCGAGGTGTTCACCCGCCTGCTCGACGGCTTCCAGTTCGCGGCGCCGGTGGTCGAGCTGGTCGAGCCCGGCACCTACACCACCGTGCAGGATTACCCCGGCCGCGTCGGCTACTGGGACGTGGGCGTGCCGCCGTCGGGACCGATGGATGACTACGCCTTTCGTCTGGCCAATCGCCTGGTGGGCAACGGCAGTGATGCGGCCGGGCTGGAATGCACCATTCTCGGGCCGACGCTGCGGTTTCACAGTGATGCGGTCGTTGCGCTCACCGGCGCCCCCACACCCGCGACCGTGGACGGCGCGCCGGTCGCATTCTGGGCGCCGCTCAAGGTGGCAGCCGGGCAGGTGCTGAAGATCGGCAAGGCCACCCAGGGCTGCCGGACCTATCTGGCGGTCGCCGGCGGCATCGACGTGCCGGTGTATCTCGGCTCGCGTGCCACCTTCGCGCTCGGCGCCTTTGGCGGTCATGCCGGGCGCCCGCTGCGCGCCGGTGACCTGCTCCCCATCAGCCAGTCGGCGCAGTCTGCGGCGGCGAGTTTTACTCTCCTGACGCCGGCCGTGCCTGCGCCGACTGCGCTGATTCCCTGCTACGAGAACCGCTGGAACGTCGGCGTGCTGTATGGCCCGCACGGCGCCCCGGATTTCTTCACCGAAGCCTCCATCGAGCAGTTCTTCGCCACCGACTGGGAGGTGCATTACAACTCCAACCGGCTGGGCGTGCGGCTGGTTGGCCCCAAGCCCACCTGGGCGCGCACCGACGGCGGTGAAGCCGGCCTGCACCCATCCAACGTGCACGACACCGAATACGCCATCGGCTCGGTGAACTTCACCGGCGACATGCCGGTGATTCTCACCCGCGACGGCCCCAGCCTCGGCGGCTTCGTCTGCCCGGTGACCATCGCCAAGGCCGAACTGTGGAAGATTGGCCAGGTCAAGCCGGGCGATTGCATCCGCTTCAGGCGGCTGGACTTCGACGAAGCGCTGGCGCTGGAAAAGGCCCAGGACCGCGCCATTGAAACGCTCACGCCAGCGCCCAGAAGCAACGGCGGCCGCGTGCTGCGCGCGCCGCAGGGCACGGTGTCGGAATGCGTGCTGGCCGAGCTGCCCGCCTCAGGGGGCCGCCCACCGGTGAGCTACCGCCAGGCCGGCGACAAGTACCTGCTGCTGGAATACGGCGAAATGGTGCTGGACCTGCGGCTGCGGCTGCGGATTCACGCGCTCATGCAGGCGCTGAAGGCCGACCCGGTGCCGGGCATCCTCGAACTGGCGCCCGGCGTGCGCTCCTTGCAGATTCAGTACGACAGCCGCGTCATCGGCCAGCAATTGCTGGTCGACACGCTGCTCGCCCTCGAACAGGGCCTGCCCGATGCCGCCGGCCTGAAAGTGCCCTCGCGCATCGTGCGCCTGCCCATGGCCTGGCAGGACACCGCAACGCTGGACGCCGTTGCGCGGTACCGCCAGTCGGTGCGCGACACGGCGCCCTGGCTGCCGAGCAACGTCGAGTTCATGCGGCGCATCAACGGGCTGGACTCGGTGGACACCGTGCGCCAGATGGTCTTCGACACCTCTTACATGGTGCTGGGGCTGGGCGACGTGTATCTGGGCGCGCCCTGTGCGGTGCCGGTGGACCCGCGGCACCGCCTGCTCACCTCCAAGTACAACCCGGCGCGCACATACACCGCAGAAGGCACCGTGGGCATCGGCGGCGTGTACATGTGCATTTACGGCATGGACTCGCCCGGCGGCTATCAGCTGATTGGCCGCACCCTGCCGATCTGGAACACCTTCCTGAAGAACCGCGCGTTCGAGAACGGCGAGCCCTGGCTGCTGAAGTTCTTCGACCAGGTGCAGTACTACCCGGTGAGCGAGGACGAACTCACGCAGATGCGGGATGACTTCCGGCATGGGCGTCTGCTGCCGGACGTCACCGAAACGGTGTTCGATCTGGTCGCCCACGAGCGCTTTCTGGCCGACAACGCCGACAGCATCGCCGCCTTCAAGGCGCGCCAGCAAGGCGCCTACGCCGAAGAAGTGGCGCGCTGGCAGGCCGATGCCTCGATGTCGCCCGACGTGATTCCTGAGCCCCCGGCATTGCCCGATGCCGACGCCGAGGGCGATCCGGTGGTGGCCGACATCAGCGGCAACATCTGGAAGCTGCTGGTCGCGGTGGGGCAGACCGTGCGGGCCGGTGATCCGCTGTTGATCGTCGAGGCCATGAAGATGGAATTCACCGTGGCAGCGCCGAGCGACGGGGTGGTGACCGCCCTGCGGTGCCAGGCCGGAAGGCCGGTGAACGCCGGTGACGCCCTGCTGTTCGTGGCGCGGGCCTGAGGGACATGGCCATGGACACCCGCAAGATCAGTCCCATCCGGCGCGGCAAGGATCGCGGCGAGAACCTTGCCGATCGCATCTACAACCAGCTCAAGCAGGACATCTTCGAGTTTCGCCTGCTGCCCGGTGACCGCTTCAGCGAAAACGAGATCGCCGAGCGCGTGCAGGCCAGCCGCACGCCGGTGCGCGAGGCGCTGTTTCGCCTGCAGCGCGAAGGCTATGTCGACGTGCTGTACCGCAGCGGCTGGCAGATCCGGCCGTTTGATTTCAAGTCGTTCGAAGACCTGTACGACGTGCGCATCATCATCGAAACGGCGGCCGTGAAGCGCCTCTGCGAGATGGAAGTGCCGCCGGCCACGCTCAACGACCTGAAGCAGATCTGGCTGGTTCCGGCCGGTGAGCGGCTCAGTGACGGGGCCACGGTGTCGCAGCTCGACGAGCGCTTTCACGAAATGCTGGTCGAGGGCACCGGCAACGTCGAAATGGCCCAGATGCACCACGCGGTGACCGAGCGCATTCGCATCATCCGCAGGCTCGACTTCACCAAGCCGCCGCGCATCGACGCCACCTACACCGAGCACGGAAAGATTCTGCGTGCCGTGCTGCAGCGCCGCGCCGACCAGGGCCAGCTGCTGCTCAAGACCCACATCGAAGAAAGCAAGGCGGAGGTTCGCAAGATCACCGTTCACATGCTGCACACGGCCCGCAGAGGTCCGGAATGACAACCGCAGGCAGTAGGGAGGGGAACCCGTCACCGGCATCGGCCGGTGGCCCGTTCAAAGGCAGTCACACTTTGGGAGCTCACACATGAAGCAGCAACATGCAGGTAAACCCCGGGCGCAGGCTTGGGCAGGGGCCGCAGCGCTGGTGGCCGTCGGCGCGGTGGGCAGTATTCCGGTCGCCCACGCCGAAATCGAGTTGGGCAATGGCATCAGCATCACCGGCTTTCTGGACATGTCGTATTTCTCGACCAGCCCTGACGGCGGATCCAGCACCGAAAGCATTGGCATCGATCAGTTCGAGACCACCTTCAAGTACGCCGGTTCCAGCGGTGTCTCCGCACAGGTCGACATCGAATATGGCGACGGTTTCGATGGCAGCGATGACGAAACCTTTGTCGAGCAGGCGTTCGTCACCAAGGCGTTCACCGAACAGTTCAGCGTGAAAGCGGGGCGCTTTTTGAGCTACACCGGCTGGGAAACCGAAGAGCCCACCGGCCTGTTCCAGTACAGCGGCACCGGCTACGCGCAGTACTTCTACGGCTTCTATCAGAACGGCGTCTCGGGCTATTTCGACGGTGGCAGCTTCGCGGTCATGGGCTCGGTGGTCACCAGTGCCTTCAATCCGCTGGACCGGAACAATGTCCAAGGCGTCGATGACGAGATGGGTTACGAGTTCGGCCTGGCGCTGATGCCCGTGGAAGGGCTGACCGCCAAAGCGTTCTACATCTCGGACCAGGACTCCGACACCGACATCATCAACGTCTGGACGTCTTATGCGGTCGCCGGATTCACCTTCGCGGCCGAGTACAACACCGTCGAGTACGGGTCCATGGCGGCCAATGCCGACGGCGATGGCGACGGCTTTCTGCTGATGGCCAACTACGCCACCGGTCCCTTCGGCTTCACGGTGCGTTATCACGACTTCGAGATCAACAGCGCCGGCGGGGCTATCGTCGACGACGGTGACGCCATCACGCTGTCGCCCAGCTACAAGGTCGGCGACAACCTGTTGTTCGTGACCGAGTATCGAATGGACAGCTCCGAGACCAACGGTGACTCGGATTCATTCGCCCTCGAAGCCCTCTTCACATTCTGAGCCCCAGGCGCTGATTGAACCTGATCAGCGTCATCGCACTGCGCCTGCCATCTCCGGCAGGCGCAGTGATCGACACCTCAACCCAGGAGCATCTGCAATGAAACTCAAATCCATTCTTACCGCCGCCGCACTCGGCGCCGCCAGTGTGGCGGCGCAGGCGGCCGACACCATCAAGGTGGGCGTGCTGCACTCGCTCTCCGGCACGATGGCCATCTCCGAAACCACGCTGAAGGACACGGTTCTGATGCTGGTGGAAGAGCAGAACAAGAAGGGCGGCCTGCTGGGCAAGAAGCTCGAAGCCGTGGTGGTCGACCCGGCTTCAAACTGGCCGCTGTTTGCCGAGCGCGCCCGTGAGCTTCTGGCCAAGGACAAGGTCGATGTGGTCTTCGGCTGCTGGACCTCGGTGTCGCGCAAGAGCGTGCTGCCGGTGTTCGAAGAGCTGAACGGCCTGCTGTTCTACCCGGTGCAGTACGAGGGCGAAGAGTCGTCCAAGAACGTGATCTACACCGGCGCCGCGCCCAACCAGCAGGCGATTCCGGCGGTGGATTACCTGATGAACGATCTTGAAGTCGAACGCTGGGTGTTGGCCGGGACCGACTATGTCTACCCGCGCACCACCAACAAGATTCTTGAGGCGTATCTGAAAGCCAAGGGCGTCGCGGCCGAAGACATCATGGTCAATTACACGCCCTTCGGGCACTCCGACTGGCAGTCCATCGTCTCCGACATCAAGGCCTTCGGTTCGGCCGGCAAGAAGACGGCAGTGGTCTCGACCATCAACGGCGACGCCAACGTGCCGTTCTACAAGGAGCTGGGCAACCAGAAGATTTCGGCCGAAGACATTCCGGTTGTCGCCTTCTCGGTGGGTGAGGAAGAACTCTCTGGCATCGACACCGGCCCGCTGGTCGGCCATCTGGCCGCCTGGAACTACTTCATGAGCGTCGACACGCCTGAGAACGCCGCGTTCATCAAGCAGTGGCAGACCTTTATCAAGAGCCAGAAGCGCGTCACCAACGACCCGATGGAAGCGCACTACGTGGGCTTCAATCTTTGGGCGCAGGCGGTGGAGAAGGCCGGCACGACCGATGTGGACAAGGTGCTGGCGGCCCTGCCGGGTCTTGAAACGCCCAACCTCACCGGCGGCGTGGCCAAGATGTTGCCCAACCACCACATCACCAAGCCGGTGCTGATTGGTGAAATCACCAAGAACGGCCAGTTCGACGTGGTGTGGGAAACCGACGGCACCGTGCCGGGCGACGCCTGGTCCGACTTCCTGCCGGCCAGCAAGGTCATCGAAGCCGATTGGGTCGATCTGAAGTGCGGCAACTACAACACCGAAACCAAGGAGTGCTCAGGGCAGGTGTACTGAGCAAGCCGCGTCAGCCTTCGCGTTCAAGCCCTCTCCCGCAGGGGAGAGGGTCTTTCACCGCCTCACTGAATCAGGATCACCATGAACCGCCCGCTCCTCCACTCGATGCACCGCTGCATGGCCGTGTGGGCACTGGTGCTGCTGGCCGGTTTGGCCCATGCCGCCCCGCCTGATGCGGCCTATGCCGAGGCCGTGCAGGCGCTGCCCGAGGCCAGCTTTCGTGAAAAGGCCGCCCTGGTGGCGGCACTGGTGACACAAGGGCACCCCAATGCCCGGCCGCTGCTGGCGGCCATGCTCGACAACCGGCTGTATGCCGATGACCGCGGCGTGTTCATCGCCGACGCCGACACAACGGCAGACGCCGAGCCGGTCTGGCGCGACGCCCTGACCCTGAATCCCGCAGACGTGTCGCTGGGCAGCCGCGACCGCATCCGCACCAACAACAGCCTGCGCGCCGCCCTGAAGGTGGGGCTGGCCCAGTTCGATCTCGTCGATCCCGACGCCAAGGTGCGGATCGCCGCCGTGCGCGAACTGAGCGGCGACCTCGATGACGATGTGCTGGCGCTGCTGCGGGCGCAGCAGGCCACCGATGATGCCGCTGCGGTGCGCCGCGAAATCGACATTGCCCTGGCGGTGTATCAACTCAAGGACGACGACCCCGCCTTGCGGCTGGCCGCCATCGAGGTTCTGGACGGCGAGCAGCGCAATCTGGTCTACAACCGCGTGAAGCCGTTGACCGACCCGGCCCATGAACCGGACGCCGCCGTTCGCGCCGCGGCAAGTCGCGTGGTGGCCGGCATCGATGGCTGGCGCGAAATCTACGGCGCACTCGAAACCCTGTTCTTCGGCCTGTCGCTGGGCTCGGTGCTGGTGCTGGCGGCCATCGGGCTGGCGATCAGCTTCGGCGTGATGGGCGTCATCAACATGGCGCATGGCGAGCTGATCATGCTGGGCGCCTACACCACGTATGTGATGCAGCTGTTGCTGCCCAACCACATTGGCCTCGCACTGGTGCTGGCGGTGCCCGCCGCCTTTCTGGTGTCGGGCCTGGTGGGCGTGGCCATCGAGCGCGGCATCATCCGCTTTCTGTACGGGCGGCCGCTGGAAACCCTGCTGGCGACCTTTGGTCTGTCGCTGATTCTGCAGCAGGTGGTGCGGTCGATCTTTTCGCCGCTGAACCGGTCGGTGACCTCGCCCGACTGGATGCAGGGGCTGTGGCAGATCAATGACCTGTTCTCGGTCACCTACAACCGGCTGGCGATCATCCTCTTCATGCTGGTGGTGTTTGCCCTGCTGTTGCTGGTGATGAACCGCACCTCGCTGGGCCTGAAGGTGCGGGCGGTGTCGCAAAACCGCGCCATGGCCAAGGCCATGGGCGTTCGCACCGCGCGGGTCGATGCCCTGACCTTCGGCCTCGGCTCCGGCATTGCCGGCATCGCCGGGGTGGCGCTGTCGCAGCTCACCAATGTGGGGCCGAATCTGGGGCAGGCCTACATCGTTGACTCGTTCATGGTGGTGGTCTTCGGCGGGGTGGGGAACCTGTGGGGCACCCTGATCAGCGGCCTCAGCCTGGGTGTGCTCAACAAGTTGCTGGAGCCCGCCGCAGGCGCGGTGATGGCGAAGATTCTGGTGCTGATCGGGCTGATCCTGTTCATCCAGCGCCGACCCAAGGGCCTGTTCCCGCAAAAAGGCCGCGCGGCGGAGGGCCACTGATGACGCCTCGTTCGTTATTGATGCGCGGCGGGCGGGGGGGCGCCATCTTCCTCGCGGTGATGGCGCTGCTGGCGGTGGTGGTGCCGGTGCTGAACCTGGGGCTGGCGCCCGACGCCGCACTGCACCTGCCCGATTACTGGGTCACCCTGCTGGGCAAGTACCTGAGCTACGCGTTGCTGGCAATTGCCATCGACCTGATCTGGGGCTACTGCGGCATTCTCAGCCTCGGGCACACGGCGTTCTTTGCGCTGGGCGGCTACGCCATGGGCATGTACCTGATGCGCCAGATCGGCACGCGCGGCATGTACGGCAATGCCGAGCTGCCCGACTTCATGGTGTTCCTCAACTGGGAGGCGCTGCCGTGGTACTGGTGGGGCTTCGACCAGTTCTGGTTCGCGATGCTGATGGTGCTGCTGGCGCCCGGCGTTCTCGCCTTCGCCTTCGGCTGGCTGGCCTTCCGCTCGCGGGTGGGCGGGGTGTATCTGTCGATCATCACCCAGGCGCTGACCTATGCCTTGATGCTGGCCTTCTTCCGCAACGAAATGGGCTTTGGCGGCAACAACGGCCTCACCGATTTCAAGGACATTCTCGGCTACAGCCTGCAGTCGCAGCACACCCGCGTGGGCCTGTTTCTGGCCACGGTGGTGGCGCTGACCCTGGGCTATCTGGCCTGCCGCTACATCACCGGCTCGCGCTTCGGTCGCATCATCGAGGCAATCCGCGATGCCGAGAGCCGCACCCGCTTCATCGGCTACCGCGTCGAGTATTACAAGCTGGCGTTGTTCACCTTTTCGGCAATGCTGGCCGGCATTGCCGGGGCGCTGTACGTGCCGCAGGTGGGCATCATCAATCCCGGCGAGTTTTCGCCCATCAACTCCATCGAGGCCGTGGTGTGGGTGGCGGTGGGCGGGCGCGGCACGCTGTACGGCGCCGCGTTGGGCGCGGGCATCGTCAACTACGCCAAGACCTGGTTCACCACCGCCTTCCCTGAAATCTGGCTGTACGCGCTGGGCGCCCTGTTCGTGGCAGTCACCCTGGCGCTGCCGCGCGGCGTGGTCGGGCTGCTGGCCCGCCGCAAGGGAGGCACCGCATGAACCTTCGTGAAACCGTTCATGAAATGACGCGGCGCGACAAGGTCTTCGACTTTGTGAACCGGCCCACCGAGCGGCCCAGCCGGGTCGACATCAGCCACAACACCATTCTGTATCTGGAAGACATCACCGTCAGCTTCGACGGCTTCCGCGCGCTCGATGCGCTGACGCTCTATATCGACGCCGGTGAACTGCGCTGCATCATCGGCCCCAACGGCGCCGGCAAGACGACGATGATGGACGTCATCACCGGCAAGACCCGTCCGGAGGCCGGGCAGGCCTGGTTTGGGCAGACCTTCAACCTGCTGCGCATGGACGAACCGGAAATTGCCCAGGCGGGCATCGGCCGCAAGTTCCAAAAGCCCACCGTGTTCACCGAACACACGGTGTTCGAAAACCTGGAACTGTCGCTGGCCGGGCCGCGGGGCGTGTGGCACACCCTGTTCGCCCGGCTCGATGGCGCGCAGCGTGACCGCATTGCCGAGGTGATGGAAATCATCGGGCTGCAAGACCACGCGCTGCAGCGCGCCGGCAGCCTGTCGCACGGGCAGAAACAGTGGCTGGAAATCGGCATGCTGCTGATGCAGGAACCGCAACTGCTGCTGGTCGACGAACCCGTGGCCGGCATGACGCCGCAGGAAACCGAACGCACCGCCGAGTTGCTCACCTCGCTCGCCGGCAAGCGCTCGGTGGTGGTGGTGGAGCACGACATGGCCTTCGTGCGCTCGATTTCGCGCACCGTCACGGTGCTGCACGAAGGCCGGGTGCTCGCCGAGGGCTCGATCGACGCCGTGCAGAATGATTCCGAAGTTCGACGGGTGTACCTCGGTGAATGACATGACGACCCCGACCGCAACGCTGCTGCAGACCCGCGGCGTCAACCAGTTCTATGGCGGCAGCCACATCCTCTGGGACGTGGACCTGGACGTGAGGCAGGGCTCCATCACCTGCCTGATGGGCCGCAACGGCATGGGCAAGACCACCCTGCTGAAGTGCGTGATGGGCCTGCTGCCCATCCGCGAAGGCAGCATCCAGTTCGGCGGCGATGACCTGCTGCGCCGCGCGGCCGAGCAGCGCGCCGGGCTGGGCATCGGCTACGTGCCCCAGGGGCGGGAGATTTTTCCGCAGCTCACCGTCGAAGAGAATCTGCAGCTTGGCGTCTACGTGCGACCCGACCGCAACCGCGCGGCGCTGGAGCCGATCTACGACACCTTTCCGGTGCTGAAGAAAATGCTGCGGCGGCGCGGCGGTGATCTGTCCGGCGGCCAGCAGCAGCAGCTCGCCATCGGCCGCGCGCTGGTGTTCAACCCCAGGCTGCTGATTCTCGATGAGCCCTGCGAAGGCATTCAGCCCAACATCGTCGCCGAGATCGGCGACCTGTTGATCCGCCTCAATCGGGACACCGGGCTCACGGTCTTGTTGGTGGAGCAGAAGCTGCCCTTCGCCCGCCGCGTCGCCACCGACTTCCGCATTCTCGACAAGGGGCGGCTGGCCGCCCAAGGGGCCATCGACGCGCTTTCGGACGCGTTGGTGCGCAGGCACCTCAGCGTTTAGGCCGGGGTCTGTCGTGGCACGCTTCTGGCGTGCAATTAGGTGCGGGGCTTGCATTGCGGCTGGCTCTTGAAGGGTTTGATGATTGGCAATGGTCGACTAGGGTTCCGGTCTGCGTCAGCAGATGCTGGTCCGAGAGTTGGCGACCTCCGGTTCGGGGGTTACACGGCGGGATAAAAGCCCGGGAGATCAACAGCGTAGTGCTGCGAGTCGTCCCGCTGTCCGCCCGGTAACCGTCACTCAACCAGAGGTATTGCCATGCTTGGATCACGCACCCGTTTGGCCCCCTTCGCACTGTTATGGTGTGCCGCGACCTTGGCCGCCTGCTCGAAGAATGAGCCGCCCCCGGCCGATGCCCCGGTCCGCACTGCGGCGGTTGAAACGCCGAGCTTCAAGGTCTGCTGGACCATCTACGCGGGATGGATGCCCTGGGAATACGGCGCCGCCAAGGGCATCGTGGCCAAGTGGGCCGACCGGTACGGCATTGCCATCGACGTGGTGCAGATCAACGATTACGTCGAGTCGATCAACCAGTACACCGCCGGGCAGTTCGATGGCTGCTCGATGACCAACATGGACGCGCTGACCATCCCCGCGGCCGGGGGCGTCGACAGCACCGCGCTGGTGGTCGGTGACTTCTCCAACGGCAACGACGGCATCGTGCTCAAGGGGGCCGACAAGACGCTGGCCGACATCAAGGGCCTGCCGGTCAATCTGGTGGAGCTGTCGGTCTCGCATTACCTGCTGGCCCGCGGCCTGGAAAGCGTGGCGATGAGCGAGCGCGACATCTCGGTGGTCAACACCTCCGACGCCGACATCGTTGCCGCCTTTGCCGCCAAAGACGTTCAGGCCACGGTGACCTGGAACCCGCTGCTGGCCGAGATCGTCGCGACGCCGTCGGTCAGCAAGGTATTCGATTCCAGCCAGATTCCCGGCGAGATCATCGACCTGATGGTGGTCAACACCGCCACGCTGCAGGCGCACCCCGAGCTGGGCAAAGCGCTGATCGGTGCCTGGTACGAGATCATGGCCATCATGTCGGGCGAGGACGAGGCGGGGATTGCCGCGCGCACCCACATGGCGCAGGCCTCGGGCACCGATCTGGCGGGTTACGAAGCGCAGCTTGCCGCCACGCGCATGTTCTATGAGCCGGCCGACGCGGCCCGCTTTACGGCCAGCCCGGAACTGCCGCAGACCATGGAGAAGGTCGCAGCCTTTTCGTTCGCCCACGGACTGCTCGGTGAGGGCGCCAAGGACGCGGGTGCGGTCGGCATTGCCTATCCCGGCGGCAAGATCACCGGCAATGCCGACAACGTGAAGCTGCGCTTCACCGATGAATTTGCGGCCATGGCCGCCGAAGGCACGCTTTCGGGGCAGGGTGGCGAGTGAGGCGGCGCGCCGTGCCCGCCCTTATGCATGTGAAGACCGTGGCGGCCGGTGAGGTGTGGTTTGCCGGCGCCGCTGGCGCCTGTCAGGCGGCACAGCCAAAGGGCGCACCCACATGCGGCTGATCAATCAGGTGCCTGCCAGGGGCGCGCGGCTGTTGTTGGCCGCGCTGCCTTTTGCCCTGCTGCTGGCGGTGTACATGACCGCTTCGACCCTGAGGCTGGCCGAGAACGCCGACGACAAGCTGCTGCCCAGCATCGGGCAGATGGCCCAGGCGGTGCAGCGCATGGCCTTCACCGAAGATCCGCGCTCGGGCGACCTGCTGTGGTGGAAAGACACCGGCGCCAGTTTGCAGCGGCTGGGCCTGGGGCTGGGCATCAGCGCGCTGGCCGGGCTGACGCTGGGCGTGGCGGCCGGTGCCATTCCGCTGTTTGCGGCGCCGCTTTCGCCGTTGCTGAGGCTGTTGGCGATGATCCCGCCACTGGCGATTCTGCCGCTGTTGTTCATCGTGTTCGGGCTGGGCGAACTGGCAAAGGTGATGCTCATCGTCATTGGCGTGGCGCCCTGCATCGCCCGTGACCTGGAAGGCCATGCGCGCCAGATTCCGCAAGAAATGCTGATCAAGGCGCAGACGCTGGGCGCCAATACCTGGACCCTGATCCTGCGGGTGATCCTGCCGCAGTTGCTGCCACGGCTGCTGATCTCGCTGCAGTTGATGCTCGGCTCGGCCTGGTTGTTTCTGATTGCTGCCGAGGCCATCGCGTCCACCGACGGGCTGGGCTACCGCATCTTTCTGGTGCGGCGTTATCTGGCCATGGATGTGATCCTGCCCTACGTGGCCTGGATCACGCTGTTGGCCTGGCTGATGGACTTCGGCTTGCGCAGGGCCTCAACCCGGCTGTTTCCCTGGTTCATGGTGGGGGCGCGATGACGGCCTTCCTCGCGGTGGAGCATGTCTGGCAGGAATATGCCGACCATGTGGTGCTGGAAAACCTGTCGCTGCAGGTGAACGAGGGCGAATTCTGCGCCCTGGTGGGGGCTTCGGGCTGCGGCAAGTCAACCTTTCTGCGCCTGCTGCTTGGGCAGGAGCGCGCCAGCCGTGGCCGCATTCTGCTGGATGGGCAGCCGCTGCCGTCCGAGCCGGATGTCTCGCGTGGCGTGGTGTTTCAGAAATACTCGGTGTTTCCGCACCTGAGCGTGCGCGACAACGTGGTGCTGGGCCTGGAACTGGCCGGGTCTCCCTTGACCGGACGCCGGTTCGGTGCGGCCCGGCGTGCGGCCCGCGAACAGGCCGACGCCATGCTCGACGCGGTGGGCCTGAGCCACGCGGGCGCGCGGTATCCCGCGGCGCTGTCCGGCGGCATGCAGCAGCGACTGGCCATTGCCCAGGCGCTGGTGATGAAGCCGCGGGTGCTGCTGCTCGATGAACCCTTTGGCGCGCTGGACCCCGGCATTCGCAAGGACATGCACGCGCTGCTGCTCGATCTGTGGAAGCAGACCGGGCTGACCGTGTTCATGGTCACGCACGATCTGTCGGAGGGCTTCACGCTGGGCACCCGTTTGCTGGTGTTCGACAAGCCGCGCCACGATCCGCAGCATCCCAATGCCTACGGCGCCCGCATCACCTACGACCTGGCGCTCAATCAGGGCCGCATGGCCGCGCGCCAAGCGTTGCCGGTGTCGCTGATACAGCGTCTCGAATCCGTGCCTCTGGAGGTCATTGCATGAACCCGTTGTACCGTGACGTTCTTCCCGGCGGCGCCCACGGCTCGCTGGTGCTCAGGCGCGGCCGGCTGCTGCGCCTGACCGATGTGGAAGGCGGTGCCAACCTTGCCCTGCTGGCCTGGAACGCCACCGAGAAATCCGAGCGCCTAAACCTGCCGGACGCACTCAAGTGTCAGCACACGTCAAAACTCACCCGCGGGCACTGCCTGTATTCCGACATGGGGCGCGTGCTGCTGTGCATCACCAACGATGACCTCGGCTGGCATGACCCCATGGGCGGCCTCAGCACTGCCGCAGAGGTGCGTGCGCGTTATGGCGCTGGTGATTACCAGACGCTGCGCAACGACTTTTATCGTAACGGGCAGGACAACCTGCTGGTCGAGATGGGCAAGTGGGGGCTGAGCCGGCGCGATCTGACGATGAACGTCAATTTCTTCAGCAAGCTGGCCAGCGATGACGCCGGCCAACTGCGCTTCGTGCCCGACCACTCGCCGCCCGGCAGTCATGTCGATCTGTATGCCCCGATGGACACGCTGGTGATCGTCACCGCCATTCAGCACCCGCTCGATCCCGCCACGGCCTATGGCCCCAAGCCGGTGGCGCTGAGCGTGTTTGAAGTGCCCGACGCCGAAGCCTTGGCGACCACCCGGGTCTGCCGCGAATCACGCCCTGAAAACGGTCGTGGGTTTGCCTTGACGGAGCGCTATTTCTCATGAGCCCGCACGCCAGCACATTGCAGGAGGACGCAGCCTGTCGCCGTGAGCTGATCAGGGCCGGCGAGGCGTGGATTGGCGAGCTGCGTGCCGGTCAGACCTTCCGCATTCTCGATCTCGAAGGCAATCAGGCCGTTGACACCTTGTTCTACAACCTCGACGACCCCGCCGAGCGCTACGACGCGCAGTGCACCGTGCGGTGCGGCGCGCAGGTGTATCTGTCCACCGGCTCGGTGCTGATGTCGACGCTGGGACGGCCGATGCTCACGATCACGGCCGACACCTGCGGTCGGCACGACACCCTGGGCGGGGCCTGCGCGCAGGAGTCCAACCGTGTGCGCTACGCGCTTGACCGGGGTCACATGCACTCCTGCCGCGACAACTTTCTGCGCGCCATCGCGCACGACGGACGGCTCACCAAGCGTGACCTTGGCGCCAATCTCAATTTCTTCATGAATGTGCCGGTGACCGCCGACGGTGGACTGAGTTTCGCCGACGGCGTGTCGGCGCCGGGCAAGTACGTCGAACTGCGCGCGCATCTGAACGTGCTGGTGCTGATCTCCAACTGCCCGCAGTTGAACAACCCCTGCAACGCCTACAACCCGACACCGATTGAAGTACTGATCTGGGACTAAGCCCCTCACCGCGCCGTGGACGACCGCGGCGGCTGACGCAACACCGGGACGGCCCGGACCGGATGTGTTCATGTTCAAGACCGTTCTCGTGGCCAACCGCGGGGCCATTGCCTGCCGGATTCTGCGGACCCTGAAATCGCTGAATGTCGAAGGGGTTGCCGTGTTCAGCGACCGCGACCGCGCCAGCCTGCACGTCGAGCAGGCATCACGCGCGATCTGCCTGGGCGACGGCCCCGGGGCAAGCGCGTATCTGGATGTCGCCAGAATTCTTGAGGCGGCCAAAGCCTGCGGTGCCGAGGCAATTCACCCCGGCTACGGATTCCTGTCGGAGAACGCCGGTTTCGCCGAAGCCTGCGGGGCGGCGGGCATCGCCTTTCTGGGCCCCACGCCGGAGCAGTTGCGTGCCTTCGGGCTCAAGCACACCGCGCGTGCGCTGGCACAGGCCGCCGGGTTGCCGATGCTCAGCGGCAGCGGCCTGCTGGTTTCCCGCCAGCATGCCCGGGACGAGGCGGCGCGCGTCGGCTATCCGGTGATGCTCAAAAGCACCGCGGGCGGCGGCGGCATTGGCATGCGCATCTGCCGCGACGCCGAGGAACTCGCCGATCAGTTCGATGCCGTGAAACGCCTCGGCGAGAGCCATTTCAGCGACGACGGCGTGTTTCTTGAGCGCTACATCGAGCGCGCCCGCCATATCGAAGTACAGGTGTTCGGCGATGGGCACGGCGCGGTCGTGGCCTTGGGTGAGCGCGACTGCTCGGTGCAGCGGCGCAACCAGAAGGTGATTGAAGAAACGCCGGCGCCGAACCTTGCGCCGACGCTCCGCCACGCCTTGCACACGGCGGCGGTGGCACTGGCCCAATCGGTGGACTACCGCTCGGCCGGTACGGTCGAGTTCGTCTACGACGACGCTGCGCAGCAGTTTTATTTTCTGGAGGTGAACACCCGCCTGCAGGTCGAGCATGGCGTCACCGAGCAGGTCTATGGCGTCGATCTGGTGCACTGGATGGTGGCACTGGCAGCCGGCGAACTGCCGCCACTGGAGGCGCAGGCCGCCGCGCTGGTCCCACGCGGGCACGCGGTGCAGGCGCGGCTTTATGCCGAAGATCCGGGCCGGGCCTTTCAGCCCAGCCCCGGCCTGTTGACCCAGGTGCGCTTTCCCCCGGCTGAGGGTCGCGCGCTGCGGATCGACACCTGGGTGGAATCGGGCTGCGAGGTGTCGAGCGACTTCGATCCGATGCTCGCAAAGCTCATCGCCTGGGCCCCCGACCGCGCCGCTGCGATGGCGCGGCTGGACCGCGCCCTGGCCGACACGCAGATCTACGGCATCGAGACCAACTGTGCCTACCTGCGTCAGATTCTGGCCTTCGCCCCGCTGGTGCACGGCCGACCCTGGACGCGCTGTCTTGAAGATCTTCACTACCGTCAGCACTCGTTCGACGTGCTGGCACCGGGCACGCAGACCACGGTTCAGGACTGGCCCGGGCGCCTCGGGTACTGGGCGGTGGGCATACCGCCGTCGGGGCCGATGGATGCGCGTTCGCTGCGCGCCGGCAACGGTCTGCTGGGCAATGCGCCGGGCGCTGCGGCGCTGGAGATCACCCTGGTCGGGCCCACGCTGCGCTTCAATGCCGATGCCTGGGTGGCGGTCACCGGCGCAGTGATTCCGGTCACGCTCGACGGCACGCCGCTGCCCATGAATCAGGCGGTGGCAGTGGCCGCCGGTGCGACGCTGGCGCTGGGGCGCATCGAGGGTGCCGGCGCACGCGCCTACCTGTGCGTGCGCGGCGGGCTGCAGGTGCCGGACTATCTGGGCTCTGGCAGCACCTTCACGCTGGGGCAGTTCGGCGGGCATGGCGGGCGGGCGCTGCGCGTCGGTGACGTGCTGCATCTTGCGCCGGGGGCGGGGGGCTGCCCCGATGCGGCGGAGGCGTTGGCGGAGGTTGCGCCTCTGCGGCTGGAGGCGGTGCGCCGTCTGCGGGTGATGGTGGGGCCGCATGCCGCACCCGAATACGTTTCCGAGGCTTATCTCGACACCTTGTTCGCGGCCGAATGGGAAGTGCACTTCAACTCGTCACGCACCGGCGTGCGCCTGATCGGTCCCAAGCCGGAGTGGATGCGCGCCGATGGCGGCGAGGCGGGCCTTCATCCGTCCAACATTCACGACAACGCCTATGCCATCGGCGCGGTCGATTTCACCGGCGACATGCCGGTGATCCTGGGCCCCGATGGCCCCAGCCTCGGGGGCTTCGTCTGCCCGGTGACGGTCATCGAGGCCGATCTGTGGCAGTTGGGGCAGCTCAAGGCCGGAGACCGGCTGCGCTTCGCGCCGGTGGACCGGGTTGCCGCACGCGCCGCGCTCGGCGCCTGTGCCGCCCCGTTTGCGGCTGTCGGCGGGGTGGTGCTCGACGAGGGCCTCGGCGATGCGCGCCTCGTGGCCCGTCTGGCCGGCGACTGCAATGTGCTGCTGGAATTCGGGCCGCCCGAAATTGACCTGGCCACACGCTTTCGCGTGGACGCGCTGATGCATGCGCTTGAAGATCTGCAACTGCCGGGGGTGATCGACCTGACGCCGGGCATACGCAGCCTGCAGGTGCACTTCCAGCCAGAACGCTGCCCGCTCGCCGAACTGCTGGCCTGCGTGCGCCGGCACTGGCAGCAGCTTTCCCGCGCGGAAGACCTGAGCCTGCCCTCACGCATCGTTCATCTGCCCCTGGCCTGGGACGATCCCTCCACCCGCATCGCCATCGAAAAGTACATGACCACCGTGCGCCACGATGCGCCGTGGTGCCCCAGCAATCTGGAATTCATCCGCCGTATCAATGGCCTGGACAGCCTCGACGACGTGAAGCGCATCGTGCTGTCGGCACATTATTTGGTGATGGGCCTGGGGGACGTGTACCTGGGGGCGCCGGTGGCCACACCGCTGGACCCGCGCCATCGGCTGGTGACCACCAAGTACAACCCGGCGCGCACCTGGACGCCCGAGAACGCGGTGGGCATTGGCGGCGCCTACCTGTGCATCTACGGCATGGAAGGGCCGGGCGGCTACCAGTTTGTGGGCCGCACCTTGCAGATGTGGCGTCGATACAAGGCGGTGGACGCGTTTGCAGGCCAGCCGTACCTGCTGCGCTTTTTCGACCAGATTCGGTTTTTCGAGGTCAGCCCCGATGAATTGCGGGCCATTCGACGGGACTTCCCCCTGGGCCGCTACCCGATCCGCATCGAAGAAACCACACTGCGCCTGGCGGACTACCAGCAGTTTCTCGACCGCAACGCGGTTGAGATTGCCGACTTCCGGGCCCGGCAGCGCGCCGCCTTCGCTGACGAGCGCCAGCACTGGGAGGCCTCGGGGCTGGCGCACTTCGAGGCCCGTGGCGACGCGGTGCCCGCCGAAGCGTCAGAAAGCCTGCTCGACGCCGACGAGGTCGGCGTCTTCAGCCCGGTGGCGGGCAACCTTTGGCAAGTTCACGTGGCGCCGGGCGACCCGGTGGTGGCCGGGCAGGTATTGGCTGTGCTGGAAGCGATGAAGATGGAAATTCAGGTCATCGCACCGCAGGCGGGGATCATCCACCGCCGCGTGGTCGCGCCGGGTCAGTCGCTACAGGCGGGCCAGGTGCTGCTGACCCTGAGGGCGGTCAGTCACCCAGGCTCAGGGGCTTGAGGCGAGATTCCAGCGCATCGACGAGCTTGTAGCTGGCCGCCAGGATGTGACCGTGGTTGAGCACGTCGTCGTCGCCGGCCAGAGGCTTGATGACGCCGGAGGCTTCCTGCACCAGCACGATGCCGGCGGCCACGTCCCAGGGCTTGAGGTTGAACTCGAAGAAACCGTCGAGGCGTCCGGCCGCCACGTATGCCAGATCCAGCGCCGCCGAACCGGCGCGGCGCACGCCGGCGGTGCTGGTCGCCACGTGGCCGAGCATCTTCAGATAGTCCGGCATGAACTCTTCGCGCAGGGGCACGCCGGTGCCGATCAGGGCTTCGTCCAGATCCTTGGTGTTGCTGCACCGCAACCGACGACTGTTGAGCATGGCGCCGGCGCCGCGCGAGGCGGTGTACAGGTCGTTGGTGCAGGGCGCGTAGATGACGCCGTGTTCCAGACGGCCCCGCACTTCAATGCCAATCGAGACCGCGTAGTGCGGAATTCGGTGCAGGAAGTTGGTGGTGCCATCCAGCGGATCGATGATCCAGCGGACCTCGGAGTCGCCGCCGCTGGAGCCGCTTTCCTCACCCAGAATGGCGTGGTCGGGATAGGCCTTGAGGATGGTGCGGATGATCTCGGCCTCCGCGTTGCGGTCGACCAGCGTCACAAAGTCATTGTGCTGCTTGCGATCCACCTGCAGGGTCTCAACACGCTCGCTGTGTTTGAGAATGACGTTACCGGCGCTGCGTGCCGCAGACACGGCAATATTGACCAGCGGATGCATGCGGGTGGATTCCAGAGTGGGTCAGAGCGGGCAACGCGTCTGGCGGCCTCAAGCAGGCGGCCGGGGAGGGCGTGCAGTGAGGCTCTAGAATATCACGCATGACCGTAAATCCAGACCCTGAAGCG
This sequence comes from Polycyclovorans sp., assembly GCA_002706265.1. Taxonomy (GTDB): domain Bacteria; phylum Pseudomonadota; class Gammaproteobacteria; order Nevskiales; family Nevskiaceae; genus Polycyclovorans. The sequence goes on along the minus strand of PAKU01000012.1, from coordinate 983 downwards.
CCCGCCACCGGCATCCGCATCGTGTTGGTACAGACCCAGCATCCCGGCAACATCGGCTCGGCCGCGCGCGCGATGCGCACCATGGGCTTCGACCAACTCGTATTGGTGCGCCCCGAACGTTTCCCCCATCCACAGGCGCGTGCGCTGGCCTCGAACGCCGTGTCGGTGGTCGAGAACGCCAGGGTGGTCGACACCCTCGAAGCGGCGATTGCCGATTGCGGCTGGGTGGTCGCCACCTCGGCGCGGCCGCGGCATCTGGGTGATGAGCCCCTCACTCCCTGGGACTTTGCAGCAACCGCCCAGGCACGGGCGCCACACGCCAAGGTGGCGCTGGTGTTCGGGCCGGAACGCACCGGGCTCAGTAATGAAGACCTGGAGCGCTGCAACGCCGTCATCATGGTGCCCACCGATCCCACCTATGCCTCGTTGAATCTGGCGCAGGCCGTGCAACTGCTCACCTGGGAGCTGCGCAAGGCAGGGCTGGACGAGCTGCCCAAGGTCTCACCCAAGCACGAGCACCCGTCCTACGCGCCGCCAACCGCGGCCGAGATGGCGCACTTCTACGAGCATCTTGAGCGTGTGCTGCTGATGACCGGCTTTCTGGACCCGCGCAACCCGCGCCTGCTGATGCGTCGCCTGCGGCAGTTCTATCACCGTGCCCAGCCCGACCGTAACGAGCTGAACATTCTTCGCGGCATTCTCACCACCATAGAGACGCCCAAGAAGAGAACGCCCCGAGTTTCTTGAGGGCCCAAGCCCCTGGCGGCGACCTGTGCCAGCCCCCCGCAAGCCCACCGATTGAATGGCAATAATTCAAAAACACCGGCAGATCAGACACTTGTAAAAAAAGTGTCAAATCGGTGTTGACCCACTCCCGATCTGTCGTATGATGCGCGCCCTTGCAGCGGTGGCCTTAGATTTTCGGACCACTGATTTGCCGCTCTTTAAGAACAAGAACAAGTGATTTGTGTGGGTGCTCTTGT
>PAKU01000011.1 GCA_002706265.1 Polycyclovorans sp. | reverse complement strand
GTATTGCCCTGCAAAACCCGTTTCACGGACACACCTCGCCTGCCAGTATCAATCGTCGCCTGGCCTGAAACAGGTTGGTCAAGGCAAACAGGGTGACGATCTGGGCGCGGTTCTTGGCCAGGCCCCGATAGCGGGTCTTCAGGTAACCGAACTGGCGCTTGATCACTCGAAAGGGATGTTCGACCTTGGCGCGTATGCGCGCCTTGGCTTGTTCGATCTGGTTGATGAGTTGCCCCATAGGCGTGTCCGGCAAAGCTCGCCGCTTGCCGGGTCTCATGGCGATGTGCCACTGCGTGGCGCTGCCCTGATGCTCTTGGCGCTTCTCAACGCCCTGATAGCCCGCATCGCCAAAGGCTTGGTTTTCTTCCCCATGCAGCAGTGCGTGCGCCTGGGTGACGTCGTTGACGTTGGCCGGGGTCACCACCACGCTGTGGGTCAAACCCGAGCCGGCATCCACGCCGATATGGGCCTTGCAGCCGAAATACCAGTTGTTGCCCTTCTTGGTTTGATGCATCTCAGGGTCCCGCTGGCCGCTGCTGTTCTTGGTCGAACTGGGCGCGTGAATCAGGGTGGCATCGACAATCGTCCCCGCCTTGAGCATCAAGCCTTGTTCGACCAGCACGGCGTTGACCTCGGACAGCAGCTGATCGGCCACACCATGGGCTTCCAGCCGATGGCGGAACCGCAGGATCGAGCTTTCATCCGGTATCAGGTCATCACCAGCATCGAGCCCCGCAAACTGGCGCATCACCAGCACGTCGTGAAGCGCTTCTTCCATCGCCGGGTCCGACAGGGCAAACCACTGCTGCATGAAGTGAATCCGCAGCATGGTCTCGGCAGAGAAGGCTTTGCGACCTCCCTTGCCACTGCGCTTGGGCTGTACCAGGTCCACCAGCACCATCAGCCGGGCCCAGGGAATCACCGCGTCCATCTCAGACAGAAACCGCTGACGCTTGGTCGCCTTCGGGCGACGATCAAACCGGGTCTCGGACAGACTTCGCTGCTTCATGTGACTCCCTTCAACATGCCCCTGCCTGAATCGTATTGTCGCCGATCAGCTGGGTTGTGCAGAGCATCCCTAGGTCTTCATTCGCTGCGCATTGAAACTGAGCAGGCAGGCCATCCGTGGCCAATGAATGGCCAGGCGGGTACGGCCGGCACCGGCGGCGTGCGCAAGGTCCGTTTTGCTGCCTCACGCCTTCCGGGTGAGCCTGCGTTTAGGCCGCGCGAGCCCTGCCGAGCACCCGAAGCGGCTGGGGCAGTGAGTTTATTCGCGGGTCGCTGTGCGGGGCGCCGCTAAAGCCGGTCCATCGAAGGTTCCAGCCAGGTGTGTCGCGTGGACTTGGCCAGGGTCATCCAGGTGCTGAAGGCCACGCCGCACAGGCGCGTGGGCGCCGGGCGCACGCAGTCCAGCCGGTCGGGTCGGGCGATGATCACGCCGCATTCCGCCGGCACGTCGTCGGCCTCGCCGATGCCTTCGGCCAGCACGTAGTAGCAGGCGCTGGCCAGGGCCTGATAGCCGCCACGCTTTTCCGGCCGTCGAAGATCGGCTTTCAGATCGGCGCGGCTGACTTTGATCTCGTGGATGACCGGCTCCAACCGGTCTTCGCGCGTGGTGTTGCGAATGGAGTACACGTCGGGCCGCAGTTGCAGCCAGGCATCGCCCGGTTTGGAGAGCAGGGTCAGGCCTTGGTAGGCAATCCGGCCGGCGCGCACCTGGTCGTCGGCAATCCGTTGCACCAGGGTTTCGTGTTGGGTGAGCGCTGCGCGGTTGCGCGCCTGCACGCCGGCAATTACCGCCAGGCCGGCATCGGTGACGCGCAGGGTTTCAAGCTGTCCCGGCACATGCACCCGCTCCAGCAGACCGGCCACCAGCAGGTCGACCTCCAGCGCGTCCTGACACGGCCAGCCGGAGGATCGATACATCGCCCGCAGGCGACGGTGATGGCGAACGGTGAGTGCGGGCGGGTGAGCAGCCATGCCCATAGTGTGCGTGAGCGGCGCCGCGCGAGGGGGCGATCACCGCAGCGCCGAGCCCTGCCCGAGGAACTCGATCACCGGCGCTGAACGACCGACCGTGGGTTGCCAGACCTGCTGTCGTGAAGGCGCCGCAGGGCCGGCGATGGGGTGCACCCGGTGGTGATGGGCATGGTCTAATCGCGTCCATGCGTAATCCATTTGAACTGTTTGCCGGGCTGCGGTACACCCGCGCCAAGCGGCGAAACCACTTTATTTCGTTCATTTCTGGCGCTTCGATTCTGGGGATCGCCGTGGGCGTGACCGCCTTGATCACCGTGTTGTCGGTGATGAACGGCTTCGAGCGTGAACTGCGCGTGCGCATCCTCGGCATGGCCTCGCACGCCACCATCGTCGGCGCTGAAGGCCCGATGCTGAACTGGCCGGCGGCAGCGGCCCAGTCTGAGACCCACCCCAACGTGATGGGCGTGGCGCCGTACATCGAGGGCGAGGGCATGTTGCGGGTGGGCAACGAACTGTCGGGCACCTTGCTGCGCGGCGTGCTGCCCGACCGTGAACCCCGGGTGTCGGACATCGGCCAGAAGCTCATCGCCGGGCGGTTCGAAGACCTTGAGTCCGGCGAATTCCGCATGGTCATCGGGGTGGAGCTGGCACGCCTGCTGGGCGTGCGCCTGGGCGACACGGTGGACCTGATGATTCCGCAGGCCTCGGTCACGCCGGCCGGTGTGCTGCCGCGCTTCCGCCGCTTCACGGTGGCGGGGGTGTTTGAAGTGGGCATGTACGAGTTCGACCGCGGCATGGTGTTCATACACCTCGATGACGCGCAGGCCCTGCTGCGCATGGGCAAGGGCGTGACCGGGGTGCGACTGAAGCTGGACGATCTGTTTCTGGCGCCGCGCATTTCACGCGAGCTGGCCGCCGAGTTGCCGGGTCTTTATTACGTGTCGGACTGGACGCGCAGCCACGCCAATTTCTTCCGCGCGGTGGCCACCGAGAAGACCGTGATGTTCATCATTCTGTCGCTCATCGTCGGCGTCGCGGCGTTCAACATCGTCAGCACCCTGGTGATGGTGGTGCAGGACAAGCAGGCCGACATCGCCATTTTGCGAACGCTGGGCGCCAGCCCGCGATCGGTGATGCTCATTTTCATGGTGCAGGGCAGTCTGATCGGGGTGTTCGGCACCCTGCTGGGTCTGGCCGGCGGCATCGGCCTGGCGCTGAATGTCGAGAACATCGTGCCGCTGATCGAAGCGCTGATTGATCAGCCGGTGCTGGCGCCGGACGTGTATTACATCTCGGACCTGCCGTCGGAGTTGAAGCAGGCCGACGTGTTGCGCATCGGCATGCTGTCCTTGGCGCTGGGCCTGCTGTCGACGCTGTACCCGGCGTGGCGGGCGTCCAAGGTGCAGCCGGCAGAGGCGCTGCGTTATGAGTGAGCTTAGAGACGACGTGCCGGTCCTCTCCGCCAGCGGGCTGTGCAAGGTGTTCGACGACGGGCGGCTGCACCTGAAGGTGCTCGACGGCGTCGACATCGAAATCCGTCGCGGCGAACGCATTGCCATCGTGGGCGCCAGCGGCACCGGCAAATCAACGCTGCTGCATTGTCTGGGCGGGCTAGACACCATTGACGGCGGCAGCATCCACGTGGCCGGTGAAAACATGAGCGCGCTCAGCGATGCCGCGCGCGGCCGGCTGCGCAACCGGTTCATGGGCTTCGTGTACCAGTTTCACCACCTGCTGCCGGAGTTCACGGCGCTGGAAAACGTGGCCTTGCCGCTGCTGATACGCCGGCGTCCAGTCAAAGAGGCGCAGGCCGCAGCGACGGCGATTCTCACGCGGGTCGGGCTGTCTGAACGCCTGCACCACAAGCCGGGCGAACTTTCGGGTGGCGAGCGCCAGCGCGCGGCCGTTGCGCGTGCGCTGGTCACCCGGCCCGGCTGCGTGCTGGCGGACGAGCCCACCGGCAACCTGGATCGGCGCACCGCCGATGCGGTGTTCGATCAAATGCTGGTGCTCAACCGCGAGCTGGGCACGGCGCTGGTGGTGGTCACCCACGACATGACGCTGGCCTCGCGTATGGACCGCGTGCTCACCCTGGAGGCGGGCCGCCTCAGCGCGGCCTGACCCCCTTGCGGGTGCGCTGGGCCGCCGCCTTCACCCTGGGCTGCGGTGCGGTGCTGATCAACCCCAATCCCTGGCCGCTCTGGCTGGCCGTGCCGATGCTGCTGATGGCGCTGTGGTGGGCGCCGCTGCGCGGTCCGGTGCTGGCGCTGCTGCTGGGCGCGCTGCTGTGTGAATGGCAGGTGGCCCAGCGTCTCGCCGAGCGCTGGCCGGCGTCGCGGCATGGCGAAACCCGGCAGGTGACCGGGTGGGTCAGCGACTTGCCCACCTCGCGGCCCGGCGAAACCGGCGCGCACTGGCGCTTTCGCCTGACCACTGACGCCGATGCCCGGGCTGCGGGCCTGCCGCGCCAGCTGCGGGTGAGCTGGTACGACGGCCCCGACACCCTCGCGGCGGCCAGTTGCTGGCAATTCGACCTGCGCCTGCGCACGCCGCGGGGCAGCCACAATCCCGGCAGCTTCGACTATGAAGGCTGGTTGTTCCGCGAGCGGCTTGGCGCCACCGCCAGCGTGCGCGACGCGGTGCCGTGTGCCATCGAAGTGACCGGGCCCCGTGCTGCGCTGCTGCGGGTGCGCGCCGCATGGGCAGACGGTCTGGCACGTCATCTGGGCGATCATCCCGGCACGCCGTATCTGGCGGCCCTGAGCGTGGGGGACGGGCGCGGCCTCACCGACGGGCACTGGCGCATCTTCCGCGAGACCGGCACCAGCCATCTGGTGGTGATCTCGGGTTTGCACCTGGCGCTGATGACCGGGCTCGGGTTTGCCTTGATCCGGGTGCTCTGGCCGCTGTGGCCTGCGGCCGCGTTGCGCCTGCCGACGCCGCTGGCCGGTGGCGTGGGGGCGGCCGTGCTGGCCACTGCGTATGCGTTGATGGCCGGGTTCGAGCCGCCGGTGATCCGCGCGCTGCTGGTGGTGTGGCTGGGGCTGTGGCTGGCCTGGCGGGGCGGCTGGCGGCAGCCGTTTCGGGCGCTGGCGCTGATCTGGCTGGTGGTCGTGGCCTGGGACCCGGTGCGGCTGCTGCGCCCGGGGCTGTGGCTGTCCTTCGTGGCGGTGGCCGCCATTGTCTATCTGTTGGCCTTTCGCCTGCGTCCGCGGCCGGGCTGGCGGCAGTTCGTCTGGCTGCAAGTGGCTCTGGGCCTGGTGATGCTGCCGCTGACCCTGGGGTTTTTCTCCGGCACCAGCCTGATCGCGCCGCTGGCCAATCTGGTCGCGGTGCCGCTGTTCATGCTGCTCACCCCTGCGGCGCTGCTGGCCGGTGCGCTGGCGCAGTTGGATGCCGGCTGGGTGACGCCGGTGGTGCACGGCGTGGCATCGGCTTTCGCCGCCGTCGATGCCGGGCTGCGCCTGGTGACGACCCTGGGTGACGGCGTGTGGTGGCAGCGCACGCCGGTGTGGGCGATCAGTGTGTTGGCCCTGATCGGCGCCATGCTGCTGCTGGCGCCCCGCGGCATGCCGGGCCGGGTGCTGGGGTTGCTGTGCATGGTGCCGCTGCTGCTGCCCCGAGGGGTTGAGCGCGCGCCACTGACGCTGACGGTGCTCGATGTGGGTCAGGGCACCGCGGTGGTGGCGCGCACGCCGCACCACACGCTGCTGTACGACGCCGGTCCCGCCTGGACCGGGGGCTTTGATGCCGGCGATGCCGTGGTGGTGCCTTATCTGCAGTTTCGCGGGGTGACGCGGCTGGACCGGCTGATGCTGTCGCATGCCGACCGTGACCATGCGGGGGGCATCGCGGCGGTGATGGCGGCCTTTCCGCATGCCGAGCGGCTGGGCGCGGACAGCGCCAGGCCCTGTGTTGCAGGGCAGCGCTGGCAGTGGGATCAGGTGCGCTTCGAGGTGCTGCATCCGCCGGCGGGTGCTGGGCCACCGGGGCCGCGCCGCAATGACCAGTCGTGCGTGCTGCGCATCGAGGTGGGGGCGCAGGCCATCTTGTTGACCGGCGACATCGAGGCCCCGGCCGAGCAGGCCCTGCTGCGTCAATCTGATCGACCGCTGGCGGCGCAGTGGTTGCTGGCGCCGCATCACGGCAGCCGCACCTCGTCCGGCGGCGCGTTCATCGACGCGGTGCGCCCCGAGGTGGTGGTGTTCAGCGCCGGCTGGCGCCATCACTTTGGCCATCCGCATCCGTGGGTGGTGGAGCGCTATGCCCGGCGCGGCATCCGGTCCTGGAATACCGCCCAGCACGGCGCCCTGATCTGGCAGTTCGATGGCCAGCCGGGCCTGGGCGATCCGCTGGCCTGGCGCCTGAACCATCGCCGGCGATGGCACGCCGCCGCAGCCCCTTGAAATTCGGGACTGGCGCACGCCGGCAGGGGGCAAGTTTCGCTACGCTGTCGGACCGTTTTTTTGCCTCGAGAACGACTGATGACCATTGTGCGAAGCAAAGCGCCGCTGCGACTTGGCCTTGCCGGCGGCGGCACCGACGTGTCGCCGTATTCCGACACCTACGGCGGTTGCGTGCTCAACGCGACGATCGACCTGTTTGCCTACTGCACCATCGAAACCCGCGACGACTGGCGGGTGGAATTCCGGGCCCGCGACCTGGGGGAGCATTACGAAGGTCCGGCACAGCCGCGACTGCCGCTGGAGGGCGGGGTGATGCTGCACAAGGCCATCTACAACCGGGTGGTGAAGCAGTTCAACGACGGGCAGCCGATGGGCCTGACGGTGACCACCTATTCCGACGCGCCGCCGGGCTCCGGCCTGGGCACTTCATCGACCATGGTGGTGGCCATACTCGCGGCGTTTCAGGAGCTGATGCAGCTGCCGCTGGGCGAGTACGACCTGGCGCACCTGGCCTACGAGATCGAGCGCAAGGACTGCGCGCTCTCGGGCGGCAAACAGGACCAGTACGCGGCGACCTTCGGCGGCTTCAACTTCATGGAGTTTGGCGCCGACGACAAGACCATCATCAACCCCCTGCGCATTCGCGATCACATCGCCAATGAGCTGCAGGCGCGCATGCTGCTGTATTTCACCGGCCGGTCACGCGACAGCGCCAGGATCATCGACGACCAGATTCGTTCGGTCACCCATGAGGCGACCACGCACAAGGCGGTCGATTCGATGCATGCCCTTAAACGCATCGCCTTCGAGATGAAGGAGCGTCTGCTGCGTTACGACGTGGACGGCGTTTCGGCCCTGTTTCGTGAATCGTGGCTGGCCAAGAAGTCCATGGCCGAGAGTATTTCCAACGCCGGAATCGAGACCGTTGCAGACGCCGCCATGGACGCCGGCGCAGACGCGGTCAAAGTCTCGGGCGCCGGCGGCGGCGGTTTCATGATGATCTTCGTCAATCCGGTCCTGAAGCTCGACGTGGTGGACGCGCTGAGCAGCGAAGAGGGCCACTTCGTCAAATTCAACTTCACCGCCACCGGAGTGCAGGCATGGTCGCTTTAACCCTGGATCGCGTGTCCGGCATGATTCGCGACTCGATCGCGGTCAAGGAGCAGCTGCTGGCCGACACCGCGCTGCATGACACCATTCTGGTGGTGACGCGGGTGTGCATCGAAGCCCTGAAACGCGGCAACAAGATCATCCTGGCCGGCAATGGCGGATCGGCCGCCGATTCGCAGCACATCGCGGCCGAATTTGTCAGCCGCTTCGAGTTTGACCGGCCCGGCCTGCCCAGCATCTCGCTGACCACCGACACCTCGATGCTCACCGCCATTGGCAACGACTATGGCTACGAATACGTGTTCGCCCGGCAGTTGGAAGCCAACGGTCGCGAGGGCGACGTGTTCATCGGCATTTCCACCTCGGGCAACTCGAAGAACGTGATTGCCGCCGTCGAAGCGGCGCACAAGCGCGGCATTTCCACCGTGGCGCTGTGCGGCGCGGCAGGCCGGCTCAAGGACCTGTGCCGCTATGCCCTGTGCGCGCCGTCGACGCACACGCCGCGCATTCAGGAGTCGCACATTCTCATCGGCCACATCCTCTGTGCGCTGTGTGAGGAGGCGATGTTTCCCGAGCACAAGCCGCAGCCCGGCGCATGAGCCTGCCCTGCGCGGTGGTGCTGGCCGGTGGCTTCGGGACGCGCCTGCAATCGGTGGTGGCGGACGTGCCCAAGCCGATGGCGCCGGTGGCCGGCCGGCCGTTTCTGGAGGTGCTGCTCGACACGCTCGCCGATGCCGGGGTGGGCCGGGTGGTGCTGGCCGTGGGCTACAAGCGCGAGGTGATCGAGCGCCATTTCGAGGCGGCCTACCGGGGAATGACCATCGAATACAGCGTCGAATCCGCGCCATTGGGCACCGGCGGCGCCCTGCGTCAGGCGCTGGACCTGACGGGTGTGGCACGCGCGCTGGTGCTCAACGGGGACACCTGGTGTCCGGTGGACCTGCAGGCACTGATCGACACCCATCGTCGCCACGCGGCAATGCTCACCCTGACCCTGACGCAGGTGCCCGACGCCGGCCGGTTCGGCGCGGTGGAGCTCGATGCAGACGGACGGGTGCGGGCGTTTCACGAGAAGCGAGCCGGCGGCGGGCCGGGCCGCATCAACGCCGGGGTCTACGTCGTGGAGCGAAGTCTGCTCAGTTACGCGCCCAGCACCTGCAACTTTTCGTTCGAGACCGATGTGATGCAGCGACAGGTCGGCCACGTGCCGGTGTTCGGCCATGTGACCGATGCGCCGTTCATCGACATCGGCATCCCCAGTGAATTTGCCCGCGCGCAGGCGCTGTTCGCATGAGCGACAAGGTTCAGTTGCTCAACATTGCATTCGACAACCTCAGCCGCAGTGAACTGCTGGCGCGCTTCGAACACGGGTTCATGCTCAACCCCAATGTCGATGTGCTGATGAAGCTGCAGCACGACGCGGCGTTTTACGCCATCGCCCGGCAGGCCGACTACGTGATCTGCGACAGCCAGATTCTGAAAATGGCCTCGACGCTGCTGGGCACGCCCATCCGCGAGAAAATCTCGGGCAGTGATTTCTTCGGCGAGTTCTGTGCCCACCATGCGGCCAACCCCGCGGTGACGGTATTTCTGCTGGGCGGCCTGGAAGGCGTGGCCAACAAGGCGCGGCGCAATGTCAATGCGCGGGTGGGGCGCGACATCATCACCCACGCCCACAGCCCCAGTTTCGGCTTTGAACAGAAGCAGGCCGAGAGCCTGGCCCTGGTCGAGCAGATCAATGCCTCGGGCTGCACCGTGCTGGCGATCGGGGTGGGGTGTCCGAAGCAGGAGAAATGGGCCTGTGCCTGGCGCCACGCGATGCCGCAGATTCGCCAGATTCTGTGCATTGGCGCCACCATCGACTTCGAGGCCGGCAACGTGCCGCGCGCACCGCGGTGGATGAGCCGTGTCGGTCTGGAATGGTTGTACCGGATGGCGGCCGACCCCAAGCGGTTGCTGCGGCGTTATCTGGTGGATGACCTGCCGTTTTTCGGGCTGCTGCTCAAGCAGCGTCTGGGGCGCTACCGGAATCCATTCGCATGACGCGCCGCTGCCGGGGCGTGCACCGCAACCGCCCGGGCCAGATCGGCTCTGGCCCGGGCGGCGCGTCATGAATACCGGACCGGCGCGCGCGCACTTCTTGACCGGCGTGCTCTACGCCTTCCTGGTGGCGCTGCCGCTGTTCGTGCTGGCGCAGGGGTTTGGCGTGGAGTGGTCGCGGCCTTACCAGTCGCTGGCGGTGCTTGCCGGCGTGCTGGCCTTTGTCCTGCTGCGCCGGTTCGACCCGACGGCCAACTGGCGTTTTGGCCGGCCCGGATCGATTGCCAATCGCTTTCTTGTCGCCTGGGGCATGCTGGTGGGCGGGCTGGCGCTGGCCGGCTTCGGGCTGCAATACGCCGAGTTTTACTCGCGCCTGTTGCTGGGAACCTGGGTGGTGGTCACGCCATTTTTCATTGCCACCGTGCACTTGCTGATTCGCGTGCTGATGCGCCGCTACGCGCCCGAATCACGACTCAAGCGGCGTGCCGTGCTGGTGTTTGCCAGCGAATCGGCCCGTCTGCTGGAACGGGGCCTGCGCAAGATTGACGACTTCGAGCTGCTCGGTTACTTCGACGACCGTGATGCAGGCCGTACCGACGGCGGGGTGGGCGACCTGCCCCTGCTGGGCAAGGCCCGCGACGTGGCCGAATACACCCAGAAAAACAATGTTGACGTGGTGTTCGTGGTGCTGCCCGACAACGCCACCAAGCGCGTTGTCGGCGTGCTTGAAACCCTGGGCGACACCACGGCCAGCGTCTATTACGTGCCGGACTTCATCGCCTTTCAGGTCTTCAACGCGCAGTTTGTCGAGGTGGCCGGGTTTCCGGTGCTGCAGGTGGCCGAGTCGCCTTTCTTCGGCGCCGATGGCCTGCTCAAGGCGATCTTCGACCGCGCATTTGCGGCCGTCGCACTGGTCCTGCTGCTGCCGGTGTTCGCCCTTGTGGCGGTGCTCATCAAACGGGATTCGCCGGGGCCGGTGTTCTTCAAGCAGGCGCGGTACGGGCTCAACGGCAAGCGTTTTTTCGTCTACAAGTTCCGCTCGATGACGGTGGGTGACGATCAGGTGCGACAAAGCCGGCAGGCCACCAAGGACGACGACCGCATCACCCGCATCGGCCGTTTCATCCGCAAGACGTCGATTGATGAATTGCCGCAGTTCTGGAACGTGATGCGCGGCGAAATGAGCGTGGTCGGGCCACGGCCGCATTCGATCTCGCACAACGAGCAGTACCGCAAGGAAGTGCGGCGCTACATGGTGCGGCACAAGGTCAAGCCGGGCGTGACCGGCTGGGCCCAGGTGAACGGCCTGCGGGGCGAAACCGCCCAGGTTGAACGCATGGCCGAGCGCATCGAATACGACCTCGACTACATCCGCAACTGGAGCCCCTGGCTCGACATCAAGATCATTGTTCTGACCGTCTGGACCGTGCTGCGTGGCGATGACAACGCGTACTAGCGTTGCCGCAGGTCTGGCCTTAGTGGCGGCAGCGTGGCCGGCCTGGGCGGTGCTCGAAGGAGAGCCGTATCTGTCGCTGCGCCACGGGCACACCGACAACCTGTTTGAAGCGCCGCGTGATTCGGCAGCGTCCGCAGATCGGCCGCGGGTGTCGGACGACCGGGAAACGGTGACCGTCGGCGCGGTGCTGCAATACACCTGGGGTCTGCAGCGGGCCACGGCCAACCTCGAAGCGGCCCGGGTACTGCATCGTGAATTTGACGCGCTCGATCACACCACCTACGAGGTCGGCACCGGCCTGGACTGGCAGATCGCGCGGCTGTGGGAAGGCCAGCTGGCGGTAGAGCGACGGCGCGAGCTGGAGCGCTTCGCCGATCGCGACACCATTGCCCTGGGCCTGCTGGACCGCAGCCGCGTGGATGCATCGGTGCGCTGGAAGCCAACGCCGCGTTGGGCGCTGGAGCCCTCCTTGGGGCTGCGCCGACTGGCGTACGAGCGCCCCAGTTCGCGCGGGGCCGACCGCGATGAGCTGATCGCGGGCATCGAGGGGCTCTACACCGGCAATCCCGTGGCCTTGGTGGGCGTGGGTGTCGACGTCACCTCGGGGCGGTATCCCGGCCGCGAAGGACAGCCGCAGCGCTTCGGGACCCTGGGGGACGGCTTCCAGCAGACCGACGCCTTTACCCGCCTGGAGTACCGTTTCAGCGGCATCTCCAGTGTGCAGGCCGAACTGGGCTACAGCTGGCGTGATGCCGAGGGCCTGAGCGCCGGCGTACCCGACCGTGACCTTTCCGGCGCTACCGGGCGTCTGCGCTACAGACGCCAGCAGTCGGCGCTCACGCTGATTCAGTTGGAACTGTTCCGGCGGCTCGACAGCGTCGAGGAGTTCGATGCAGTGTCGGCCGAGCGCTGGGGCGCGCTGGCAGAGCTGGACTACGCCCTGACCCGCAGGATTCGCCTTGAGGGCCGCTATCGCTACGAGCGGCTCGACTACGTGGGCGGTGGCGCCGCCGCGACCCCGGCGGCGCGCGCAGATCGCATCGACGTGTATCGCGCGGCGCTGCGCTATCAGCCACTGCTGTGGCTGGGCATCACCGGCGGGGTCGAGTCGGAGCAGCGACGCTCCAATCGCGACGCGCGCAGCTTCGAGACCGGCATCGGATTCATCGAGATCGAAGCCCGTTACGACTGAAAAGTCGGTGTCGGAAAGGGTGCACCGTCTCGGCGTCCGCTTGAGTAAACGGCAAAAAACCGCTAACTTCAACAAGTTGTCATCAAGTTATGGTCTGATTCTCCAGGTTCCACAACGAGGGGGCGCACGCAGCGACATGCACACGATTCCCGCGATCTTGAAGCTCGATGCCGGTGGTCTGCCCGTGGGGTGGATCCGCTGGCAGACCGCAGTCGTGCTCTATGCCCGCGACCGGGTGCGCTGGGAGGCGGGTGAAGAACGCTTCGAGATTCGCGGGGGCACCTGCGCGCTGACGGGGCGGCAGTCGAAGATCGAGATCGGCAGCATCATTGCCGTGTCCGACCGCTCCAAACGCTTCGAGCGGGGCGTGCCGCTGCTCACCAACCGAACGCTGTTTCATCGCGACCAGAACCTGTGTCTTTACTGTGGCCACCATTTTGCAGTGAGCCAGTTGACGCGTGACCATGTCATTCCGGCCGCGCGCGGCGGCCTGACCATCTGGGAAAACTGCGTCACCGCCTGCCGCGTGTGCAACCAGAAGAAGGACAGCCGCACGCCCGAGGAGGCCAGCATGCCGCTGCTGGCCGTGCCTTACACGCCCAATCTGGCCGAGTACCTGATTCTGCAGAACCGCCGCATCCTCGCGGACCAGATGGCCTTCCTCAAAGGCTATTCGCGCAAGCATGCGCGAATCCTGCCCAGCGCGGCGCACTGACCCGTTCAAACCTCACCGGCGCCAGGCCTCGGCGCCATGAAATGCCCGCCCCTTTGCTGGCACACTCGTGCGCCTCGCCGAGACCGCTCGGCCCTTTTTTTTGCAGATGAGGCTTGGTTTGGTACGGCATCACCCGGCGCAGTGGGCGCCTCACGTGCGGCGGCGCCCATGAGCGTCGCCCGGCCGTTTCGCGGAATCGCGTTGATCACCGGCGCGGTGTTCCTGTTCGCCTGCATGGATGTGACCACCAAACTTCTGGTGGCTGAATACCCCGCGCCGGTGGTCGTTGCCGTGCGTTACATCGTGCAGTGCCTGCTGATGGTGGTGTTGCTGATGCCGCGCGGCGGACGACAGATGCTGCACACCCGGCGCACCGCCCTGGTGTGGGTGCGCGCGGCGTGTCTGGCGGCCACGTCCCTGGTGGTGGCCCTGGCCTTCCGTCGCTTGCCCGTGGCCGAGGCCACGGCCATCGTCTACCTGTCGCCGCTGCTGGTGGTGATGGTCGGCGGCCTGGTGCTGCGTGAATCCATCGGCCGGGTCGGTGTGTTGGCCGCCATTGCCGGCTTTGTGGGCGTGCTGCTGATTGCCCGGCCCGGCAGCGGGCTGGACCCCCTGGGGGTGGCCTTGGCCCTGGCGGGCGCCCTGATGATTGCCGGCTACCAGTTGCTGTCACGGGTGCTGGCAGCCACCGAAAGCACGCTGGCCTTGCTGTTCTATGCGGCGCTGTTCGGTTCGATTCTGTACGGCCTGATGGTGCCGTGGTTTCTGGAAGGGCTGGCGCCGACAATGCTGCAACTGGGGCTGTTTTCAAGCCTCGGCGTCACCGGCGGGCTGGGCCATTATCTGTTTACCGCCGCCCACCGGTATGCACCCGCCTCGTCGCTGGCCCCGGTGATGTACGTGCAGTTGCTCTGGGCCAGCCTGCTGGGCGGGTGGGTGTTTGGCGACGTGCCCGATGGCTTGAGCCTGTTGGGCATGGGCGTGATTGCGCTGTCGGGCGTGGCCGTGGTGATCAAGTCGCGATGGACGCGCCGCACGGTGGTGGCCGCGGCGCCGGAGTGACGGCGCACGGGGTTTCGCGGCGCAGCGCCATCGCCGATGATGGGGCTCAATTCCTTGCGCCGGATGCCGAGATGACCCCTACGCCGACTGCGGATCGAGGTCGCTGATGCAGATTGCAGATGCAATGCGACTGGCCGCTGAGCACAGTTGTGAGCTGTATCGAGATGCCGACTCGGGGCTCTGGATCGTCGCCTCGATCTCTTATGACAGCGACGCCTGCTCGCTGACCGACGCCAAGCTGCTGGAAATCGACGCTGCAACCTTTCTGACGCAGTTCATTCCCGATCGCTTTTGAGTGGTCGCGCCGGCCGCGCGACGCGGGGCGCCCCCAAGCGGCTGCAAACCGGGCATTGGCCTGAGGTATTCTGCGCGCCTTGTAAAAATCAACTCATTGGAATGATTGTCATGGCAGACGCACTCAACAAACGCTCGCGCATCATCACCGGCGGCATGGAACGCTCCCCCAACCGCGCGATGCTGCGTGCCGTCGGCTTCAGCGATACCGATTTCGAGAAGCCCATCGTCGGCGTTGCCAACGGGCATTCCACCATGAACCCCTGCAATGCCGGGATTCAGCCCCTGGCCGATCGCGCCTGCAGCGCCTTGAGCCAGTCCGGCGCCATGCCGCAGATTTTCGGCTTCCCCACCGTCACCGACGGCATCTCCATGGGCACCGAGGGCATGAAGTTCTCGCTGATCTCGCGCGAGGTGATTGCCGACGCCATCGAAACCGCCGTGTCCAGCCAGTGCATGGATGGCGTGCTGGTGGTCGGCGGCTGCGACAAGAACATGCCCGGCGCCATGATCGGCATGCTGCGCATGAACATTCCCGGCGTGTTCGTGTACGCGGGCACCATCAAGCCCGGCGTGTGGAAGGGGGTGCCGCTCACGATCGTGTCGTCGTTCGAGGCCGTGGGGGCGTTTCGCGCCGGCACGATGAGCGAAGAAGACTTTGTCGGCATCGAGAAAAATGCCTGCCCCAGCGTCGGTGCCTGCGGCGGCATGTACACCGCCAACACCATGTCGTCGTCCTTCGAGGCGCTGGGCATGAGCTTGCTCGGCTCTTCGCAGATGGCCTCGCCTGACCCTGAAAAAGCCGACTCGGCGGCCGACTCCGCGCGGGCGCTGGTGGGGGCGATCAAGCGTGACCTGAAACCGCGTGACATCGTCACCCGCAAGGCCATCGAAAACGCCGTGACGCTGGTGATGGCCACCGGCGGCTCCACCAACGCCGTGCTGCACTTCCTGGCCATTGCCCACGCGGCCGAAGTTGAATTTTCGCTGGACGACGTGGAAACCATCCGCCAGCGCACGCCGGTGTTCTGTGACCTGAAGCCCTCGGGCAAATATGTGGCCGTGGACTTTCATCGTGCCGGCGGCGTGCCGCAGGTGCTCAAAATGCTGCTGGTGAAGGGTCTTTTGCACGGTGACGCGCTGACCATCACCGGCGAGACCATGGCTGAGGCGCTGGCTGCGGTCCCCGACGTGCCGCGCGCCGATCAGGACGTGATTCGGCCCATCGACAAACCGCTGTACGCGCAAGGGCATCTTGCGGTGCTCAAGGGCAACCTCGCCCCTGAAGGCAGCGTGGCCAAGATCACCGGCCTGAAGAACCCGGTGATCACCGGGCCGGCCAAGGTGTTCAACTCTGAAGACGAGTGCATGGCCGCCATTCTCGACGACCGGATCGTGGCGGGCGACGTGGTGGTGATTCGCTACGAAGGCCCCAGGGGCGGCCCCGGCATGCGCGAGATGCTGGCGCCCACCAGCGCGCTGATCGGCAAGGGTCTGGGCGAAACGGTGGGCCTGCTCACCGACGGTCGGTTCTCGGGCGGCACCTGGGGCATGGTGGTTGGCCACGTTGCGCCGGAGGCCTATGACGGCGGCCCCATTGCGCTGATCGAAGAGGGCGACTCGGTCACCATCGACGCCCACCAGCGGCTGCTGCAACTCAATGTGCCCGACGCCGAGATTGCCGCGCGCCGTGCAAAGTGGGTGCAGCCGGCACCGCGTTACACGCGTGGCGTTCTGGCCAAGTTCATGAAGAACGTGTCAAGCGCATCGAAGGGCGCGGTCACCGATTGACCGGGCCGGCTGTCGGTCGCGTTCCGAGCCGACATGCCAGGTCGGATGTCAGCATGAATCGCGACCTGCAGCACTTGGCAATCTGAAAAAGCGCCGGGCATTGGCGGCGGTGACGGCGCCCAGTTCGGCCGGGTCGTCACCGCGCAGTTCGGCCAGCGCCCGGGCCACCCACGGCAGGTACGCCGGTTCATTGCGGCGGCCGTCGATGCCCGGTTTGTCGTCATGGCGCTTGCCGGGCCGTTGACCGCGCGGCAGGTTGCCGGGCAGCAGGTAGGGCGCGTCGGTTTCGATCATCAGGCGGTCGAGTGGAATTCCCGGCGCCACCGCACGCAGCTCGGCGCCGCGGCGTTTGTCGCACACCCAGCCGGTGATGCCGATATGGCAGTCCAGCGCCAGGTAGGCGTCCCGTGCGGCGGCGGTGTCGGTGAAGCAATGCACGCAGGCGTCGGGCAGGGCGGCGCGGTACTCGCGAACAATGGCGTGAAAGTCGTCATGGGCCGACCGCTGGTGCAGAAACACCGGCTTCTCTAGGCGAATGGCCAGCTCCAGTTGGGCGATGAACACCTTGCGCTGCACCTCGCGCGGTGACAGGTCGCGGTGGTAGTCCAGCCCGCATTCGCCGAGGCTGACCAGCCCGGCATGCGCCGCCAGCGAGGTGATCAGCTCGGCGTCTTCATCGGTCCAGTCGCTGGCGTGATGGGGGTGCACGCCGGCCGTGCAGTACAGCCGGTCGGGCGCGGTCAGTCGGAGTTGCTGGACGGCCCGGTTGGACTGCCGGCAGCTGCCGGTGAGAATGATGGCCTGCACGCCGGCGCCCCAGGCGCGGCTGAACACGGCCTCGCGGTCCAGATCAAAACTCTCGTGGGCCAGATTGGCGCCGATGTCGATCATTGCAGGCAGCCCTATTCGCCGGGGCGCAGGTCGATGGGGTCACCGTCCAGCCGCTGACGTTGCGAACGGGCCACGCCGTCCACGCAGCGATAGCGTTCGATACGTCCGCGTTGGGTGCGGGTGTCGGCGGCCACGATCCATTCCAGGTTCACCGCCAGGGGCGGGTCTTCGGGCGCGCCACACAGCCGGTTTGCCAGCCGGCGAATGCTGGCCCCGGGCAGTTGCGCGCCGGCGGCGGCCAGATAGCGTTGCCAGCGCGTGTCGGCGTAGGCCCCGGTGACCGGTGTGAGGTTGTAGGTCAGGGCCTGGTCGCCGCGCAGGGCGTCACGGTATTGCCCGGGCACGCGTTCGACGGCCGCAACCCACTGTCCCTGCTGGCGCGCGCGCGCGCGGGTGGCCTCCGGCGGCGCGATGAAGGGCGTGAAGGCCAGCCCAGGCGGTGTGGCGAACCAGGGCCCCGGCGCGGTGACAACGTAAATGCCCTGCGCGACCAACAGCATCAGCGCCATCAGCGCCAGACCGTTCATGGTGTTGTGGGGTTTGCTGGCCGGCGGCAGGCTGCCCAGCAGCCCCGCCAGCAGGCCACGGTGGCGTACGACCTGTTGGTAGCAGGCATCGCCCGCTGCGCGGATGGGCGTCAAGGCCAGAAGGGGCGCCAGCGGCGCGAGCCACGCGGAGTGCCGAACCAGGGTGACGCCCGCAAGCCAGTGCAGCGTGGCCCGGCCCTGCTCGTCGATCACCACCCAGCTGTTCTGTGCCTTCATCAGCGCGTGGGCGCGCGGGTTGTCCTGGGCCGGCTTTACCGAACTGCCCGGCGGCAGAATCAGCAGGTCCTGCAGTACGCGGCAACACTGGTGGCAGAAACGGCAGTCCTGATCGTAAAAAACCTGCACCGGTTTGCCCGTGGCGTGACGCCGGGCCAGTGACGTCCACAGCGCACTGGGCAGCCACGGGATCACTGCCAGCGCGGCGACCGTCATCAGGGCAGCGGGGGATTGGTGGGCGATGAGAGCCCCCAACGCGCCGCCCAGCGCCAGCATCGGGGTCGCCCAGCGCCATGGCGACGGGGTGGGCAGCAGCCCTCTTGAAACCAGCGCCAGCAGCAGCGCGATGGCGCCGGCGATGGCCAGCGATGCGGCAGTATCCTGCACCGGTATCGTCAGTGCGGCGCCGGCCAGCGCCAGCCATTGCAGGGCCCAGCTCAGGCCGATCAGCCCGCCGCGGCGGGTGTCGCTGGCGCCGGGCGCCAACGTCTGCCCCAGCGTGGCATCGAGGCTCCAACGCAATCCCAGCGGCAGACTCAGCGACCACAGGGCCAGCCCGACCAGCCAGACCTCGTGCGGCAGGCTGATCAGCGGCTGCCGGGTGACAAAGCTGAACAGCACCAGCGTTGCCACCCCCAGGCTGAAGCGGGTGCGATAGCCCAGCATCAGCGTGAAGCTTGCCATCAGCCCGACGCCCAGCATCAGCCGCAGCAGCGCGGTGTCGCCGGTGACCAGGGTCAGGTTGTGGGCGGCCAGGCCGCCCAGATCAAGGCTGTCGGTGCGCGGCATCATGCCGCCGTCGCTGAACCAGAGCGGGACGGCGCCCATCAGCGAGGCGAGGGTGCAGCCCAGCGCGATGGCCAGGGCGACGCGAAACAGGGCCAGGCTGCGCAGGTCCATGCTGGTGGTCTGGTACCAGTACTGCTGCGACAGCGGCGTTGCGTCGTGGGTCATGGCCCTCCAGGGTGTCGGCGGTGCGCCCGTGCGGCAGCCGGGGGCATGCCCGGCCGCTCGGTACAGCGGCCCCCCGACGGCGCGATTGCTTGGATAATGGGCCACGCTCGCGGCCCATCGATTCGGCACTATAGAAGTCGCGTGATGCCGCCGCAACCAACGTCGTTGCAGGGTTCTGCCCTGCCCTCCGGAGGGACGATGCTCACCGAAATTCCCCGCTCACTGGCAACCGCGCCCCAGCGGCTCAGCGCCGAGCACGGAGTCATTGAAGTGGCGTGGTCACTGCCGTCATCCGCACCGCGCGGCTGGATGGTGGTGGGGCATCCTCATCCGTTGTTTGGCGGCGCCATGAGCAACAAGGTCACCTACATGCTGGCGGCAGCAGCGGCCGAGGCGGGTTGGCTGGCGTTGCGCTTCAACTTTCGCGGGGTGGGCGGCAGCGCCGGCCAACACGACGGCGGCCGGGCCGAAACGGCGGACTATCTGGCCGTGGCGTCGGCGCTGCGCACCCACTTGCCGAACCTGCCCTCGGTGTACAGCGGGTTCTCGTTTGGCGGCTTTGTGGCGCTGCGTGCCGCCGAGCAGGCGCCGCCCGATGGCGTGCTGACGGTGGCCCCGCCGCTGACCAAGTATGTCGACCTGCCGATGCCGGCCGTTCCCACCATGCCGTGGTGGACGATTCACGGCACCGATGACGACGTCGTGGCCATGGCGGACAACGAAGCGGCGCTGGCCGACGCCGATCCGCCCCCGCGCTGGGTGCGGGTGGAGGGTGCCGGGCACTTCTTTCATGGGCAGCTGGCGATCATCAAATCGACCACTGTGGAATTCCTGGAGGGTTTGGCGATCTGATGGCGTCTGCTTGCCCGAAACACGACCCAGAAATGGAGATTGCATGCTGAGTAAATGGCTGTCCCGATTGAACGCCCACCCGGACCAAGATCCGGCAGATCAAGGTGACGTGAGCCTGGCCACGGCCTTGCTGCTGCACGAAGTGGCCGTGGCCGATACGGCGCAAGACGCGGTCGAGACCGACCAGGTTCTGCAAGAGATCAGCGACGCGTTTGGCTTGAGCGCCGAACAGGCCGCGACGCTCAAGCGACAGTCAGCGGTGGAGGCCGAGCGCACGGTGTCGCTGCACGGCGTCGTGGAGGCGCTGAATGCCAGCCTCGATGCCGAAGGCAAGCGTCATTTGTGCGCACGTCTGTGGCGGGTGGCGTTTGCCGACGGTCACCTCGACCCTCAGGAAGAAGGGCTGATCCGCAAGCTGGCCGATCTGCTGTTCATTCCGCACCCGGTCTTCGTTCAGGAAAAGCTCAAGGCCGAGGCGGCGCGGGTGCCCGGGCCTTCGGGAGCCTGAGGCCCACGGCGCCGATGGTGTCGTCCTTGAGTTCGCGAATCACCAACTCCATGTCACCGAAGCGCAGACGGTCGCCAATGACCGGATTGGGCAGGCTGCTGTCGAGAAATTCGGCAACCGTCAATCGGGCCGCGTGGGGCGACAGGCTGACGCCGTAAATCAGCGCCAACTGGTCCATGGGGGCGTCGGGGCGCAGCCCGAACTCACCGAAGAAGCGCTGCTCTTCTTTTTTGAGCGGCTTGGCACTGGCCTCGAAGATCTTGTCGAGGGCGTCCAGTTCGGCGCGATCACACAGCAGCGCGACGCTGTCGGCTTCGCGCAGCCGCCCCCAGTCGCGGGTTGACAGCAGCTTGTTGCCGCGGGTGATGGCGACGATGCGAATGGTGTCGGGCAGCTCGATCTCACGGATCGTCTGGCCGGCCAGCGCCGAATGCCGGGGCAGCCGGTAGCTGACGATCTCGTGGTCGCGCGCGCCCGGCAGGTCGATGTCGACACGGTGCGTCCGCGCGCTTTGATTGGGCACGTAGAGCCCCAGAAACTGGGCGGCGGGTGCCATCGTCCAGCCCTGCACCACCAGTGAGACCAGCACGATGATGAAGGCGATGTTGAAGAACAGCTCCGCGTTGTCGATGCCGGCGATCAGCGGAAAAGTGGCCAGCACGATCGGGACCGAGCCACGCAGCCCCACCCACGAAACAAACACCTTCTCACGCCAGGGAAACCGGAACGGCAACAGGCCCAGGGTGACTGCGACCGGGCGTGCGACCAGCATCAACACCAGGGCGATCAGCAGTCCGGGCACCGCCACCGTTGCCAGCTCGGTGGGCGTGGCCAGCAGCCCCAGCAGCACGAACATGCCAATCTGCGCCAGCCAGGCCACGCCATCATGAAACCGCCGAATGTTGGGCAGCGCGTGCACGCGGTGATTGCCGACCCACAGGCCCGCCAGATATACGGCGAGAAAGCCGCTGCCACCCAGCCGGTCGGTCAACCCGAAGATCAACAGGCCGCCCGCCAGCGCCATGAGCGGGTACAGCGAGTCGTTGAGGTCGAGCCGGTTGAGGGCTGAGGCCAGCGACACGCCGCCGGCCAGCCCCATCAGGCTGCCGATGCCCATCTGCTGGACGAGAAAAATCAGCGAATCAACCAGGGTGTAGTCGTTGGGGGCGCTCAGATAACCAATCACCGCGAGGGTGAGAAACACCGCCATCGGGTCGTTGGTGCCGGATTCGGTTTCCAGCGTGGAGCTGACGCGGGTGTTGAGCGCCATGGAGCGCGTCCCCAACAAGGCGAACACTGCCGCAGCGTCGGTAGAGCCGACGATCGCGCCGATCAGCAGGCCCTCGGCCCAGGTGAGCTTGAGCAGCCAGGCGGCGAAGGCGCCGGTGATGCCCGCCGTCAGCAGGACGCCCACGGTCGCCAGCGAAATCGACGGCCAAAGCGCGGTGCGAAAGTTGATGGCCGAGGTGCGCAAACCGCCGTCAAAGAGAATGACGGCAAGCCCCACGGTGCCCGCCAGGTTGGCAAGCCCGTAGTCACTGAAGGGGATGCCGCCGGGGCCGTCAACGCCCGCCAGCATGCCAATGATCAGGAAGATCAGCAGCAGGGGAACGCCCAGACGTGGCGTGATCACGGTCGCCAGGATGCTCATCGCGAGCAACAGACCCGCCAGCAGAATCAGATCAGGTGCGATGAGCATGACGACATTCTAGCGATCGCCTTGGCGAGGATGCACCGACTTCAGACTGTTTTTGCACTGCGCGACGCCGCGCAATCCGGTCGCGATTGCGGGTCAATGCCGGGGCTTGTGCGTGGCCGTTTCCGTGGGCCGATTTTCGGCGGGGTCAGCGGGCGGTAGGCCATGGGTGGGCGCCGCGTCGGCGCGCTCTTCGGCCATGGCGACCCGGTGCTGATGCAGATGTGGCCTGCCGAACATTGCATGGACGAGCAGGCCGGCCACGGCCATCTGCATCCAGCCCCAGCCGATGCTGCCCAGCGCCAGCTTGAGATTGGGCGTGAGGTGAAACCCGACCAGGGTGGCGGCGCCGATCCCGACGATGACCAGCGTGCTGCGCCGCCAGCCGATCAGGGGAATGAGCAGCCAGCACACCGCCAGCCCGATGGGCAGGCTGTGCAGCGCGATCGATGCGCCGAGTTCTTGGGTGGCGTTGTCAATGTTGGCGAGAATGGCGCCGTCGGCCAATGCGTGGATGGCCAGCCCTGCAAGGGCGATGGTCAGGGCGATCCAGTGGGTCTGCTCGCGGATCGGCCGAAAGGCGCGTTCCAGCAGGGTGGGCAGTGCAAATCCGGCAACCAGCCAGACGACGCCCCAGGCACCGCCATCGTGCAGGGCGTGGGGAATGATTTCGAACAGCAGCAGGGCCGCAATACTCAAGAGCACCAAGGTGTCGAACACCCGACGATAACCGGGCGCGGCACGGGTCATGGCATACAGCAGCGGCCCGCAGGCCAGCGCCAGCAAGGTGGCGACGAGAAACAGCACCATATCGAGAAAGCACCTTTGGGCCTGCAGTGGACCCGGCTGAACACACTGCGCCTGCAACAGTGTCGTTATAGCGTAACACTAAGCAAATGCCCGTCGCCCCCTGATGAGGGCGACGGGCGCGGTGCGACGATCAAGCTGTGCCGGTGCGCTTCAAGGCTGAGGTCTCAATGGGCGCGGACGGCCCCGGTTTCAGCGTCTTTGTCGGTCGCCGGAATGACGTCTTCGGGCAAGGCTACGGGCATGCGTTCCAGCGCGATCCGCAGCGCGTCCTCGATCCAGCGGACCGGCTCGATCCGCAGGGCGGCCTTGACCGTGTCGGGAATCTCGCTGAGATCCTTGACGTTTTCATGCGGGATCAACACCGTGCGAATGCCGCCGCGCTGCGCTGCGAGCAGCTTCTCCTTGAGCCCGCCGATGGGCAGGATCTCGCCGCGCAGGGTGATTTCGCCGGTCATCGCGACATCGGCCCGTACCGGAATCTTGGTCAGCGACGACACCAGCGCGGTGCACATGGCCACGCCGGCCGAGGGGCCGTCCTTGGGCGTTGCGCCCTCGGGGACGTGCACGTGCAGGTCCGATTTTTCGTTGAACAAGGGGTCGATGCCCAGCTGGCGACCGCGTGAGCGCACGACGGTCAGCGCCGCCTGAATCGATTCCTGCATGACGGTGCCCAGTGACCCGGTCTGGGTCAACTTGCCCTTGCCGGGCGCCAGCGCGGCTTCGATGGTCAGCAGTTCGCCGCCCACCTCGGTCCAGGCCAGACCGGTGACCTGGCCAATCTGGTTCTTTTCTTCGGCGCGGCCATAGCGGTAGGGTTCGACGCCGAGGAATTTCTCCAGCGTTTTCTCGGTCACCGAAATTTTCTTCTTCGCGGGCTCTTGCAGCAGTTGCTTGACGACCTTGCGGCAGATTTTGCCGATTTGCTGCTCCAGCTTGCGCACACCCGCCTCACGCGTGTAGGTGCGCACCACGTGACGGATGGCCTTTTCGCCCAGTACCAACTCTTTGTCCTTGAGGCCGTTCTCGCGAATCTGCTTGGGCAGCAGGTACTGCATGGCGATGGCGACCTTTTCGTCTTCGGTGTAACCGGGCAGGCGGATGATTTCCATGCGGTCCAGCAGCGGGCCGGGGATGTTCAAGGTGTTGGCGGTGGCCACGAACATCACGTCAGACAGGTCGATGTCGACCTCCAGATAGTGGTCCTGGAAGGCCTTGTTCTGTTCCGGGTCCAGCACTTCAAGGAGCGCGGACGAGGGGTCTCCCCGGAAGTCGGTGCTCATCTTGTCGATTTCGTCGAGCAGGAACAGCGGGTTCTTGGTGCCCACCTTGGACAGGTTCTGCACGATCTTGCCGGGCATCGAGCCGATGTAGGTGCGGCGGTGACCGCGAATCTCAGCCTCGTCGCGCACGCCGCCCAGCGCCATGCGGGTGAACTTGCGGTTCACCGAATCGGCAATGGAGCGCCCCAGCGACGTCTTGCCGACGCCCGGGGGGCCGACCAGGCACAGGATCGGACCCTTGACCTTTTTCACGCGGCTCTGCACCGCAAGGTATTCGACGATGCGTTCCTTGACCTTCTCAAGGCCGTAGTGGTCTTCGTCCAGCTTGGCCTGGCAGGCGGCCAGATCAATGACGCTCTTGGAGCGCTTCTTCCACGGCACCTGCAACAGGGTGTCGAGA
Source organism: Polycyclovorans sp. (assembly GCA_002706265.1). Lineage (GTDB taxonomy): Bacteria > Pseudomonadota > Gammaproteobacteria > Nevskiales > Nevskiaceae > Polycyclovorans. The sequence continues at coordinate 101,662 of PAKU01000011.1, read as the reverse complement.
TAGTTGCGCACCACGGTGGCCTCGGCCGACATCGGCGGCATCATCTTCAGCTTGGCGAACTCGGCGCGCGCCTTGGTGCGGGCTTCCTTCGACATGCCTGCCTTTTCGATGCGCTCGGCCAACTCCTCCTGCTCGGATGGGCCGTCTTCACTTTCACCCATTTCTTTCTGAATGGCCTTCATCTGCTCATTCAGGTAGTACTCGCGCTGGTTCTTCTCCATCTGCTGTTTGACGCGGCCGCGGATCTTCTTCTCGATCTGCATCACGTCTATTTCGCCATCGAGCTGGCCCAGCACGTACTCCAGCCGTGCGCGCGCGTCATCGATCTCGAGCACCGATTGCTTGTCTTCGAGCTTCAGGGACAGATGGGCGGCGATGGTGTCGGCCAGGCGGCCGGGGGCGTCCATGCTGGCCAGCGAGGGAAGCAGCTCGGCCGGAATCTTCTTGTTGAGCTTCGCGTACTGCTCGAACTGCGACAGGGTCGAGCGCATCAGCGCATCGACTTCGGGTGAGCGGTCGTCTTCGGCGGTCTCCTCGCTCAGGGGCGTGCAGTCGGCCACCAGAAACGGTCCGTCTTCCTGCCAGCGTTGAATCTCGGCACGACGCACGCCTTCGACCAGTACCTTCACGGTGCCGTCGGGCAGCTTGAGCATTTGCAGAATGCTGGCCAGGGTGCCGACGTTGTAGAGGTCTCCCGGGCCGGGGTCGTCCACGTCCGGCGTACGCTGTGCCAGCAGCAGGATGCGTTTGTCGTCCTGCATCGCGGCACTGAGCGCCTTGATGGACTTTTCGCGACCGACGAACAACGGGATCGCCATGTGTGGAAAGACCACGACGTCGCGCAGCGGCAGGATCGGGGCGCAACGGTCAGAGAAGGACGGCACAGGCAACTCCCGGGCTAAGACAGCAGTGAAATGGATTATGCCTAAACAGTCTGGGGACGCTGAGCGGGGAATCAACCGCCGGTCGCGAGGCGGGGCGGCGACTGCCGGGCACGGCGCGCGCCTCATTGACGCTTTTTCCGCGCCCTTGTTATAAAGCACGCCACTCGAACGCGAAAAGCACGAGGCAGTGAGACTTAATGCGCGACGGGCACGTTTTCGGCGACCCGCTCTGGCATCATTGCAGTCCATAAATTTTCGGGGATCAAATAGATGAACAAAACGGAACTCGTCGCAGCAGTCGCGGAATCGGCTGATCTCAGCAAGGCTGACGCGGCTCGTGCGATCGACGCCTTCTTCGGCGTGGTGGGCTCGCAGCTCAAAAAGAAAGACAAAGTGTCGCTGGTGGGTTTCGGTACCTTCCTGTTGCGCGAGCGGGCCGCTCGCACCGGCCGCAACCCCAAGACCGGCGCTGCACTGAAGATCAAGGCCAGCAAGACCCCGTCGTTCAAGGCTGGCAAGGCGCTGAAAGACCTCGTACAATAATGGGCTTGGTCGGCGCGGCTGGTGACGCGAACGCTGCTCGATTGAGGGTGCTTAGCTCAGCTGGTAGAGCGTCGCCCTTACAAGGCGAATGTCGGCGGTTCGAGCCCGTCAGCACCCACCACAGATTCAAAAATTAACGTACAATTGTCGTCTTCGCGGAGTGGTAGTTCAGTTGGTTAGAATACCGGCCTGTCACGCCGGGGGTCGCGGGTTCGAGTCCCGTCCACTCCGCCAGTCAGTTTCAATAAAAAAAGCGCCTGAGGCGCTTTTTTTATGTCTGCAATTCGCCTCGCCGCCTAACCGTCGGCTACATACAACGCCATCAGTAGTCGAACTCCTCGTACTCGACCTCTTCCACCGGGGCGTTACCGTCATGGACCAGATTGCGGCGGCGATCAAGGTAGGCGGTCCGTAAAAAGACGTACGGATCAAACTGTTCGCGCAATAGCTGCTCGGTGCCCAGCAGCGCCGCCCGAGTGTCGAGGGCGCCCAGCACGAGGAGGCCAATGCGGACTTCATCGTCATGCTCGAAGTCCACATGATTGATGGGTTGCGCGTAGCCGTCAGCCACCAGGCCCACCAAGTCGCGATTGGACGAAGGGCCTAGGAGCGGCAGCATCAAGAACCATCCATCCCCAACTCCCCAGTGGCCCAGCGTTTGACCGAGATCTTCGTCGGTTTCAGTGAGGCCGGCGGCTGATGCAGGATCAAACAGGCCGCCAATGCCCAACGTGCTGTTCATCAGGAAGCGCCCGGTGTCTTTGGCGGCCTGCACCAACTTAAGTTGCAGCAGGTCGTTGGCAATCACCGCCGGGTAGCCGAGGTTCGACAGCAAATTGCCGATGCCGAGACGAACCGGCCGTGGCACGATCTTCACGTAACCCCGCGCCACGGGCTCAAGCACGTAGGCGTCCGCAACATTGTTGAAGGCGAATACGCTGCGGTTCACCTTTTCCAGCGGATCGGAGGGTTGATGTGTCGGGCGGTGCGCGCAGGCACTGACCGCGCCCAGGATTGCGACGCTGAGGCCAAGGCGGGCCATCCAGTGGCTCATGGTCTGGCTTCCAGTTCAAACATGGTGTCGACCCCGTAAAAAGTCAGCAGTGTGCGCACCTGCGGCGCGGCGTTGAGCAAGGGCAGTTGCCGCCCCTGTGCCGCCGCCCGGCGACACAGTGCCAGCAAGAATGCAACGCCGGCGCTGTCAGTGGCCCCGACCTTGCCCAGATCCAGTGGACCAGCGGCCAAGGCGTCAGCGTGTTCAAGCAGCGCGGTGACGGTGGCGAACTTCAGGTCGCCCTGCAATTGTGGCATCAGTCGTCTTCGTCCACGCCGGGGGCTTCAGGCTCGATCTGGCCGCCTTCCAGCTTTTGGGTCACGGCGTCCAGGCCGTCTCGACTGATCTGATTATTGAGTTGAGCGCGGAAATTGTTGACCAGCGAGATATTCTCGACGGTCAGATCGAACACTTTCCAGCCATCGTCTTTCAGTTGCATGACGAAGCCGATCGGTACCGGCGGCGCGTCCTTGCGGATCAACGTGGACTGCACGGTGGCCCGTTTGGCATCCGGCGCCAGGCGCAGCGGCCGCCAGTCAATCTTGACGTCATCCTCGTACTCGACCAAGGCGTTGGCGTACGAACGAAACAGCATGCTTTTGAATGCTTCGCCAAACCGTTCGAGCTGCTCGGGCGTGGCTTCGCGGCCATGCAGGCCCAACACCAACCGGGTGATGCGAGGAATGTCGAAGTGCGGCACCACCAGTTCTTCGATCAATGCCTGCAGCGCCTTGGGGTCGGCCTTGAGCGCCTCCCGGCGTTCGGCGATCGCCGTGCGCAGGTCGGCGGTCACCTGCTTGACCAACTCATCCGGCGGCGTCACCTGGGCCTGCGCGTTCCCGAGCGCGAGCCCCAGCAACAGCGCCACCGGCATCAAAAAGCCAAATCTGGAGGAAGTGCGCATCGTCGTTACTCCTGTTGTGTTGCCATATTGGATAAAAACTGGCCAATCAGATTCTCAAGCACCAACGCGCTCTGGGTGAGCATCAGCTCGCTGCCATCGGTCAGCGGCTCGGGCATCCCACCCGGCGTCAGCCCGATGTACTGCTCGCCCAGCAGCCCGGCGGTGAGGATGGAGGCCGAGCTGTCTTCGGGCAGGTTGTCGTACTGCCGGTCGATGGTCATGTGTACGGTCGCCTGAAAGGTGTGCGGGTCGATGCTGATCTGGGTGACCCGGCCGATGCGCACACCCGCCAAGGTGACGGCAGAGCCCTGTTTGAGGCCGCCGATATTCTGGAACTGCCCGGTGATCCGGTAGGTGTCGGTGCCGCTGCCCACGGTGTCGAGGCTGGCCACCCGAAAGGTCAGTACGAAAATGGCGGCGATGCCGAGGCAGATGAAAAAGCCGACCAGTACTTCCAGTGAACGATTGACCATTGATGATCCTTGTCCGCAACGCGTTAGCGGAACATGAAAGCGGTGAGTACGAAATCCAGCGCCAGGATGGCCAGCGAGGAGAGCACCACGGTGCTGGTGGTGGCGCGCGAGACGCCCTCGGAGGTCGGGGCGGCGTGATACCCCTGATACACTGCGATCCAGGCCACGGCAAAGCCGAACAAAGTGCTCTTGATCAGGCTGTCTACGATGTCCTGTACCTCGACGGATGCGCGGATCTGGCCCCAGTAGCTGCCGTCGTCGACCCCCAGAAGTGAGACCCCCACCGCGTGGCCGCCGGCGATGCCGATGGCCATGACCGAGAAGATTGCGGACAGCAAGGGCATCGAGATCAGCATCGCCAGAAAGCGGGGTGCAATCACCCGCTTCAGCGGATCGGTCGCCATCATTTCCATCGCCGACAATTGGTCGGTGGCCTTCATCAGGCCAATCTCGGCGGCCAAGGCCGAACCGGCGCGGCCGGCGACCAGCAGGGCAGTGACCACCGGGCCGAGCTCACGCACGATCACCAGCGCCACGAAAACGCCCAGTGATTCTTCCGCGCCAAAGCGCACCAGCGTCCGGAAGCCCTGCAACGCCAACACCATGCCCACGAAGCTGCCCGACAGCACGACGATGATCAGCGACATCACGCCCACCGAATGCACCTGCTGGGCGAGGATGCGCGGCCGCGTCAGGGCGGCGGGCAGCGCGGCCAGCACGTTGATCAGGAAGAACTGCGCCCGGCCGATGCCCGCAAACACGGCGGTGAGGGTGGTGAGCAGGGTGTTCATGAGGTGCGCAGGCCCCCCAGGCTCTCGGCCAGGGCAGGGGCAGGATAGTGAAAGCGCACCGGGCCATCGGCCTCGCCGCGCAGGAACTGGCGGGCCAGCGGGTCTTCGGTGTGCGCCAGTGCATCGGGCGTGCCGGCGGCAATCACCTTGCCACCGGCCACGATGTACGCGTAATCGGCGATCGACAGCACCTCATCCACATCGTGGGACACGACAATGCTGGTCAGGCCCAGGGCGTTGTTCAGGTCGCGGATCAGCCGCATCAGAACGCCCATGCTGATCGGGTCCTGTCCGGTGAAGGGTTCGTCGTACATCACCAGGTCGGGGTCGAAGACCACGGCCCGCGCCAGCGCGACCCGCCGGGCCATGCCGCCCGAGAGGGATTCGGGCATCAGGTCGGCGGCGCCGCGCAGGCCCACGGCGTCAAGCTTGAGCAGCACCAGGTCGCGGATCAGCGCTTCGGGCAGATCGGAATGCTCGCGCAGCGGGAAGGCGACATTCTCGAACACGTTCAAATCGGTGAGCAGCGCGCCGTGCTGAAACAGCATGCCCATGCGCCGCCGAAGCGCGTACAGCGGCTTGCGCCGCAGCGCGTGCACGTTGACGCCATCAAACGCAACCGTGCCGCGACCGGGCCGCCACTGGCCACCAATCAAGCGCAGCAGGGTGGTCTTGCCGGTGCCCGAAGGCCCCATGATGGCGGTGACCTTGCCGCGCGCGATGTCGATGTCCACGCCGTCATAAATCACCCGCTGGCCGTGCGAAAAGTGCAGCCCTCTGACCGACACCAGGGAGGTGTCGGCGGTCGGTGTTGCGGGGTCGGGGGGCGGGGGCTGGGTGCTCACGCGCGAAGTGTAGGCAGACTTGACTGAATGGTGGCCTGACGGGCACTTGGCAGGTCCAGGCCTTCGACCAGCAAGGCCAGCAGGTCGGCGTCAAGCTGCGCGCGGTCAATGACCGGCACATGGGCTTTGAGCTGGGTCATCGCCTGCCCGGCCAGGCCACAGGGATTGATGCGATCGAACGGCGCCAGGTCCATGTCGATGTTCAAAGCCAGGCCGTGATAACTGCGAAAGCGGCGCACCCGCAGGCCCAGCGAGGCGATCTTGGCGGCCCCCACATAGACGCCCGGCGCCTTGGGCAGCGCGTGTGCGACGACGCCGTATTGGGCCAGCAGGCGGATCAGGGCCTGCTCGATCGCGGTCACCAGGTCGCGTACCCCCAGGCCCAGGCGCTGCAGGTCGACCAGCACATAGACCACGCGCTGCCCGGGGCCGTGATAGGTGATCTGGCCGCCGCGGTCGGCCTGGACAACGGGAATGTCGCCGGCCTCCAGCAGATGCTCCGCCTTGCCGGCCAGGCCCTGGGTGAAGACCGGCGGATGTTCCACCAGCCACAGTTCATCGGCGGTGTCGGCCTGGCGCGCGTCGGTCCAGCGCTGCATCGCGTGGTAGCAGTCGAGGTAGTCCACCTGCCCGAGATTGCGAATGCGCACCGGTGGCACCACGGCGGTGTCTGCCGCTGTCATCGCCCGCCTTATCCGGCGATGAGCAGGCGTATCCAGTCGATGAAGCGCTTCCACAGCGAGCCGCGCTCCACCTCGGACAAGGCCACCAGGGGCGCGCTGCGCAGGGTTTCGCCATCGAGGCTGACCGTCACCTCGCCGACCACCTGACCCACGGCCAAGGGCGCCTTCAGCGGCGCGTTGACGGTGGAGGCCGTCTCGATGCGTTGCGCGCCGTCACGACCCAGGGTGATGGCCAGCGGCTCCAGGGTGCCGACCGGCACCTCGTTCAGCGCGCCGCCATACACACGGGCGTGGGTCACGGGTTTGGTCGGGCCGAGCAACTGCGCCGTGTCGAAGAAGCGGAAGCCGTACTCCAGCAGGGCCTTGGAGGCCTGCGTGCGGGCGCGGGTGCTGTCGGTGCCCATGACCACGCTGATCAGCCGCCGCCCGTCGCGGATGGCGCTGGCGGCCAGGCAGTAGCCGGCAGCCTCGGTGTGGCCGGTCTTGATGCCATCGACCGTGCTGTCTTCGAACAGCAGCCGGTTGCGGTTGGGCTGGCGAATGCCGTTGTAGACGAACTCACGTTCCTTGAACCAGGCGTAAAAGTCCGGAAAGTCGCGGATCAGCGCCTGCGACAGCAAGGCGATGTCGTGTGCCGACGTCATCATCGCGTCGTCGGGCAGACCGCTGGCATTGGTGTAGTGGGTGTTCGCCATGCCAAGGCGCGCCGCATGTTTGTTCATGAGTTGCGCAAACACGCTTTCATCTCCCGCGATGTGCTCGGCGACGGCGATGCTGGCGTCGTTGCCAGACTGCACGATGATGCCGTGCAACAGGTCTTCGAGCCGCACGCGATTGCCGACCTCGATGAACGATCGAGAGCCCTGCGCGCGCCAGGCTTTTTCACTGATCAGCACCTGGTCGTCGAGCGAGCTGTGTCCTTTGCTGATTTCATCGAAGGCGATGTACAGCGTCATGACCTTGGTGATGCTCGCCGGCGGCAGGCGCAGGTCGGGATCGCGTGCGGCCAGCACATCACCGGTCTGGTGGTCGATCAGCACGAAGCTGGCGGCGGCAATGCTGGGCGGCGCGGGCGTTGCGACCGCCTGTGCAAAAGCGGGCGCGGCCAGAACTGCGGCGGCCAGACTCAAAACAGCTTTCAACCTCATAGACCTCATTCCTTAAATCGACGTCAGGGCAGGTGGGGACGTGCCAGATATTCTTCAGACTGCATTTCCAGCAGTCGCGAGCAGGTGCGTTCGAACTCGAAACGCAGTTTTCGCCCCTGATACAGCGAGGCAATCGGTGCGGCGGCGCTGATCACCAGTTTCACGTTGCGATCATAGAACGCATCGACCAGGTGCACGAAGCGGCGCGCCGGGTCTTCGCCGTCGACGCCCAGCGCCGGAACATGAGAGACCAACACGGTGTGATGCGTCTGCGCCAGTTCGAGGTAGTCCGACACGCTGCGCGGTCCTTCGCACAAGATCGCGAAGCTGAACCAGATGACGCCATCGGCCATCCGCTCCACCGGCAAGTCGCGGTCATTGAGCGTGATCATCCCCTTGGCGGTGCCCGGCTCGGGCGCCAGCGCCTCGAAGGATGCACTGAGCCGTTCGTCGGCGTGCGCGTCGTCAGGGTGGTGATAAAGCGCCATCTGGGTGAGCGAGCGCAGGCGGTAGTCGGTGCCGCCATCCACATTCAGCACGTGCACCCGGGCCTTGAGCTGGGCGATGGCGGGCAGGAAGCGCTCCCGTTGCAAGCCGTCGCGGTAGAGCTGATCCGGCACCAGATTGCTGGTGGCCACGAGGCAGACGCCTTCGGCGAACAGCGCGTCGAGCAGGCGGCCGAGAATCATCGCATCGCCAATGTCGGAAACGAAGAATTCGTCGAAGCACAGCACCCGCACCTCGGCCGCGATGTCTCGTGCGATCGGCACCAGCGGGTCCACGGTGTTGGCGTAATCGCGCCGACGCCGATGGATGTCGCGCATGAAGCGGTGAAAATGGGTGCGCAGCTTCTGCGGAAACGGCAGGGCCTCGTAGAACAGGTCCATGAGGTAGGTCTTGCCGCGACCGACGCCGCCCCACAGGTAGAGCCCTTCAACCGGCGTCCAGGCGCGGCGCCGGCCCAGCCAGTCTCGCCCGGCCGGTGTGCTTACCAGCGCCACGAACAGGGCCTCGAAGGCGTCCACCGCCCGGCGCTGCGCGGCGTCGGTGACAAAATCCGGGCGTGCCAGATCGCGCTGGTATCGGGTCAGCGGCGAGTCGCCCAGCATCATTCGTAGCCGACTCCCAACAGGTTGGCGAGATAGCGGTTGAGCAAAACGCCGCAGGGATCGACTTTCTGGCGCAAGGCCACGAAGTCGTCGAAACGCGGGTAGAGCTGCCGCAGTTCGTGCGCCGATTTGTCGTGCAGCTTGGCCCAGTGCGGGCGGCCGCCGTGGCGGTCGAGCACTTCCCACAGCGCGGCAAAATAATCGGCGTGTTGCGTGTCGGGCGGCGCGCGCAGGCCGATGAGCGCGACCTCCTGCTGGTAGGCCGGCGACAGCCAGGCGGTGTCGGCCGAGGCAAAACGGACGGTGATGGGCAGCCTCGCCGGAAGATCGAGCACGCGGATCAGATGATCGATCTGTCGCAGCGCTTCAGGCGCGGCGTCCACCGGAATGGCGTATTCCGACTCGACATGGCGCACCCAGCGGATGCGCCCGAAGGCCTCGTGCGATTCTGTGACCCAGGGGCGATCGCGGCCGACCAGTCGATTGATGCGGTGGGCCAACGGCGTCAGACCCGGCGCCCGTTGGGTGGTGCGGTCCCAGGCCGGGCCCACCAGGTTGTTGGCAATGAAGTCTTGCGCGAGGCGCCGACCGGGAAACCGGGTGACGGGTGCGCGGGTCAGGTTGCGGCTGAGCAGCAGCACATCGCCGGCGGCCGGGTGCCAGTACAGGGTGAGATGTCGGTGCCCGCGGCGCAGGCGCTCCAGCCGGTCAATCACCGAATCGAAGCGGGCGTTCTCGCGGCGGGTGACCAGGCGGTAGGGCGTGCGGCATTGCAGTTCGATGTGGGTGATCACCCCCATTACGCCCAGCGACAGGCGCCCGGCGTCGAAGTTGTCACCGTTGTCCTGGGTCACGGTGTGCGCGGTGCCGTTGGGCAGCACCACCCGGAAGCCGGTCACCAGCGAGGCCAGGCTGGACAGGCCGTTGGCACTGTTGATCAGCCCGCCCGCGAGGGCGCCGCCGAGGGTCTGCTGCGTGTAATCCCCGTGAACATCCAGCGCCAGGCCGCGCTGGGCAAGCGACTGGCCCAGCCGACCCAGACGGGTTCCGGCGCGGACCCAGGCGCGTCTGCGCGGCTTGTCCACCGACTCGATGCCGGTGAAATGCGCGAGCGACATGTGGTTTTCATCGCTGAACGAGAGCGGCGTGTGGGCGTGCCCGCCGCCCACCACACGCAGGCGCTCGGCCTCTTCGGTGCAGCGCATCAGTTCGGACTGCACCTCCTCCAGCGTGGCCGGATAAGCACAGTGCGACGGCTGGCAGCGGACGTTGCCCGCCCAGTTTCGCCAGGGTTTAGGCAGCAAGGTGCGTTGCATGAAGCTCCTGCGGGGGGTTTTGGCCGTGCCAGAGGCCCGTGACGGCGCCGTGGCACGGGCAAAAGGATACGCTCAAAGCGGCGGATTGGTGCGCTGCATCATGGGCCGCCAAACCTGGCGTCTGGCCCGGCGTCTGGCCCGGCGTCGGGCCCAGCGTCGGGACTTGTGTCGGTCAGGGCCTCAAGGTCGGGCTCGCCGCAGCGGGCGGCGATCCAGTGGCGTGCCTGCTGCTTGAGCGCCGCCACCGCCGCGCGGTCCGACCCGGTGGGCAGACAGGGCGGCCCGATCACCACCGAGACCGGCCGCCAGCGAAACCCCCGCCATCCGGCGCCGAGCAGTTCGCGGCTGTTGCGAATCACTGCCGGCACCACCGGCACCTCGGCGCGCGCGGCCAGCAAGAACGCCCCGTTCTTGAACGGCAACAGTCCGGGGGCGTGGTCATCGAAGGTGCCTTCGGCAAAGATCGCCAGTGACTCGCCGGACTTCAGGCGCTTCATCAATTGGCGGGTCTGCTGGGCGCCTGCGCGCACCGAGCTGCGGTTGATGAAGGACACCCCCATGCGCCGCAGCACGCGGCCCACGAACGGCCAGCGGGCCGCGCCGTCCTGCACCACGAAGGTGAAACGGCCGGGCAGCACGGCGGTGAGAATCAGCCCGTCCATGTAGCTGGCGTGGTTGGAGACCACCACGGCGGGGGTGTCGGGCAACCCGTTCATGGCCTCGCGGCGCAGTCGCTGGCCGATCAGCGCCAGGCACACGTGCACGGCCGCCCGGCCGATGGCGCGGCGCAGGGGCAGGGTGGGGCTGACCAGTACCAGCGGGCAGAAGAAACCGAACATCACCACGCAGAACACCGGCGTGGCGACCAGGCAATACAGACCGTCAGCGCAGCGGCGCAGCGTGGAAGGGCGGGGCGGCGTCATCGAATTATCATAGCCAGATCATGGTGCCCGAACCCGCCGCGCTGGCTGCCTCACACCGTCTGATCGACGGCTTTCTCGATGCCCTGTGGCTGGAGCGTGGCGCGCGGCCCAACACCCGGGCCGGCTATGGCAGTGACCTGCGGCAGTTCGCCGCCTGCCTGGCGGAGAACAACAAGGCGCTGACCGACGCCCACGAGGCCGACATCCAGCAATGGATTGCCCGTGGCGCCCGGCAAACCGTGGCCCGTACCCAGGCGCGGCGGGTTTCGGCGCTGCGGCAGTTTTACCAGTGGCGGCTGCGCGAGGACGGCAGCGCCATGGACCCCACCGTGTCGCTCAAGGCCCCGCGTCTGGGGCGGCGACTGCCGCGCAGCCTGAGCGAAGACGAGATCGAACGCCTGCTCGACGCCCCCGACACCAACACGCCGCTGGGCCTGCGTGACCGCGCCATGTTCGAGCTGATGTACGCCTCCGGCCTGCGCGTGACCGAACTGGTCGAACTCAGCCTGCCGCGGCTCGACCTGCAACGCGGCCTGGTGCAGGTGCTCGGCAAGGGCGGCAAGGAGCGGCTGGTGCCGATGGGGGAATGGGCCAGCGACTGGGTGACCCGTTATCTGCGTCAGGCGCGGCCGCTGTGGGTCGCCAGGGGGCAGGTCGACGTGGTGTTCTGCTCACAGCGCGGCGAGGCCATGACCCGCCAGAACGCCTGGCTGAGAATCAAGCAGCACGCGGTGCGCGCGGGCATTGGCAGCGCCCTGTCGCCGCACATGCTGCGCCATGCCTTCGCCACCCATCTGCTCAATCACGGTGCCGATCTGCGCAGTCTGCAAAGCCTGCTGGGGCACGCCGACCTGTCGACCACGCAGATCTACACCCACGTGGCCCAGGCCCGGTTGCAGCAGCTGCACGCCCGGCACCATCCCCGGGCCTGAGGGCGATTTGCCATACTCGCGCCTCACGATTTTCACGAAGGCCTTGCCCATGCCGTCTGCCGTTCGTTTGTTGCCCGCCGTCGCCCTGATGGCCCTGCTGGTGGCCTGCCAGGACCCCACCCCCGAACCGGTGACGCCGCCAACGCCCACGCAATCGCCCACCCGGGCCACGCCGGTGCCGGTGTCTGAAGGCATTGCCGAGGAATACCAGGCACTGGCCGAAACCCTGACCGAGATCATGGGCGTGGCGCCGGATGCGATTGGGCCGGCGGCCGCCGAGGGCATGCTGCAGGTGCGCTGGGGCACCAACTTTGCCTACCTGCCCGAGGGGGGCAGCCACGTCGTCTTCGGCGACATGATCGACCTGCGCACCGGCGAGCAGATCACTGAAGCCAGTCGCAAGGCCATGCGCCTGGCGGCTTTGGCGCGTGTTGAAGACAGCATCGAGTTCCTGCCGAAGTCGCCCCGCCACGTCGTCACCGTGTTCACCGACATCGACTGCGGCTACTGCCGCAAGATGCACAGCGAGTTGGCCGATTACCTGGCCGAAGACATTGGCATCCGCTACGTGTTCTATCCGCGCTCGGGGCCGGGCACCGAGTCGTTCCGCAAGGCCGAGGCCGTGTGGTGCAGCAGTGACCGCAAAAAGGCGCTCACCGAGGCCAAGCAAGGCGCGGCGATGAAGGGCGACAGCAGTTGCGCCAACCCGGTGCTCGCCGACTACCAGCTTGGACAGGAACTGGGCCTGCGCGGCACGCCGATGATCGTCCTGCCCGACGGCGAGATCATCAACGGCTACGTGCCCGCCGCGTCATTGGCCGCCCAGCTGGCCACGGCGGACCAGGCCGAGGGCTGACCACGTAAGGCTGATCGCCCCGGGCCGGCCAACCGTGTCGCAGCGCGCGTCCGTGCGGCGTCGCCCCGGCGATCAATCGGTGAAGCGGGGCCTTCGTGACGCGTCGGGTTCGGGCAAACCGGGGCGGGCTGTTAATCTTGTGGCCCTCGCGCGCCTGCCTCTTCGTCTGGAATCCGGCTGATCCATGTCTGTTGAATACAAAAATGTTTACTGGCTGTGGCTTTCGGCCGCCGTGATTCTGATCGACCAGGTGACCAAGCAACTGGTGGTGCGCAATTTCGAGCACTACGACGTGCTGCCGTTGATTCCCCACTTCAACCTCATCCGGCTGCACAACACCGGCGCGGCATTCTCGATGCTGTCGAATGCGCCGCCCCTGTTTTTTGTGGCGCTGGGCGTGGCGGTGAGCGTGGGGATTCTGGTCTGGATGCGCCGTCACCCGCAGACCGAGCGTCTGATGGCCGTCGGCCTGGCGCTGATTCTCGGCGGCGCGCTGGGCAACGTGATGGACCGCGTCGGGCGGGGTTACGTCGTCGATTTCATCGATTTTTACTGGGGCAACTGGCATTTTGCCGCGTTCAACGTGGCCGACATGGCCATTTCAGTGGGCGCCGGCGTCCTGATGCTGGATGCCCTTTTGCAATGGCGCCGCGATCGGCGCCAAAGGAAGCTCACATGAAGATCGTGCTTGCCAATCCGCGGGGTTTCTGCGCCGGGGTCGACCGCGCCATCGAGATCGTCGAGCGCGCCATCGAGCAACTGGGGCCGCCCATCTACGTGCGTCACGAGGTGGTGCACAACCGGTTCGTGGTGGAAGACCTGCGCAACCGCGGCGCCATCTTTGTCGAAGACGTGAACCAGATTCCGGCCGGCGCCACCTGCATCTTCTCGGCCCACGGCGTGTCGCAAATCGTGCGTGACCAGGCCCGGCAGCGTGGCCTGACGGTGTTTGACGCCACCTGCCCCCTGGTGACCAAGGTGCACATCGAGGTGCAGCGCTACGCCCGCGAGGGGCGCGACGTGGTCCTGATCGGCCACGCCGGACACCCCGAGGTCGAGGGCACCATGGGGCAGTTCGACACCCGCTTTGGTGGCGCCATTCATCTGGTCGAGTCGCCGCAGGACGTGGACAGCCTCAGCCCCGGTCAGCCCGACCACATGGCCTATGTGACCCAGACCACCCTGTCGATGGACGACACCGCCAAGGTCATTGACGCGCTTCGGGTGCGGTTTCCGCACATTCTCGGGCCGCGCAAGGACGACATCTGCTACGCCACCACCAATCGCCAGGAAGCCGTGAAGGCCCTGGTCAGGCAATGTGATGTGCTGCTGGTGGTGGGCTCGGCCAACAGTTCCAACTCCAATCGCCTGCGTGAACTCGGCACGCTGGCCGGTGTGCGCGCCTATCTGGTGGACGGCCCTGAAGACCTGCAGGCCCAATGGTTCGAGGGCTGCGCGGCCGTGGGCGTCACGGCCGGGGCAAGCGCGCCGGAATCGATCGTGCAGGGCGTGGTCCAGCGTCTGACCGAGCTGGGCGGCACCGCCGCCGAAGAGATGAAGGGGCGCGAAGAGCACATTGTGTTCTCGCTGCCCCCGCAGTTGCGGCGCGCGGTTGAAACGCGCGAACCGCCGGGTTCTCACTGAGTGTGCGATCCCGCCCGTGACCCACAAAAAAGGCCCGATTTCTCGGGCCTTTTTTGTGTGACGGGGCGTGCGCTTGCGCGCCATGTCACGCGGCTTCGGTCTTCGCCTTGGGCGCGTGGCGGGTTTTCGCGGCCGCAGGCGGCACGCCAAAGTAAATGCCGCTTTGCCCCTTCGAGGTCTCGAAGTACTGCTCGGGCGTGAAAACGTCCACTTCGATGTTGTGAAGGCGGGCGGCGTAGGCCGCGGTGACCCGGCTGGCTTCCTCGCGGCTGATGATGGCCTGCTGCGCGGCGTCTTCGGCCAGCAATTCGGGCGTGCCGCGTGGCAGTTTCTTGTTGCGCTGCGCCTGGATGATTTTCTGCAGTCCCGGCTCGGCCTCGGCCATCAGCTTGAAGGTGGCGAACAGGCGGCCGAAGCCGGGTCGATCCGCGGCCGGAAAATACACCCCGTCATGCAGGCGCTTGTACTGTTCGCCATAGGTTTGCGTGGTCAACGCAGCCTTGTGGCTCAGCGCATCGTTGGGCAGCGTGCCGATCGGATTGATGCGCACCCACCACAGGCTCAGCACGCGCATGACCGCGCCCACCGGGCCGTCGAAGTTGGCGTAGATGCCTTCAAACGCTTCCTGCACCTGCGCCAGCGCGTACTGCACGCTGTAATGCAGCAGCGGCAGGTCGTCACGACGCGCACCCTCGGCCTCGAAGCGGCGCAGGGCGCCACTGGCCAGAATCATCCAGGCCAGCGCGTCGGCATAGCGGCCGGTGAGATTGCCCCGCGCCTTGAGCTTGCCCCCCAGGGCGAACATGGCAATGTTGGTCAGCATCGAGAAACGGCTGGCGGCCCAGCCCAGACGCCGGTAATGCACCCGGGTGGCGCTGTGCACATTGCCGGGCATGGGCACCGACCAGCCGCGGGTGAGGCCGCGCAACAGGGTTCGCCCGATGTTGGCAAAAAAGTGCCCGAACCACGCCAGCAGATTGCTGCGGAAGGCGTCCACATCGTCGGCTTCGACAGCGTTGACCACGTTCAGCGCATAGGGGTGGCAGCGCGTGGCGCCCTGACCGAAGGTGATCAGGGTGCGCGTCATGATGTTGGCGCCCTCCACGGTCACGCCCACCGGTGCGCTGCTGTAACCCGGCCCGAGAATGTTGTTCGGCCCCTGCATGACGC
The DNA here is from genome assembly GCA_002706265.1 of Polycyclovorans sp. Lineage (GTDB taxonomy): Bacteria > Pseudomonadota > Gammaproteobacteria > Nevskiales > Nevskiaceae > Polycyclovorans. The sequence goes on along the minus strand of PAKU01000011.1, from coordinate 86,387 downwards.
CGGCGCCGGCAAAGATGTCCATGCCGTCGGTGCCCAGCTGGCGCGCCACCTCGGTGGTCCAGGCCTTGAGCACGGCGGAGACCACCGGCGGCTGTTCGCCGTTGTCGATGGCCGAACAGGCCGCGATGCGTGCACCGTCCATCATGTAGGTGAGCGCATTGATCTTGGCGATCTTCGATTCGATGCCTTCCATCCGGCCGATGGGGATGGAGAACTGCTGGCGGATCATCGAATACGGGCCGGTTGCGGCCGACACCACCTTGGCGGCGCCGATGGCCCCGGCGGGCAGCGAGATGGCGCGGCCGCCGGCGAGCTGTTCCATCAGCATGCGCCAGCCTTCGCCGGCCTTTTCAGCGCCGCCGATGATGTTGTCAGCGGGAACCACCACGTCCTTGCCGACCAGCGGCCCGTTGTAGAACGGCTCGCCGATGGGCAGGTGATGGTCGCCGCTTTCGAACCCCGGGGTGTCCTTGTGGATCAGCACGCAGGTGATGCCGGGCGATTCGCCTTTGCCCAGCAGATTGTCAGGATCGTGCAGGTTGCAGGCCAGGGTCACCAGATTGGCGATGGGCGCGAGGGTGATGTAGCGCTTGCGGAAGTTGAGCCTGATCTTGACCTCGTCACCGTCTTTGAAGACCTCGCCCTCGGCCCTGATGCTGGCGGCATCCGAGCCGGCGGTCGGCTCGGTGAGGCCGAAGCAGGGCACGTATTCGCCGGTGGCGAGCTTGGGCAGGTAGTTGTCTTTCTGCGCCTCGGTGCCGTAGTGCTTGATCAGTTCGGCCGCGCCCAGCGAATTGGGGATGACGACGAAGGTGCCGACCGTGGCGTTGACCGGGCTGATCTTGGTCAGAATCGTGCTGATGGCCAGGGAGGAGAACGCCTTGCCGCCGTACGCCTTGGGAATGAGGAAGCCCATGAAGCCTTCACGCTTGAGAAAGCTCAGCACCTCGTCCGGTATGCGCCGCGTGCGGTTGATGTCGTAGCGATCCAGCATGCCCAGCAGCTCATTGACCGGGCCGTCGAGAAAGGCCTGTTCCTCGTCGGTGAGCTGGCTGTAGGGGCTGGCGAGAATCGTCTCGAAGTCGGGGTTGCCACGAAAGAACTCCCCGTCGATCCATACCGTGCCGGCCTCCAGGGCCTGCCGCTCGGTGTCGGAAATGCGCGGCAGGATGTTGTTTGACTTCATCCATTTCATCAGCGGTGAAAACATGGGCATGGCCCTCCTGGAGGTTGAATGCCGTTACAGTTTGTCGCAGTGCAGCAAAGCGTGCAAAGGGTGAAGGGCCGCCCGCAGCGTGTCAGCGATCTTCGATTGCGCGCCCGCCGGGGCCGGTCAGACCCCGGTGCGCGGCGGTTTCAGCGGGTCTTTTCGAACCGCAGGGTCATGCGGTCACTCTCGCCGATGGCGCGATACCGGTCCTGGTGCGTTTCGCCCAGTCGCAGCGAGGGCGGCAGGGTCCACACGCCTGCCGGATGGTCGGCCGTGTCGCGCGGGTTGGCGTTGATGTTGCTGATGCCGGTCAGGGTGAAGCCGGCCTGCTCGGCCAGACGGATGACTTCGGCCTGCAGCATGTAACCGCTCTTGGCCTGGTCCGATTTGGGCCGGCCCGCCGGCAGCCGGTGCTCGACGATGCCCAGGGTGCCGCCCGGCTTGAGCACCTGGTTGAAGGCGCGGAACGCGGCCAGAACGCCGTCGTCACCGCCGTTGCGGTCGTACCAGCTGTGCACGTTGCGAAAGGTGAGCACCAGATCGGCGCTGACCACCGGGGCGATGGCGGTGAGGTTGGGCAGCTCGAAGGCGGTGACCGTCACCTGGTTGTAAATCTGCGGCGCGGCGCTCAGTTTTTCCATGAACGCCGCGTGCGAGGTGCGGAAGTAGTCCACCGTGGATTGCGGGTTGAACTGTGCGGCGTAGAGCTTGCCGGTGTCGCGCAGGTACGGGGCCAGAATCTCGGTGTACCAGCCGCCGGCGCCGGGGGATACCTCCACCACCGTCATGCCCGGTTGCAGGCCGAAAAACTTCAGGGTTTCAGCCGGGTTCCGGTAGACATCACGGGCCGCAAACGCTGGCGATCGGTGGTCAGACGCCAGCACCTGGGCCAGCCGCGCGTCGGTCTGGGCCGAGGCCGTGGCGGCGCCCAGCAGGCTGGCGGCAATCAGCATGGCCATGCCCATGACAGGAACGAAAGCGGCCATCGGCCTATTCAGCATCATTGAGATTCCAGTTGTAGTCGGTGAATTCGAGTTCAAAGTCTTGTTGCCTGATGCGTTTGCGGTCGGCGGCGGTGTCGGCCAGCCATTCGGCATGTTGCGCGAGCCAGGCGCTGCGATCTGCCTGACCGTTGACCTTGAAGTCTTCACGGTACCAGCGCAGCAGCGGGGTGACGTACAGGGTGCCGGTTTGGGCATCGAAGTGGTTACGGCGGCGGTCCTGCAGAAACTGCCGGGTGGCCGCGTCGAGTTGGGCGTCCAGGCCGTCGGCGGCGAAGGGCCTTGGCTGCAGTGCCGGGCAGCCAATCGAGGCGCAGTTGACGGCGAAGTGGATGCGCGGGTCCGGGTAGTGGGCACGCAGGGTGTCGTGTTCCAACCAGTCGAGGCTGCGCTGTGCGCCCAGCAGGCTGAAGAAGCTGCGCTTCCAGGGTGAGCGCAGCAGGCTGCCGAGGTCGCGGATTGATGTCAGATCGGGGTAGGCGGTGAGGATCAGCGACAAGGTGAAGCCGTTGTAGGCGTTGATGAGAAAGGCCATCTGCTGGTCGCGGGACCAGCCCTCGAATGCCGCAGGTTCGACCGCCGACCAGGTGTCCAGCACGGCGGCAAGCTTGGCCTGGTCCTTTTTCAGGGCGGCGTAGTCCACCGTGCCGCGCGTCTGGCGGTCGTGCAGCTGCACGTGCGCGTCCAGCAGGCCGCCGTAGTCGCGGTAGGCGTGATCGAAGGCCTGCGCGGGCAGACTGATCAGCGCGGCCAGAATGCCCGCCAGGTGCCAATACGCTCGAATGCGCATGCGAAAGTCCTTGTGGTTATGAGGCGATCGGCCTAGCCGCGGCGCCAGGCGTGATAGCGCGCCACCCAGGCCAGCAACTTCTCGGGCGTGTGCGCCTGCTTCCATTGGCCGGCCACGTATTTGTTGGCCTCGGCCAGCGTGGGGTAGATGTGGACAGTGCCGAGTATCTTGTTCAGGCCAATGCCCTGCTTCATGGCCAGCACGTATTCGGCAATCAGATCGCCGGCATGTTCCCCGACAATGGTGACGCCCAGAATCCTGTCCTTGCCGGGCACCGTCAGCACCTTGATGAAGCCGTGGGCCTCGCGGTCGGTGATGGCGCGGTCCAGTTCTTCGAGGCTGTAGCGCGCCACCTCGAACGGCACGCCCTGTTCTTTGGCTTCGGTCTCGCTGAGGCCCACGCGCGCCACTTCCGGCTCGGTGAAGGTGGCCCAGGGGATGACCGAATAATCGACCTTGAACGGCCCGCCACGCAACGTCAGCAGCGGCGCAAACAGGCCGTTCACTGCCGCGTACCACGCCATGTGACTGGCGGTGTGGGTGAACTGGTACGGCCCGGCGACGTCGCCGCAGGCAAAGATATTCGGCAGATTGGTTTGCAGAAAATCATTCACCTCGACCGTGCGGCCGGTGCGCACGCCGATGTCTTCAAGCCCGAAGCCGGTCAGTCGCGCGCTGCGGCCCACCGCGACCAGAATCTGATCGAATGCGATGGCGTCTTCCACGCCATCGTGTTCCACGATCAGGTGCTTCTCACCGTCGGTCTGTTCCACGCGCAGGGCCTTGGTGTTGACCCGCACGTCGATGCCCTCGGCCGCAAAGCGCGCCTGCACGCAGGCCGACACCTCGGGATCTTCGCGGCTCAGCAGCCGGGGCAGCATCTCCACTTGGGTGACGGTGGCGCCCAGCCGCGCGAACGCCTGGGTCAGCTCCGAGCCAATGGGGCCGCCGCCCAGCACCACCAGGCGGCGGGGCCGTTCGGTGAGGTTCCACAGCGTGTCGGAGGTGAGATAACCGCAGGCCTCAAGGCCGTCGATGGGCGGCACGGCAGGGCGTGCGCCGGTGGCGATGACGATGCTGCGTGCCGTCAGGCGTTGTCCGTTGACCTCGACCGTCCACGGGTCGAGCAATCGTGCCTCGCCTTTGATGCACTCCACCCCCAACCCGGTGTAGCGCGCCACAGAGTCGTGCGGCGCAATGCTGGCAACGACCGATTTGATGCCCGCCATGACCTGCGCAAAATTGACCTGCCCGCTGACGTTCTCGAACCCGAACTGGTCGCCACGCCGCAAGTGGCTGGCGTACTTGGCCGAGCGGATCAGCGCCTTGGAGGGCACGCAGCCAGTGTTGAGGCAGTCGCCGCCCATCTCGTTTTTCTCGATCAGGGTGACCTTTGCCTTCACCGCCGCGGCAATGTAGGCGCTGACCAGCCCGGCCGAACCGCCGCCAATCACGATCAGGTTGCGGTCGTAGCGCTTCGGCTTTTTCCAGCCTGCGTAGACCTTGCGGGCCTTGAACAGGTCGACGATTTTCTTGGCGATCAGCGGGAACACGCCGAGCAGCACGAAGGCGCCGATCAGCCCCGGTGAAAGAATGCCGCCCAGCGACTTCAGCTGCGCTATCTGGGTGCCGGCGTTCACGTAGACGAAGGTGCCGGGCAGCATGCCCAGCTGGCTGACCCAGAAAAAGGTGGTCACCCGCATCTTGGTCAGGCCCAGCAGCAGGTTGATGAGAAAGAACGGGAACAGCGGCACCAGCCGTAGGGTGAACAGATAGAACGCCCCTTCTTTTTCGATGCCGGCATTGATGCGCTTCAGGCGCGCGCCATAGCGCGACTGAACGGCGCCGCGGGCGAGGTACCGGGCTACCAGAAACGCGCCGGTGGCACCGATCACGCTGGCGAACGAGACGATGACCAGGCCCCACCAGAGGCCGAAGAGGGCGCCGCCTGCAAGGGTGAGAATCGCCGCGCCCGGCAGCGACAGGGCGGTGGCCAGCACGTAGATCGCGAAAAAGCCCAGGGTGGCCAGCCAGGGGTTGGCATCGCGCAGTTCGATCAGCGCGCCGCGCTGTTCCTGCAGATAGGGCAGCGAGACGTACCGGCCCAGGTCGAATGCGAAGAACAGGGTGATCGCCGTTGCAATCAGTGCCAGCAGCACGAGTCGTTTTGTCACGGTGACCTCAGATGTGGGTGCGGGTTCTGGCGATTCGCGGGCACGCGGCGGCTCAGGCGGTCGCCCCGCCGCACGAAGACCCGGCGCCGGCGGTGCAGGCAAAGCAGTGGGCGCCAAAGCGGATGGCGCGGCGTCTCAGGCGGGCCGCGTCAAAATTGGCCAGAGTGACCGGGCGGCCGTCGTCACCCAGAATCGGCAGGTCAATCTGCTGATTGAAATCGCAGTCGTACAGCGTGCCGTCACTGCCCACACTGACCAGGTCGCGGCACATCACCGAGCGCGCCGCCTCGGCGTTGAATGCGCCACTGAGCTTGTCCATGTAGGCCCGCAACTGGTCGCGCTTCTGCAAATGCAGGGCGAAGCGGTTGATGGGCATGTTGGTGATGGCGAACAACTGATTGAAGACGATGCCGTAGCGGCTGCCCAGTTCACGTTTGTAGTCGGCCTGCAGCGAGGTCTGGTCGGCGGGCAGGAACGGCCCCACCGGGTTGTAGACCAGGTTGAGGGTCAGGCCCGAGCCGGGCTGGCCGTAGCCCAGCGTGTTGAGTCTTTGCAGGCCGTCGATGCTCTTCTTGAACACGCCGCTGCCGCGCTGCCTGTCGGTGAACAGTTCCTGGTAATACGGCAGCGAACAGATGACCTCGACGCCGTGCTCGGCAAAGAAGTCGGGCAGGTGGGCTTTGGACGCGCCGGTCTGCGGGTTGCCGTCGTAGGTCACGGTGAGGTTGTGGCGCACCATCACCTTGCGGCCCAGGCGCCGGGCGTCGATGACCAGGCGCTCGAACCCGGGATGCAACTCGGGCGCGCCGCCGGTGAGGTCCAGCGCGGTGATTTCGGGCGTGGCCTCCAGCACGGTCAGCAGCCGGGTGATGTCATCTTCCGGCAGGGCCTCGGTGCGGGCGGGCGAGGCATCCACGTGACAGTGACGGCAGGCCTGGTTGCAGAGCTTGGTGAGGTTGACCTGCAGGGTGGCCAGGCTTCGTGCGTCCAGTTGCAGCTTGCTGTCGGCGAGCCGCGCGTTGAAGTCGTACGGGTGCTTGAGCGCGTGCGCCGGGTTGGGCTCGATGACGACGGGGATGTCCAGTGGCATGGGCTTAGGCTTGGGCTTGAGTAGGGGCGTTGGCGTTGGCGTTGGCGCTGCGCTCAGCAGCACGCGGCGGCGGTGTCGGTGGGCCCGCCGGCGCCTGGCGACACGCAGTCGAACAGGCCGAAATGACGGGTCTTGTCGCCGATCAACTGGATGTGCGGTGCGTAGCGCGTTTGGCTGAGCATGTCGGCGGTGTTGCCGCAGACGCGCAGCGGGCGGCCGGTTTCCAGCAGGTGGTGGTCATCCAGCAGAAACCGGTGCGGCGCCTCGGGCAGGGTGCCCAAATAAGTGGCCACCTGGCCAAAGTCTTCGCAGCGGTCTTCCAGTGCCAGTTTGAACGCGCGCACCGTGACCGAGGTGAAGTTGACGAAGCCGATCTGCCGCTCGATGTCGGGGTTGTGAATGGCCAGCGGCGAGCGGCTGACGATGCGGCTGTCGCGGCAGCCCACGTCGGCCATCAAGCGGCGAAAATCTTCTTCATAGAGGGCGCCGCCCAGGCATTCGCCACGCAACAGCGGGTCGTTGCTCAGCGCTTCGGGAATGCGGCGGTCGGCAAACACGTCGGAAAAATACAGCTCGCCACCGGGCTTGAGCACCCGCATCAGCTCGCGGAACAGGGCGGGTTTGTCGGGCGACAGATTGAGCACGCAGTTTGAAATCACCACGTCGATCGAGGCGTCGGCAATGCCGGCACTGGCCAGGTCCTCGATGTAGCCGTGGCGAAAATCGACGTTGTCGTGGCCATAGCGCTCGGCGTGCCAGGCCTGGTGGCGACGGCCGACGGCCAGTTGCGCCTCGGTCATGTCGAGCCCGATGACCCGGCCGGTCGGACCCACCAGGCGTGACAGCAGGTACACATCGCGCCCGGTGCCGCAGCCCAGATCAAGCACCGTCGCCCCCTCGATGGCGGGCGGTATCGGCGAGCCGCAACCGTAGAAGCGGTCCTTGATCTCGGGGTGAATGTCCTTGAGCAAGGGGATCAGGTGGGCGGGCATGGCGTCGGCCAGGCAGCAGGCCGAGGTCTGCAGGTCGCTGGAAGATTGCAGCACTTCGCCGTAGTAGTGCTTGACGGCGGCGAGCGTGTCGGGGTTGCCGGTCATGAGGGGTGATGGGGCTCTTGAAGTGGGGTGAATCAGGTTACGCGCCCGTCGTGCAGGCGGTGCGGTTCATCGTCCTTACTTCATGTCACCGCGTCTTGGATGCGTCGCCTTGCGTTGTTACCCTTGGGCATGTCGCCTACCTCACCGCGTTCTGCGTCACACATGGCCCCCTTGCTCGGCAGCGTCGCCCTGCTGCTGCTGGGGGTGGGCCTGCTGAACACCTTCCTGGCCGTACAGGCGGCCGCCATGGGCTGGGCACCGCTGGTGATCGGCGGGGTCATGTCGGCTTATTTCATCGGCTACGGCTGCGGCACCTTCGCCACCTCTTTTCTGATTCGCCGCACCGGGCACATTCGCGCCTTCGCAGTGTTTGCCGCGCTGGCGTCGTGCACGGTGATTGGCCACGCCCTGACCGATGCGGCCTGGGCCTGGGCGCTGCTGCGGGTGCTCACCGGCGCCAGTCTGGTCGGGCTTTATGCGGTGACCGAAAGCTGGCTGGCCGCCGAGGCGACCGGCAGTGAGCGCGGACGCTTCTTCGCCGCCTACATGGTGGTCAACCTGCTGGCGCTGGCCGCCGGTCAGTTCCTGATGGTGCTGGCCCCCAGCGATGCCTTTGTGCTGTTCGGGGTGATCACGTTGCTGATCAACCTGTCGCTGATTCCGGTGGCCATGACCCGCCTCAACCAGCCGGCGCCACCGCTGTCGACGCGGCTGCGACTGGGCGTGATGTCGCGCGCCGCGCCCTCGGCGGCCATCACGGCCGCCGTGTCGGGCCTGGCCATGGGTGCGCTGTGGGGGCTGTTGCCCGCTCAGGCGCAACTCAGCGGCGCCAGCGCCCTGGGCATTGCCATTTTGATGAGTACGGCCATTCTGGGCGGTGCGGCGGGGCAGTGGCCCATCGGCCGGTATTCCGATGGCCGGGATCGGCGCCGGGTGATGCGGCTGCTCGCAATTGTTGCCCTGGGCGTCTCGCTGGCCCTGGCGACCCTGAGCCAGTGGCTGCCCTGGAGCCTGTCGCCGCTGGTGTTCTGCTACGGCGTGCTGGCGTTTTCGGCCTATCCGCTTGCCATTGCCCATCTGGCAGACCGGCTGCCCGCCGAAGACCTGCTTGAAGGCGCCAGCGTCATGTTGCTGCTGCATGGCGTGGGCGCCGCGCTGGGGCCAACCCTGGCCGGGCTGCTGATGAACCTGCTGGGCCCGAGCGCCCTGTTCATCTACTTTGCCCTGTGCTGGGCGCTGCTGGCGGTGCTGCTGCATGCGCGATTGAGGGTGGAGTCACGCCAGGCGCCGGTCGGCGAAGCGGCGACCTTCATGCCCATGCTGCGGACCTCGGCGGTGGCGCTGGAAGCCATGTGGGAAGACGCCGCTGCCGCTCAGGCCGAGCCCACTGTGGCGCCGGAACCGCCCCCACCGACCTGAGCAAGGCGCCCTCGGGGGCGCGTCGGTTGGCGCGGCGTTTCAGGTCTTGGGCCCGGCATCTTTCGGGCCCCGATGGGCCCCTCCGTGACAGGCGGCAGCCTTGGTTTTAGGCGGGAATGCCGGTAGGGTGCCACCGGCTGACAAAGCTACCACCCACCCGTTGGAGCGTCCGACCGCCGGTCGGAGCCCCTCCAGACGGCGAAGCGTGTTTGCTCTGTGGTGTACCACCCCGTATTGCCACGGCCCGCTGCGTTTCGTTGTCATCCACGTTCATACAGGGAGACAACATGACTGTCCAAGGCCCGCAGAGGTTTGGATCCAACCCGATCGCCATGCGCGATTCGCAACATTATCAAGAGGAATACGTCACTTCTTTCGTCGAGAAGTGGGACGAGCTGATCGACTGGGAAAGTCGCGCCGAGTCCGAAGGGCGTTTCTTCATCGATCTGCTGAAACAGTACGGCAAGCGCACCGTGCTCGATGTGGCCACCGGCACCGGCTTTCATTCGGTGCGTCTGGCGCGCGAAGGCTTTGAAGTGATCAGCGCCGACGGCAGCCCCGAAATGCTGTCGATGGCGTTCAGCAACGGCCGCCGCTACGGGCTGATTCTGCGCACCGCGCAGGCCGACTGGCGCTGGCTCAACCGTGACATCAACGGCAAATACGATGCCGTGATCTGCCTCGGCAATTCGTTCACCCACCTGTTTTCCGAGCGTGACCGCCGCAAGGCGCTCGCCGAGTTCTACGCCGCGCTGCGCCACGACGGCATTCTGATACTCGACCAGCGCAACTACGACCAGATTCTCGACGAAGGCTTCTCCTCGAAGCACAAGTATTACTACTGCGGCGACCGTGTCAGTGCCGAGCCCGAGCACATGGATGAGGGACTGGCCCGGTTCCGTTACAGCTTCCCGGATGGCTCGCAATATCACCTCAACATGTTTCCGCTGCGCAAGGACTACACCCGGCGGCTGATGACCGAGGTGGGCTTCCAGCGGATCGAGACCTACGGCGATTTTCAGGAAACGCATCCCGAATCGCAGCCCGATTTCTACATCCACGTCGCGCACAAGCACTACGAGACGGATGAAGAAGCCACCGCTGCCGATCTTGCGAAGGGCCACGTATGAGCACGACCGATCAGGCTGCGGTCGACATCGCCCGCGACTACTACAACAGCGATGACGCCGATCATTTTTACTTTCACGTCTGGGGCGGCGAAGACATTCACGTGGGGCTTTACGCGCACGACGACGAAGCCATCGCGCCGGCCAGCCACCGCACCGTCACCCGCATGGTGCAGCGCCTGACCCAACTGAACGCCGATGCCCGTGTGCTGGACATCGGCGCGGGCTACGGCGGGTCGATGCGGCATCTTGCCAAGACGGTGGGCTGCCACTGCGTCGCGCTGAATCTCAGTGAGGTGGAGAACCAGCGCAACCGGGCGATGAATGTCGAACAGGGGCTCGATCACCTGATCGACGTGGTCGATGCCAGCTTTGAATCGCTGGCCTATCCCGACAACCATTTCGATGTCGTGTGGTCTCAGGACGCCATTCTGCACAGCGGCAAGCGCGCGCAGGTGCTGGCGGAGGTTGCCCGGGTGCTCAAACCGGGCGGCGAGTTCGTGATGACCGACCCGATGGCGGCCGACGACTGCCCCGACGGCGTGCTCGACCCCATCCTCGCGCGCATTCATCTGCAAAGCCTGGGCACGCCCGGCTTCTACCTGCGCACCGCCGCGTCGCTGGGGCTGACCGACCAGGGCTTTGAAGACCACAGCCCTCAGCTCACCCGCCATTACGGCCGGGTGCGCGAGGAGCTGATCCGCCTCACGCCGGAGCTGCAAGGCCGGGTCAGTGACGATTACATCAGCCGCATGAAAGCCGGGCTGGCGCACTGGGTGAACGGCGGTCGGCAGGGGCATCTCGCTTGGGGCATTTTTCTGTTCCGCAAGCAGTGAGGGTGATCGCGGCCGGCTGATCGGCTGATCCGCCCGGCGCCGGCCGCGCCTTGTGCGCGCCCGGGTGGGCCTGGCCGGGGCCTGCAACGGCCCCCGCCGGGCCCGCCGGGCCCGCTGGGTGTTGCGCCCCAGCTTGTGGCGCAGGCGCGGGCTCTGTCGCGCGCGCCCGGACCGCTACAATCGCGCGCTGGATGAGCACCTCTTTAATGAAGTCGTCAGCAGTGGTCGGCGGAATGACGCTGATCTCGCGCGTGCTCGGCTTTGTGCGCGACATCCTGTTCGCCGCCGCCTTCGGCGCAGGGGCGGGCATGGACGCCTTTCTGGTGGCGCTGAAAATTCCCAACTTCGGGCGCCGCATGTTTGCCGAGGGGGCGTTTGCGCAGTCGTTCGTTCCGGTGTTCACCGAAACCCGCACCCGGGGCACGCACGAAGATGTGAGCGATCTGCTCTCCCGGGTCAGCGGCACCCTGGGCGGGGTGCTGGGCGCCATCACCCTGGTGGGCTGCCTGGCCAGCCCGTTGCTGATGGGCCTGTTCGCCCCGGGGTTCGCCGATGATCCGGCGCAGTTCGCGCTGGGCGCCGACATGCTGCGCTGGACGTTTCCGTATCTGATGTTCATCTCGCTCACCGCCATGGCCGGCGGGGTGCTCAACAGCTACGGCCAGTTTGCGGTGCCGGCCATCACGCCGGTGATTCTCAACATCTGCCTCATCGCGGCCGCCTTCATCGACAACGATTCGGTGCAGGTGCTGGCCTACGCGGTGTTCGCTGCGGGCATTCTGCAGCTGGCCGCGCAACTGCCCAGCCTGCGGCGGCTGAACCTGACGCCGCGGCCGCGCTGGGGCTGGGGCGATGCCCGGGTGCAGCGCATCATGAAATTGATGGTGCCGATCATGATCGGCTCGTCGGTGGCCCAGGTGAGCCTGCTGCTCGACACCATCATTGCCAGCTTTCTGGTCACCGGCAGCGTCAGTTGGCTGTATTTCGCCGATCGGTTGATGGAGTTTCCGCTGGGCTTGTTCAGCATTGCCATCGGCACGGTGATTCTGCCGACGCTCTCGGCGCAGTTCGCCAGCCAGTCCGACACCGCGTTTTCCGACACCCTGGATTGGGCGCTGAAGCTGCTGTTGCTGGTGGGCTTGCCGGCAGCGCTGGGCCTGTTCGTGCTGGCCGGGCCTTTGGTGGTGACCCTGTTCCAGTACCGGGCCTTCACCGCCACCGACGTGCACATGACCGCTGCGGCGCTGATGGCCTATGCCTTCGGCTTCATGGGGTTTTCGCTGGTGAAGATTCTGGTGCCGGGCTTTTACGCCCGGCAAGAGACGCGCATTCCGGTGCGCTACGCGATCACCGCGTTGCTCAGTGGCATGGCCCTGTCGGTCACGGGCGTGCTGGTGGCCGTGCATTTCGAGTTCGGCGCGCCGCACGCGGTTCTGGCTGCGGCCACCTCGACCTCGGCGTGGATCAATGCGCTGCTGCTGTTCGGGCGCCTGCGGCGTGACGGCGTTTATGTGCCGGTTGCCGCGCCGTGGAAGACGTTTGGCCTGCGCCTGCTGCTGGCCAACCTGGCCATGGTGACGGTGGTGGTCGTGCTGCAAGGTCCGCTGCAACTGTGGCTGGACCTGCCGCTGCTCGACCGCGTGCTGCGGCTGCTGTGGGTGCTGGCCGCTGCGGGCCTGAGCTATGGTGCAATGCTGTTCCTGACGGGCCTGCGCCCGCACCACCTGCACCGCCGAAGCTGATGAAACTTGTTCGTGGCCAATGCAATGCCGCTGCGCTGAACCGTCCCTGTGTGGTGACGATTGGCAACTTCGATGGCGTACACCGGGGGCATCAGGCGTTGATCGCCGCCGCGCGGCGGCAGGCCGATGCCCTGCACCTGCCGGTGACCCTGCTGACCTTCGAGCCCACGCCGCTGGAGGTCTTCGCCCCACAATCCGCCCCGCTGCGCGTCACCACCTTGCGCACCAAGCTTCGCGATCTGGCGCGTTATGGCGTCGATCAGGTGCTGGTGCAACGCTTTCACCCCGAATTCGCCGCCACCGCGCCCGCAGCGTTCGTGACCGAATTGCTGGTGCGCGACCTGGGCGCCAGGGCGGTGGTGGTGGGGGACGATTTTCACTTCGGCAAGGCGCGCGGTGGCGATTTCTCGCTGCTCACGGCCATGGGCGAAAAGCTGGGTTTCAGCACCCATGCGCTGGGCACCGTGGCGGCGGACGAGATGCGGGTCAGCTCCACTGCGGTGCGAAAGGCCCTGGCGGCGGCCGATCTGGCCACCGTGGCGCGACTGCTGGGGCGACCCTATCAGGTGCTTGGCCGGGTGCGGCACGGCCTGCGACTGGGCCGGACGCTCGACATGCCCACCGCAAACCTGCCGATTCACCGCCCGCTGGCGCTGCGCCACGGCGTGTACTGCGTTGAACTGCAGCGCGGCCGCCAGACCCTGCCGGGCGTGGCCAATTACGGCGTTCGTCCGACCCTGGGCGGCACGCCCGCCTTGCTGGAGGTGCACTGCCTCGCCGACCCCGGAAATCTGTACGGCGCCGAGGTGAACGTGACCTTTGTGAAGGCCCTGCGCGATGAGTCGCGCTTTGACTCGCTGGACGCTCTCAAGGCGCAGATGCGGGTGGATCGCGAGGCAGCGCGACAGCACTTCTCCTATCCTTAGCGGTTTGCCGCACGCCCAATCGAGCCGTACGTGACCATCGACTACAAATCCACGCTCAATCTTCCGAACACGGTTTTTCCCATGCAGGCCAATCTGGCCAAGCGGGAGCCGGACTGGCTGGCGCGCTGGCAGGCCGAAGAGATTTACGCCCAGGCGCTGAACGCCGGAGACGCCGCGCGTCCGTTCTGGTTTGTCGATGGCCCGCCGTATGCCAACGGCGACATCCACATCGGCCATGCTGTCAACAAGGTGCTGAAGGACATGGTGGTCAAGGCCGCCCGGCTCGACGGCCACCGGGCCGCGTTCATCCCCGGCTGGGACTGCCACGGCCTGCCCATTGAACTGCAGGTGGAAAAGAAGTTCGGCAAGGTCGGCGACAAGCTCAACGCCGCCGAATTTCGCGCCAAATGCCGCGAATATGCCGAAGAACAGGTGCAGCGCCAGCGCGCCGACTTTGAACGGCTGGGCGTGCTCGCCGACTGGGACCAGCCCTACCTGACCATGCTGCCGGCCTTCGAGGCCGAGCAGATTCGTTCACTGGCGCTGATTGTGGAGAACGGCCACCTGGCGCGCGGCTTCAAGCCGGTGCACTGGTGCCTGGACTGCGGCTCGTCGCTGGCCGAGGCCGAGGTGGAGTATCAGGACAAGACCTCGCAGGCCATCGACGTGTGCTTTGCCGCCGCCGACCCCGCCGATCTGGCGCGGCGCTTTGGCGTCGCCGATGCCAGTGGTGCCGCCTTCGTGATCTGGACCACCACGCCCTGGACCCTGCCGGCGAACCAGGCGATCTGCGTGCACCCGGCGCTGGACTACGCACTGGTGCAGTTGGGGTCGCGGCGGCTGGTGCTGGCCGCCGGGCTGGTCGACGCAGTGGCCGCGCGGGTGGGCGAGACCGCCGAGGTGCTGGCCACGGTCGCCGGCAGCCGGTTGGCGGGCAGCGCGGCGCAGCATCCGTTTGCCGAGCGGGTTGTTCCGGTGCTGACCGGCGAGCACGTGACCCTCGATGCCGGCACCGGCCTGGTCCACACCGCGCCCGCGCATGGCGCCGATGACTACGCCGTAGGCCAGCGCGAAGGCTTGCCGGTGGCCAATCCAGTGGCCTCCAACGGGGTGTTCATCAACGGCACACCGCTGGTGGAAGGCGTGCACGTCCGCAAGGCCGATGCGCCGGTGATCGACGGCCTGCGCGAGCGCGGCGCCCTGTTGCATTTGGGGTCGTTGCATCACAGCTATCCCCATTGCTGGCGCCACAAGACGCCGCTGATTCAGCGTGCCACGCCGCAGTGGTTCATCGCCATGGACGGCGCCGGGCTGCGTGAACAGGCGCAAAAGGCCGTGGCCGCAACCCGGTGGATTCCCGCCTGGGGTGAAGCGCGCATCGCCAAAATGGTGGCGGGCCGGCCCGACTGGTGCATCTCGCGCCAGCGCTATTGGGGCGTGCCGCTGGCGGTGTTCGTGCATCGCGAGACGCAAACCCTGCACCCCGACACCCCGGCGCTACTGCACCGGGTGGCCAATGCCGTCGATCAGGGGGGGCTGGAGGTGTGGTTCGGCTCCAGCAACGAAGATTGGGGCGTGAGCGATGCGTACGAGAAAGGCACCGATACGCTGGATGTGTGGTTCGATTCCGGCGTCGTGCACCAGGCCAGCTTCAAGGCGCTGGGCATCCCTCGCCCTGAGCAGGCCGACATCTATCTTGAGGGATCGGACCAGCACCGAGGCTGGTTTCAGTCGTCGCTGCTGACCTCCACCGCCATGCACGGCCGCGCGCCCTACAAAAGCGTGCTGACCCACGGCTTCACCGTGGACGAGCAGGGCCGCAAGATGTCGAAAAGCCTCGGCAACGTGGTGGCGCCGCAGAAGGTCACCTCGACCCTGGGCGCCGACGTGCTGCGCCTGTGGGTGGCCAGCAGTGATTACTCCGGCGAGATCGCCATCTCGGACAACCTGCTCAAGCGCATCGCCGACGCCTATCGGCGCATTCGCAACACCGCCCGCTACCTGTTGGGCGCGCTCGACCAGTTTGATCCGGACACCCACGCCGTCCCGGCCGACGAGTTGGTGGCTGTCGATGCCTGGGCCATTGCCCAGGCCGCTGCACTTCAGACCGAGTTGCAGGCGGCTTACGCCGCGCGCGAATTCCACCGCGTGTATCACGCGCTGCACAATTACTGCGTCAATGATCTGGGCGGCCTGTACCTGGACCTGCTCAAAGACCGGCTCTACACCACGCCGCGCAGCAGTCTGGCGCGCCGCTCGGCGCAGACGGCGCTGTTCCACATTGCCGAAGCGCTGGTCCGCTGGATCGCACCCATCACCTCGTTCACCGCCGACGAGATCTGGCAGCTGATGCCGGGTGACCGCAGCGCGACCGTGTTCGGCCAGCGCTGGCATTCGCTCCCCAGCGTGAACGGCGCCCAGCTCGACTGGGCGCGGCTGAGTCTGGCGCGCGAGGCCGTCAAGAAAGTGCTGGAAGACCTGCGTGCCGCCGGCCAGGTGGGCAGCGCCCTGTCGGCAGACCTGACCCTGTCGGGCGACGCAGCACTGCTGGCGGCGCTGCGCCAGCCAGGTGACGAACTTCGATTCTGGTTCATGACCTCGGCCGCCCAGGTGACCGACCACACCGAAGGCACCTGCTTCACCCTGGACAACGGCGAAAAACTGATCGTCAACGCCGTCGCCAGCCCCCACGCCAAGTGCGAGCGCTGCTGGCATTACCGCCAAGACGTGGGGTCTCACGCAGCGCACGCCACGCTGTGCGGCCGTTGCGTGGACAACATCGAAGGCCAGGGCGAGGCCCGGCGCTGGATCTGACGCACCCGCCCAATTTCGCCAAACCCGCGCCCGAGCGTTTCCGCCCGCAGAAGCTTTCGCTATAATCGCCGGCTTGTTCGCGGCCTCCACGTGGTGATGTAGCTCAGTCGGTTAGAGCGAGGGATTCATAACCCCTAGGTCGGCGGTTCGATTCCGCCCATCACCACCATTTTCCTGTTCAGACGATTCAGCCTTCAGGCGGGTCTGCAGTCGGCCGATTCTGTTCGGCTTCGAGCCAGGCCCTCAGCGCTTCGACACGATCTCGGTTGACCCCGAAGTCTCGGTAGCCAAAACGGGAAATCGAGCGGACGTGAATCACTGGGTCGTCTCCGGCCAGTAATTCCAGATCGTCATGAAACCGCATCGTGGGCGAGACGAAGACTGCGTGCACATAGCCGGGTTTGATGTGCTCGATGCGCGCGCCGGGCAGGCCGCTGACATGCTGGGCCAACAGGGTGAGGGCGGTGTCCGGGTCGCCCGCGACGCGCAAGGGCGCGATGGCATGGGGTTCGTCGGTGGCGATGGATGACACGCAACTGGGACGCGCCGGGCAGTCGGTGAACTTGCCGCTGATGGCGTAGAGATGCGTCGGGGTGCGCAAGGTGAAAAACAGCGCCATCGCGACAAAGATCAAAACCAGACCCAGGATCCACTTGAGTGCGTGCATGCAGGCCTCCATCGGCCGTTGGCGAGGACGGGGATGATAGGGACGCTGCTCAGGAACCACAAAATGGCGTCGGTCCACGCGGGGCGCTGCACTTTGCCCGGCATGTCGTGACCCGGCGGTGGAGGCTTGATCGCCCCGGGGTAAATGCCGCTAACCTATGGCGTCTGCTGCTGCAGCCCTTACGCCACGCGGTCTATTGATGAACCAACCCTTGAACGTTGCGCCGGCCGCCACGGATCACCCCGTGGTGAGCACGCCCGGCACCCGCACCCATGTCGCCCCCAGGCTGCTGCGGCGGCGCCTGCATGACGCGACGGATTACGCCTCCTGGGCCGAAGCGGCCAAGGCTCTGGATCGCCTCAGCGGGCGTGAGCGCTGGCGACAACGCGACATCAGTGCCTTGTACGACTACGCCAACTTGCGTGAGCGGGTGGACCACCTTCGCGCCCTGCGTGCCAAGGGTGACAACCAGGGTCTGGTGTTCGCCATCGAAGAGGGCGTGCACGGCAATCTGGGCGGCATGGGCAAGCCGATTCTTTACAGCAAGGCCCGGTTTGGCACCAAGCAGCTGATCGAGGACTATGTCGATTGCGTGGCTGAGGCACTTCGCCACATCGAGCGTCTGCCCAGGCGCGAGATGTCGGACGCTGCGAAGCTGGATCTGTTCCGCCGCGCCAGCCACTGTTACGGCCGCTCGGCCCTGATGTTCAGCGCCGGCGGGGCTTTGGTCTATTTCCACTTCGGGGTCGCCAAGGCCTTGCTGGAGCAGCGATTGCTGCCGAACGTGCTGTCGGGCTCCAGTGCGGGCGCCATCACCGTGGCCCTTCTGGGCACCCATACCGAAGCCGAACTTGACGCCCTCTTTGCCGCTGGCAATCTTCGAGTCGGGGATGAATGGGCGCCCAACTGGTTTGAACGCAGCACCGGCCTTCGGCGCGTTTTTGACGCGGATGCGTTTGATGCGACCTTTGAGCGGCTGATCCCCGACCTGACGTTTCGCGAGGCCTTCGAGCGCAGTGGTCGCCATATCAGCATTTCGGTCAGCCCTTGCGAGCGCCATCACAGCCCGCGCCTGCTGAATGCCTTGACTGCGCCGCACGTGCTGATCCGTTCAGCCGTGCAGGCGTCCTGCTCGGTCCCCGGGCTGTTCGAGCCGGTGCAACTTATGGCCCGCGATGCCCAGGGCAGAACGGTGCCCTACCTGCGCTCACGCTGGATCGATGGGGTGTTCGCGGCCGACCTGCCGGCCAAGCAGTTGGCGCGTCTGTACGGCACCAATCACTACATCGTCAGCATGATCAACCCGTTTCTGCTGCCGACCTTTCGCGATCACAAGCTGCAGGGCACGGGCCTGCAGCCTCTGGCGCGCTCTGCCAAGTCGGCAGCGCGCAGCGCCTTGAAGACGGCCGATGTTTATCTGGGCAAGTACCTGCCGACCTCATCGCTGGGGGTGGTCAACAAGGTGGCGCACGACCTGCTCTCGCAGGACTACGTGGGCGACATCAGCATCGCGCCGCGCCGCCGGGTGTTTTCACCCCTGCGGCTGTTGTCGCCGTACACCAACGATGAGATCGACGAATTGATGCGGGTCGGCGAGCGCCAGACCTGGCCGCGCATCGAGATGATCCGCATCTGCACCCAGATCAGCCGAACGCTGGAAGAGATTCTGGAGCGGGTCGATCGCGGCGCGATCGAAGCCTTGACCTGAAGCCTGGTCGGACCTCACCCGCACAACCCGATGGCGGATCGCCCGCGTCTGGAACGACGCGGAAACCCCGCCCGGCAGTCCGGACGGGGCAGGCCCTGTGCGCGGGCTGGCGCGCGCGGACTATGGTGCTGCCAGCGCCTGATTGAACGTTGTGCTGGGCCGCATGGCCGCCGCCATTTGTTCAGGGTCGGGCAGGTAATAGCCGCCAATGTCGACCGGCTTGCCCTGAACCTCGGCCAGCTCCTTGAGGATGGTGTCTTCGTTCTCGGCCAGGGTCTTGGCCAGCGGCTTGAAATGCGCCTGCAGGTGCAGGTCTTCGGTCTGCTCGGCGAGCGCCTGCGCCCAGTACAGCGCGAGGTAGAACTGGCTGCCGCGGTTGTCGAGCTCGCCGACCTTGCGTGAGGGGTTTTTGTCGTTGTCCAGCAGCTTGCCGGTGGCGGCATCCAGGGTCTTGGCCAGAATCACTGCCGCTTTGTTGTCGGCTTTCAGGCCCAGGTCTTCGAGGCTGACGGCCAGCGCCAGAAACTCGCCCAGTGAGTCCCAGCGCAGGTGATTTTCCTCCAGCAGTTGTTTGACGTGCTTGGGCGCCGAGCCGCCGGCGCCGGTTTCGTACATGCCGCCGCCGGCCATCAACGGCACGATGGACAGCATCTTGGCGCTGGTGCCCAGCTCCATGATGGGGAACAGGTCGGTGAGGTAGTCACGCAGGATGTTGCCGGTCACCGAGATGGTGTCCATGCCGCGCATGACGCGCTCCAGCGTGTACCGCATGGCCCGCACCTGCGACATGATCTGAATGTCGAGCCCGTCGGTGTCGTGGTCCTTGAGATAGGTTTCGACCTTCTTGATCAGCTCCGCTTCGTGCGGGCGGTACTCATCGAGCCAGAACACGGCCGGCATGCCGGAGTTTCGGGCGCGGCTCACGGCCAGTTTCACCCAATCGCGGATGGGCGCGTCCTTGACCTGGCACATGCGCCAGATGTCGCCGGCCTCCACTTTCTGGGTCAGCAGAATCTCGCCGGTTTCAAGGTCGACGATGTTGGCGTCGCCGTCTTCGGCAATCTCGAAGGTCTTGTCGTGCGAGCCATATTCTTCGGCCTGCTGCGCCATCAGCCCGACGTTGGGCACGGTGCCCATGGTGACCGGGTCGAAGTTGCCGTTGGTTTTGCAGAAATTGATGATCTCCTGATAGATGCGCGCGAACGTGCTTTCAGGAATGACCGCCTTGGTGTCTTTGGGGCGGCCGTCGGCGCCCCACATCTTGCCGCCGATGCGAATCATGGCCGGCATCGAGGCGTCAACGATGATGTCGTTCGGCGCGTGCAGGTTGGAAATGCCCTTGGCCGAATCCACCATGGCCAGCTCGGGGCGGTGTTCGTGGCAGGCGTGCAGGTCGCGCACGATTTCTTCGTGCAGCGAGTTGGGCAGTTGCTTGCTCTTTTGGTACAGGTCGACCAGGCCGTTGTTGACGTTGACGCCCAGTTCTTCAAAGAGCTTGCCGTGCTTCTCGAACGCTTCCTTGTAAAAGACCCGCACCGCATGGCCGAAGACTATGGGATGGCTGACCTTCATCATCGTGGCCTTGACGTGCAGCGAGAACATGACGCCGGTCTTGCGCGCGTCTTCCATCTGTTCTTCATAGAACGCGCACAGCGCCTTTTTGCTCATGAACATGCTGTCGATGATTTCACCATCGAGCAATGACACTTTGGGCTTGAGCACGATCGTCTTGCCGCTTTTGGTGACCAGCTCCATCTTCACGTCACGGGCGCGGTCCAGGGTCATGGATTTTTCGCTGTGATAGAAATCGCCGTGGCGCATGTGGGCCACGTGGGTGCGTGAGGCCATGCTCCATTCGCCCATGCTGTGCGGGTGTTTGCGCACGTACTCCTTGACGCTTTTCGGCGCACGGCGATCGGAGTTGCCTTCGCGCAGCACCGGGTTCACCGCGCTGCCCAGGCACTTGGAATAGCGGGCACGAATGGCCTTGTCTTCGTCGCTTTTCGGATCTTCGGGGAAGTCCGGCACCTTGTAGCCCTTGGACTGCAACTCCTTGATGGCACTGATCAGCTGGTGCACCGAGGCGCTGATATTGGGCAGCTTGATGATGTTGGTGTCGGGCTTGAGGGTCAGTTTGCCCAGCTCGGCCAGGTTGTCGGGCACCCGCTGTTCATCGGTCAGATATTCGGGGAACTCGCCCAGAATGCGCGCCGCCACCGAAATGTCGCTGGTGGTCACGGTGATGCCCGCCGGCGCGGTAAACGCCTTCACGATGGGCAGGAACGCGCTCGTGGCAAGCAGCGGGGCCTCGTCGGTCAGGGTGTAGATGATGGTTGCGGGCTTGTGGGTCATGGGTTCTCGTCCTGGATGCGCAGTGGGGGCGCGCATCGGCGCAGCGAACGCGGGGTCCCTTGTTGCGGCAGACCCGTCGCGTGCGCAGCCGATGGCGCACCCCGATTCTATGGTGAGGGCCGCACTGCTGCAGTCCCCGGCCTTGTCCGATGCAAAGCGTGAGCGCCGGCGGTTACGAAATGAGGTCAGCGCAGATGCCGGCGATCGTGCAGGGGATGCGTGGGATGCGTGGGCAGGGACCCGGACCGCGACCAGGCCGGTGGCGCGCCGTGCAGGTGCAGGGCGCGCGCATTGCAGCGCGAACTATTGCAGGCCGTTGTCCAGCAGGTGCGCAACGTCGAGATGGCCGCGTTCGCGCGCCAGGTCGGCGGCGGTCTTGTCGTCTTCAGTCTTGAGGCTGCGGTCCACGCCACGGGCCATCAGCAGTCGCGTCAGGCCGTTGAAGCCGCGGGTGGCGGCCAGGTGCAGCGCGGTGATGCCGCTGCCGCCCACATGGTGCACATCGGCGCCAAAGCCGATCAGCAAGGGGGCCATCTGCTCGCCCGCCGGGCCGGCGATGGCGGCGTGCATGGGGGTGTTCTGCATCGGGTTTTCACTGATCGAATCGATGGGCGCGCCCAGCCCGATCAGCACCAGCAGCGCATCACGCTGGCCGAAGAAGGCGGCGAGGTGCAGGGGCGTCCAGCCGTCAACACTGTGGCGGCGAATGGCGTCCGGCGCGTCGAGCACATGCCGGGCAACGGCCGGGGTGTCGTCGAGCGCCACCGCTTCGTGCAGGCTCAGCGGCCGATAGGCGCGCAGCAGTTCGGCAATTTCCTGTGCGCCGTTGTACAGCGCGAACATCAACGGGCTCAGCCCCCCGGGCAACGGGTCGGTGGCCTGTGACGCGTCACGCGCCAGCGCGGCGCGTGCGGCTTCGGTATCGCGATTCTGGATCGCGTGCATCAGGGGTCTTACGTCGGACATGGTGGCGTGCCTGGCGGTTTACTTGGCGGCGGGCGGTTCGGTCGCCAGCATCGAGGGTCGGGCGGCGAAGGCATCGAACCACTCGATGAGCGACGGTGCGCGTTGACGCCAGTTGAGGTACGGCAGGCGCAGGTCAAGATAGGCCAGCGCGATGCCTGTGGTGAGGTTGGCAACGCTGGGCACCGCAGCGGGGTCGCCCAGCGCGTTGGATTCGAGCGCCAGCATGTCGAGCGCACGCTCAATGGCATCGGCCTGACGATCGAGCGCGGCCGGCATGATGATGCTTTCGGGACGCCGCTTTTCGAGCACGCTGGCAACCGCGGCTTCGATGACGCCCTCGGCAATCGTCGCCCGGCGCGCCGCGGCCCAGCGGGCAGATTCCACTGGCAGCCGGTTGCTCTGGGTGGCCTGCAGCCATTCAAGAATCAGCTTGGAGTCGGGCAGGGCCAAACCTTCGTCGGTGATCAAGGTCGGGATGCGCGACAGCGGGTTGGCCGCCAGCAGTTCGGGCGGCGGCGAGGCCGCGAACGGGTCGGTGAGGACCTCTTCGACCCGATCTGAAAGGCCCATCTCGTGCATGGCGACACGCACCTTGCGGGCGAACGGGGAAGTGGCGTTGCAAAAAAGCTTCATTCGGCAGGTCTCGTCAGGAAACGGCAGCGCGGCGGCCCGGCCTTGTGGCGAGGCCGGCCTTCAGAATCACTGGCCGTCGTCGGCAAGCTTGTCGAGATAGCGTTCGGCGTCCAGCGCCGCCTGGCAGCCGGTGCCGGCGCTGGTGATGGCCTGGCGATAGACGTGGTCCATCACGTCACCGGCTGCGAACACGCCGGGCACGCTCGTCGCGGTGGCATTGCCGCTGCTGCCCGACTGCACCTTGATGTACCCGCCGCTCATGTCGAGCTGGCCGTCAAAGATGCCGGTGTTGGGGGCGTGGCCGATGGCGATGAACACGCCTTTCACCGCAAGCGCGCGCGCTTCGCCGCCTTCGGTGGGCTGGATGCGCAGGCCGGTGACGCCCGTGTCGTCGCCCAGCACCTCGTCGAGCGCATGATTCCAGACAATCTCGACCTTGCCTTCGGCCTCGCGCTTGAACAGCTTGTCGTGCAGGATTTTCTCGCCGCGGAATTTGTCGCGGCGATGGACCACGGTCACCTTGTTGGCGATGTTGGACAGATACAACGCCTCTTCGACCGCCGTGTTGCCGCCGCCGATCACGGCCACATCCTGCCCTTTGTAGAAAAAGCCATCGCAGGTGGCGCAGGCCGACACGCCCTTGCCGCGAAACGCGGTTTCAGACGCCAGCCCCAGGTACTTGGCCGAGGCGCCGGTGGCGATGATCAGCGCGTCGCAGGTGTAAGTGCCCATGTCGCCCGTCAGCGTGAAGGGGCGCTGCTGCAGGTCGACCGATTGAATGTGGTCGTAGATCAGCTGCGTGTCGAAGCGCTCGGCGTGCTGCTGCATGCGCGTCATCAGGTCGGGGCCCATCAGTCCTTCCACGTCGCCGGGCCAGTTGTCGACCTCGGTGGTGGTCATCAGTTGTCCGCCTTGTTCAAGGCCGGTGATCAGGGCCGGCTGCAGGTTGGCACGGGCGGCGTAGACGGCGGCGGTGTAGCCGGGCGGCCCCGAGCCAAGGATGATCAGGCGGTTATGAGTGGGCGTGGACATTGCGTTCCTTGAAGCCGGAATAAGGTGGGTGTTCGCGGGCGCAACGCGCCCGGCGCGGGGGTGGGTGCAGTCAGGGCGTGGCGATGCTAGGCCGCGAAGGGGTTCAGGTCAAAACGGGCGCTGCGTTGCGTGCCGGGGTGGCGCTGACGCGGCGCCGATACCGACCGCCCCTTACACTTGGGGATTGACCCCCCATTTTCAAGCAAGGTGCGCTGATGGCCGATGCCGATCAAGCCTCAAAGTCGTGGTTTTCGCGTGTGTTCGATCGGCTTTGGACCGTGGTGTCCACCCTTTACAAGGCCGCGATCATCATCGGCTTCGGTTTTTTTCTGGTCACGTTGTGGTTCATCTGGCGGGGGCCGGGCGTTGCCGTCAAGGTTGAAGACAACGTTGCCCTGATCGTCGCGCCCTCCGGGGCGGTGGTGGACCGCATCGACATCGACCCGCGCTGGGCGCTGGTCGATCAACTGGCCGGCGCGCCGCCGCCGCAGACCGCGTTGCGCGACCTCATCACCGCCTTCGAGCGGGGCGCCGAAGACCCGCGCATCAATTTTGCCGTGCTCAAGTTGGACGACATGACGCAGATCGGCCTCGCCCAGAGCGCCGAGCTGATTCAGGCCATCGATCAGTTCCGGGCCACCGGCAAGTCGGTGGTGGCGTATTCGGCGTGGTACGACCAGGCGGCGTATCTGGCGGCCAGCCATGCCGACGAGATCGTCATGGATCCGCTGGGCATGTTGGCGCTAGAGGGCTTGTCGCGCTATGCGAACTTTCTCAAGGGCCTGACCGACAAGCTCGGCGTCACCGTCAACGTGTTTCGCGTGGGTGAGTACAAGTCGGCCGTGGAGCCGTTCATCCGCCAGAACATGTCGGACGAGGCCAAGCAGGCCAATCTGGACTGGCTGCAAGACCTTTGGGGTCGTTACGGCGTCAACGTGGCCGAAGGCCGAGATTTGGCACCCGACGCCGTGCACCGGTTCGTCGAGACCCTGCCCGAAGCCATGGAGGCCCAAGGCGGGCGCGGCGCAGAAGTGGCCCTGCAGGCCGCGCTGGTCACGCATGTCGAGACGCTCGAAGCCTTCCGCAGCCGCATGAAAGAACGCGTGGGCGAAGATGCCGAGCACGGCAGCTTCCGGCAGATTCACTTTCACGACTACCTGGCCGCGACCGAGATGCAGCAGCAATCCGCGTTGGCGGCGAGTCCGACGCCGGCCTGGATCGCGCGCGTGGTGGTGCAGGGCGAGATTGTGGACGGCTACAGCGAGGTGGGCGTCTCGGGGGGGGATTCGGTGCAGGAGCTGTTGATGGCCGCGCAGCGTGACGACAAGGTGCGTGCCGTGCTGCTGCGCGTCGACTCGCCCGGCGGCAGCGTGTGGGCTTCCGAGCAAATCCGTCGCGGGGTGGCGCAGCTCAAGGCAGCCGGCAAGCCGGTGGTGGTGTCAATGGGCAACGTGGCGGCCAGTGGCGGCTACTGGATTTCGATGAACGCCGACCACATTTTCGCCCTGCCGGAAACCATCACCGGGTCGATCGGCATCTTTGGTCTGCTGCCCACCTTCGAGAACAGCCTGCAAAAGATCGGCGTCACCACCGATGGGGTGGGCACCACGTCGTTGGCCGGCGCGTTCCGGCTGGACCGGCCACTGGGCGCCAATGCAAAGCGCGTGATTCAGGCCGAAGTGCAGCGGGGCTACGACGACTTCATCAACAAGGTGGCCGAGGCGCGGGGGCAGACCCCCGACGCCATCGATGCCGTGGCGCGTGGCCGGGTGTGGAGCGGCGAAGCGGCGCTGGATCATGGCCTGATCGACGCCTTCGGCACCGAGGCCGACGCGGTGGCCGCGCTGGGCGAACTGGCCGGCCTTGACGACTGGGAACTGGTGGAGTGGACCGAAGAAACCGACCCCTTCATGTTGCTGATCAAACAGTTCTTTGGCGGGCTTTCGGGTCTGGTGCGGGCCTCGGTGATTCCGCAGAGTCTGATGCAGTTGTGGGTGCCGGCCGAGCGCATCGTCGTGCCGCTGTCGCGCTTCAGCGATCCGCGCGGTCAGTACGCGCACTGCGAGTGCGGTGTGGCGGTGAGCAGCCGTGGTGGGTTTTGAGGTGAGCCGGCCTGCCGCGCCGCGCGCCCGTGACGGGGCGTGCGCAGTCGCCCCCGGGCGCTGACCATGGTGGTGATCGACCAGGGCCAGGGCCCCGTCGTGGTGCTGATTCACGGCCTGGGCGCCAACCACGAAGACTGGCGCCGCGTCGTGCCGCTGCTGTCCGATACGTTCCGGGTGCTGGTGGTCGACCTGCCCGGTTTCGGGTCGGCCCCGCCACTGGCGGCGCCCGGCGGCCTTGTCGACTACGCCGAGGCGGTGTGGGGCGCGCTGCAGGCGCTGGGGGTCCATCAGGTGGGCGCGCTGGTCGGGCATTCCATGGGCGGCGCGGTGGCCATCGAGGCGGCCTTGAACCACCCGCAGGGCGTGGCCCGTCTGGCGGTCATCAACTCGATGCCGGCGTTCACGCCGCAAACACCGCGTGACCACTTCGAGGTGGTGTACCGGCGCTTCATGGTGCGCACTCTGGGGCCGCGCAGGCTGGCCAGGCTGAGTGCCATGCGCATGTTCCCCGACCCGGCAGACGCCGCCCTGCGGGCGCCGGTGATTGCCCGCGGGCGCCGCAACCGCGTCGGCCCGTATCTGGCGGCGCTGAATGCCCTGATCGGCTGGGAGGCGCGCGATCGCCTGTCGGGCTGGAAGAAGCCGTTGTTGTGGCTTGCCTCTGAGTACGACTATTTCGAATTCGAACCGATTCGCGAACTGCGCCTGGTGATTCCGCACATGCGCGTGCGCTGCTTTCCCGGCGAGCGCCACGGGCTGCCCATGGCGCGCCCTGAAGCGGTGGCCCGCGAAGTCCGCGCATTGATGCGTTTATGACCGCCGGGCTGCACGCGGCAGCGCCCATTGGCATCTTTGACTCCGGGGTCGGCGGCCTGAGCGTGCTGCGGGCCTTGCAGGCGCAACTGCCGCACGAACGTTTCCTCTATTACGCCGACACCGCCCATTGCCCCTACGGCGAGCGCGATGTGGCGACCATTCGCGCGCGTGCCGAGGCCATCAGCGCTGAATTGATCGCTGCCGGCGCCAAGTTGATTGTGGTGGCCTGCAACACCGCGACGATTGCCGCGATTGCCCATCTGCGCGCCCGTTTCGAGTTGCCCTTCGTGGGCATGGAGCCCGGCGTCAAACCGGCGGTGATGGCGAGTCGCAGCGGCCACGTCGGCGTGCTGGCCACCACCCGCAGTCTGGCCGGCGAGCGTTTTCAGGCGCTGGTCGATGCCCATGCGCGCGGCGTCACGGTGCACACCCGTGCCTGCAGTGGCTGGGTGGAGCGGGTCGAGGCCGGCGATCTGCACTCCCCGGCGTGCATGGCCATGCTGCGCGGCGACGTGCAACCGTTGATCGAGGCGCGATGTGACGTGCTGGTGTTGGGCTGCACCCATTTCCCGTTTCTGGCCCCGGCCCTGCGCGACCTCGTGGGGCCCGACATCCACCTGCTGGACACCGGGCCCGCCGTGGCGCGGCAGGCCGCACGGGTGCTGGGCGATGCGGCCGCGCTCAATCCTGCCTCCGGGCCGGGACCGACACTCTGGCGCTGCAGCGGGTCTGATCATGATTTTCAGCAGCAGCGACGCCTGTTAGGTTTTGCAGCCACATGAGCGACGGCCTCGCCACCGTGTACCGTTGCCGGCGCGCCAAAGGCGCCGCACGCACGCCATTGATGCACCCGCCGCCAACGCGGCATGCCCCCTATCTGGAGACTGCATGAACACCTCACCGACACCGGAACCGCCGCCGAAATCGCCCGCCAGCAACAGTTTGTGGGCCACCGTGTGCAGCGTGGCGGCGTCGTTCTTCGGGGTGCAGACCGCGAAGAATCGGCAGCGCGATTTCACCCAGGGCAAGGCTGCCCATTTCATCGTCATCGGCGTGGTGATGACCCTTCTGCTGGTGGTGGGCCTGGTGATGATTGTGCGGCTGGTGTTGCGCCAGGCAGGGGTCTGAACCGGCCCGGTCGACGTATCCGCCGCGCCGCGCCGCGCGGTGGCCGGTACCGGCCCTCGGAATGGCCGTCGGCCCATTGATCAGTCATTCACGAACACGGCGCTGAGGGCCGCAGCCCTCAGCGCCTCTTGGAGTTGCCCGGCGACCGTGGCCTACATGTTGCGGCGGTAGCGCCCGCCCACTTCGTAGAGTGCGTGGGTGATGTCGCCCAGGGAGCAGACACGAACCGCGTCCATCAGCACTTCGAAGGTGTTCTGCTCGCTCATTACCGCCTCGCGCAGGCGGGCCAGCTGCTGCCGACCCGGCTCGGCATTGCGCGCCTGGAAGGCGTGCAGGCGGGTGATCTGGCTCTTTTTCTCGTCGTCGGTCGAGCGTGCCAGTTCCACCTCGAACGCCTCACTGTCGCCCTTGGGATTGCGGAAGGTGTTCACGCCAATCAGCGGCAGCGAGCCGTCGTGCTTCTTGTGCTCGTAGAGCATGGATTCGTCCTGGATCTTGCCGCGCTGATAGCCGGTTTCCATGGCGCCCAGCACGCCGCCGCGGTTGGCGATGGCCTCGAATTCACGCAGCACGGCTTCTTCGACCAGATCGGTCAGCTCATCGATGATGAAGCTGCCCTGCAGGCCGTTCTCGTTCTTGGTGAGGCCGAATTCGCGGTTGATGATCAGCTGGATGGCCATGGCACGACGCACCGATTCTTCGGTGGGCGTGGTGATCGCCTCGTCGAAAGCGTTGGTGTGCAGTGAGTTGCAGTTGTCGTTGATCGCGATCAGTGCCTGCAGCGTGGTGCGGATGTCGTTGAACTGCATCTCTTGCGCGTGCAGCGAACGGCCTGAGGTCTGCACGTGATATTTCAGCTTCTGGCTGCGCTCGTTGCCGCCGTACTTGTGCTTCATCGCCACCGCCCAGATGCGCCGCGCAACGCGGCCGATCACCGAGTACTCCGGGTCCATGCCGTTGCTGAAAAAGAAGCTCAGGTTGGGCGCGAAGTCGTCGATGTGCATGCCGCGCGCCAGATAGCTTTCGACATAGGTGAAGCCGTTCGAGAGCGTGAACGCCAGTTGGCTTATCGGGTTCGCCCCGGCCTCGGCAATGTGGTAGCCCGAGATCGACACCGAGTAGAAATTGCGCACCTGATGTTCGACGAAATACTGCTGAATGTCGCCCATCATCTTCAGCGCGAACTCGGTGCTGAAGATGCAGGTGTTCTGACCCTGGTCCTCCTTGAGAATGTCGGCCTGCACCGTGCCGCGCACCGTCGACAAGGTAAATGCCCTGATCTTGGCGTGTTCTTCGGCACTGGGGTCGCGCTGGTTCTTGGCCTTGAACTGCGCGACCTGCTGGTCGATCGCGGTGTTCATGAACATGGCCAGCAGCATCGGCGCCGGCCCGTTGATGGTCATCGAAACCGAGGTGCTCGGGGCACAGAGGTCGAAGCCGTCGTACAACACCTTCATGTCTTCCAGCGTGCAGATGGACACGCCGGAATTGCCGACCTTGCCGTAAATGTCGGGGCGCTCGGCCGGATCCCAGCCATAGAGCGTGACCGAGTCAAAGGCCGTCGACAGGCGGTGCGCGGGCATGCCCTCCGACAGGCGCTTGAAGCGGCGGTTGGTGCGGAATGCGTCGCCTTCACCGGCAAACATGCGCGTGGGGTCTTCACCTTCGCGCTTGAACGGAAACACGCCCGCTGCAAACGGAAAATAGCCGGGCAGGTTTTCCTTCATCAGGAAACGCAGCAGCTCACCGTCATCCCCGAAGCGGGGCAGGGCGACCTTGCGCACCTTGGTGCCCGACAGCGATTCGGTGGTGAGCACGGTGGTCAGTTCTTTGTCGCGCACCCTGGTCACATGGGTGTCGCCGCTGTATTGCTTGACCACTTCGGGCCACTGCGCTAGCAGCTTGCGCGGTGCCGGCAACAGGTCACCCTCCTTGGCCTGCAACACCGGCTCGATGGCCGCCGCGGTGTTCGGGTCTGCACTGGCCAGCAGGCCGTGGCTGATGCGCAGCGCCTGACACTCGCGGGCCACCTGCACCTGGGCTTCCACGTCTTTGTGGTAGCCGCGGACCGTCTCGGCAATTTCGGCCAGATAGCGCACGCGGTCGGGCGGGACCACGGCCAGTCGGGTGGTGGAGCTGCGCACGCTCACCGGTTTGAGCCGCGACTTTTCGGCCTTGAAGCCCTGCGCTTTCAGCGCCGGGAGGATGGCCTGATACAGCGCCGTCACCCCGTCGTCGTTGAAGCGCGACGCCATGGTGCCGAACACCGGCATCATGTCGGGCGCCTCGCCAAAGCGCTCTCGGTTGCGCTGGTACTGCTTGCGCACGTCGCGCAGGGCATCTTCGGATCCCTTGCGATCGAACTTGTTGAGGGCGATGAAATCGGCGAAGTCGATCATGTCGATCTTTTCAAGCTGTGAGGCGGCGCCGAATTCCGGCGTCATCACGTACAGCGAGGTGTCGACGAACGGCACGATGGCCGCATCGCCCTGGCCGATGCCCGAAGTCTCGACGATGATCAGGTCGAAGCCCGAGAGCGTGCAGGCGGCAATCACATCGGGCAGCGCGCCCGACAGTTCACTGCCGGTGTCGCGCGTGGCCAGCGAGCGCATGTAGACATTGGGCGTGTCGATGGCATTCATGCGGATGCGGTCGCCCAGCAGCGCGCCGCCGGTGCGCTTGCGCGACGGGTCGATCGAGATGATGGCGATGCGCGGCTTGTCGTCCTGGTCCAGCCGCAGGCGCAGCACCAGTTCGTCGGTCAGCGACGATTTGCCGGCGCCGCCGGTGCCGGTGATGCCCAGGCGCGGCGTGGTGATGGCCGCGGCGGCCTCGCGCAGCGTCTTGCGCAGGTCGTCGTCGTAGGCGCCATTTTCGATGGCGCTGATCACCCGCGCCAACGCGCGGCGATCGCCGCTCTGCAGTGCGTCCAGGGCCTTGGCGGGCTTCGGCGCCGCGGCCGTCACGTCGTAGTCGGCGCCCTGCACAAGGTTGTCGATCATGCCTTGCAGCCCCAGCGACGCGCCGTCGTCAGGCGAGTAAATGCGGGTGACGCCGTACTCCATCAGCTCCTTGATCTCGCTCGGCACGATCACGCCGCCGCCGCCGCCATACACCTTGATGTGCTCGCCGCCGTTCTCGCGCAGCAGATCAATGATGTATTTGAAGAACTCGGTGTGTCCCCCCTGATACGAGGTGATGGCAATGGCCTGGGCGTCTTCCTGCAAGGCGGCGTTGACGATCTCGGCGGCCGAGCGGTTGTGGCCAAGGTGCACCACCTCGGCGCCGGAGGCCTGCAGGATGCGGCGCATGATGTTGATCGACGCGTCGTGGCCGTCGAACAGGGCGGTGGCGGTGACCAGGCGAATCTTGTGCTTGGCCTTGTAGGGCTCGGGCTTCTTGAAGGCGGCGGGGCTGGTCATGGGGCATTACTCCTGAAAGGGCGGCTGCATGGCGCGGGCGGTCTGCGCGATGGCGGTTAACCCGGGAGTCTAGGCGATGGTCAGCGCCTTGCCGATGCCCGAATCGCCTGTGACGGGTGATTGAATTTACAATGCCGCACCCCGGCGCTCATGCGCTGCTACCGGGCAGTTGAGTGGAAAGGGACAGCGTATCGGTGGCGTTTGTGCGCGAGGCCTTGCACGGCGTCAGTGCGCGCGGGGGCGACCCGGAGCGGCTGCTGACCGACGCCGGCATTGCGCCGTCATTGCTGGTCGATCTGCAGGGCCGGGTCAGTGCGGCGGCGTTCGGGCGCCTGTGGCGGGCCTCGGCCCTGGCGCTGGACGACGAGCTCTTCGGACAGGACCGGCGGCGGCTCAAGCTCGGCAGTCTGGCCACGCTGGGATTGCTGTGCGTGCACACCCGCACCTTGCAGCAGGCCCTGCAGCGCGGCACCCGGCTGCTGAATCTGCTGCTCGATGATGTGCGCCTTGAGCTGCGCCACGATGCCCGGCGCGCCACCGTGGTGTTGCTGCCGAATGATTGCCCGGTCAAGGTCTTCGCGCATGAAACGCTGGTGATCGTGCTGCAGGCGCTGATCTGCTGGCTGATCGATCGGCGCATTCCTTTGCTGGAGGCCCAGTTTGCCTATCCGGCACCGGCCTGGGCCGAGGAGTATCCGCGCATTTATTCGCGCAACATCGCCTTCGATGCGGCGCTGACGCAGTTCAGTTTTCCCGTCACCGATCTGCGGGCGCCGGTGGTGCAGACCGAACGTACTCTGCGGGAGTTTCTGCGCGACGCTCCGGCCAACGTGATCGTGAAATACCGCAACCCGCGCAGCCTCAGCACCTACCTGCGTCATGCGCTGAAGCACCGCAAACACGGCTTCGAGCTGAGTTTCGATGCGGCCGCCCAGGAGCTGGGGCTCAGCCCCTCCACCCTGCGGCGCAGGCTGGAAGCCGAGGGGACGTCGTTTCGGCTGATCAAGGACGGCGCACGCCGTGATGTCGCCATTCGCCAACTGCAGCAGACCCGGCGCAGCATTCCAGAGGTCGCCGACAGTCTGGGCTTCGCCGAATCCAGCGCTTTCCATCGCGCCTTCATCAAATGGATGGGCATCTCACCCGGCCAGTTCCGCCAGAGCGGGCGCGATGAAGCAGGCCGCTAGGCCTCTGGCCGCAGCCGGTTTACTCCAAGACGCCCATCAGCACGTCAACGACAACCTGAGTGGCAACGTTCAAAAGAACGAGATCGGCGCCAACCACCTGCCAGTCGTGACCGTCATAGCGGGGCAGGCGGTTCAGCAGCGGCTGCGGCGCCATTTTCCTGGCGATGCCGGGCGGCAGCGGCTTGCCCCGTGCCAGGTTCTTGCGGATGCCGGGCGGCAGGGGCTTGCGACCGGTGAGTTGGTCCTCGATGGCCCACTGGCGTACCTGCCGGGCAGACGGCACGCGCAGCTGCGGCAGTGCGTCGCCGCGCTGCGATGCGCCGTGCCCGCGGTCTGCCGGAGGCCCTTTTTCGGCCAACACCGCACCGGGTGCGACGGACAGGGACAGCAGTGCTGCATACAGCGTCGCCGAGTGCTTCATGATGCTGATCCTTAAGCGGTGAACGGGGGAGCAGCTTATCCGTCTTCCCCGTCCCGTCCGTGAATGAACCGGCATGGCGTGCGGCCTGGCGCCCTTCGCCAGCCGGGCACTTGCATCCCGCGTCGTCGCGCCGTAGTATCTGCGCCCTTTTTCGAGGTTCGTCGTTGAGGCGAACTGAACAACCATAACCCCACGGGGACAAGATGAAGACGGTCTTTATTAACAACCAGAACGCGCAGCGTGACTGGTACATTCTGGATGCTGACGGCCAAACACTGGGCCGACTCGCCAGCGAAGTGGCCAAGCGACTTCGCGGCAAGCACAAGGCGGAATACACCCCCAACGCGGACAACGGTGATTACATCGTCGTCATCAACGCGGAAAAGGTGCGCACCACCGGCAACAAGGTCAACGACAAGACCTACTACCGGTACACCGGTTACGTGGGTGGCCTCAAGTCCCAGACGCTGGGCGAGTTGCTGGCCAAGCACCCCGAGCGCGTGATCGAAAAGGCAGTCAAGGGCATGTTGCCCCGCGGCCCGCTGGGCTTCGCCCAGTTCCGCAAGCTGAAGGTGTATGCCGGAAAGGATCATCCGCATACCGCCCAGCAGCCCAAGACCCTCACGCTTTAAGGCCCCGAACAATGGTTATCAAGAAAGCTTCCGCCGAACAGAAATACGGCACCGGCCGTCGCAAGACCGCCACCGCCCGTGTCTTCATCAAGCCGGGTAACGGCGAAATCACCGTCAACGGCAAGACCGTTGAAGCGTATTTCGGCCGCGAAACCTCGCGCATGATGGTGCGCTCGCCGCTTGAGCTGATCGACGCGCTGACCCGCTTCGACATCAAGATCACCGTGGCGGGTGGCGGCCCCACCGGCCAGGCCGGCGCCATCCGTCATGGCCTCACCCGCGCGCTGATGGCCTACGACGAAAGCCTGCGTCCGCAGCTGCGCGAAGCCGGTTATGTGACCCGCGACGCCCGCGAAGTTGAACGTAAGAAAGTCGGTTTGCACAAAGCCCGCCGCGCCACGCAGTACAGCAAGCGCTAACGGCCACCCGGATGGCGTGTGCTGCAGCAGCAGTACGCAGCCACGTCATTCGCATCCTTTTACGCGGAGCCCCGGCTCCACGTTTGGGAGATCGTCTAATGGTAGGACAGCAGTCTCTGACACTGTTTATCTAGGTTCGAGTCCTAGTCTCCCAGCCAACCGTCGAACCGGTCCAGAGCGGTTCGAAACGAAAAGCCCCGCCATGCGGGGTTTTTTGTGGGCGGCGTTTCAGTGCCCGCGGGTCGTTGCGGCGTCTCGCGCGTGTCGCGCCGCCGCGCAGGCGCGACCAAGGGCGATGCCGTGCCGACCGGCGCCTATGGGGCGGGGCGCTCGTCGAGGCTGCGCTTCAGCAGAAGCAGGCGCAGGTCAAATTCAACTTGATGGTAATGCGGCTGAATGTGGCGGCAGAGTTGATAGAAGGCCTTGTTGTGCGCGCGTTCGCGCAGGTGGGCGAGTTCGTGGGCCACGACCATTTCGAGAAATTCTGGCGCCGCATCCTTGAACAGGCCGGCAATGCGGATTTCGGCCTTGGCCTTGAGGCGGGCACCCTGAACCCGTGAGATGGCGGTGTGCAGGCCCAGCACCTTGTGCATCACGTCCAGCTTGGCGTGCCAGACAACCTTGTGCACCGGCGGCGCGGTTTTCAGGTACTGCTGCTTGAGTGACTGGACGTAGTCGTACAGCGCCGCATCGGTTTGGATGTCGTGACGGCCCGGATATTTCTGCGCCAGATAGGGTGCCAGCCGGTTGTCCTGAACCAGGGTCTGCACCTGGGCCTGGGTGTCGGGAGGATAGGCGCCGATGAAGCGCCGGATGGCGATCGCGGGGTCGCTCACGATGCGTCGCTGGCGATGACGAGAATGCTCATGTCGTCACAGGTGACGGTCTGACCGGCGCGGATTTTCGCGGTCTTGCGGTGTTCGGGCTGGCCATCGACCTGCACGCGCCCTTCGGCCACCATCGCTTTGCCGGCGCCCCCGCTGTCGCAGAGCCCGACGAGTTTCAGCAACTGGTTGACCTCGATGGTTTCGGCTTCGAGGGTGAACGTGACGTCGGCCATGGTGGGTCGCACAGGAATGTGCCGTTAGCCTAACCCGGCCGCGCGCGGCGATCGATGGTCTGCCGCCGGGGCGGGTACCATCACCGCCCCATGGACGCCCCGATCAGCCCCCTGCTCACCCTGCCCGTGCACCTCGCGCTGATGGATGCACGCGCGGCAGGCGCCGAGCGCCTGATCTGCTCACTGGACCTGGATCGGACCCAGACCGAGGTCAGTATCTCGGCGATCGACTGGCGCTGGCAGGGCGTAGCCTTTCCCTACATGGACGACTGCAGGGACCGGACGATCTATCACGCCTCAGAGGGCCGTTTCGTGCCGGTTTCGCGCTTCAGCGACGGCTTGATCAAGCTGGTGCCCACCGATTGGGGCGCGCCCACGTTCGAGATTGATGGCATCAAGATGCTGCCCACGGCGCGGGTGTCGCCCTATGCCGACGCGCAGCGCAAGGTCGGGCTGATCGAGCCGCGCGGCAAGACCGTGCTCGACACCTGCGGCGGTCTGGGCTACTTCGCCGCCTGGTGTCTGCAGGGCGGCGCGCGGCGGGTGCTGTCGTTCGAAAAGAATGCCGATGTGATCTGGCTGCGCAGCCTCAACCCTTGGTCGCCGAGGCCCGCGGCGGACGAGGGCGTGCTGCGCCTCACGCACGGCGATGTGACCGAGCACATTCTGCAATTGGCTGACGCGTCGGTCGATGCGGTGCTGCACGATCCGCCGCGCTTCGGCATTGCGGGCGAGCTGTATTCGCAGGTGTTCTACGCGCAACTGGCGCGGGTCATCCGGCCGCGCGGCCGACTGTTCCACTACACCGGCGCGCCCAACAGGCTCACCAGTGGCCGCGACGTGCGCAAGGAGGTGGCGACGCGGCTGCAACGTGCCGGGTTTGCCACCGAGTTCAACGGTGACGGCGTGCGGGCAGTACGCAGGCGGTAGCGCAACCGAATCGCCGACCGCCAGCCCGGCTGCCGCGTCATTCGCTCAGTGGGTAACGACCCACTGCGGGTTGAGCCCGCTGGACACCAGGCGTTGCCGCGCCGCCTCGCCTTCGGCCTTGCTGCTGAACGGGCCAATCACCACCCGGTGCCAGCGCTGATCGCCCCGCATCAGTTCGTGGATGGACACCGGCCGGATCGCCGAGCGCATCAAGGTCTCGTACAGCGCCGTGGCATTGGCGGCCAAGGTGAAGGCGCCGGCCTGCCAGTACCCGGCGGGTGCGCCGTTGGCGGCAATCGTGGGGGTACTGTCGGGCGAGGCCGACATTGAGGCGCGTATCGTCGGGGTGGGCGCCGGGGCGGCGTTCGCAACGGCGATGTTCGCGGCGCCAGGCAGCACCGCTTCGACCCGGACCTGCGCCGAACCGTGCTTCAACATGCCCAGCCGCGCTGCGGCCGCATACGAAAGGTCGATGATGCGGCCCTCGTGGAAGGGGCCGCGATCATTGATGCGAACGACCACCGATTTGCCGTTTTCGAGGTGGGTCACTCGCACGTAGCTGGGAATCGGCAGCGTCTTGTGCGCACCGGTCATGGCGAACATGTCGTAGGTCTCACCGTTGGCGGTCAGGTGGCCATGAAATTTCTTGCCGTACCACGACGCCCAGCCCTCCTCGCGATAGCCGTGAGACTCGTCCTTGACGACGTAGGTTTCGCCAAAAACGGTGTACAGCGGCCCATTGCCGCCGCGTGAACGGGGCTCGTGGATGGGGATGGCGTCGGGAATCATCATGATGTTGGCCGGCACCTCCTCATCGTCCGGACCCATGTCCTGATCCAGCGTGTAACGGCCCCGCGACGAGGCGGGCGGCTCGTGGCGCTTGTTGCCGGTGCGATGCACCGGTCGCACGACCGCGACGGGTTGGCTTTCGGGCGACGGCCGGGGCGGGTTTCGGGCCTCCTGCCAGCTGCAGCCCGCCAGGCCGCAGAGGAGCGACACGACCGCGAGCCGAACCGGCCTCATGGCGAGGCGTACGCCTCGGCGGTGATGGCGGCGGCCAGCTGGGCCACGGCCATGGCATAGAACACGCGTGGGTTGTACGTCATCACGGCATAGAAATTGTGGAGTGCGATCCAGACTTCGTCACCGCCGTCATCCAGCGGCAGCTTGAGAATGCCCACGGGGAAATCGGCTGGCAAGGGCACTTCCGAGGCGATACCCAGGTCGGCCAGGTCGGCAAACCTGAGGTCGGGCTGACGTTGATTCACCGCCAGACCCTTCGGCAGGGCGCGGGTGGCCGTGGCGCGCACCAGCAGCGGCTCGCCGCGCCGCCATGCCAGTGCGGGGCGGTAGTCAACGAAGTAACGGCCGATGGAGCCGATCGCGTCCGGGAGTTGCCACAGGTCGGTGTCGCCATCCCGGTCGAAATCAACCGCCA
This sequence comes from Polycyclovorans sp., assembly GCA_002706265.1. Classification (GTDB taxonomy): domain Bacteria; phylum Pseudomonadota; class Gammaproteobacteria; order Nevskiales; family Nevskiaceae; genus Polycyclovorans. Next base: position 49,245 of record PAKU01000011.1, on the reverse strand, counting down.
GGCGGCGGTAGTTGCTGGGCATGAACTGGGCCGCGCCCATGGCGCCGGCATAGGAGCCTTTGGGCGCGCGCGGGTCCCAGCCCTTTTCCTGAGACAAGACCAGAAAGGCGATCAGCTCGCTGCGGAAAAACGCGGTGCGGGTGGGGTGATCGAGGCCCTGCGTGGCCAGGGCGTCGAGCACCCGCACGTTGCCGGTGATGTTGCCGTAGCGGGTTTCGATGCCCAGCACGGCGGCGACGATCGACGGCGGCACGCCGTACGCCTGCTCCACGTCGGCCAGCGCCCGGGCATGGCGCTGCAGCAGCCGGGCCCCGTCACGGATGCGCGCGGTGTCGATGCGGCGCGCGTACTGCGTCCAGGTTTCGGTGCGCTCCGGGGCGGTCTGCTCCTGCTTGATCAGTTGCGGCAGGGTTTTGGCGTCGGCCAGGACGTTGCGCGCCCAGGCCAGCTGCTCGGGCGAAAAGCCGTGCTCCTGCTGCAGTGCCGTGTAGACCTTGCGGGCATCCGGGTGGTCGGCGTACTGGGCTGCGGCCACCGGGGCGAACAGGAGGCTGGAGATAGCGATGAGGAGCGGCCGGATGTACACGTTCAATTTGCCAGTAGTTTGCGATTGGTTTGTATCGACATGAGCATTCCAAAGCCGACCAGCAAGCTGACCGCCGAGGTGCCGCCATAGCTGATCAGCGGTAAAGGCACGCCCACCACGGGCAGCAGCCCGATGACCATGCCGATGTTGATGAAAACATACACGAAGAACTTGAGCGTCAATGCCGCGGCCAACAGTCGTTGGAACGTGTCCTGCGCCCGCAATGCAATCAGCAGGCCGCGCGCGACGATGGCCAGGTAGACCAGCAGCAGTAGGACCACGCCGATCAGCCCCAGTTCTTCGGCGATGACGGCGAAGATGAAGTCGGTGTTGGCTTCGGGCAGAAAGTCGAGCTTGGCCTGGGTGCCCTCCAGCCAGCCCTTGCCGAAGGTGCCCCCCGAGCCGATGGCGATTTTTGACTGGGTGATGTGATAGCCGGCGCCCAGCGGATCGCGCTCAGGATTGAACAGGGTGAGGATGCGACCGCGCTGGTAGTCGTGCAGGCGCATCCACAAGAACGGTGCCGTTGCCGCCACGGCGGCGATGGCGCCCAGAATCCAGCGCCAGCGCAGCCCGGCGAAGAACAGCGCGAAGCCACCGGCCGCCACCACCAGCAGGCTGGTGCCGAGGTCGGGCTGCACCATCACCAGCCCGGTGGGCACGGCGATCAGGACGATCGACACCAGCATGCTGCCGATCTGCGGCGGCAGGGTGCGCTGATGCAGGTAGGCCGCGATGGCCAGCGGCATGGCGAGCTTCATCAGCTCGGACGGCTGAAACCGCATGACGCCGAAGTCGAGCCAGCGCTGCGCCCCCTTGGCCGAGTCGCCCAGCAGCAGCACCAGAACCAGCATCAGCACCGTGCCGCCGTACAGCCATCCCGCGCCGCTGCGGTACCACTCGGGCGGTGCCTGGGCGACGAGAATCATCAACACGAATCCCAACCCCAGGCGTTTGGCCTGCGCGCTGACCGCACCGAGGTCGTGCCCGGATGCCGAATACAGCATCACCATGCCAAAGCCGCTGAGAATCAGCAGCAGCGACAGCGTCCACGAGTCGATGTGCCAACGCTCGAACCAGTCCGAAAGGGTCGGGTTGCCGCGTTGGCCCCCGACGTCGATCAACGCCATCAGGGCGCCCCGCTCGTTTTGCGCACATCACCGGAATACGGCGCGATGACCGGCGCCGGCACGTCGTACTGAACCTCGCCCAGCAGGTATTGATCCATGACCTTGCGCGCCACCGGGGCGGCGACCGCGCTGCCGCTGCCGGCGTGTTCGGCCAGCACCGCGACGGCGATCTGCGGGTCGTCAGCCGGGGCAAAGGCGATGAACAGCGCGTGGTCGCGCAGCCTCACCGGGGTGTTTTCCAGCGTGCGGGCCACCTTGTCGTCCTGTGAGAGCGAGGCCACCTGGGCGGTGCCGGTTTTCGCGGCGATCAGGTACGGCGCGTTCTGGCCGATCCTGAGCGCGGTGCCGCCCTGTTTGTGGGCGGTGTCGATCATCGCCTGAATCACTGCCGACCAATGATCGGGGTTGCGCAGAATGATGGGCGGCAAGGCTTCCGGGCTGTGCGAGACGCGTTGCTGGCTGACCGGGTCCACCGACTCGCGCAACAGATGCGGCGGGTAACCACCGCCACGCATGGCCAGGCGCGCCGTCATCTGTGCCATCTGCAATGGCGTGGCCAGGGTGTAGCCCTGACCGATGCCGACGATCAGGGTCTCGCCCGGGTACCAGGCTTCGCCGCGGGTACGCCGTTTCCAGGCGCGCGACGGCATCAGGCCCGTGCTCTCAAGTGGCAGGTCGATGCCGGTGATGCTGCCCAGCCCGAACTGCTGCATCGAGTCGTGCATCAGGTCGATGCCGAGGTTGAGCGCCAACTGATAGAAGTAGATGTCGCAGCTCTGCATGACGCCCGACACCATGTTCATCCAGCCGTGGCCGCGGCGGCGCCAGCAGCGGAACAGGCGGGTCGAGCCGGGCAGCTGCATGTGGCCGGGACAGAATTCGCGATGCTCGGGGTCGACGACCATGTGTTCAAGTCCCGCCACGGCCATCGCCGGCTTGAGGGTGGACCCCGGCGGGTACTGGCCTTGCAGGGCGCGGTTGAACAGGGGGCGATTGCGGTCCTGCAGCAGGTTGCGATAACTGACGGCGTCGATGCCTTCGACGAACCGGTGGGGTTCGTAGCCGGGCTTGCTGACCAGCGCGATGATCTCGCCGCTGCGGGGATCGATGGCCACTACGGCGCCGTTGAGTTCGCCCAGCGCCGCCTGGGCAACGGCCTGGACGTCCGAGTCCAGCGTCAGGTGCAGGTTCTGCCCCGCCTGGCCGGGCCGGTGTTCGATCTCGCGCAGGGGGCGTCCAAACGCATTGGCTTCGATGATGCGCGCGCCGGGCATGCCGCGCAGGCGATCTTCGTAGAAGCGCTCCAGGCCAGTCTTGCCGATCTGCCCCAGCCCCTGATAACTGGCGGCATCGATACGCTGAAGGTCGTCCTCGGTGATGCCGCTGACGTAGCCCACCACATGGGCGCCTTCCGAGGCCAGGGGATAGTTGCGGGTGAGGCCGGCCGTCACCTCGGCACCGCGCAGGTCGTGGCGGTTGACCTCGAGCAGGGCCACTTCCTCCATGTTCAGGTGGGTGCGCAACGGCACCCCGCGGTAGCGCGGCGTGCGGTTGACGCGGTCATTGAAGCGCTTGAGGTCTGACTCGGTCAGTTCGATCAGGCTGCCGAGCTGCCCCAGCAGTGCCGGCATGTCGTCGACCTGCTCGGGGGTGATCTCAAGCCCGAACGCCGGCCGGTTCTCGGCCAGCACCACGCCATTGCGGTCATAAATGAGGCCGCGTACCGGCGGCACCGGCACCACCCGCAGCCGATTGTCGTTGGCACGCGTGGTGTAGTACTCATGGCCCTGAATCTGCAGCGCCGACAGGCGATAGAGCAGCAGGCCGGTCATCAGCAGACAGAGCACGGTGCCCACCGCGACGCGGGCGCCAAACAGGTTCTTTTCCCGCTGCAGGTTCTTGATCGATTCGCGACGCGCCATGGTGGGAGTGTGCCCCGAACTCGGGCTTCAATCCTCCCTTTTGGTGCGCTGTATGCCTTTCAGCAGGTTGTAGACCAGAGGCCAGATCAGGGTGGTGGCGATGATCGGCATCCACCGCAGCGTGGGGTCGGCGCTGCGGCTGGTGAGTCCGTCGAGCCAGAACAGCACGAAGACGTACAGGGCCCACAGCGGCACCAGCGCGAACATCACTTGCCAGGTGTCGAGCAGCACGAACAGCGTGCGCAGGCGGGCGATCAGGTACACCACCACCACATTGGCCAGAGCGTGCTGCCCGAGCGCGGTGCCGAAGGCCACATCCAGCCCCAGGCCGGCGAGCACGCTGATCACCAGCAAGGCCCCGCCGGGCTGCGTCAGCGCGAAGTAGGAGAGCACCATCGGCACCCAGTAGGGGCGGGACGAGCGCATCCAGTCGGGCAGGGCCATCAGTTGCAGCAGCAAGGCCAGTGTGACGCTGACCAGCAGCAGCAGTACCCCCGCGCGGCCGCTTCTCAAGGACGTTTCTCGGCGGGCGTCGGGGCAGGGCTTGGCGTCGGGCTTGCCGAAGGCGCCGGTGTCGGGCTGGCCGGCGGTGCGTCGGCAGCTTCGACCGCCGCGTCTTCGGCCTCGATGTTGTCCAGACTTTCGGCCCACACCAGCAGTGCCTGGCGGCCCTGATTCAACTGGGCGCTGGGGTGGGCGCGCGCTTCCAGAAAGTGGGCGCCCGGAGTATTGCGCAGACTGTGCACGCGGCCCACCGGGTATCCGGGTGGAAAACGGCCGCCCAGGGGCGACGACACCAGCAGATCACCCTCGCGAATGTCGACGTTGGTGGGCAGAAACGGCAGTCGCAGCCCGGCGCCGTCGCCACTGCCCACGGCAATGGTCTGCAGGCCTGTGCGGTTCACTTCAACCGGAATGCCATGATCGGGATCGGTGATCAGGATGGCGCGCGAGTGCCGGTACGACACCTCCAGCACCTGGCCCAGCACGCCGTACGCATCGATCAGCGCCTGGCCGCGGTAGACGCCTTCGCGACGCCCCTTGTTGAGCGTGATCTGGTGGCGGTAAGGGTCCTGGTTGATGTCGATGATCTCGGCGATCAGCACTTTTTCTTCCAGCGCTTCGCTGGACGCCAGCAACACCCGCAACCGTTCGTTCTCGGCCTCGATGGACTCCAGACGTTGCAGGCGCGCCTGCAGCCTGAGCAGGGTGCTCTGCAGCTCGTGGTTCTCGGCTTCGAGCGACTCGCGACTTTGCAGGCGGTCGGCCACGAAGCCGGCGCGCACCGGCGTCTGCGCCACCCACACCAGAGGCGCCAGCGCGGTGGCCACGCCCTCGCGCACGGTGATCAGGTGATCGCCCTGATGGTCGGCGAACACCAGCCCCATCGACAGCAGCATCAGCAGCAGCGTGGGCAGGCCCAGGCCACCGACGCGGACCTGTCCGGAGTCGGGATCGACGTAGTTACCGTGCATGCGGGCAGACGCGTGCGCACGGGGCGGTGGACGGATTCATGCCCATCGCGCGCGCCGGGCCTTCAGTCGAAGCTGTAGAAATCGCCCTGACGATCGAGCATGTTGAGCACCATGCCGCCGCCGCGGGCGACGCAGGTCAGGGGGTCTTCGGCAATGATCACCGGCAGGCCGGTTTCTTCACTGATCAGCTTGTCAAGGTCGCGCAGCAGGGCGCCGCCGCCGGTGAGCACGATGCCGCGCTCGGCGACGTCGGACCCCAGTTCGGGCGGGGTGCGCTCCAGCGCCTGCTTGACGGCCTTGACGATGCCGGCCAGCGGCTCCTGCAATGCGTCGAGAATTTCGTTGGAGTTCATCGTGAAGTTGCGCGGCACGCCCGCCGCGAGGTGACGGCCCACCACATCGATCTCGGTCACTTCGTGACCGGGGAAGGCGGTGCCGATTTCCTGCTTGATGCGCTCGGCCGTGGCTTCACCGATCAGCATGTTGTATTGGCGGCGCACGTAGCTGACGATGGCTTCATCGAACTTGTCACCGCCGATGCGCACGCTTTCGGCATAAACGATGCCGTTGAGCGAGATCACGGCCACCTCGGAGGTGCCGCCGCCAATGTCGACCACCATCGAGCCGCGTGCTTCACCGACCGGAATGCCGGCGCCGAGCGCTGCGGCAATGGGTTCTTCGATGACGTAGACCTTGCGGGCGCCGGCGTTTTCCACCGACTCGCGGATGGCGCGGCGCTCCACCTGGGTGCTGCCGTAGGGCACACAGACCACCACGCGGGTGATGGGGCGCATCAGGCGGCCTTTCTGCACCTTGCGAATGAAGTACTGCAACATCTTCTCGGTGACGGTGTAGTCGGCGATCACGCCATCGCGCATCGGGCGGATGGTGGAGATGTTGGTGGGGGTGCGGCCGAGCATCTGCTTGGCATCGATGCCCACGGCCTCGATCTTCTTGTGGCCCTTGGAATCAAGGCGTATCGCGACCACCGATGGTTCGTTGAGCACGATTCCCTCGTCTCGGACGTAGACCAGGGTGTTTGCGGTGCCGAGGTCAATGGACAGGTCATTGACGAACAGGCGACGGACGGCGTCGATCATCGAAGGCGTTATTCGTTTAGTTGTAGCGTGAAGAGGCGGGCATCAAAGCAATTCAGTGCCCGAGAAGGCAACGCGCAGCATACAATGGCGCGGCGCAGCCATCATAGACCAAAGCAGGCTGACTCACGCCGCCCCAGACCCATCACCGTGTTGCCATGACCCTAACGCCAGACCAGATTCAACAGGTTGCGCACCTTGCGCGGCTGGACCTTGCCCCCGACCGGGTGGCGATCTATGCCCAGCAGTTGACCAACATTCTCGACATGGTGGGCCAGTTGTCCGGCGCCAGCACCGAGGCTGTGCTGCCCATGGCCCACCCGCTGGACATGCACCAGCGCCTGCGCCCCGATGTGGTCACCGAGCCGAACCAGCGCGAGGCGTTCCAGGCGCACGCGCCGGCCGTTCAGGATGGCCTTTACCGGGTGCCGAAGGTCATCGAATAACCGTGACCCGCCATCAGGGCCCGCAGGCCCGATGGCCGCGCCCCGACGGGGTGGTCACCCCTCACGAATCAAGAGAGCACATGCACACCTCAAGCCTCAAGAAGCTCAGCGAAGGTCTGCGCACCCGGCAGTTCAGCTCGCGTGAGCTGACCCAGCATTTCCTGGCGCGCATCGACACGCTGGACCCGCAGATCAACAGTTTCATTACCGTGACCGCCGAGCGGGCACTGTCGCAGGCCGATGCCGCCGACCGGCGCATCGCCGAAGGCACCGCCACCGCCTTGACCGGCATCCCGATCGCGCAAAAGGACCTGTTCTGTACCGAAGGCGTGCGCACCAGCTGTGCCAGCCGCATGCTCGACCGCTTCATCGCGCCCTACGATGCGACCGTGGTCAAAAAGCTGCACGCCGAGGCCGGCATGGTGATGCTGGGCAAATGCAACATGGACGAGTTCGCCATGGGCTCGTCCAACGAAACCTCGTGGTACGGCCCGGTGAAGAACCCCTGGGACCTGAACCGCGTGCCCGGCGGCTCGTCCGGCGGCAGTGTGGCGGCCGTGGCCGCCGGCCTTGCGCCCGTGGCCACCGCCACCGACACCGGGGGCTCGATTCGCCAGCCGGCGGCATTGACCAATCTGACCGGCATCAAGCCCACCTACGGCCGCGTGTCGCGGTTCGGAATGATCGCGTTCGCCTCCAGTCTTGATCAGGGCGGGGTGGTGGCCCGTTCGGCAGAAGATGCCGCCTACGTGCTGCAGGCCATGAGCGGCTTCGACCCGCTCGATTCCACCAGCGCCGATCGCCCCGTGGATGACCTGCTGGCAGGGCTGCAGCATCCCATCAGCGGCCTGAAGATCGGCCTGCCGGCCGAGTTCTTCGGCGACGGCATGGCGGTTGGCGTGCGTGCCGTCATCGATGCGGCCATCAAAACCCTCGAAAGTCTGGGCGCACGCTGCGTGCCGGTGCAACTGCCGAATGCGCCGCTGTCGGTCCCCGCCTACTACGTGGTGGCCCCGGCGGAAGCCAGTTCCAACCTGTCGCGTTACGACGGCGTGCGCTTCGGCCACCGTGCTGAAGGCGTTAAAAATCTCGAAGAGTTGTATAAAAAGTCACGCGGCGAAGGCTTCGGTGCCGAGGTGCAGCGGCGCATCATGATGGGCACCTATGTGCTCAGCCACGGTTATTACGATGCCTACTATCTGCAGGCGCAGAAGGTTCGGCGGCTGATCTCGCGGGACTTCAAGCAGGCCTTCGAGCAGGTCGACCTGATTCTGGCGCCGACCACGACCGACGTGGCGTTCCGCTTCGGCGAGAAAACCGACGATCCGGTGGCTATGTATCTGAACGACGTCTACACCATCGCCGCCAATCTGGCGGGCATTCCCGCCATGAGCCTGCCGGCGGGATTCGTCGACGGCCTGCCGGTCGGTCTGCAACTGATGGGCAATTATTTCAGCGAGGCGCGATTGCTGGGCGTTGCGCATCAGTATCAGCAGGCCACCGCCTGGCACACGCAGATGCCGAAGGGGTTCAACTAATGGCGCAGCACGAATGGGAAGCGGTGATCGGGCTGGAAGTGCACTGCCAGCTCTCCACCAAGACCAAGATTTTCTCTGGCGCCAACACCGCCTACGGCGCCGAACCCAACACGCAGGCCGATGCCGTGACCCTGGGCCTGCCGGGCGTGTTGCCGGTGCTGAACGGCGCCGCACTGGAAATGGCCATCAAGTTCGGCCTGTCGGTGGACGCGCAGATCGCGCGTCGCTGTGTGTTCGCGCGCAAGCATTATTTTTACCCTGACCTGCCCAAGGGCTATCAGATTTCGCAGTACGAGCTGCCCATCGTCGAGCACGGCGTGCTCGACATTGAGGTGAACGGCGCCACCAAGCGCATCGGCATCACCCGTGCCCACATGGAAGAAGACGCCGGCAAGTCGCTGCACGAAAATTTTGTCGGTGAAACCGGCATCGACCTCAACCGCGCCGGCACGCCCCTGATCGAGATCGTCTCGGAGCCGGACATCCGCTCCTCCGACGAGGCCGTGGCCTACCTGAAAAAACTGCACCAGATCGTCGTGTATCTGGGCATCTGCGACGGCAACATGCAGGAAGGCTCGTTCCGCTGCGACGCCAACGTGTCGGTGCGCCGCAAGGGCACCGAAAAGTTCGGCACCCGCACCGAAACCAAGAACATCAACTCGTTTCGCTATGTGCACGCCGCCATCGACTTTGAGATCGAGCGCCAGATCGAGGTGATCGAAGGCGGCGGCAAGATCATCCAGGAAACCCGCCTTTATAACCCCGGCACCGGCGAGACCCGCAGCATGCGCGTCAAGGAAGATGCCAACGATTACCGGTACTTCCCAGACCCCGACCTGCTGCCGGTGATCGTCACCGACGATGAGATCGAGCGCATCCGCGCCACCCTGCCCGAACTGCCCGAAGCCAAGCGCGACCGCTTCGTCGCCCAGTACGGCCTGCCGGTCTATGACGCGGGGGTGCTCACCGGCGAAGGTCCGCTGGCCGACTACTACGAGACGGTGGTGAAAGACTCGGGTGCCGACCCCAAGCTCTGTGCCAACTGGATCATCACCGACCTTCTGGGCGGCTTGAACAAGGCCGGTCACGGCATCCAGGACAGCGTCATCACCGCGCCGATGATGGCCGGACTGATGAAGCGCATGGCCGACAACACCCTGTCGGGCAAGCTGGCCAAGGAAGTGTTCGAGGCTATGTCGGACGGCGAGGGCGATGCCGATGCCATCATCGACAGGAAGGGCCTGCGGCAGATCACCGATGACGGGGCGATTCTGGCCGTCATTCAACAGGTGATGGACGCCAATCCCGGCCAGCTCGCCCAGTACCGCGAGGGCAAGGACAAGCTGTTCGGGTTTTTTGTCGGGCAGGTGATGAAGGCAAGCCAGGGCAAGGCCAACCCCGATGCCGTGAATCGTTTGCTCAAGACGGCGTTGGCGGGCGAATGAATCAACTGTTGCCGTTTCTGATTCCGGGTCGCGGCGCGCGCGGCTACTGGGTGCAGATCACCGAAGGGCTTGAGACCATGTTCGGCTGGCGCGATTACCCGCCCGATGTCGCCCAGCAACTCGGCGAAGCGCTGGCGGCGGCGCCCCTGCTGGCGGCCGACATGACCCAAGCGGGGCGGTTCAATCTGCAGTTTCAGGGTGAAGGCCCGCTCAAACTGCTGGTGACCCAGATCGACGCGCAATTGCGCCTGCGCGGCATGGCCAAGCACGCGCCGGATGCGGCGGGTGATTTTCAGGCCTTGATGAAAGGCGGGCTGCTGGCCGCGATGATCGAGCCCGAGGGCGATGGCGAGCGCTATCAGGCCATGGTCGAAGTCGTGGGCCTGGCGCTGTCTGAAGCCCTGCAAATCTATTTCGGCCGCTCCGAGCAGCTACAAACCCTGATCCGCCTCTCGGCCTCCGAAGGCAAATTGGCGGGATTACTGGTGCAGCGGCTGCCCGAGGGCGAAGGCGCGCGCAGTGCGAGGGCCGCCGGCGCCCGCAGCGCAGCCCAACCTCCGGCCTTGGGTGGCGAGTCCGGGGGCGAGCACGTGGACCCAGATCACGCTGCGGCTGGCTCAGGCAATGTCGACAACGACAACTGGGAACACGTCTACACCCTGATGCGCACGGTCACGCCCGATGACCTTCAGAAATGGAGCGGCGAAGAACTGCTGAACCGCATCTTTGCCGAAGATGAAGTCAGGGTGTTCGAGCCGCGGCCCATCGAGCTGGTGTGCCGCTGCTCCGACGCGCAGATCTCCGCCATGCTGCTGGGTCTGGGGCGCGACGAGGTCGACTCGGTGCTCGCCGAGCAGGGTGCGGTGGCCATCAACTGTGAGTTCTGCGGTCGCGGCTATCGCTACGACCCGGCCGATGTGGTGGCTCTATTTGCCGCCGATGCCGCGTCAGGTAACGACCAGGCCACGCGTCATTGAATTGAGTGATTGAGTAAATGGGGTGAGTCCCCGGGGCGCATGGCCGCCGCGGGTTTTGCGGGTTCGTCGCGGTTGCGGGAAAGGTGCAGGGCAATGATGCAAGTCGCACATTTTGTGGGGCCCAGTGCCATTGCCGGCGCCGGTCTGTTTGCCGGGGCCGACGTCAGCGCCGGCGCGACGATCTACCGCTACGACGAGCGCTTCGTGATCAAGCTGGCCGACGCCGAGCTCGATGCCATGCCGCCCGCAGTGCGCGCCGAATTCATCAAGTACTGCTACCGCGGTCGTGGCGAGCACCGGCTGGTCGACGCCTGGTACTACTGTGCCGATGACGCGCGTTTCTTCAACCACAGCGATCACCCCAATGCGGTGTGGGATGAGTCTGCCGACGCCTACCTTGCGGCGCGCGACATCGCCAGGGGCGAAGAGATCACCTGTGATTACCGCAGCTTCAGCGAGCCCGGTGACTACGAGTTCATCGCCGCCGACGCGGAGCCTGCCCGGTGATCGTCGTGCCTTACGAGGTGGTGGCCTCGGCGATTCCCGGCGCCGGCAAGGGGCTGCGCCTCACGGCGCCTGTGGCCCGTGGTGCGGTGATCATTGCGCCCGACAATCTGCACACGGTCTGGCCTGAGGCGCGGCTGCGTCAATGTGCCCCCGACAGCATTGAAGTGCAGGCCAGCGTGCGCTGGTTCGAGCAATGGTTTTCGATCACGCCGGAGTGGACCGACGAGTGCTACGTCAACCACAGCTTCGAGCCCAACGGTCTCTGGCATTTGGGGTTCATCTTCGCCTTGGATGACCTTGCCGCCGGCACGGAATTGACGGTGGACTACCGTTTGCTGCTGGGCGATGACGAAGATCCCGGCTTCGCCTGCGCGGCCAGTGGTCAGGCCATCCGTGGCTGGCACTGGCGCGAAACGCTGTCGCGTTCAACCGCCCAGCTGGCCGGGCTTTTCTCCCGGGGCTGACGGGGCTTCTTCGGCCGCATCCGAATCTGCACCGCCGGGCTCGACCCTGTCTTCGCCCGGCAGCCGTCGCCGGCGCCATTGACGCTCGGCCCAGGCCCGGCGCTGTTCGGCGGTCAGTGCGCCGGCGGTGTCGACCATCGCAGCGTGGATCAGTCCCTGCGCGGTGTCGGTTTGCCGCCGCAGTTTGCCCAGCGCCTCGTGCAGCGCGACCTTTTGCCGGAGCGTGATGAACACATCCTGCGACACGTCTTCGGCCTCGCTGCGCGAGCCGAGCACATTAAAGGCGAGGGCCATCAAGCGGTCTGCATGGCGATCAACCAGCCCGGAGAATGCCTGCGCGTTGCCCCGGGCGGTGGCCGCCATCAGCCGTTCATGGTCCATCGGGGCTGTGGTGGCGGCCGGATGGCGGACGGGCCAGGACGCCCATCAGCCCGCGTCGTTCGCGTCGCCCTGGGCGCGCTCTTCGGCACGCCTGGCCTTCATCGCGGCGTGGTGGGCCTTCATGGGTGTGTTGATGGTCTTGGGGCTCTTGGGGGGCGCGGAATGCACCGCCTTCCCCCTTGATACACCGCGCATCGGCAAAACCCTGCGCAGGTTCTCAAGAGTTTTTCAGGCGGGCTTCTTCGGCGGGTTTGTCGCCCGCAACTGGTAGACGCCGCGCGAGCGCGCCACCACCGCGCCCTGGGCATCGGTGAGTTCGCCCTCAAGCACGAACTCGGCCTTGCCGTTGGCCTCAAGCGCGGCATCGATGCGGGCGATGGCCTCGTCGGTGATCGAGATTTCAAGGCGGACGTCCGTGGTCGCCGGCTTCAGGAACTGCAGGTCCAGTGCCTTGACGATGGGGAAGCATTTCGCCGGGTCGAAGGTTGAGAAAAACAGGGCGCCGCCAGGCATCTCGGCGCAGGTGAACAGCGCGCCGGCGTACATGGTGCCGATATGGTTGGTGTTGCCCTCAATCGGCATGCGGCACACCACGCGGCCGGGTTCCAGCGTTTCGATCTTGAAGCCGCAGCGTTCGACAAAGGGGATGCCGTTTTCCAGCATCCGGATGGCGGGGGTTGCATCCATCGTCACAGGGCCTCGCGTATTGGGGGGCTGAGTGTACCCTTGAGCCTATGAACTTCTTTGACCTGATGTGCCTTGCGATCGTCGTGGTCGTGACGGCCAAAACCATCGCCTGGTTGATTCAGCTGCGCACCCACAATGCGGCGGTGGTCGATCCCATCTGGGCGTGGTCACTGGGCTCACTGGCCGTGCTGTTCGGCGTGGCCGGCAGCGCGCCGCCCGAGGTGCGCATGCTGGTGGCCCTGATGGGCGGTGTCTGGGGCATGCGCCTGGGCATGCATCTGTGGACGCGCATGGCCGACAAGCCGGAAGATTTTCGCTACGCCCGATTTCGTGCGGACTGGGGTGACAAGGCCAACCGCAATCTGTTTTTCTTCTTCCAGTTCCAGAACCTGTTTACGCTGATCCTCGCCGCCTCGGCCTTTGGTGCGGCCAGCTATCGCGACGACAGCGTGCCCATGGTGCTGATGGTGTTGGCGGTGCTGATCTGGTTCGTTGCCGTGGTGGGCGAGGGCCTGGCCGATGCGCAGATGGACCGCTTTCGCCGCGACCCGGGCAATCAGGGCGAGGTGTGCCGCGACGGACTGTGGCGCTACTCGCGGCACCCCAACTACTTTTTCGAGTGTGTGCATTGGCTGGCGTATGTGCCGCTGGCCTGGGGCGCGCCCTGGGCGTGGACGGTGGCGATCGCCCCGCTGGTGATGGCGTTTCTGCTCACCAGGCTGTCGGGCATGCCCATGCTGGAGGCCGAAATGGCGAAGCGCAAACTGGGCTTCACCGAGTACGTGCGCACGACCTCACCGTTGATCCCGTGGTTCCCGAAGCAAGAATCCTGAGCCCTTCCCTGAGCCCTTTTTCACGCCGTTCCCTGGGGCTTTTCACGCCTGACCGAGTCAAGACTTCCGCATGAATCCTATTGAGTGGGTCGAGCAGGGCCTGGTGCCCGACATCATCGCCAGAGCGGGCATGCGGCGGCTGATCCGCAGCCGACTGCAGGCGCCCGAAAGTGTCGATCAAGAGCGCCGCAGTGAAGCCTTCGCGCGCTTTCTCGGCGAGCTGCGGGCCAGCCCCATTGCGGTGAACACCGCCGATGCCAACGTGCAGCATTACGAAGTGCCGGCGGCATTTTTTCATCGCCACCTGGGCCCGTGCCTGAAGTATTCCTGCTGCCTGTACCCGACCGGCCGCGAAAGCCTTGCCGAAGCCGAGCAGCAGATGTTGGCCCTGTACGCCGAGCGCGCGGGCCTGAAGGACGGCATGCGCATCATGGACCTGGGCTGTGGCTGGGGCTCGCTGTCGTTATGGCTGGCCGCGCGTTATCCCGGCAGTGAGATCGTGGGCCTCAGCAACAGCCACGGGCAACGCGAATTCATCATGGGCCAGGCCGCCGAGCGTGGTCTGAAGAACCTGAACATCATCACCGGCGATGTCGTGACCTTTGACTGTCCCGCCGAGGGCATCGCCGGCGGATTCGATCGCGTCATGTCGATCGAGATGTTTGAGCACATGAAGAATTACGGCCTGCTGCTCAACAAGATCAGCCGCTGGCTGCGCCCCGAGGGCAAGCTGTTCGTGCACATCTTTGCCCACAAGCTGTTGGCGTATCACTACGAAGTGCAGGACGAGAACGACTGGATGACCCAGTACTTCTTTCTGGGCGGCACCATGCCCAGCGAGCACCTGTTCGCCCATTTTCAGGACGACCTGAAGATCGCCCGCCAGTGGTGGGTGTCGGGCCGCCACTACGAAAAAACCTCCAACCACTGGCTGGCCGGCATGGACGCCGCCCGTGACCAGATCATGCCGATCTTCGAGCAGGCCTACGGCGGGCCGAAGCAGGCCAGGATCTGGTTCAACCGCTGGCGCATGTTCTACATGGCAGTGGCTGAATTCTTTGGTCTGGACGGCGGCAATGAATGGGGCGTGGGGCATTACCTGTTCGAGAAGCGGTGACGGACGCAAGGCTTGCCGCGGGGCTCTGCGTGGTGGCAATGCTGCTGGCCGCGCTGACGGCCTGTGCCAGCGGCGCGCGCCATGTGGGCCCGGTCAGCGATCACTTCGACGGCGAGCGCTTCCATAACGAAGCACCGTTCGACCTCGGCTGGCGCGATCTCTGGCGCTATTACCGCGAGCGCGAGCCCGGCGTCTGGACCCGCGATCTCACGCCGCCAAACCACCCCGATCCGGTGGCGCGCGTTGGCGCTGGCGAGTTGCAGGTCACGGTCATCAACCACGCCACGGTGCTGATCCAGATCGACGGCCTGAACCTGCTGACCGACCCGATATGGAGTGCCCGTGCCAGTCCATTCCAGCGGTTTGGGCCCCAGCGTTATGTCGCCCCCGGTCTGGCGTTTGCCCAACTGCCGCCAATCGACGCGGTGCTGATCTCGCACGATCATTTCGATCACCTGGACCTGCCCACCCTGCGGCGCCTGGAGGCCGAGCATCAACCCCGCTTCATCGTGGGCCTGGGCGAAGACGCGTGGCTGCGCGACGAAGGGCTGCGCGATGTCGTGGCGCTGGACTGGGGGCAGGCCCACGCCCTCAATGAACGCGTCTCGGTGCACGGGCAGCGCGCCCAGCACTGGACCGGCCGCGGTTTCGGCGCGTGGCAACGCAACCGCAGCCTGTGGATGGCCTATGTGATCACCGCGCCGGGTGGCCCGGTCTATTTCGCCGGCGATACCGGTTACGGCCCGCATTTTGCCGCCAGCGGCGCGGCCTTCGGCCCCTTCCGGCTGGCCCTGTTGCCGATTGGCGCTTACAAGCCCCGCTGGCTCACGGCCTACCAGCACACCAGTCCGGACGAAGCGGTGCAGGCGCACCGTGACCTTGGTGCCGCACGCAGCATCGCCGTGCACTTCGGCACCTTCGCGCTGGCAGAAGAAGGGCAGCACGAACCGGTGCATGACCTGTCGGTCGCACGTTCAGCGGCAGGTCTGCCCGATGATGTTTTCATCGCCCCCACGTTTGGTCAGCGCTACGCCATTGCGGCACGGCGATCGGCCCCTGAATTGGAGTGACGCAGCATGACTCGAACGCTCATTGGTTTTTTTCTTGCGAGCCTGACCCTTATGGCACACGCTGAAACCGCGCGCTTTTATGGTTACGCCTTCGACTTGGAGACCGACAAGTACCTCTACACCGAGGTTCATGAACAGGTGATCGACGAGGGTGTGTGGAAAAGCGGCACGATTCACTATGTCGCGCCAGATGGCAGCCCGATGGGCAAGAAGACCATGGATTTCTCGAAAAGCGGGTCGATTCCGATCTACCGGCTTGATCTGCCCTACGTGAACTATGCGGAAGGCATTTCCAAGGTCACCGACGCCGAGGTGGCGCTGTACAAGATCAACGAAGGCCAGCGCAGCGAGAAGACCGTCAAGCGCAGCCAGAATCTCGCCGCTGACTCGGGGTTTCACAACCTGATCCGCGATAACTTCGCGGCCCTCATGGACGGCGAGACCATCAAGATGCGTCTGGCGGTGGCCGGCAACCTCGACAGTTATCGCTTCCGCCTGCGCAAGACGGGCGAGACCACATTCGACGGCAAGCCCGCCGTGCAGTTCAAGATCGAACTGGACTCGCTGCTCAGGTTGCTGGTCGATGATCTGCAGCTCACCTACGAGCCCGAAGCGCGGCGGCTGGTGGCGTATCGCGGCATCTCTAACGTCCACAATCCGGCGACGGGCAAGCCCTACAATGCCCGCATCGTTTACACCGACCAAGCCCCCGAAGGCGCACCGGATGATCTGCCGCCGCTGACCGGGCGCTAGGCCACGGTCTGCAACCGGCGGCGGCCTGCAACTCGACCGGGTGCACGTGCGTGCAGAAACTGATCAAGGCGGTAACCGCTCTGGCCTTGTGCGGCGCGGGACTGGCCCACGCCGAGGGTTGCCGCGAATACCCCTTGGACGCGCTTGAAACCATGTCTTTGGCGGCGCTGGAACACGAGCGCGAGCGGGTGATCGACCTCATGCTCCAAGGTTTTCTGGTGGAGGGCGCCGAGATCTCGGAGGCCGCCCACGCAGGCTGTGTCGCGCAGGGGCGCATCCTTGATGCGTTGATCCTTGCCCACCGTTCGGAGGCGGCCGCCCGCAAGCGCGAGGCCGATGCCAAGGCGGCTGCGGACGCGGCCGGGCAGGGGTCGTAGCCCTCGTTGCCCCATCAATCCATCGGCCCCCGAGTTGCCCGGATTCGCCTCAATCGGCGCTGACCGGCTGCCGATATACTCGCGCGCTTTGTCTCCTGAACTGAACGACCGAGCCCGCCCGTGCTTCCCACTCCTGAAACCACCGCCCGACTGCTGGTGACCTGTCCCGATCGCCCCGGCATCGTCTCGGCGGTGACCAGCTTTCTGTATCACCACAGCGTCAACATCACCGAGCTGGATCAGCACGCCACCGATGCCACGGGAGGAACGCTGTTCCTGCGGCTGGAGTTCCAGACGCCGGGGCTCGATGTCAGCCACGCCGCGCTGACCCAGGCCTTCGACGAGGGGGTGGGGCGTCACTTCGAAATGGACTGGCACATCAGCTTCGCCAACCGGCGACCGCGCATGGCCATTTTCGTGTCCAAGCACGACCACGCGTTGATGGAGCTGCTGTGGCGCTGGCAGCGGGGCGAACTGCGCGCCGACATTCCGCTGGTCATCTCCAATCACGACGCCTTGCGTGCCGAAGTGGAGCGGTTTGGCGTGCGTTTCGAGCACGTGCCCTTCAGCCGCGACTCGCAGCCCGGGGACGAAGCGAAGATTCTTGAGCTGCTCGCCGACCAGGCGGACTTTCTGGTCTTGGCGCGCTTCATGCGGATTCTCTCAGGCGACTTCGTGAGCCACTACCCGCACCGCATCATCAACATCCATCACTCCTTTCTGCCCGCCTTCGCCGGGGCCGACCCGTACCAGCAGGCTTACGACAAGGGCGTGAAGCTGATCGGCGCCACGGCGCATTACGTGACGGCCGATCTGGACCAGGGCCCGATCATCGATCAGGACGTCGCCCGCGTGTCACACCGTGACGAAGTGGACGACCTGAAGCGCATGGGCCGCGACCTGGAGCGCCAGGTTCTGGCCCGCGCCGTACGGTGTCATCTTGAAGACCGCATCCTCATTCACGGCAACAAGACCATCGTCTTCAACCCCTGACGCGTCCCCTGACGCAGCCGGGTGCCGCTCAGCGGCACCACACCGGCTTGTCATACGGCTTGTCGCGGAGCTGCTGCAGTCGCGCCTGGATGTCGGCACGCACCACGGTTTCGGGAAAGGCGGCGACAAAGCCTTTCAGTGCGGCTTCCACCGGCGCCTGTTTCTGGGTGCAGGTGCAGGTGCCATGCACCATCACGTCTTCGATGTCGCGCAGCCATTGGCGAACGAAGTGTGCATAGGCATTGGGATTGGCCTTGCGAAACGCCTGCCAGTACGCGTACTGCTCATACATCAGCGCCGGTTGGTCGAAACGGATGCACGGTGAGGCCCGGTTGGCCAGATTCAGATACACCGGCAACCCCTGATCATTGAAGGCCGCCTTGAGCCCGGCGAAGAATGCCTGGTCCACCGGTTGGCCGTGCTGCAGGGCGAGTTCGTGCATCACGGCCGTGTCGATTTCGGCGTACACGTCCAGTCCGCGGTGCAGACGCAGACCGACGAGCTGCGCCTGAAGGGCCAGGGCTTCTTCGTCACTGACCCTTTCCAGCCAGGCCGAACCGCCTTTGTCGATGGTCATGACCGCCGACTGCACGCTCTGCGCGGCGTCGAACAGCGGCTGCATGGAGTTCGGCGTTTCGCTGACCTGCAGAAATTGCAGCAGACCGCGATAACGCTCGACCTCAGGCAGGCTGGGCGCGGCCCAGGCGGCGGTTGCCCCCAGCAGGGTGCAAAGCGTCAGGATGATGAAACGGTTCATTGCGGGTTCTCCTCCCCAAAAAAGTGTCGGCGCACCCACGGTGGGCCGATGGACGCGGCCTATTCCCAGGCCAGCTTTTCGCGGCTTTCGGCGTGTTGGCCAAGCAAGGCCTTGTAGCGGGCCTCGACCTCATTACGTTTGACTTTCATGGTTGGAGTCATCAGCCCGTTGTCGATGGTCCAGAGATCGCGCACCACCAGAATCTTGGCGATCTGCTCGTGTGACTCAAGCGTGGCGTTGACGGCGTCCATGTCGGCCACCAACGCCGCACCCGCCTCGGCCTTGCTCATGGCGCGACCGGCGTCATTGAGTGACACCAGCAGAATCGGCTGCTTGAGTTCGGTGCCCACGAGGCACAGTTGGTCGATCAGCGTGTTGCGGCCCATCGCGCCCTCGATCGGCGCCGGCGCCACGTACTTGCCCTTCAGGGTCTTGAAGATGTCCTTGACGCGGCCGGTAATGAACAGATAGCCCTGCTCGTCGACCTTGCCGCGGTCGCCCGTGCGCAGCCAGCCGTCGTCGGTGAAGGTTTCGCGGGTTTTTTCCTCATCCTTGTAGTAGCCGGCCATCACCGCAGGATGCTGGAACTGGATTTCGCCGTCGCTGGCGATCCGCATCTTGGCGCCCGGCATCGCCCGGCCCACCGACCCCAAGCGGTTGGCACCCGGCAGAGTGGCGGTCGCGTAGATGTTGTTCTCGGTCATGCCGTAGCCCTGCAGCACTTCGATGTCGAGCTTCTTGAACCACTCCATCAGCGGAATCGGCACCGGGGCGGCGCCGGCAATCAGGTAGCGCACGTTCTGCAGGCCGATGCCGGTCTTGATTTTTTTCTTGATCAGGCCAGAGATGATCGGCAGTTTGAGCAGGGTGTCGAGCTTCTTCTGCGGCAGCTTCTTGAGTACCCCGGCCTGGATGCGCCCCAGCACCAGCGGCACGCCGAAAAAGCGGGTGGGCGCCACCTGTGCGAGTTGCGTAGGGAGTTTCTCGATGTCTTCGAGAAAGTGCACCTCGGCGCCGAAGTACAGGCTCGACATCTCGACCGCACCGCGCTCGAACGCATGCGCCAGGGGCAGATAAGAGAAGAAGCGCTCCTGCCCCTGCGCCGGCATGGCCTTTTGCAGACCTTCGGCGGCGAAGGTCATGTTGCGGCCGTTGATCATCACGCCCTTGGGGTTGCCGGTGGTGCCCGAGGTATAGACCAGGGTGACCAGGTCTTCCGGCGCTCGGTCCACGGGCTTGGCCATGGGTTGATGTGCGGCAATCAGGGAAGTCCACTGATGCTGGCAGTCGATGCCGAGGTTGGGGTAGGGCATGCCGATCTTGATGATGCCCTCGGGCAAGGCCTGGTCGAAATCCTCGGGGTCGGGCATGGGGCCGATGAACACCGCCCTGGCCTCGCAGTGCTCAAGGATGTACTGCACCGCGCTGCGCGCCTGCTTGGGGTAAAGGCCGACGCTGATGTACCCGGCCATGGCGATGGCAAGGTCGGCCAGAAACCAGTGGGCACAGTTGCGCCCCGAAAGGGCGATGGCACTTTTCGGCGGCAGGCCCAGACTTTGCAGTGCGGTGGCCATGCGCCTGACTTGGTCGGCGGCCTCACCCCAGGTGATCGACGACCATTGCCCGTTCAGCGGCTGGAACAGCCACGGCGTGTCCTTGCGGTCAATGGCCCACTGCAACAGCATGTCGACGGGTGTAGGCGGTTGGTTCATGTGTCGGTCCCCTGATAATTGAAATTGTGGGCCTGGCAATATTGAGCGCTGCCGGCCGCTGCGGGGCGAGTGTAGCCAATGACTTCAGATTGGGCTTGTCAGGCCCACATCGGGCACGCAGACTCCGGGCAAAAGTGAATCTCAGGTCGCCGTTATGAAGCCGCTTTTCGTCGCCGTGATCGCACTGCTCTTGGCCTATCTGTTGTTCTGGCCGGTGCCGATCAGCCCACAGTCGTGGACCCCGCCCGATGCACCGGCAACCGATGCCGGGCCGTTCGCCGTCAACCAGCGCCTCAAGGCGGCCGAGGTGCTCGCGGTCGATGCCGGGGTGGGGCCCGAAGGCCTGGCGTTCGACGACGAGGGCATGCTCTATACCGGCTACCTCGACGGCCGCGTGGTCAAGCTGGACCCGGCCAGCGGTGCGCTGACCGAGCTGGCCAACACCGGCGGTCGCCCCCTGGGCATGGTGATGACCGAGGCCGGGCTGGTGGTGGCCGACGCCATCAATGGTCTGTTGCGTATCGCGGCCGACGGCACCGTCACCACGCTGAGCACGCAGTCCGACGCCCGCCCGTTTCGCTTCGTCGATGACGTCGATGTCGCACCGGACGGAAGGCTCTATTTCTCCGATGCCTCCTACCGCTACGGTGCCGATCAGTTGATGCACGATTTTTTCGAGCACGCAGGCACCGGCCGGCTGCTGCGCCACGACCCGGCCACGGGCATCACCGAAACGCTGGTTGACGGTCTGCACTTTGCCAATGGAGTGGCCGTGGGCCCCAACGGTGACTATGTGCTGGTGACCGAGACCGGGCGTTATCAGGTGACCCGCTACTGGCTCAATGGGCCGCAATCGGGCACGACCGATGTGTTCATCGACAACCTGCCGGGTTTTCCCGACAACATCAGCTACGACGATGACGGTCGATTCTGGCTGGCGCTGTACGCGCCGCGCGACCCCGTGCTCGACCTGACCCTGCCGCAGCCGTGGCTGCGCAAGGTGCTGTTCCGCCTGCCGCAGTGGATGCACCCCGAGCCCAAGCCTTATGCCGCGATTGTCGCGCTCGATACCGAAGGCCGCGTGGTGGCCAACGCCCAGGCCAGCGGTCCCGACGTGTTCGCGCCCGTCACCAGCGTCAAGCGCCGGGGCGATGCGCTGTTCCTGGGCAGCCTGTCCTATCCCGGCGTGGCGCGACTGCCGGTGAGCGCCGTGACGGCCGATTGAGGCCCGCCCAGACGGACCTCAGTCGTTGTAGAACTGCTGCTGCCAGCGCACCGGAATGGGCTGGTCATGACCTTCGGGCGTGACCATCAGGTCCAGCGTCAGAAACTCGCCGTCTAGGGTTTCGAAGCGGGCGAGCACGTAGTGCACGTCGCCCTCTTGCCGGGGCGTCAGCTTCAGCACCTGGCGGTGGCCCAGCAGGCTGGTGACATGCCCGGTGGCGGTGGCCGCGATCGGCGTCGGCAGCCCTGGCCCGCCGCTGTCGCGCTGCGCGTTGAGCACCAGCAGGGCCTGGTTGCGGCTGCGGCGCACGCCGAATCGGGTGGCGATCTCGGGCGTCAACAGCGTGGTGCGCACTGCCGAGTAATGAATGATCACATCGCCATCGCGCACCGCCTGCTCGGCGTGGCCGCCGGAGGCGACCAGGCTCAGGGCCAGCGCCAGAAGCAGGCTTGCCAACGCGCGTCCGGTCATGGCGCGCGCCGCTTGCCGTCGGCTTCGAGCAAATACAGGGCGATCTCGGCGAACAGGTTGGGCGCCAGACGGATGGAACGGCCCTGGCGATGACGCCGATCCAGCAGATGGCGGTCGCGAATCCCCCAGCCGCGCTCGCGGCACAGCACCTCGAAGTCGCTGACCGTGCACAGGTGAATGTTGGGCGTGTCGAACCAGCGGTCCGGCAGGGTGGGGGTCAGCGGCATGCGGCCGGCGAACATGGCGCTGCGCACCCGCCAGTGACCGAAATTGGGGAAGGTGACGATCGCCTGGCGGCCGACACGCAGCATGTCGGCCACGGCTTCATCAGGTCGCGTCAGGGCCTGCAGTGCGTGCGACATGATCACCACGTCAAAGCTCTGGTCGGCGAAGTCACGCAGCCCTTCATTGATGTCGGACTCGATCACGTTGACGCCGCGGCGGATGCAGGCGGTGATGTGCGGCTCGTCGATGTCGAGCCCATAGCCGCTGACGTTGCGCTCGGTCAGCAGATAAGACAGCAACTCGCCATCGCCGCAGCCCAGATCGAGCACGCGGGCGCCTTGCGGAATCCAGCGGCTGATCAGGGCGAAGTCGGGCCGCAACACCATCGATGTGCTCATGGCCGTGCCCGCATCATGAAACCGCGGAGCACGTCGTGGTAGTGCGGCAGCGGCATCAGAAAATCGTCGTGGCCAAGGCTGGAATCGATCAGCGCGTACGACACGTCCTTGCGCGCATCCAGCAGCGCCCGGACGATTTCTTTCGAGCGTTCGGGGGCAAAACGCCAGTCCGAGGTGAAGGCGATGACCAGGCAGCGGGCCTGCACCTGCTGGAAGGCGCGGGTCAGCGAACCGCCGTAGTCGCGGGCCGGGTCGAAATAGTCCAGCGCCTTGGTCATGAGCAGGTAGGTGTTGGCATCGAAGCGCTCGACGAAGCGCTGACCCTGATAGCGCAAGTAGCTTTCAACCTCGAACTCCACGTCAAAATTGAACCCCGGCTTGGGCGCCTTCAATTCGTGGCCGAACTTGGCGCGCATCGCCTCGTCGGACAGGTAGGTGATGTGCCCCAGCATCCGCGCCAGCTTCAGGCCATTGGATGGAATCGTGTTGTGGGCATAGAAGCGGCCGCCGTGAAACTCCGGGTCGGTGAGAATGGCCTGACGGGCGATCTCGTTGAACGCGATGTTCTGCGCCGACAGCCGGGGTGCGCTGGCAATGATCACCGCGTGACGAATACGGTGCGGAAAATCCACCGTCCATTGCGTCACCTGCATGCCACCGAGCGACCCGCCCACCACCGCGGCCCAGGCGCGAATGCCGAGCCGGTCGGCCAGCAGGGCCTGTGAGCGCACCCAGTCCGACACGGTGAGCAGCGGAAAGTCGGGGCCGTAGAGTTCGCCGGTTTCAGGATTGGGGGTGTTGGGGCCAGTCGAGCCGCGACAGCCGCCGAGGTTGTTGAGGCAGACGACAAAGAAATGATCGGTGTCGATGGGCTTGCCAGGGCCGATGGCCGAGTCCCACCAGCCGGGTTTGCGATCGTCGGCGCTCGACACGCCCGCGGCGTGGTGATCCCCCGACAGCGCATGGCAGATCAATACCGCGTTGCTGGCGTCGGCATTGAGCGCGCCATAGGTTTCAACCATCAGATCGAAGCGCGGCAGCGTCTTGCCGGACTCCAGCGCCAGCGGCGTTTCGAACGCCAGCTTTTCGGGTGTGACGACCCCCACCGAGCCGACCTCGACAGCGGGCCTCATTTAACGCAGCACCCCCGGCAGCGGCACCAGGCGGCTCAGCACCTGCAGCATCAGAATCACCGCCAGCGGCGACAGGTCCAGCCCGCCGATGGGCGGCAGAAGGTTGCGCACCGGCCGCAGCAGCGGCTCGTTGAGGCTCCACAGCACATTGGCCGCGGGGTTTTGCGTGCCCGGCCCCACCCACGAAAGAATGGCCTGCACGAACAGGGTGAACGTGTACAGCCCCAGCAGCATCGTCAACAGCTTGAGCCCACCGTGCAGCGTTGCCGAGACCACGTCCACCGGCAGGTTGATCAGGCTCGCCACGGCGTAGACGTAGGCCAGCGCACTGAGCGCCAGACCGACGCACACGGCCAGATTGACGCCCCGCACCGTGGGCATGAAGCGCTGCAGCCAGTCGGTTGGAAAACGCGAGGCCTGCCACACGAACTGCGAGATGGGGTTGTAGAAATCGGCCTTCACCACCTGCAGCAGCAGGCGCAGCCAGAACACCCAGATCACCAGCTCCAACACCGTGGTGACCAGAAAAAACAAGGCTTGATTACCACCGGACATGGTCAGTGAGTCTCCCGTGATGGGGTCGCCGGCGTGCGCAGCGCCAGGCTTCGTTTTGCGGCGGCCTGCGCCGCATCATGGACGCGCGCGGCCAGCTGTCCGTCTTCGAACGCCGCCAGCGCCGCCTCGGTGGTGCCGCCCTTGGAGGTCACGTTGGCGCGCAGGGTCGCGAGGCTGTCCTGAGGCTGTTGCTGCACCAGTGCCCCGGCGCCGACCAGTGTCTGCCGGGCCAGGCGTTCGGCCATCGCCGCCGGCAGGCCCAGGGCCGTGCCCGCGGCCGCCAGCGCTTCGGCGAAGCGAAAGAAATAGGCAGGGCCGGAGCCTGAAATGGCGGTCACCGCGTCCAGCAGGGATTCGTCGTCCAGCCATTCGCACGGCCCGGCCGTGGCCAGAACCGCCTGGGCCTGCGCGCGCGCCGCCTGGGGCGTGCCGGCCGGGGCAAAGAGGACGGTCATGCCCGCGCCGACCAGGGCCGGGCTGTTGGGCATGCAGCGGACAATGGTGCAGCCCTGCGGCAGGTCACCGGCCAGTTGGGCCACCGACAGACCCGCGGCAACCGACACCACCGTGCAGTCTTGCGCCACGCGCAAATTGCGCAGCGCCTCGTGCATGTGCTGCGGCTTGACCGCCAGCACCACGATCTGGTGGCTGAGATGACCGGGCTGCGCGGTTGAAGCATTGACGCCGTAGTCCGCCGCCAGTTGCGCGGCGCGCGCGGCGTCACGTTCGATCACATTGATCGCGCCCGGCACGTGGCCCTTGCGCAGCAGGCCACTGATGAGCGCCGCTGCCATGTTGCCGCCACCGAGGAAGGTGATGGCGTGATCGGGATCGAGCGGCGATGCAGCAGGTGTCGGGGTCACGGGCACGGGAACCGGTAAATGGCCGCGTATGATAGGGCAATCTCCACCGCTTCCAGATGGCCTTTCATTGGACGACTCCAACGTCTCCGCCCCCGGCGCCGCCGATTTGCCGCGTTTGCTCGGGCGCTACCAAAAACTCATCGACAGCGCACGCGTCTACGACGTGGCCCAGGTCACGCCCCTGCTGGAGGCCCTGCAACTCAGCCAGCGGCTGGGCAACCGGGTGTGGCTCAAGCGTGAAGACCTGCAACCGGTGTTCAGCTTCAAGCTGCGCGGCGCCTACAACAAGATTGCCCACCTGTCGGCGGCCGAACGGCAGCGCGGCGTGGTCACCGCCTCGGCCGGCAACCATGCGCAGGGCGTGGCGCTGGCCGCGCGCAAGCTGGGAATGACCGCGTCCATCGTGATGCCGCGCACCACGCCGGGGGTGAAGGTCGACTCGGTGCGCCGCCTCGGTGGCAAGGCCATTCTGCACGGCGACACCTACGACGAGGCGCGCGAGCACGCGCTGGCGCTGGCCGCGGAAAAAGGCCTGACCATGATTCACCCCTACGACGATCCGCTGGTGATCGCCGGGCAGGGCACCATCGGCCGCGAAATTCTCGATCAGTGCCCCAATGCCGATGCGGTGTTTGTTTGCGTGGGCGGGGGCGGCTTGCTGGCCGGGGTGGCGGCGGCGATCAAGGCCGTCAATCCACGGGTCAAGATCATTTCGGTCGAGCCCGACGATTCCAACTGCTTTGCCGCGGCCATGGCCGCCGGACGTCGCGTCACCCTGCCGCAGGTGGGCCTGTTTGCCGACGGCGTGGCGGTCAGGCAGGTGGGTGAAGAGTGCTTTCGCGTGGCGCGACACCTGGTGGACGAGACCCTCACCGTCAGCGTGGATGAAATCTGCGCCGCCATTCGCGACGTTTTTTATGACCAGCGCGCCATGCCCGAGCCCGCCGGAGCGCTGGCGGTGGCCGGCATCAAGAAGTGGGTGGCGGCCAGGGGCGTGAATGGCCTGAATCTGGTCGCGACCGTGTCGGGCGCCAATGTCAATTTCGACCGCCTGCGCCACATCGCGGAGCGCGCCGAACTGGGTGACGATGCCGAAGCCCTGCTGGCCGTGACCATCCCCGAACAGCGCGGCAGCTTTCGCAAGTTTCTGAAGCAGATCGGCCGACGCTCGATCACCGAGTTCAATTACCGGCATTCGGTGCACGGCGATGCGCACGTGTTTGCCGGCATCCGCACGCCCGACGGCGAGCCGGAACGGGTCGCGCTCATCGACAAACTGCGCGCGCAGGGCTACGCGGTGGTCGACATGTCGGCCAACGAAATGGCCAAGATGCACGTCCGCTTCATGGTCGGTGGCCGGGCGCCGGGCCTGAAAGACGAGCGGCTGTTTCGTTTCGAGTTTCCCGAGCGGCCCGGCGCCACGCTGGATTTCCTGAGTGCCATCGGCAGTCGCTGGAACATCTCGCTGTTCCACTACCGCAATCACGGCGCAGCTTATGGCCGTGTGCTCTGCGGCTTGCAGGTACCGCGCGGCGAGTGGACCGCTTGCCGCGAGGCGCTCAACGCCCTGGGCTATCCGTGGTGGGCCGAGTCTGACAATCCGGTGTATCCCATGTTTCTGGGCACCGAGTCGGCCGGGTCGTGACGCCCGCGCCACGCCGCTTTGCCGGTGATGGATGTGGGCGCAGCGCAGGCGCGGCGGTTCAGGTCAGAAAGCCGCCGTCCACCGCCAGGGTGGTGCCGGTGACGTAGCTCGCGGCATCCGAGACCAGATACAGCACCGCCGGCGCGATCTCCTGGGGCTGGGCGACACGGGCGAGCGGGATGGCAGGCAGGAAGTGGGCAAGCATTTTGTCGTCGGTGGTCAATGCCGAGGCGAAGCGGGTGTCGGTCAGGCCCGGCAGCACGGCGTTGACCCGGATGCCCCAGGGCGCGCATTCCATCGCGTAGGCCTTGGTCATGTTGATGACCGCCGCCTTGGTGATGGAGTAGATGCCCTGCATCGGGCCGGGCTTGACGCCATTGATGCTGGCAATGTTGACGATGGCGCCCTTGCCATTGCGTCGCATCAGTTTCGAGGCCAGCGCCGCCAGTTCGAAATATCCCTTGACGTTGACCTGCAGGGTCTTGTCGACCATCGCCATCGGCGTGTCACTGATGTGGCCGAAGTGAGGGTTGGTGGCGGCATTGTTGACCAGAATGTCGAGGCGGCCGAAGCGCTGGTCGATGGCACTGATCAACTGCGCCAGGGCGTCGGAGTCGCCCTGGTGCGCGGCGATGGCCGACGCCTCGCCGCCGTCGGCGATGATCGATGCGGCGACGGCATCAAGATCGGCTTGCTTCCGTGACGACAGCACGACATGCGCGCCTTGTTCCGCCAGCAGCCGGGCGGTGGCTTCGCCGATGCCGCGTGACGCGCCGGTGATCAGGGCCACGCGGCCTTTCAGGTCAAACAGCTTGGTTGGCATGGGGCGCTCGCTCAGGGGTTCAGGGGCATTCTATGACGGGCGGCGGCAGGGTTGGCGGAGCCGCCTGACGCGGCACTGCTGGCCAATGGCATGATCCTGGCGCCATTCAAGACAATAATGATGAAGAGGACATGCGCCATGGCGGCAGACCCGGAAGTCTCCGGTGATCGTGTCACGCTCCCGGCGCTGGTGCGCGGGGCGCTCGCCGGGGTCCGCAGCAGCCCGCGGCTCGCCAGGGGGCCGTGGAACCTGGCCACCTTGCGGCCACCAAGCGCGAAGCGCGCCATCGGCGCGCTGCTGCAGCGGCAGGCGGAAAGGCCGAGCAGGAAACCACCGCCACCTTCAAGTACCTTCAAGTACCGCACGGTGGATCCAGGGCGCCAAGGCTTCGACCCCGCGCAGGTCAGCGACCTGCGGTACGTGCGCTGCTCGGCCACGGCCGGCTACCCGCCGCTGACCGATGAACACGTGCACGCACTCAATGCCGGACAATAGCGCGGATGAATCGATTGACTGCATTGCGGACGATGCTGTGGGCCGCGCTGATGGCTGCATCGTCGGCGGCCGTCGGCGCACCGCCCGGCGGCGTTCCCGGCATTGCGCCCGGCAGTCCGGCGCCTGAAATTGCGGGGCCGATGCTGCGCGGTGAACCGCTGCGGCTCAGCGGCCTGCGGGGCAAGGTCGTCCTCGTTGATTTCTGGGCGTCGTACTGCGGCCCGTGCATTCTGGCCATGCCCGAGATCAACCGGATTCGCACCGACCTGCATGCCCAGGGCCATGCCCAGCACTTCGAGGTGGTGGGGGTGGCGATGGACCGCGAATCAGACAAGGCCGAGCAGTTCCTGGGCCGGGTGTCGGTCGATTACCCGATCATCATCGACACCCTGGGCCTGGCGGCACACAGTTACGGCGTGTGGCGCTTGCCGGCCACCTATCTGATCGACGCCGAGGGCACCATCCAGCGCATCTGGTACGGCTTTGGCGACACCTTCGCGGCCGACATTCGCCACTATGCCGAGGCGTTTCTGGCAGCGCGCGACGGCCCGGACGCCCCCTGACGCGACGCGAGGGGGCTGCCGGGCGCTGCCGGGCGGCGCGCTGATATACTTTCGGGCTGTTTTGAGGCGTCATTTCGACCCGAACGCGAGCTGATCGCATCTGCCATCGAAATGCCGCACGCGAGAGTGGCGGAATTGGTAGACGCACTGGATTTAGGTTCCAGCGCCGCAAGGCGTGCGAGTTCGAGTCTCGCCTTTCGCACCATTTCATCATCCCTGGGCGCCGATTCGGCGACAGGATTTTTAAGATCATCAACGAGTTTTCGAGTCGAGTCCTATGGAAGTCACGCTTCAAACGCCCGGCGGCCTGCGCCGCGAACTGCACGTCCGGCTTCCTGCCGAGCGCCTCAACGACGCCTTCAATGCCCGCCTGAAGCGCATGGCCGCGCGCGCAAAAGTGCCCGGCTTCCGGCCCGGCAAGGCGCCGCGCAAGGTGCTGGAGCAGCAGTACGGTGACGCCGCGCGGTTCGATGCGATCAACGACCTGGTCAACGAGACGTATCCGGCGGCGGTGCAGCAGTCCGGCGTCACCCCCGCGGGCCAGCCGCAGATCGACATCACCACCGAAAAGGCCGGCGAGCCGCTGGAATACGTGGCCAAGTTCGAGGTTTATCCCGAGATCACCCTCAGCGGTCTCGAAGGCATTGTCATCGAAAAGCCGGATGTCGCCGTCAGCGACGCCGACGTTGATCGCCTGATCGACAACCTGCGCCGCGCCAAGCGCAGCTTCAGCCCGGTGCAGCGTGCCGCCGAGAAGGGCGACAACGTCATCATCGACTTCGTCGGCAAGATTGACGGCGAAGCCTTCGACGGCGGGAGCGGCTCCGACGTGAAGGTCGAACTCGGCGAAGGCCGTTTTCTGCCGGACCTGGAAAAGGGCATCGAGGGGCACGCGGCCGGCGACAACTTCACCGTCAATGTCGATTTTCCCGACGATTACGGCGCCGAGCAGTTGCGGGGCAAGCAGGCGCAGTTTGACGTCAACCTCAAGCAGGTTGAAGGCGCCGAGATGCCCGATGTGGCCGACCCTGAGTTTCTCTCGAGCCACCAGATCGACCCCGAAGGTGGCGTCGCCAGCCTGCGCGAAAAGTGCCATGCGGCGCTGGTCAAGCAGCGTGACAAGGCCATCCGCAACAACGTCAAACAGCAGGTGATGGAAGCGCTGCTCAAGGCCAATGAAATCGAAGTGCCCGATGCGCTGGTCAGCGACGAGCTGCCGCGCATGCAGCAGGAAGCGGCGCAGCGCATGGGCCTGCAGAACCTTGAGAAAATCTCACCCGAGCAGCTCGATCAGATGTTGCCGGCCAGCCTGTTCGAGCCACAGGCCAAGCGCCGTGTGGCACTGGGTCTGCTGGTGGGCGAAGTCATCAAGACGCGCGAAATCAAGCTCGATGCCGAACGCGTCAACACCGAGATCGACCAGATCGCGGCCGATTACGACACGCCCGAGCAGGTCAAGCAGTTCTATCGCGCGCGCCCGGACCTGCTGCAGGGTCTGCGGGCCATGGTGCTTGAAGAGCAGGTCGTCGAGAGCCTGGTGGCATCGGCCACGGTCAACAGCATGACCCGGTCGCTCGACGAACTGCTGCGGCCGCAGCAACAGCAGCAAGGGCTGCCCGGCTGATCAGCCGGGCGGGCGCTGCCGCGTCACCGAAGGACCTGACGAAGCCCGCGAATGCACGCGCATTCGCGGACTGCGTTATTTTTGTGACTCCTCAATTCAAGATCCCAACATGACCTCATCCCAGATTGCCGCCGCGCTCGTGCCCATGGTGGTCGAGCAGACCGCCCGCGGTGAGCGTGCATTCGACATCTTTTCGCGTTTGCTCAAAGAGCGGTTGATCTTCCTCACCGGCCCGATCGACGACCACGTGGCCAACCTGGTGGTGGCGCAGTTGCTGTTCCTTGAATCTGAAAACCCGGACAAGGACATCCACATCTACATCAACTCGCCGGGCGGCGTGGTGACGGCGGGGCTGTCGATCTACGACACGATGCAGTTCATCAAGCCGGATGTGGCGACCATTTGCGTGGGTCAGGCGAGCAGCATGGGGTCATTCCTGCTGGCGGCCGGGGCCAAGGGCAAGCGTTATTGCCTGCCCAATTCGCGCGTCATGATCCACCAGCCGTCCGGGGGCGCGCAGGGGCAGGCCACTGACATCCAGATCCAGGCGCGCGAGATCCTGTTCATTCGCGAGCGCCTCAACAAGATCCTGTCGCAGCACACCGGCCAGCCGCTGGAGCGCATCGAGCGTGACGTTGAGCGCGATTACTTCATGACCGCCGAGGCCGCGAAGGAATATGGCGTGGTCGACAACATTATCGACAAGCGCCCGGCGGCGCCGACCGCCGAGTGAGGCCCTCAATGCGACCGCTGAGCCCCGTCCAGTCCAGCGCTTGCAGTGCCTTTGACACGATGACCACACAGCAGACATTGCGAGGACGACCATGAGTCATGAAGCCCGCAGCACCGGTAGCCGCGTGCTGTATTGCTCTTTCTGTGGCAAGAGCGAACACGAAGTCCGCAAATTGATCGCCGGACCGTCGGTGTACATCTGCGACGAATGCGTTGATCTGTGCAACGACATCATTCGCGAAGAGGTCCAGAGCAAACCCCAGTCCAGCGGGCTGCCCAAGCCGCAGGAAATTCGCGCGGTGCTCGACGAGTATGTGATCGGCCAGGAAACCGCGAAAAAAATCCTGTCGGTAGCGGTTTACAACCACTTCAAGCGGCTCTCGACCAAAGGCGCGGCCGACGGCATCGAGATCGCCAAGTCCAACGTGTTGTTGATTGGTCCCACCGGCTCGGGCAAGACCCTGCTGGCCGAAACCCTTGCCCGGCTGCTGGACGTGCCGTTTGCCATCGCCGATGCCACCACGCTCACCGAGGCGGGCTACGTCGGTGAAGACGTCGAGAACATCATTGCGCGCCTGTTGCAGAAGTGCGACTACGACGTTGAAAAGGCGCAGCGCGGCATCGTCTACATCGACGAAATCGACAAGATCGCCCGCAAGTCTGAGAACCCGTCGATCACCCGCGACGTGTCGGGCGAAGGCGTGCAGCAGGCATTGCTGAAGCTGATCGAGGGCACCATTGCCAGCGTGCCGCCGCAGGGCGGTCGCAAGCATCCCCAGCAGGAATTTCTGCAGGTCGACACCGGCAGCATCCTGTTCATTTGCGGCGGTGCGTTCCCGGGTCTCGACAAGATCATCACCCAGCGCACCGAGAAGACCGGCATCGGCTTCAATGCCGACGTCAAGTCGCGGAAGGCGGCCAAGGCGCAGAACGATCTGTTGCGGCAGCTTGAGCCCGACGACCTGGTGCGCTACGGCCTGATTCCCGAATTTGTCGGGCGCCTCCCGGTGGCGGCCGTGCTGGACGAGCTGGACGACGCCGCGCTGATGTCGATTCTCTGCGAGCCGAAGAATGCGCTGGTCAAGCAGTACGGCAAGCTGTTTCAGATGGAAGGCGCGCAGCTTGAGTTCCGTGACGATGCGCTGAAAGCCATCGCCAGCCGTGCCCGCGAGCGGAAAACCGGTGCGCGCGGCCTGCGAACGATTATGGAGAGCATTCTGGTCGACGTGATGTACGACCTGCCGTCGATGACCAACGTCTCCAAGGTGGTGGTCGACGAGGCGGTGGTGCGGGGCGAGGTCAAGCCGTTCATCGTGTACGAGAACGCCGAGGTCAAGCGCGAGAGCAAAAAGCCGGCCGCCTGAATCGTACCGGGGGTGCCGGTGCCCGGCCCGACATCCCCAAGCCTGTAAGGGCCTTAGGTCTTGACGGTTGCCGGCGCTGATGGCGCATCAGCGGCGGCGGCGCGGGCAGGGTCTTGAAGCGCCTCCAGCGTGTGCGCGCGCTGGTCCGGCGAGCCGGTGTGGCGACACATCAGGGCGTAGAAGCAGGGTACGACCACCAGCGTGATGACGGCCGACAGGGCCACGCCGCCGAAGATCACCAGACCCAGAATCATCCGCGCTTCGGCGCCGGCGCCGCTGGACAGGATCAACGGCACCGCGCCCGCCACGGTGGACAGGGTGGTCATCAGAATCGGGCGCAGGCGGATGGCCGCCGCGGAGACCAGCGCCGCGTCGAACGGCATGCCGGCGTCACGCTGCTGGTTGGCGAACTCGACGATCAGAATGCCGTTCTTCGCGGCCATGCCGATCAACATCACCAGACCGATCTGCGAATAAATGTTGAACGATTGATCGAAGGTCAACAGCCCCAGCAGTGCGCCGAAGATCGCCAGGGGCACGGTCGTCATGACCACCAGCGGATGGACGAAGCTTTCGAACTGCGCGGCCAGCACCAGGTACACCACCAGCAGCGCCATGCCGAACACCAGAAAGATCGACTGCGCCGAATCCTTGAAGTCGCGTGATTCGCCGCTGTAGTTGATCTGCACCTGCTCGGGCAGTTCCTCGCGAATCAGCGTTTCAAGGTCGGACAGGGCTGCGCCCAGGGTGTAGCCCGGGGCCAGCCCGGCAGACAGGGTGATGGTGCGGACCCGGTCCAGACGGTTGAGCGTTGCCGCCGCCGCCACGTCGCGGGGGCTGACCAGCATGGCCAGCGGCACCAGTTGGTTCTGGCTGCTGCGCACGTAGAGTTCGTTCAGCACGTCCGGGGTGCGGCGCGCTGGGTCGGGCGCCTGAATGAGTACGTTGTATTCCTCGCCATCGTCCTCGTAGGTGGTGACCCGCCCGCCACTCATGAAGGTTTCGAGGGTCTGCGCAATCTGCAGGTGGGTCACGCCGAGGTCGGCGGCCTTGTCGATGTCGATGTCGATGTCGAGTTCGATCTGCGGCTTGGTCGCGCGGTAGTCAGAGTCCAGTCGCACCAGACCCGGCAGTTCGTCGCGTGCCCGGGCCAGCACCCGGTCGCGCCATGCGGCGAGTTCATCGAAGGTGCCACCGCCGATGGTGACCTGCACCGGCTGCGAGAGCCTCAAGCCGAAGCCCTGGCGCGGAATGACGAATGCCCGGGCATCAAGCAGGTTGGCGACCTCGTGGCTGACTTCTTGACTGATGACATCGCTGCCGCGACGCCCACTGTCCCAGCCTGAGAGCGTGGCGATGAGAAAGCCGCTGTTGACTTCGTCCCCGGCGCCGAAGCCGGGCACACGCACCAGAATGCGCTCGACTTCGCCGCCCAAGCGCTTGACCAGGGGCGCCTCGACCTCATCCATGACGTCGAGCATGGCGGGAAAGCTTGCGCCTTCGGGCCCCACGACGCTGATGAAAAAGCCGCCCCGGTCCTCGTAGGGCACGAACTCCTGCTTGACCAGGGTCATGAACAGCGCGCTGGCCCCCAGCAGCACCAGAAACAGGGCAACGCCGATCCACACCCGCTTGACCAGCCCTTCCAGCAGACGCGTGTACGCGGCGCTCAGCCGGTTGAACAGGCGGTCGATCAGCGACGGTCGATGCACGCGATCCGCCGGTCAGCATGCTGGCCAGCACCGGTGCCAGGGTGAGCGCCACGATCGACGAGCAGAACACCGACGCGGCCAGCGCCAGTGCAAATTCTCGAAACAGGCGCCCGACCTGACCGTCGAGAAACGCCAGCGGGGCGAACACGGCAATCAGCACGGCCGTGGTTGCGACGATGGCGAAGCCGACTTCCCGCGCGCCCCGCTAAGACGCCAGCAAGGGCGGTTCGCCCAGTTCCAGACATCGGTGGATGTTCTCGATCATCACGATCGCGTCATCGACCACCAGGCCGATGGCCAGCACCAGCGCCAGCAGGGTGAGGATGTTGATCGAGAAGCCAAACATGTTGAGAAAAATGAACGACGCCAGCAGTGAAATGGGCACGGTCACGGCGGGGATCAGCGTGGCCTTGACGCTGCCCAGAAACAGGTAGATGACCGCCACCACCATCAGCGAGGCGTAGATCAGGGTCTTGATGACCTCCGACAGCGCGCCTTCAATGAACTCGGACGAGTCGAAATTGAGCTCGATGTTCATGCCCTCGGGCAAGGTCGGGCGCAGGCGCGCGACCTCGGCACGGGCGTCCTGGGCCACCGCGAGGGTGTTCGCCGTGGAGGTGCGCAACACGCCCAGGCCCAACGACGGCACGCCATTGGCCTTGAACGAGGTGCGCGGGTTTTCGGCGCCGCGTACCACGTGCGCGACATCGCCCAGGCGGGTGACAAAACCCTCGTCATTGCGGCCCACGACCAGCTGGCGGAAATCGTCGGCGCTGGCGAACGAGCGCGGTGTGCGCAGCGTGAACTCGCGCTGCAGCGACTCAATGCGCCCCGCCGGACGTTCCACGTTCTGGTTGCGCAGCGCGTTCTCGATGTCTTCGGCGGTCTGCCCCCGGGCGGCAAGTTGGTGGCGGTCCAGTTCGATCCGCATGGCGTACTCAAGGTTGCCGCCGAGGCGGACGTCGGCCATGCCATCGATGGTTCTGAGTCGGTCGAGGAGGTAACGATTCGCATAATCCGACAGCTCAAGGTTGCTCATCCGGTCGCTGGTCAGCACGAACCAGACGATGGGCGAGGCATCGGCGTCGGCTTTCTGGATGCGCGGCGAGTCGGCCTGTTCCGGCAATTCGCCGAGCACCTGTGACACGCGGTCGCGCACGTCGTTGGCCCCGGCGTCGATGTCGCGCGACAGTTCGAATTCGATTTTGATGCTGCTGCGGCCTTCCTGCGACGCGCTGGTGATGCGCCCGCACGCCCTCGATGCCGGCCAACTGGTTCTCCAGGGTCTGCGTGACCTGGGTTTTCATGATGGCGGCCGAGGCCCCGGTGTAGCGCGTTTCCACCCAGACCACGGGAATGTCGATGTCGGGGTATTCGCGCACCGACAGCTGCTCGATCGAGAAGAGACCGAACACCAGCAGCAGCAGGTTCAGTACCGTGGCGAAGATGGGCCGTTTGACGGATTGATCAGACAGCCACCTGGGGCACTCCGCAGGTCACGGGCCCGATGGCCGGTACCGGTGGGGGATCTCAGGGCTGCAGGTACTGGTCAAGCTCGCGCAGGTCGGAGAATTGCAGCTGCCCCGCGGCGGCCTTCAGCCGCAACACGCTCAGAATGTAGCCGTAACGCGCCTCTGCCGCGTTGCGCTCGGCCGCGTACAGCAGCTGTTGGGCATCGAGCACGTCAATGGCCGTGCGGGTTCCGACCTCCAGGCCGGTTTCGCTGGCTTCGAGCGCCGTGCGGCTGGAGCGCACCGCCTGCTCCAGGGCCTTGACCCGCGCGGCATTGGAATTGACGGTCTGGTAGGCATCGCGAACGTCGCGCTCCACCTGGCGTTGCAGGCTGAGTAACTCGGCCTTGCGCTGCAACAGCACGCTGCGGGACTGATCGACGCGGGTGCTGACTGCCAGGCCGCTGAACAGGGGCACCGAGAACTGCAGTCCGATGCTGGAGCTGGTGCTTTCCACTGGGAAAACGCCGGTTTCCGATCGGCCGTCGGTGTAGTCGGCACGGGCGCTGACGGTGGGCAGATGGCCGGCGCGATTGACGGCCACGTCCGAGCTGGCAATGTCCACCGCGTGGTGTGCGCTCAGCAGCGTCAGGTTGTTTGCCAGCGCCGCTTGCGTCCACAGGTCCGGGTCGGCCGGGCTGGGGGCAGGCAGGTGGATGGATTCCTGCAAGGGCCGCAGGGCAACGAAGCCGTCGCCGGCAATTTCCGCCAGCGACAGTTCGGCGACCCGCAACTGGCGTTCTGCGTCGATGATCGTGGCCTGGGTGAGGTCGAAGCGCGCCTGTGCTTCCTGCACGTCGGTGATGGCGGCCAGACCCACTTCGAAGCGCTCCCTGGCCTGGTCGAGCTGGCGCCCCAGCGCTTCGTTTTCAGCGCGGGCGAAGCGTAGAAAATCCTGTGCCGCGAGCACATTGAAGTAGCCGGTGGCGGCCCGCTCAATCAGCGTCTGCGACACCAGCGCGTACTGCGCCTCGGCGAGGGCGACCTGTTGCTTGGACTGGTCGAATTGACGAAACGCCGACAGGTTGAACACCGACTGCTCCAGCGCAACGCTGATGTTACGGTTGGTGCCATCGCGTGATTGCGTTGGCTGCCCCGACAGTTCGGTTTCGGAGTCACTGTAGGAGTAGTTGCCGTTGGCGCCCAACTGCGGCAGCAGCGCACTGCGCGCGAGCGGCGTTGCATAGCGGGCGGCGTCACGCTGGAAGGCGGCGGCGGCCAGGGTGGCGTCGTGATCTATGGCGCGCAGATAGACGCCACTCAAGGACTCCTGGGCAAGTGCCGGGCTGATGGCGGCTGCCAGTGCAGCGCCTCCGACGAGCGTCAACACGATCGAGTGCAGCGGGCGCTTCAAACGCATGGGGATACTCACTGGAACGGAAGATGTAAGGTTTGTCGAAGCCGCCATGGCGTGGCGCTTGCCCCGCAGAAAAGCCCACGGTTCAAACCCGCCCCGAGAAGACCGCGCCACCGCGTGACGCGCTGCTTCAGCCACGACTGGAAGTCGGTCCATGGCAACCCCCGCGACACGTCCGCCCGCGTGTCGGCTGGAAACGCGGACGGACGCCGACCTGCCAGTGCCGCACACGGTCGAGTGCCGAGTCTAGCAGCGGTCCGGCAATTACTAAACCGATCGGTTCAGCATTTTCTCGAGGTAGTGAATGTTGTGCGTGCCACTGGCAAACACCTTGTCCTGCATGATGCGCTGCTGCAGCGGAATGTTGCACTTGATGCCCTCGATCACCATCTCGGAGAGCGCCTGCTTCATGCGCGCCAGGGCGGCGGGGCGATCACGGCCGTGGACGATCAGCTTGCCGATCATGGAATCGTAGTGCGGCGGCACCGAATAACCCGAGTAGACGTGGCTGTCGACCCGCACGCCGGGGCCGCCGGGCGCGTGATATTTCTCGATCTTGCCGGGCGAGGGGATGAATTTCTCGGGGTCTTCGGCATTGATGCGGCATTCAATGGCATGGCCGCGGAAGAGGATGTCGTCCTGCTGCAGCGTCAGGCCCTGGCCAGCGGCGATCTGGATCTGCTGCCGAATCAGGTCGACGCCGGTCACCATTTCGGTGACGGGGTGCTCAACCTGAATGCGGGTGTTCATTTCGATGAAATAGAAATGACCGTTCTCGTAAAGGAACTCGAAGGTGCCGGCGCCGCGATACCCGATGCGCTTGCAGGCCGCCACGCACAGGGCGCCGATCTCGGCCCGTTGTTCGGGCGTGATGCCCGGCGCGGGCGATTCTTCGACAACCTTCTGGTTGCGGCGCTGCATGGAGCAGTCGCGTTCACCCAGGTGCACGGCGTGCCCTTCACCATCGGCCAGCACCTGAAACTCCACGTGGCGCGGCGTTTCGAGGTACTTCTCCATGAACACGGCCGCATCATTGAAGGCGTTTTGCGCTTCGATGCGGGCCATCTGGATTTTCTCGATCAGGGTGTCCGGTGAACGCACCACATGCATGCCACGTCCGCCGCCGCCCGAGGCAGCCTTGATCAGCACCGGATAGCCGACGGCATTGGCGATGTCGTGGCATTTGCCTTCATCGTCGGGCAGCACACCCTCGGAGCCGGGCACACAGGGCACGCCGGCGGCGATCATCTCGGCCTTGGCGTTGGTCTTGGAGCCCATCAGCCGGATGGTCTCGGGCCGCGGACCGATGAAGATGAAGCCGGACTGCTCGACGCCCTCGGCAAAGTCGGCGTTCTCTGAGAGAAAGCCGTAGCCGGGATGGATGGCATCGGCCTGGGTGACTTCGGCGGCCGAGATGAGGGCGCTCATGCTCAGGTAGCTTTTGGGCGCGGCTGCGGGGCCGATGCACACCGCCTCGTCGGCCAGGAGCACGTGCTTGAGGTCGCGATCGGCCGAGGAATGGACCGCCACGGTGCGAATCCCCAACTCGCGGCAACAGCGCAGGATGCGCAGGGCGATTTCACCGCGGTTGGCGATGAGGATCTTCTTGATCTTTCTCATGGACGCGCCTATTCGATGATGAAGAGCGGCTGGTCGAACTCCACCCCTTTTTCGTTATCGGCGAGGATTTCCACCACCACGCCGGACTTGTCGGACTCGATGGCGTTGAGCATTTTCATCGCCTCGATGATGCACAGCGTCTGGCCGACGGCCACGGTCTGCCCGACCTCGACAAAGTTCTTCGCACCCGGCGACGGCGCGCGGTAGAAGGTGCCGACCATGGGCGCACGCAGAATGTGGCGCGACTCCGCAGCCGGCGCGGCGGCTGCCTCGGCGGGCGCTGCCGAAGGTGCCGCCTGAAGGGCCTGCGGGGGCGGTGGCGCGGCGTAGTGCTGAGGCGTGGCCGGTGCGCTGGCGCGGCTGATGCGCACTGCCGTCTCGCCTTCTTTGACTTCCAGCTCGACAATGCCGGACTGCTCGACCAATTCGATCAGCGTTTTGATTTTTCTGAGGTCCATCTGAAATAGCTCCGTAGGGGAGGGCAGGAAACGTCAAGAAGATTGCGGTGCGGCGCCGGCGACCAAGCGGTCTGCGACAGCGTCGAGCGCCAGGCGATAGCCGATCGCGCCGAGGCCCATGATCTGGCCCGCGGCAATGTCGGCCAGGTAGGAGTGGTGGCGGAAGGGCTCGCGCGCGTGAATGTTGCTGAGGTGCACTTCGATGAACGGCAGCCTGACGGCCAGAAAGGCGTCGCGCAGGGCAATGCTGGTGTGGGTCAGGGCGCCGGGGTTGATGATCGCGAACGCGGCGCTGCGGCCGGCGCTGTGGATGTGGTCGATCAAAACGCCTTCGTGATTGCTTTGCAGGCACTGCAGCGCGATCTGGCGGCTCGCGGCGTGGGCCGTCAGGGATTTTTCAAGCGATGCCAGTGTTTGATGCCCATAGGTTTCGGGCTCGCGCTGACCTAACAGGTTGAGATTGGGGCCATTGATCAGCAATACGGTTTGCACGGCGCCCCCTGTTGCGGAAATCGATCACCAATAGTGCCCGATAACCCAAGATAACGCCAAGTTGGGGGAAGATCGGGGTGATTGGTCCCGCGGACGTGCCGTGGCGCGGGTTCAGGGTGCGCCGAGGTGGGTTTTCAGCAGTTGTTCCAGCTCGACGGCATCGAATTCGCCGTGCTTCTGGAAGCGGATGGTGCCCTCCGGGTCGATCAACACCGAATAGGGCAAGGCGCCAAGGGTGTCGCCAAGCGCACTGGCGGCCGAGGCGATGGCTTCGTTGCCATAGAACACGGGGTAGTTGATGGCAAAGCGCTCTGCCATCTCGGCCGCCCGGTCGCGTGGGTCCATGGCCGGCCCGAGGATCTGCAGATTGCGGTCCTGCCAGCGGGTCTGGGCGTCGACCAGCACCGGAATCTCCTTCAGGCACGGCGGGCACCACGAGGCCCAGAAATTGACCAGCCGCCATTGGCCCTGCCAGTCGTCCAGGGTGACGGTGGCGCCGTCGAGCGCCGTGAGTTTGATCGCCGCGGCGGGCAAGGCGTCGGTCACGGTCTCGATGCTCTGCGTCCCGGTGTCGGCGGGATCGATGAGCAGCCGGTAGAGCCCGAAGCCGACGGCCGCAGAAACGCCGCACAAGACGACGGTGATGAGTGGCGCAAATCTCACGGACGGGCCTTGACGACCGGCACGGTCGTGGTTTCGGGGGGATAACAGACGCCCGCATCGGCGCAACCCTGATAGCGCAGGGTTACCGAGGCGGGGGCGTCGGGCGCGGCGAAACCTGCTTCCAGCCAATCCCGATAGATCAGCACGTCCCCGAAAAACTGATCGTGGTAGACGGTGCCGTCGGGCAGGTCCAGGGGCTGTTGCAAGGCGGGCGTGTCCACGGTCAGCGTGTGGCGGTAGAGGTAGTAACCGGGCGCGATGCGGATGCCCAGCGTCACCTGGCCATTACGCCAGACGGCCGCCACGGGCGTGAACGCCTCGGCGGCGCTGAGCAGCGGCGGGTCGGCATTGTCCTTCTTGAACGGGAAGGGTGCCGCCACCCCCGGCGCCGAGACGCCGAATGCGCCGGCACACGCCAGCAGGATCAGGGCGAAACGTTGGCGAGCAACCATTGCAGATACCGAGGTGAACTGGGCCCGAGTGGGACTGAAATGATCTCGGGAAGTTCGGAGGGATGGAGCGCATGAAGCGCCGCCTCAAGCTGTGGGTAGGCGCTTTGCGAGGTCTTGATGAGCAGCAGTTGCTCGGTCGCGGATTCGATTTGTCCCTGCCAGCGATACACCGAGGTCATGGGCGGGATCAGGTTGACGCAGGCCGCAAGACCGGTATCGACACAGTGACGGGCGATGGCTTCAGCCCGGGCCGGCGGCACGTTGGTCAGTACCAGCAGGGCGTCTGTGGGGGCAGCGACATCAGTCATCGCCTTATTGTGCACGGCGACGGCGCATTGTGACCGGTTTTATCGCGTATTGCGGCCCTGCAGGTCGCCACCTATACTTCGCGCCCTTGCAAACGCCGCGATAGCTCAGTCGGTAGAGCGACTGATTCGTAATCAGTAGGTCGGAGGTTCGATTCCTCTTCGCGGCACCATTGTCAAGGCATGAAAGACACCGACTCAAGAGGACGGGTCTGCGGCGGGCGTTCAGCTGATCTGCAGCGCAGGCCGCGTTGAACGACACGGCCTCGGCGCGGCCCTTCCCTTCAGGCCACTGGCAGACCCTTGGTTATGACCCTTCCGCAATCGCTGCCTGACGCGCGACTCATGATCGACGCTCTTGACGAGCAACTGCAGCGGTTGATCAGCGAGCGCGCGCGCATTGCCCAGCATGTCGCGTTGCTCAAGCAGCGGGCAGGCGATCAGGGCGATCACTACCGGCCGGCACGCGAGGCCGAGGTGCTGCGCGCCGCCATGGCCCGCAACACGGGGCCGCTGACCGATGAAACGATTGCGCGATTGATGCGCGAAATCATGTCGGCCTGCCTGTCGCTCGAATCGCCGTTGACGGTGTCCTACCTCGGCCCGGAAGGTACCTACACTCAGGCGGCAGTGGCCAAGGCCTTCGGCGATGCGGTGACCGCCCGACCGCTGGCGGCCATCGACGAGATTTTTCGTGACGTGGAAAGCGGCGCCGCCGACTACGGCGTGGTCCCGGTGGAGAATTCCATCGGCGGCATTGTCAGCCACACGCTCGATGCGCTGGTGATGACGCGTCTGACCCTCTGCGGCGAAGTGATGTTGCCGGTGCATCACCACCTGCTGTCGACCCATGCGGCCATGGACGAGATCGAGGTCGTGTACGCGCATCCGCAATCGTTCGCGCAATGCCGCCGCTGGCTGGATGCACGCCTGCCCAAGGCCCGCCGCGAAACCGTGTCCAGCAATGGCGAGGGTGCGCGCAGGGTGGTCGATGCCCCCAGGGCAGCGGCCATTGCCGGCCTGCCCGCGGCGCGCCTGTACGACCTGCGGATACTCGCCAGCAATATCGAAGATGATCCCACCAACACCACCCGCTTTCTGGTCATCGGCAAGCAGTCGCCGACCCCCAGCGGCGATGACGTGACCAGTCTGGTGCTGTCGGCCCACCGCAACCAGCCCGGCGCCCTGTTCAGGTTGCTGCAGCCCTTTGCCGATGTGGGGCTGGACCTGACCCGCATCGAGTCGCGGCCCACGGGGGGCGCGCCGATTCAGGACTATTACTTCTTTATCGATTTCTCGGGGCACCAGGACGCCGCAGAAGTGCGCGACGCGCTCAACGCCGTGCGTGCCGGCGCGGCCTTCTTCAAGGTGCTGGGCTCATATCCGCGTGCGGTGATTACATGACAGAAGCGACCGATCGCTTTGCCCTGCCGGGCATACTCAAGCTGCAGCCCTACTCGCCGGGCATGCCCATCGATGAGCTGCAACGGCGTCTTGGCCTGAGCAACGTCGTCAAGCTGGCGAGCAACGAGAACCCGCTGGGCCCTTCGCCGCAGGTCAAGGCGGTGTTGGCCGATGCGATTCAGGGCAATCTGGCGCTGTACCCCGACGGCAGCGGCTACGCCTTGAAGCGGGCCCTGTCGGCGTATCACGGCATCGCACCCGAATGCATCACCCTGGGCAACGGCTCCAACGATCTGCTGGAGTTCCTCAGCCGCATCTTCCTCGGTCCGGGCCGGGCGGCGCTGTTTTCGGCGCACGCGTTCGCCGTGTATGCGCTGGCCACCCAGGCGCAGGACGCCGAAGCGGTGATCGCGCCTTCTTTGCCGGCAGATCACCCCAATGCGCCTTACGGACACGACCTGGCCGCGTTTTCTGGTGCGCTGGCGGCGCGGCCGGACATCAGCCTGGTGTTCATCGCCAATCCGAACAATCCCACCGGCACCTGGCTCAGCGCCGAGGCCGTGGAATCGTTTTTGGACACCGTTCCGCCGCATGTGGTGGTGGCCTATGACGAGGCCTATTTCGATTACATGGCCCCGCAGCACCGCGGCGATGCCACCCAGTGGCTCAAGCGCTTTCCCAATGTGGTGATTTGCCGCACCTTCTCCAAGGCCTATGGTCTGGCCGGGCTGCGGGCGGGCTACGCGCTGTCGAGCCCGCGTATCGCCGACTTGCTCAACCGGGTGCGCCAACCCTTCAATATGAATTCCCTGGCGCTGTTGGCGGCCGAGCACGCGCTGGCCGACCAGGCGCACGTCGGCGAGTCGGTGGCGCTGAACACCCGCGAGCGTGGCCGCCTCACCGACGCCTGCGAAGCCTTGGGGCTGAAGGTGCTGCCGAGTCAGGCCAACTTCATTGCCATCGACTTTGAGCGCGATGCCGCGCCCTTGCACCAGGGGCTGCTGGAGCAGGGGGTGATCGTGCGCCCCATGGGCAGCTATCAGATGCCGACCTTCTTGCGGGTCAGCGTCGGCACCGAGCGCGAAAATGACCGCTTTCTGGCGGCGCTGGAAACCCTGCTCGCGTGATTCCGCGCCTTGCAATCATCGGCCTGGGCCTGATTGGCGGCTCCTTCGCGCGCGCGCTGCGGGCGGCGGGCGAGGTGGGCACCATCAGTGGCTACGATCATGATGCGCAGCAGTTGGACACCGCGCTCAATCTTGGCGTCATCGACCACGCTGCCGCCTCTGCGGCCGAGGCGGTGGCCGACGCGGCGGTGGTGCTGATTGCCGTGCCGGTGCTGCACATCGCCGCGTCGCTCGACGAATGCCTGGGTGCCTTGCGGGCCGACGCCATCATCACCGACGTGGGCAGCACCAAAGGCTCGGTACTGCGCGACATCGCGGCGCGCTGTGGCGAGGTGCCCGCCCG
Organism: Polycyclovorans sp.; assembly: GCA_002706265.1. Classification (GTDB taxonomy): domain Bacteria; phylum Pseudomonadota; class Gammaproteobacteria; order Nevskiales; family Nevskiaceae; genus Polycyclovorans. The sequence continues at coordinate 5,418 of PAKU01000011.1, read as the reverse complement.
CTTCGTGGCCGCCCACCCGATCGCCGGCACCGAAAAGAGTGGCGTGGCCCATGCCACGGTCGACCTGTTTCGCGGCAAGCGACTGGTGATCACCCCGCATCCCGGACAGGACCCGAAATCCGTCGAGGTGGTGGCCGGGCTGTGGCGCGCGGTGGGCGCGCGCGTGGTCGAAATGACCGCCGAGGGTCACGATGACATCTTCGCCGCCACCTCCCATCTGCCGCACGTGCTGGCCTACGCCTTCGTTGACATGCTGTCACGGCACCCGGACGCGGCTGAAATTTTCCCCAATGCGGGGGGCGGGTTTCGCGACTTCACGCGCATTGCCTCCAGCAAGCCCGAGCTTTGGCATGACATCGTGCAGGCCAACGCACCGGCGGTATTGCACCTGTTGCGTGAGCAGATCACCCTGCTTGAGCACCTGCACGGCCTCATGGCCGCGGGCGACTGGCCCCAAGTGCTGCAGCACTTCGAACGCGCCCGCGCCGCGCGTGAGCAGCACCTTTCCCTCATTGAATAGCCCCGGGCCATAAGGCCCGATGGATCGCAGGAGCGCCATGTCGTCTGATGTCTTGTCCGTGTTGAGCTATCACGTTGCACCCGGTGGCCGGCTGAGCGGCCGTCATCGCGTGCCCGGCGACAAATCGATTTCTCACCGCGCGGTCATGTTCGCTGCCCTGGCCGAAGGTACCAGCACCATCACCGGCTTTCTGGACGGCGAAGACTGCCTGTGCACCCTGCGCGCGTTCGAGGCCATGGGCGCCACCGTGGCACGCCTGGACCGGACCACCTTGCGCATCACCGGCGTCGGCATCGACGGGCTCAAAGATCCCGGCACGGTGCTGGACGTGGGCAATTCCGGCACCTCGATGCGGCTCATGTGCGGGCTGCTGGCGGCGCAGCGTTTCGGCAGCACCCTGACCGGCGATGCCTCGTTGCGCCGCCGGCCGATGAAGCGCGTCACCGAGCCCCTGGCGCAAATGGGGGCGACCATCCACACGCAGGCGGGGGGTCGCGCCCCGCTGCAGATCGAGCCCGCCGCGCAGCCGCTGAACGCCATCCGCTACCACAGCCCGGTGGCCAGTGCGCAGGTCAAGTCCAGCATTCTGCTGGCCGGTCTGTATGCCAAGGGATTGACCGAAGTGCATGAGCCGGAAGCGTCCCGGGACCACACCGAGCGCATGTTGAGTGCCTTTGGCGTCCGGGTCGAGGCGCGCGAGGGCTACGCGGCGGTGCAGGGCGGGCAACGCCTCCGGGCCATCGACATCGAGGTGCCGTCCGATATTTCGTCGGCCGCCTTCCTCATGGTCGGGGCCGCCATTGCGCCGGGCTCTGACGTCACCCTGGACGCCGTGGGTCTGAACCCGACCCGCACCGGTGTCATCCACATTCTCAAGGCCATGGGTGCGCGCATCAGTATCGCCAATGAACGCACCATCGGTGGCGAGCCCGTGGGCGACGTGCGCATTCTCGGCAGCGCCCTGCACGGCATCGACATCGACCCGCGCTGGGTCGCTTCGGCCATCGATGAGTTCCCGGCCCTGTTCATCGCTGCGGCCTGTGCGCGGGGCGAGACCCGCCTGAGCGGCGCGGCCGAATTGCGCGTCAAGGAATCTGACCGGATCAGCGCCATGTGCAACGGCTTGCGGGCGCTGGGCATCGACGCCGTCGCGCTGGCAGACGGTGCCCGTATCAGCGGCGGGCGCCTGCGCGGCGGGTCGGTGGAATCTCTGGGCGATCATCGTATCGCCATGAGCTTTGCCGTTGCCGCACTGCGCGCCGAGCAACCCATCACCATCCGCGACTGCGACAACGTCGCCACCTCGTTTCCGGGGTTTTCTACCCTGATGCAGGCGGCCGGCCTGCGCCTGCGTGTGAGCACCCGGCACCCATGAGCATGGCGCCCGTCATTGCCATCGACGGCCCGTCGGGCGTCGGCAAGGGCACGGTCACCCAGGCCCTGGCCCGGGAGCTGGGCTGGCACCGGCTGGACAGCGGCGCCCTCTACCGGGCGGTGGCCCTCGCGGCGGTGTCGCGGAACGTCGCGCTCGACGACGAACAGGCGCTGGTGGACGTGGCCGCGACCCTCGATGTGGTCTTCGACGAGCACGAGGCCGGTCGAGAGCGCATCGTGCTCGACGGTGAGGAGGTCACCACCCGAATTCGTCAGGAGCGCACCGGTGATGCGGCCTCCAAGGTGGCCGTCTGGCCCGGCGTACGGCGCGCTCTGGTGGAACGCCAGCATGAGTTTCGCCAGCCACCGGGGCTGATCGCCGACGGCCGCGACATGGGCACCGTGATCTTCCCGGACGCCAACCTGAAAATTTTCCTGACCGCCAGCCCCGATGCCCGCGCGCAACGGCGGCACGGACAATTGGCGGAGCAGGGACGGCACGCTATACTCGCCGACCTCTGCCTTGAAATTGAAGGGAGAGACAGGCGGGATCAGACGCGCGCAGTTGCGCCGCTGGTGCCGGCTGAAGACGCGGTGACGATTGACACCACACAACTTTCGCCTGACGCAGTCATGGCGGAAGTGCATGGTTTATTGAAGGCTCGCGGACTGCGGTAGCGGCGAAGCAAGACGCTTCGCTTTCTTTAATTACTGGACCGCTGACACGGACGTGGCGGATGTTCCACCTGAAAACCGAGAGTTGCATGAGCGAAAGTTTTGCTGAGATGTTTGAAGCCAGTCTGAAAGCTGGCCAATCCATGCAGGCCGGCACGATTGTCAATGCCCGCGTGCTGGATGTAAAAAATGATGTGGTGATCGTCGATGCCGGGCTCAAGTCCGAAGGCGTGATCCCCCTCGACGAATTCAAGATTGACGGCGAGTACACCGTTGCCATTGGCGACATGGTGGAAGTGGCCCTCGAAACCCTCGAAGACGGCTTCGGCGAAACCAAGTTCTCGAAAGAGAAGGCCGAGCGCATCAAGACCTGGGAGCGCCTGGCGGTTGCGCTGGAGCACAAGGAAACGGTCATCGGCATCATCACCGGCAAGGTCAAGGGCGGTTTCACCGTCGATATCGGCACGGTGCGCGCCTTCCTTCCCGGCTCGCTGGTTGACGTTCGCCCGGTTCGCGACACTGCGTACCTCGAAGGCAAGCCGCTGGAATTCAAGGTCATCAAGCTCGACAAGCTGCGCAACAACGTGGTGGTGTCGCGCCGCGAAGTGCTTGAAGCCGAATACAGTGCCGAGCGCGAACAGCTGCTCGAAAACCTGCAGGAAGGCGTGGTGCTCAATGGCGTGGTCAAGAACCTCGTCGAATACGGCGCCTTCGTCGACCTCGGCGGCATCGACGGCCTGCTGCACATCACCGACATGACCTGGAAGCGCGTCAAGGACCCGGCCGAAGTCGTGACCGTGGGCGACGAAATCGAAGTCAAGGTCCTCAAGTACGATCGCGAGCGTCGCCGTGTGTCCCTGGGCCTCAAGCAGCTCGGCGCTGATCCATGGGAAGACATCGCCCGTCGCTATCCCGAGAAGACCCGCCTGTTCGGCAAGGTCACCAACATCACCGACTACGGTTCCTTCGTGGAAATCGAGCCGGGTGTCGAAGGCCTGGTCCACGTCTCGGAAATGGACTGGACGAACAAGAACGTCAACCCGGCCAAGGTCGTGCAGGTGGGCGATGAAGTCGAAGTCATGATTCTCGACATCGACGGCGAACGCCGCCGCATCTCGCTGGGCATGAAGCAGTGCAAGGTCAACCCCTGGGAAGAGTTCTCCCAGAACCACCAGAAGGGCGACAAGGTCTCTGGCGCCATCAAGTCGATCACCGACTTCGGCATCTTCATCGGCCTGCCGGGCGGTATCGACGGCCTGGTGCACCTGTCCGACCTCGACTGGAACGAGCCCGGCGAAGTCGCCGTGCGCCGTTACACCAAGGGTCAGGAACTCGACGCGGTGGTGCTGGCGATCGACGGTGCGCGTGAGCGTATTTCGCTGGGCGTCAAGCAGGCCAGCTCCGACCCGCTGGCCCAGTTCATTGCCGACAACACCAAGGGTGAAATCGTCAAGGGCATCGTCAAGTCGGTTGACACCCGTGGTGCGGTCATCGACCTCGGCAACGAGGTCGAAGGCTACATCCGCGCCAACGACCTGGCCCGTGAGCGCGTTGAAGACGCCACCAAGCTTCTGAAGGAAGGCGACACGCTGGAAGCCCGCTTCATCGGCGTGGACCGCAAGAGCCGAGTGGTGTCGCTGTCGGTTCGCGAAAAGGAAATCCAGGAAGAAGCCGAAGTGGTCGCGGAATACAGCCGCAATGCCACCACCGGCAAGACCAGCCTGGGCGACCTGCTCAAGGATCAGCTCGGCAACTGATTCATCCAGGGTGACGCTGTTTCGAAAAGCCGCGCTTGCGCGGCTTTTCTTTTTTGCGTATTGTTTTGAAATAAAAGGACTTTTTGGTCATTCACGAGCCGCAGTCGGCGCCGGGAATGACCCAGACACGGTGGACTCGACTGCATGACCAAATCCGAACTGATTGAGCACCTCGCCAACCAACAGGCACACCTGCTGCAGAAGGACGTGGAGCTTTCGGTCAGGCTCATTCTCGATCGCATCAGCCAGGCGCTCGGGCGTGACGAGCGGGTCGAAATCCGTGGCTTTGGCAGTTTTTCGCTGCACCACCGTCCGGCGCGCGTCGGACGCAATCCGAAAACCGGCGAGCCGGTTGAAATCGCCTCCAAGCGCGTGCCGCATTTCAAACCCGGGAAGGAATTACGCGAGCGGGTCAATGCCAGCGTGCAGCCTGAAGGCACCAGGGGGTCAACGTCATGAGAATGCTGCTGCTGGTGTTGTGTCTGGTTTTTGTACTCATCGGAGCGGTGCTGGGCTATGCCAACCACGCACCCGTCAGCGTTGACCTGCTGTTCGCGCAGTTCGAGATGCCGTTGATCGTCTGGATGCTCATCGTGTTCGGCACCGGCGTCCTGCTGACCGCGCTGGTGAGCGGGGTTCGCCAGTGGGGGCTGCGCCATCGCTGCCGCAAGGCCGAGAAGCGGCTCGCGGCGCTCGAGAACGAGCTGCGTCATCTGCGGCAGCTCGGTGCGCCCGGCCCGGCGCCGAACCCGCGCGGCGCCACGCCGGTCAAGGCCCTAGCCGAAACCCCATGATCGATGCACTGGCGCAGTGGACATTGCTGCCACTGGGCATGGCACTGGGCTGGGCCCTTGCGCGGAAAGCGCTGAGCCCTCCCGCCGGCGGCAGCGCGCAGGCCAGCGATGGCCAGGCGCCAATGCCGATCGATCAGTCGGTGCGGTGGATTGCCGAGGCCACCGGCGAGGGCGAAGGCAATCTGCCCGAACTGCAATTGCTGCTGGGTAATTTTTTTCGCAAACGGGGCAATGTCGAGCACGCCATCCGCCTGCATGAAGCGGTGCTGACGCACCCGGGAGAGGCGGCCCGCCACGC
>PAKU01000010.1 GCA_002706265.1 Polycyclovorans sp. | reverse complement strand
CGTCAAGGCGGCCTTCCGCGCACAGGGCATCGAGCCGATTCCGGTGGCCGCCGGCCGCCGTTACTTCAGCGAAGAACTGCGTTCGGGCGCCCGCGACGATGTCGAACTGGTGGTCGGTCGCGGCACCTGGAGCGCCGCCGCAATGTCCCCCGCAGCCGCATCGGCCGATGGCGACAACACCCCGCACCTGACCCTCATCACCCACGCACCGCGCATGGGGCCGGGCGGCGCCATGACGCTGGACCACCGCTTCACCGCCGACAGCGACCCTTACCTGCTCGATCACCGTATCGACGGCAAGCTGGTGCTGCCCGCGGCGGGTGCCGCCGAATGGATGGCGCAGTTTGCCGCCGCCGCCTGGCCGGGCTGGCAGGTGAGCGAGCTGCGCGACCTGCGCCAGTTCAACGGCATCTCGCTGGAGGCCGATGGCGAGCGCTTGATTCAACTCCGCGCCCGCGCCTCGTCGCACTCCGACGCCGGCACCCAGTCGATCACCGTTGAAATGGTCGATCCCGCCCAGAAGCGCCCCTGCTATCGCGCCACCGTGTGTCTGGTGGAGCGGCTTGCAGACGCACCGGTCATCAATCTGGCGGCGGTCACCGACGCCCAGCCGGTCAACGTGGACGACGCCTACGGCCATTACCTGTTCCACGGTCCGCGCTTCCAGCTGATCACGCGCATCGACGGCGTGTCGCTGCAGGGCGTCGACGCTGCGGTGCAGGGCGCCAACGTGCAGCGCTGGCTCGACCGCGACGGCCGCTGGCTGTTCGACCCCGGTCTGCTTGATCTGCCGCCGCAACTGGCCATCGTCTGGTCGCGGGTGCATCACGACATGACCGCCCTGCCCTCGGCGTTCGGCCGCGTCACCCGCTACGCCGGTGGCGATCGCAGCGGCCCGCTCAAGCTGGCCATGCGCATGCTGCCCGACGATCAGCCGCAATCGGTGCGCTATGACGCGTGGATCACCGATGCACAGGGTCGGGTGCTGGTGGCCATGGAGCGCTGCGAAGGGCACATGAGCGCCGCGCTCAACCGGCTTGCCGACAAGGCCAAACCCGGTGTCTGAACCGCTCGACATCGCCATCGTCGGCATGTCCGGCGTGTATGCCGGCGCCCGCGATGTGCGGGCCTACTGGCAGAACATTCTCGACAAGCGCTACTGCGTCACCGAGGCGCCGGAAGCCTGGTCGCGCGGCGTGCTCGACGCGCAGGGCACGGCCGGCAACCGGGTCTACACCGCGCAGGGCGGCTGGCTGCACGATCTTGCGGAATTCGACCCGCGGGAATTCGGCGTCATGCCCAACACCGTGGACGGCCGCGAGCCCGACCATTTTCTGGCGCTCAAGCAGTCCCGCGACGCACTCAAAGACAGCGGCTATCTCGACAAGCCGTTCAACCACGAGCGCGCCGGCATCATTCTTGGGCGCGGCAACAACACCAACCGCGGCGCCGCCAACCTGATCGCCCACGGCAACGAGATTGACCAGATGGTCGACATCGTCGCCAAGGTGCGCCCCGACTTCAGCGCCACCGAGCTTGACGCCCTGCGCGAGGGCCTGCGCGCCCAGTTGCCGCCCTTCAACCCGGAAATGCTGCCGGGGCTGATTCCCAACGTGACCACCGGCGTGATTGCCAACCGCCTCGACCTGATGGGGCCCAACTGCATCGTCGATGCCGCTTGTGCCTCGTCGCTGGTGGCGCTGGAACAGGCCTGCCGCGAGCTGCAACTGGGCCGCTGCGACCTGATGCTCTCGGGCGGCGTGCACGCCCAGACGCCGCCGCACAGCTACATGATCTTTTCGCAGATCAACGCCCTGTCGCGCGAGCGCATCCGTCCGTTCGACGCTGCCGGCACCGGCACCCTGCTGGGCGAGGGCTGCGGCATCGTGGTGCTCAAGCGCCTTGACGATGCCGAGCGCGACGGCGACCGCATCTACGCCGTCATCAAGGGCATCGGCGTGGGCAGCGACGGCAAGGCCAAGGGCCTGTTCGCGCCGCGCATGGAAGGCCAGGTGGTGGCGCTGCGCCGCGCCTACGAAGGCAGCGGCATTCACCCCGACAGCATCGGCCTGATCGAAGCCCACGCCACCGGCATTCCGCTGGGCGACCGCACCGAGATCCAGTCACTGACCCAGGTGTTCGGGCCGCGACGCGGCCTGCCCGGCGTGGCGCTGGGCTCGGTGAAGAGCCAGATCAGCCACGCTATTCCCGCCTCCGGCGCCGCCAGCCTGATCAAGACCAGCCTGGCCCTGCACCACAAGGTGCTGCCGCCGATGCTCTGCGACACACCGCATCCGGCACTGGCGCTGGAAAACACCCCGTTCTACATCAACAACCAGGCGCGCCCCTGGGTACACGACCCGCGCCAGCCGCGCCGCGCCGGGGTCAACGCCTTCGGTTTCGGCGGCATCAATGCCCACGTGGTGCTTGAAGAACACCGCCCCAGAGGCCGCGCGGTGCGCGTGCCGGTGCTGCACGCACCCAGCAGCGGCGAACTGGTGATGATCGCGGCGGTCGACCTGCCATCGCTGCGGGCCCGCATCGCCGCCTTGCACGCCCGCCTGGCGCTCAAACCGGCCCCGGCGCTTGCCGCCGTCGCGGCCGCCACCGCCGCCGAGGCCCAGGGCGCGCACCGGCTGGCGCTGGTGGCCAGTGACCTCGACGATCTGGCCAAAAAGCTGGAGCAGGCCCAGGCGAAGCTGGCCGCCGACGCGCCGGCGCCGTTCAAGACCCGCGGCGGGCTGTTCTACGGTTTTGGCGCCGCCCCCGGCAAGGTGTGCATGCTGTTCCCGGGCGAGGGCGCGCAATACCCCAACATGCTGGCCGATGTCTGCGTGCAGTTTCCGCAGGCGCGTGAATGGTTCGATTTTCTCGAAGGCACGACCGTTCCCGGTCAGCGCCCCAGCCGCATGCCCGTGCTGTTCCCGCCGCCGACCACCCTGAACGATGCGCAGCGCGCCGAACTGGATGCCCGCCTGTTCGAGATGGACATTGCCTCCGAATCGGTGTTCGCCGCCAGCCTGGCGCTGTTCGATGTGCTGCGCGCCGTCGGCCTGCGTGCCGATGCGATGCTCGGCCATTCCACGGGTGAAAACACCGCGCTCACCGCCTCCAGGGTGCGTCGCTACCGCGACCGCAGCGAACTGGCCGACACGGTGCGCGACCTGAATCAGCTGTTCCAGACGCTGGAGGCCGACGGCGCCATCACCGAGGGCGTGCTGCTGACCATCGGCGGCCTCAGGCCCGACGCGCGCGCGCGGCTGTTTGCCGGGGCCGGGGCCGACTACGTGGTCGCCATGGACAACTGCCCCAATCAGGTCGTCGTGTTCGGGCAAAAGCCGGCCCTCGACGCCTTGCGCGCGCGCCTGGTCGATGACAGCGCCATCTGCGCCGAACTGCCGTTTGGCCGCGCCTATCACACCGCCCTGTTCAAGCCCATTGCCGAGGCCTACCGGGACTATTTCAGCCGGGTGGACTTCGGCCCCGGCGAAGCGACGCTGTACAGCGCCTGCAGCGCGGCGCCGTTCCCGGCCGAGGCCGAGGCCATTCGCGGCCTGGTGGCCGATCAGTGGGACCACCCGGTGCGCTTCGTCGAGACCGTGCAGCGCCTCTACGACGACGGCGTGCGGGTGTTCATCGAGGTCGGCCCCAGTGGCAACCTCACCTCGTTTGTCGGTGACACCTTGCGGGACAAGGCCGACGCGCTGGTGGTGGCCAGCAACAGCCGCCGCAAGTCGGGGCTGGGTCAACTGCACCAAACGCTGGGCCAGTTGTTTGCCGCCGGGGTGCCGATGCAGCCCGCCGGCCTGTTCGCCCATCGCGATGTACCGGCCGTGCCGGCGCCCAGCGATGCCGTGGCGCCGCGCCTCAACCTGATGATGCCGCGCCTGCAATGGCCCGAGCACATGGCGGTGCCGCCGCTGCCCATCCCCGCCAGCGCCAGCGCCGCGGCCCCTGATGCAACGCCCGCCACCGCACCCAGCGCCCCGGTGACGCCCGCGCCGACCGATCCGCGCAGCGTGGCGCTGCAGAGCCACTTCGCGTTGATGCAGTCGTTTCTCGACTCCCAGGCGCGGGTGCTGGGCGTGTTCTCGGGCAGCGCAACGGCCACACCGGCGGCCGCACCGCCACCATCGGCCCCCGCCGCCACCGCCGCCACCGCCTCTGCGGCCTACCCGCTGCTGGGGGACCGCATCGACGAGCACAGCGCCGACCGGTGTGTGCTGCAGCACACACTGCGCCTCACGCACGACCGGTTCCTGGCCGATCACACTCTGGGCAGCGCCCCGAGCCTGCACAACGACCGCGTGCAGCCCATCGCCGTGGTGCCCTTCACCTTCAGCATGGAAATGCTGGCAGAAGGCGCGCATCGGCTGCTGGGACGCGACACCCTGAAGCTGGTGGCCATTCACCAGTCGCGCGGCAGCCGCTGGCTGTCGCTGGACCGCGGCGACCTTGCGCTGCGCCTGGTGCTGGAGCGCCAGGACAGCCCCGCCACTGCGCCCATCGTGCGCGGCCGCCTTTACGGCGTTGACCCGCAGGCGCCGGGTGGCGGGCTGATGGTGTTTGAGGCGCTGCTGCACTTCGCCGCCGAGCACGAACCGGCACCGCCCGCGCGGGCGTGGACCGCGGGTGACGGGCGCCCGGCCAGCCGCAACCCGGATGCGCGGCTGTATCGCAACGGCATGTTCCACGGCCCGCGCCTGCAGGGCGTGAAGCACCTGCGCCGCTGGTCCGAAAAGGCCATCGAGGCCGATCTTGAGGTGCTGGCCACCCACGACTATTTCGCCGGCGTCCCGGCACCGCGCTTCCAGTTCGACGCCGCCCTGCTCGATGCGGCCGGGCAGTTGGCCGGCTATTGGCTGTCGGAACAATTTGGCTGGGGCTTCAACTGCTTCCCGTTCCAGGTCGATCAGTGCCGGGTGTTCAGCCCGCCGCCGGCCGCCGGCACCCGGGTGCTGTGCCGCATGAACATTGCCCTGGAGGGCGAGCAGCGGCTGCGCTGCGACTTCGACCTGATCGACGCCGCAGGCCGCCTGCTGATGCGCGTCGAAGGCTGGCAAGACCGCGTCTTCAACGTGCCGCAGCGGCTCTACGATTTCCGCCTGCAGCCCTCGGCGGCGTTTCTGTCGGAACCCTGGCTGCGCGAATCGGTGGACGCCCGCACGGAATTGCGGCGCGTGCTGGCCTTCGACAACGCCTTTCTCGACGAGGGCGGGGGCATCTGGAAGCGCATGCTGGCGCACCTGGTGCTGACCGACGCCGAGCGCGACCCGTTCTACCAGCTGCCCGACCGTGGCCCGCGCCGTGAGGAATGGCTGCTGGGCCGCATTGCCGCCAAGGACGCCCTGCGCGAATGGGCCTTTCATCAGCACCAGCTGACCCTGGCCTCGGCCGACATTGAACTCAGCGCCGATGCCCGCCCGGTGGCCCATGCCCCCGGCCACCCGGCGCTGAAGCTGCCGCCAGTCTCCATCAGCCACAGCCGGGGCGGCGCCGTCGCCATGGTCGGCGAGCCGGGCGCGGCCTGCGGCCTGGACTACCAGCGGCTGGACCACGTGGACCCCGCCCTGCTGGCTGCCGGCGGGCTGAACCCGCGCGAGCACGCCCTGCTGACCCGCTTCACGGGCGAGGCATTGACCCGCGCCACCGTGGCCCTGTGGTGCGCCAAGGAGGCCGCTGCCAAGTCCGCTGGCCTGGGTTTTGCTGGCCGACCGCAGGACTGGGTGGTCAGCCATCTGGGCGACGGCGATGCGCCGGCCACCGCCACGGTGACGCACGACGCCGTGCGCCACGACATTGAACTGCGGTATCCGGGACCCGCCGAGGTGGTGGCCTTGTGCCGCCACCTGCAGCCGGCGCCTCTGGCCGCCCACCCTTGATCAAAAACGCGACATACCGGGACTTTTCATGACCTCAACACTGTTCATCGGCCTTGATGGCTGCACCTTCACCGTTCTCAACGAGATGGTTCGTGACCTGCCCGGCGAAGGCATCACCATGCCGTTCATGAAAAAGGTGCTGGAAAACGGCGTGCGCGCCAAGCTGCGCTCCACGCCCAACCCGCTGACGCCGCCGGCGTGGTGCTCGATCATGACCGGCAAGAACCCCGGCGCACACGGCGTGTTCGACTTCATCCGCGCCGAAGACAAGGGCGGCGAAGTGTTCTGGACGCTGTATGACGCCCGCGACGTCGACAGCGAAATGATCTGGTCCATCGCCAGCCGCAAGAAGAAGACCGTGGCGGCGCTCAACTTTCCGCTGACGGCGCCGCCGCCGGACGTCAATGGCGCCATCATTCCCGGCTTCATTCCGGCCAAGCACCTGCGGCGCAACACCCACCCGCGAGAGCTGTTTGAGCGCCTCAAGCAGAACCTGCCCGACTTCAAGCCCAAGGAGCTGGCCTGGGACTTCGACAACGAGAAGCAGGCGCTCGAAGCCCTGTCGCCCGAAGACACCGCCAACTGGGTGCGCTACCACCTGCCGCGCGAAGAGCAGTGGTTCAAGGTGGCCGAGTACGTGCTGGCCAACGACAAGCCCGACCTGATGGCGGTAATGTTCGACGGCGTCGACAAGATCCAGCATCAGGCCTGGCCGTGGCTGGACCCCGAACTGCTCACCGAGAACCGCGAAGGGCACGACAAGGCCATGCGCGAGGTCTGCCGCGAGTACTTTGCCAACCTCGACGGCTACATCGAGCGGCTGGTCACCCTGGCCGGCCCCGAGGCGCAGGTGTTTTTCGCCTCCGACCACGGCTTCACCGCCAGCACCGACGTGCTGCGCATCAACAGTTTTCTGGCCGATCTGGGCTATCTCACCTGGGCGAAGAACGATGGCTCCGAGCAGGCCCTGCGTCGCGAGGCCAGCGACTTTGCCAATCTCGACTGGTCGAAGACCACCGCGTATTGCCGCACCCCGTCGTCCAACGGCATCCACATCCGCGTGGCCGAAAAGCCCGGTGATCCGGGCATCGACGCCAAGGATTACGACACCTTCCGCGACAAGCTGATCGCCGACCTGAAAACCCTCAAGCACCCGGAATCGGGCGCGCCGTTCGTGGCCGACGTGCTCAAGCGCGAAGAGTGGTTCCCCGGCCCGCACATGAAGGAAGCCTGCGACCTCACCCTGGTGCTGCACGACCATGGCTTCGTGTCGATCCGCGACCTCAAGCCGGCGCTGATCAAGCGTGACATTCCGGTGGGCACGCACCATCCCGACGGCATCTTTCTCGCCTACGGCCACGGCATTACGGCCGGTGAAGTGGGCATGCAGCAGATCGTCGATGTCTGCCCCACCCTGCTGCACAGCCTGGGTCTGACCATTCCCTCCGACCTTGAAGGCAAGGTGTCTGAACCCTTCTTCGACCCCGAATGGCTGGCCGCGCACCCGGTGCGCCAGGGCGCCAAGACGCGGCCGATGGCCTCGCGCGCGCCGACCGAAGAAATGGACGCCGAAGAACGCAAGCAGATGATCGAGCAGTTGCAGATGCTCGGCTACATGGAATAACCGCCGAATCGCCATGCCGACGCCGATTGCCGCCCAGCGGCTTGCCGATCACGGCCTGATCCTCGCCGAGACCTCGGCGGTGACCGGGTCGCTGGTGTTCGAGCGCCCGGCCTGGCTGTTCGGGCACCGCCTGAAAAACTGCACGGTCGGCGCCTTCAGCTTCTGGAATGCCAGTGGCCACACGGCGGCCTACCGCACGCATTTCGGGCGTTACACGCAGATTGGCGAGTCGTCCATCATCGGCCCGCCCGAGCATCCGATGGACTGGTTCAGTTCGCACCCGTTTGCCTTCGGCCGACCGCAGCACCTGCCGAGCATGTACCAGGTGCCCGATTTCGCCCGCCTGGCACCGGACGCCGACGCTGGCCCGTCGTATGTCGATGGCGTGGTCAACGACACCTGGATCGATCATGAGGCCTACATTGGCGCCGCCTGCTTCGTGAAGCGCGGCGTGCGCGTCGGCATTGGCGCCTGCGTGGGCGCCCGCAGCGTGGTGACCCGCGACATTCCGGCCTTCGCCATGGCCGTGGGCAGCCCGGCCAAGGTGCTCCGCATGCGCTTTTCCGACGCAATCATCGAACGCCTGCTGGCGCTGGCGTGGTGGCAGTACGATCTGGCGCCCCACAAGAAGCAGGTCGACTTTGCCCAGGTCGAGGCCACGCTCGCGTTCTTCGAGCAGTGCAAGGCCGAAGGCCGGCTGCAACCGCTGCGCCCCGACACCTATACCCTGATGCGCAACGACGACCAGATGACCCTCGCCGAGCGCCCGCCCCTGTTCTGAACGTGGCCGGCGGTGATCATCAACACCGGCCCGCAGCCCAGTGGCGAATGCAGATTTGTAATGAACCCTTTCAACATCGGAACCTTTTTTCATGACCACGGCTGATGCCCTGATCCAACCGCTGATCACCCTGCTCGAAGACTTCACCCAGGACTGGGACACCGAACCGGATGCCGCCATGAATGGCGACACCCGACTGCTCGCCGACCTGGGCTTCGAGTCGATCGACATCATTCAGCTCACCGTGGCCCTGGAAGAAACCTTCGGCCTGCGCAAGGTGCCGTTCGACCAGTTGCTGATGCAGGATGGCCGCTACGTCGATGACCTGTCGCTGCGCCAGATCGCCACCTTTCTGCAGCGCTTCATCAACGCCTGAATCCGTGGCCTACGCAGACGTCAACGGCACGCGGATCGCCTGGCAGCAGATGGGCAGCGGCCCCAACCTGGTGCTGGTCCACGGCCTTGCCGCCAGTCGCGCGTTCTGGTTTGCCCATGCCATGCAGCTGCGCGCGCACTACACCGTCACCCTGTTCGACCTGCCCGGCCACGGCTACAGCGCGCGTCCCGACAGCGGCTACGACAGCGCCTCGCTGGGGCGTCTGGTGCTCGGCCTGATGGACACGCTACAGATCGCCGACGCCATCCTGGTCGGCCACAGCTACGGCGGCGCGGCCTGCATCGAGGCGGCCGTGCAGGCGCCGCAGCGGGTCAACGGACTGGCCTTGCTGGACGTACGCAGCCTGCGCATCCAGCCCACCATGCGCATGGGTGATGTTGCGCAGTTCACCCCGTTCGAGACCGAAATTGCCGCCGACACCCGCGTCGACTGGGCGCAGGAAACCCAGGCCGGCGTCCGTTTTCTGGAGATGGCCGCACGGCACCGGGTGGAGGGTCGGTTGTCGCGGGCAGGTGACCCGGTCATTCCCTTTGCCGAAGGGCGGGGTGCGCTCAAGGGCGCCCGCCAGTGGCTGGCGTTGCTGGACGAAACCGACGCCCGCAGCGGCTTCAACCTGCCGGGCGCCACGCTGGACGAACTGCGACACATCGCCCGGCCCTGCCTGCTGATGTACGCCGATCACAGCCGCTGTCTGGCCACGGGCGAGGCCCTGCATCGCCTGTGGCCACACAGCCGCTACGAATTGATCGAGGATGCCGGACATTTCTTCCCGATGACCCACGCTGGTCATGTCACCCAAAGCCTGATGAACTGGGCAGCCAATGTTGATTCCATGAGGGTCCCGCAATGAAAAGAGTGCTACCGCTGATCGCCGCCGCGCTGCTGGCCGCCTGCCAGGCCCCGCCGGCCAAGGCCGACGACGCCACGCTCACCGAACGGACGCTGGCGCACGGCGGCGAAACCCGCAGCTACGAAGTCTTTGTGCCGCCGCAGCATCGCGACAACCTCAAGGGCCTGGTCGTGGCCTTGCACGGCGGGCTTGGCAACGGGGCCATCATGGCCAAGCAGAGCGGCTTCAACGCCGCCGCCACCCGCCACGGCTTCGCGGTGGTCTATCCCGATGGCATCGGGCGCGGCTGGAACGCGGGCACCTGCTGCGGCAAGCCGGCCGAGCGCAACATCGACGACGTGGGGTTCATCAAGGCCCTGGTCGCCGTCGAGCGCGAGCGGCTCGGGCTGTCGGCCAACAAGGTGTTTGGCACCGGGTTCTCCAACGGCGCGATGCTGCTGCACCGCATCGTCTGCGAGGCGCCGGGCACCTTCGCCGCCATCGCGCCGGTCTCCGGCGGGCCGATGTTTGAACAGTGCAAACAGCCCAAGCCGGTGGCCGCGCTGTTCATTCAGGGCCGTGAAGACAACCGCATCCCCTGGGACGGCGGCGTGTTCGACGGCACCCTGCGGCAGAGCATGGCCAACGTGGTCAATCAATTCGCCAGCCGCAATGGGTGCGAGACCGAAGCCACCGTGGTGCGCGAAGAAGCCGGGCTGAAATGCCAGAAGCGCGTCGGCTGCCGTTCCGACGTGCAGTGGTGCGGCGTCGACAAGGTGGGCCACCAGTGGCCGGGCGGCAAGGCCTACGCGCCGCGCCTGCTCGGGCCCAACACCGACCGCTACAACGCCTCCGAAGGCATTGCCCTGTTCTTCAAGGCGCAACTCGCCAACTGACATGCCGCGCCCGCCCGGACCGCGGTTCGGGCGGGCGATCACTGACCCAGGACTCCTTCTTTTCAGCTCATGCGTCTGCCCTGCCTGCTATTGACCCTTGCCGTCGCGATGCCCCCGGCCTGGGCACAGGACCCTGGCGGCGTGGCGCGCGACGACGCGTCCACCCGCCCGGTCCCCGACCTGATCGACCTGTACAACCAGACGCTGCGCATCAGCCCGGCATTGACCGGAGCGGTGGCGCTGAGCACCGCCGCCGAGCGGGCGCGCGCCGCCGCCAAGGGGCAACTGCTGCCGCAGGTCGGCGTCTTCGGTGAGGCGGCCTACATCGACGAACGTGTGCAGGGTGACTTTTTCGGCATCCGCGACATTGATCGCGAAGACGACTTCGACCGATACGCCTACGGCGTCGGCTTCGAGCAGGCCATCGTCCGCCCTGAACTGTGGGCCACGCTGGACCAGGCACGGCTGAAACAGGTGCAGGCCGATCTGGCCGAGCAGCGTGCCCGCTCGACGCTGGCCTCGGAACTGATGGCGCAATACCTGCGCGTGCTTGAGGCGGTCGAGGTGAAGGCCGCCGCCGAGGCGCGCGTGAATGCGGTGTCGCGCCAGAAAACCCAGGTCGGCAGCCGTCTCAAGGCGGGCCTGCTGACCCGTGCCGACCAGAGCCAGGCGCAGTCGTCGGCGTCGCTGGCCGCCGTACAGGAGAGCATCGCCGAGTCTGAGCTGGCCTCCGCGGTCGCCCGCCTGCGGGCCACCTCACAGTGGAGCGCCCGCAGCCTCAAGGGGCTGAGCGAAGACATCACGTTCATCCTGCCGCAGCCGCTGGATGAGGCGTACTGGATCGAGCGCGCCGGCGTCAACGGCTATCCGGTGCTGCAGCAGGAACTCGAAGTGGCGCTGGCACGCAATGAACTGTTGCGCGCGCAACGCAGCCGCTGGCCCACCTTGGATCTTTTTGGCGCCGCGACCGAACTCGACGCCTCGGGCGGCATCGAGGGCGCGCGTGAGCAACGCGACATGCGCATCGGCGCCCGGGCACAGATTCCGATTTTTGCCGGCGGCAGCGTCAGTGCGGCCATCTCGGCCAACGAAGCACGCGTGATCCAGGCCGAGGCTGAACTGTCGCGCCTGCGCACCGAAGCCCGCCTGCTGGCCGCCACCCGCTACCGGAAGGTGGTCGTAGGTCGCAGCCAGCTTCTCGCGCTTCAGGAGGCGGTGGATGCCTCGCGTGCCGCCGAGGCGGAATTCAAGATCGGCTTCGACGCCGGCACCCGCACCAACGCCGACCTGCTCAGCGCCACCGAGCGCCGCTACTTTGCCGAGGTCGAACTGCAGCGTCGCCGCTACGGGCAGGTGGTGGACGCACTGGAACTCAAGGAACTGGCCGGGTCGGTCGGCCCGGAAGACGTGAAGCAGCTCAACCGGCTGCTGGTGCGTCCCGTCGCCATCCCCTTCTGACCTGCAGACCGATGGCATGACGCGACGCCTGCCCCAGCCTGACACGGCCTACCTCTGCTGGTCGGCCGGTGCGGCGCTCGATCCCGTCAACCTGGGGCTGAACCGCGCGGATGCGGCGCGCATCTTCAACGGCAGCCGGGACCCGCAGGCACGCCGCCAGGCGCTGGCCGAGCTGTGGCAGTGCGCGGTGTCGGTCGATGACGCACACCGCCTGACGATGCGACTCGCCGCCGCCAATGCACTGCTCGCCGGCCGCCTGGAGCCGGTGCCACCGCCGCCCGGCTCGTGGCGCAGTCCGTCGGGCCTGTCACCGGCGGCCGCGCGTCTCAACCTGCCCTCCTCGGTGCCCGGCTCGCTGGCGCACCCGGCCCTGGTGGGCGGCGTGCAGCGCTACTACGTGGGCGCAGGGCGGCGCGCCGACCGACACCTGCCCGCAGGGCTGTTCGTCGCGCTGGGCCGCTGTTTCGCCTGGCCGCTGCACGGTCGCGGCCGGGCGGCGCTGCTGTCGGTGTGGCTGGCCACGATGCTGTTCGCCGTGTGGCAGCGGCGCGCCGATTTCAGCGACGGGCTGCTCGCCCATCTGGTCAGTGCCGACTACGGCCTGTCGGTGCCGCTGACCCTTGTCGCCATTCACCTGATCTCGCAAAGCAGCCTCGCCGCCCTGGCACGCCGCCTGACCCGGGCGCAGGTGGGCGTCGGCCTGCCGCCGAAGCTGTGGCCGTTTCCGCACCTCAGGGTCGACACCGGGGGGCGCGCCGAACAACTGCCGCGCGCCGGGCGCCTGCAACTGGTGGCCGCGCCGGTCGTCGGCAGCCTTGCGCTGCTGACCTTCATGCTCACGGCCTGGGTCATTGCCGGCCGGCAGAACGCGGCGCTGGCCCAGGCACTGACCCTGCCGCTGGCCCTTGTCGCCGCATCCATCGTGCTGCGCGCCAACCCGCTGGCGCGCTACGACGGCCACGCCTTCGTTTCGCAGTGGCTGGGCATCACCGATCTGCGGCTGCAGTCGCTCTACGCCCTGCTGGGCCAGCGCCGGCCCTGGCATCACCAGCAGCGTGCGCTGTCATTCACCGCCTTGCGGGCGCTGTTTGTCGCAAGCAATCTTTTTCTGCTGCTGGTGCTGGTGCTGCTGGCGCATTACACGCTGCCCCTTGTGACCCAGCTCTTGGGCGGCATAGGGTTTCTTTTGGTGGTTCTGGGACTGGGAGTCATGATGTACAAGCAACTCGGGCGGCCACCGATGCCGCGCAGCGGACTCGGCTGGAATGGATGGTGGAAAGAACTGCGCGACTGGCGCCCCACGCGCAACCAGATCATCTTTTTTGTGGTGGTGTTGCTGCTGTGCCTGTTCCCGTATCGCTACGAACCCAGCGGCGATTTCGAAGTGTTGCCCAGTGCCCGGGCCGATGTGCGGGCACTGGTGGCCGGCGATGTCCGCGAAGTGCTGGTCAGCGAGGGCGAAACCGTCGAGAAGGGTCAAGCCCTGGCGCGCGTGTCCGATGCCGAAAGCCGGGCCAAGGTGGCGGCCAGCGAAGCGTCGCTGGCGCAGCTCAAGGCCGATCTGGCACTGCTGGAAAAGGGGGCCAAGACTGAAGAGATTGAAGTCGCCAAGGGGCGGGTCGCCACGCTGGAGCGTCGCGCCCGGTTCTCGCGCGCCACCGAATCGCGGCTGATCAAGGCGTACAAGGAAGGCGGCATCAGCGTCGACGAGTACGAAAGGGCACGCGGCACCGCCGAGGTCGATGAACAACTGCTGGAGGAAGCCCGTCGCTCGCTGGCGCTGATTGAAAGCCCGGCGCGCGGTGAGATGCTCGACGCCACCCGCGCCGAAATGGCGCGTGCCGAGGCGCTGCTGGTGTTCCACAAGGAGCAACTGGAGCAGACCACCCTGCGCGCGCCGATCAGTGGCCGGGTGCTGTCGGACTCGCTGCAGTTCGCGGTCGGCAGCTTTCTGGAGCGCGGAGCGGTGCTGGCCCAGATCGAGCAGACCGGCAACCGCCTGGCCGAAGTGAAGATGCCGGAATCGGCCATCGGCGAGGTTCGCGAAGGGGCCGCCGCGCGGGCCCGCGCCTGGGCCTACCCCGGCACCAGCTTCGACGGCGAGGTGATTGCCATTGCCCCGGCCGCCGACACCGCCACCTACGGTCAGGTGGTGCGGGTGCAGTTGACGATCAGCGACCCGGAGGGTCGTCTCAAGTCGGGCATGACCGGCTCGGCCAAGATTGAAGGCGGGCGCTATCCGGCCGTCTACGTCTTCACCCGGGCGATGTGGCGCTTTTTCATGGTTGAAGTCTGGTCCTGGCTGCCCTGATGGACGCAGCGGTCGCGCGTGCGTTGCACGAGTCAGACTTTCGTCTGACCGCGCCCAATGGCTTTGGCGACACCGTCAACCACTACGCGCACAGCATGGCGGTGTTCGAAGGCAAGGTGTATGTGGGCACGACGCGAGGGGTCATCCAGGCGCACCGCTGGAACCTGGCGCGGCCCGACATTCGGCCGTGGCCGGTGCAGAGCCCCGACATCATTCACGACGTGCCACGTCAGGCCGAAATCTGGTGCCTTGATCCGCTGGCCGATCACTGGACGCGCGTGTATCAGGCCCCGATGGTCATGGCCACGAACGGCAGCCGAATGGTGCCGCGTTACATCGGCTTTCGCGGCATCGGCGTCTTCCAGGGCGCTTCGGACGACAAGCCCTGCCTCTATGTTTCGACCTGGGCGCCGCAGATTGCCGAGCCGCCCGACATTCTGCGCAGCGTCGACGGCGTGACCTTCGAGCCGACGACCCGACCGCCGTTCTCACCCATGGTGCGGTCGTTCCGCACCTTGCAGCGGTTTCAGGGCCGGGTGCACACCACGCCGACCAGCTCGTCCAAGGGCGCGCGGCTGATCTCCGACAGCATCGGCTCCGACTCGACCATTTACGCCACCGACGACGTACAGCGCTCGCCGTGGCGGCCCGCCAACGACGAGGGCTTTGGCAACCCCGACAACGTCACCATCTTCGAGATGGAAGAGTTCAACGACCATCTCTATGCCGGCACGGTGAATCCGGTCAGCGGCTTCGAGCTGTGGAAGACACCGGGCGGCGACCTGCCCTACCGCTGGACGCGGGTGCTGCAGCACGGCGCGGGGCGCGGCATCTTCAACGAGGTCGGGGTCTCGATGTGCGCGTTCAACGGCGCGCTGTATGTCGGCACCGGGGTGTTGAGTGGCGGGTATCACCGCGCGATGAGAATCGGCCCGGCGGCGGCTG
This sequence comes from Polycyclovorans sp., assembly GCA_002706265.1. Taxonomy (GTDB): domain Bacteria; phylum Pseudomonadota; class Gammaproteobacteria; order Nevskiales; family Nevskiaceae; genus Polycyclovorans. Next base: position 76,291 of record PAKU01000010.1, on the reverse strand, counting down.
AACTGCTGCGGGTCTGGCCGGACGATTCCTGGGAGCTGATCGTCGGCGACGGCCGCCGCACCGACGACGGGCTGCGTTATCCGTTGTCGGGCTACGGCGCCGGCTTCGACACCTTCTTCAACGGCTACGTGTGGCGCATGGTGTGCCACGAGGGCCGTCTGTACGCCGGCACCTTCAGCTGGGGCCAGAACGTGCCCTGGCTGCAACTGAGTATCTGGCCGCCCGATGCGCTGGCGCTGATGGACCGCTGGGGCCGCGATGCCCTGACCACCAGCCGCGGCGGCGCCGAGCTGTGGAGCAGTGCCGATGGCGAACGCTGGGAACCGGTCACGGTCAACGGCTTCGGCAATCGCTTCAACTGGGGCATTCGCAACATGGCGTCGCTACCGCAGGGGTTGCTGGTGGCCACTGCCAACCCCTTCGGCCCCACGGTGGTGCAGCAGCAGGATCGTGGTGACTGGCGCTACATCGACAATCCGCGTGGCGGCTGCGAAGTATGGTTGGGGCGTGAGGGCGGCTGGACGTGAGCGGCGTCATTCTGCTGGCCGGCGCGCCATTCAGTGGCTGCTCGCTGCTGGCGCAGATGCTGGGCTCGCACCCGCAGTGCGCCGCCGCACCCGAACTGAAGCTGGGCCTTGCCGACACCGTCGACGGTTTGCTGACCCTTGCCGACCTCAGCCAGGTGCCCCTGCTCGACGGCCTGCTGCGCTTCATCGCCGAGCATCACGGCGGGGGCCAGCATCGCGCCGGCATCCGCAGGGCCATGGACTGGCTCGAAGCCGGCCGCGAAGCCTCCACCGCCGCGCTGCTGGCCGAACTGACTGAAGCGGTGGCGCCACGCCTGCTGGTCATCCCGGATGGCGAGGCGGCGCTGCGCCCGGACGAATTGCTGCGCTGGCAGCGCCTGGCCCCGGGGCTGAGGGTGGTGCAGTGTCTGCGCCACCCGCTGACCCACGGTGCCGTCTGGGCGCCGTGGCTGCACGGCCAGCTTTACGTGCCCCCCGACTATCGCGACCACCGGGTGTCGCCCGAAGCGGCGCTGGTCGAGCCGCAGATTCCGTGGCTGCGCTGCAACCGCAACCTGCAGCGCTGGGTGTCTGAGGCACAGCGCACGCAGTTCCGCATGGACGACCTCGAAACCGATCCGCTGACCGCACTGCGCGCGCTCTGCGTCGCGCTGGGCCTCGATGACGGCGACGCGGCGCTGGCCGCCATGCAGGCCATCCGTGGCAGCCCGTTTGCCGGCTGGGGGCCGCCCGAAGCCCCGGGCGGCCTGGAGATGGACGCCCTGGCGCCGGTCATCGACCAGGCGCTGGCGATTGCCGCCCCGCCGAGTCTGCAGGCCGAGGCGCCGTGGCAGGCCGAACAGGAGGGCGGGTCACGGACGCTCGATGCAGCGGTCGTCGCGCTGGCGCGACAATACGGCTACACCTGAACCCCGTCGCGCCATGTCGCCGTTGCTACGCCTCACCCTTCCGCTGGTCCTGCTGCTGGTTGCCTGTGCCAAGGGGCCGGGCAAGCCGGAGGGGCATATCCCGCTGCCGCCGGACGCGGTGGTGCTCGCCATCGGCGACTCCATCACCACCGGCCACCGCCTGCCGGGCGATCAGGCCTGGCCTGCCATCGTGGCCCGCGAAACCGGCCTGAGCGTGTTCAATCGTGCCCGCAACGGCGCGACCTCCGACGAGGTGCTGGCGACGCTGGAGGCGCAGCTCGATGCGTTCGAGCCTGCCTTGGTCATTGCCACGGTGGGCGGCAACGACTTTCTGCGGCGCCAGCCCTTGTCACACACCGAAGCCAACCTTCGCGAAATGGCTCAGACCGTCGTCGGCCGCGGCGCACGCTTTCTGGTGCTGGGCCTGGCCGAGCCGCAGCGCTCGGAGGTGCACCCGCTGTACGCGGCCGCCCTTGCGGGCGTGCCGGGCGCCTTTGTCGACCGCACCGTGCTGCCCTATGTGTACGGCAAGCGCCGCCTGCGCGCCGATCCCATCCACCCCAACGCCGAGGGTCACCAGGTGATCGCCGAGCGCGTCATCCAGTGGCTGGAGCGGGACTGACGATCGGCGGCGCGCGCCGGCAAGGCTCACACCGAGGGCGCAGCCTCCAAAGTCTCGACCAGCAGCGCCAGACTGGCGGCGGCAAATTCCTGCATGTTGGCAAACCGGTCGGATCGGCCGGTGCGCAGGGTCCGTACGGCGCAGACCGGGCCATCCACCGCCATGCAGGTGTGGCCGGCAGGGTCGCCGTAGGGGTTGCCGGCAGGGCCGGCCGCGCCGGTTTCTGACAGGCCCCAGGTGATGCCGGGATGCTTTTCACGAAGGGTGCGTGCCAACAGGGCGGCGTAGGGCTCGGAGCTGGAACGGATGCCTTGCGCGCGCAGGTCTTTGAGGTCGAGCCCGCCGAGCGCCCGGATCGAGTCTCGTGAGTAGGTGATGGCGCCGCCCACATAGAAATGCGAAGCGCCCGGCACGGCCAGCAAGGCCGCCGAGATCAGGCCGCCAGCCGAGGTTTCGGCGACCACGAGTTTTTCATTCCGCGCGGTGAGCAGGGCGCCCGCGCGCGCGCCCAGGATCAGCAGTTCGTCCATGACGCGTGGGTCGGTCACGATGGGCCTCGCAGTTTGGAGAGTGTGATGCATCGTTACACACCGCCTGCTGCCTTGCCCCGCCTGAACTTGCCGGCCCTGGGCTTGAGACTGTCGCGGTAGGCCGCGAGCCGTTCGGAACCGACCGCTGCAATGACCGCGCAGCCCGGCTCATTCTGATGCTGGCAGTCGCTGAAACGACAGGCGTCGGTCAGGGCGCGGACGTCGGCGAAGTCGTCGGCCACCTGCTCTTCGACCAGTTTGATCTCGCGCATGCCGGGGGTGTCGATCAGGCAGGCGCCGCCGGGCAGCATTCGCAGAGAGCGGGCCGTGGTGGTGTGGCGACCCAGATCATCGGTGGCCTGCGTTTCGCCGGTGCGCTGCACCTCGGTGCCGAGCAGGGTGTTCATCAGCGTCGACTTGCCGACCCCCGAGGATCCGAGCAGCGCCAGCGTCAGACCGGGCTGCAGATAGGGCGCCAGCAGCGCCTGCGTGGTGGCCGCACGCGGATCCATGAGCAGGACCGGCGTGGCGGCGCCCGCCTGTTGCTGAATCTCGTTGCGTTGCGCGTCGGCATCGGCCACGCGATCGGCCTTGGTCAGCGCGATGACCACCTTCACGCCGCTGGCTTCGGTCATCTGCTGATAACGGGCGAGGCGTTCGGGCTTGTAGTCGCCGTCCAGCCCCATCACCAGCAGCGCGGTGTTTACATTGGCGACGAGGCGCTGGCGCCGGCCGTCTTCCCTGGCCCGCTCCAGCAGGCTGGCGCGCGGCAGGCGCTGCACCAGCCAACGGCCATCGTCCACGTACAGCGCCCAGTCGCCGACGGCGATGCCATCACCCTGCTGGCTCATGTGCCGGTGCAACAACGGCTGGGTGCGGGCGGCGCGCTCACCGCTGGCGCCGCAGACCCGGTATTCGCTGCGATGTTGCTCGATGACCCGCACCGGCACGGCCTGCGGCGGTGCGTCGCGGATCGACGCAGCCAGGGTGTCGTTCCAGCCCAGGCGGGTCAGGGCGGCGTGTTCAGCGGGGCTCATTGCGGCATGGCGTCGGAACCATAGGAGACAGCACGGAACCGCAGCCTACCCGAGACGCGGGCCGGCCAAGGGCTCAGGTGCCGGCTTTGTTCTTGAAGCTGCGCTGCGCCTTGCGGCGGGCTTCGCGCAGCCACACGGCGTAATCGTCCAGATCGCCGTCAAACACCTCGCAGGTGCCGTCGGCCACGCGCCACAGCGTGTCGCAGACGTTCTGCACCAAATGACGATCGTGGCTGACCAGCAGCACCGCGCCGGGATAGTCGTTGATGGCCATTTCCAGCGCCTGGCGCATTTCCAGATCCAGGTGGTTGGTGGGCTCATCGAGCAACAGCAGGTTGGGCCGCAGGTAGGCCACCAGGGCCAGCGCCAACCGCGCCTTCTCGCCGCCCGAGAACGGTTCGATGGGCCCCAGCTGCTGGTCGCCATGAAACGAGAAGCGCCCCAGATAATCCCGAAGGTTCTGCTCGCTGGCCCTGGGGTCGAGTCGCCGCAGGTGCAGAAACGCGCTGGCCGTCGGGTCGAGCTGTTCGAGTTGATGCTGGGCGTAGTAGCCGACGCGCAAGTCGGGCGAGCGGATGATCTGCCCACCCAGAAAATCCTGCGTGCCGGCCAGGCTTTTCATCAAGGTGGATTTGCCGGCGCCGTTGGCGCCCAGCAGCGCGACACGCTCGCCGGGTTCCAGCGACAGGCGCAGCTTGCTGAGCAGCACCTTGTCGCCGTAACCCACCTGCCCGTCACTGATGTGGATGACCGGGCTGGGAATTTTCTCGGGCCGCCGAAAGCGAAACTCGAACTCGTTCTCGGCCAGCACCGGGGCGACCATTTCCATCCGCTCCAGCGCCTTGATACGACTCTGGGCCTGTCGCGCCTTGCTGGCGTGGGTCTTGAATCGCTGGATGAAGGACTGCAGGTGCGCAACCTTTTCCTGCTGCTTGGTGTGCATCTGCGCCTGTTGCGTCAATCGTTCGGCACGCTGACGCTCGAACTGCGAATAGTTGCCGACGTACAAGGTCGCGCGCTCGCGCTCCAGGTGCAGGGTGTGCGTACACACCGCGTCGAGAAACTCGCGGTCGTGCGAGATCAGCATCAGCGTGCCGCTGTGCGTGGCCAGGGTTTCCTGCAGCCACAGCGCGGCGTCCATGTCGAGGTGGTTGGTCGGCTCGTCGAGCAGCAGCAGGTCGGAGCGCCGCAGCAGGGCGCGCGCCAGATTCAAACGCATGCGCCAGCCTCCCGAAAAGCTGGCCACCGGGTTTTCCTGCTGGTCGGGGACAAAGCCCAGGCCGTGCAACAACTGCGCGGCGCGGGCGCGGGCGCCATAGCCGTCGATGGTGGTCAGGCGGTCATGGGCCTCGACCAGGGCGTTGATGTCGGCCTCGGTGGCGTGGTTTTCGATGCGCTGTTCCAGGTCCCGCAGACGGGTCTCGACCTCGCGCAGTTCCAGGTCACCGTCCAGCGCGTAATCCAGCGCGGGTTGCTCCAGCGCCGGCGTGTCTTGCGACACATTGGCCAGAATGACGCTCTTCGACAGGTCGATGCGACCAAGATCGGGCGCCAGTTCGCCGCGAATGGCGGCGAACAGGGTGGACTTGCCGACGCCGTTCTTGCCGATGACGCCGACACGCTGCCCGGCATAGACCGTGCAGGTCGCGCCCTCGATCAAGGTGCGGTTGTGGCGGCGAAGCGTGAGGTTTTGAAGGGCGAGCATGGGGCGCGGAGTGTACGCGCTTGGGGCGCCCCGGCGGGGGCACTTTTTTCTCGATTGCCGGGCGGTGCAATCGATTGTTGCCCGCGATGCCGCCAGCACAGGCGGCTGGTGGGCCGCGTTGACACGTCGCCGCCACCCTCGGAGTTGGGCGGGTTCTGCGCGCGGACTTGAGACACCCCCTTGTTCTGTTCGACCGCCGTCATCACCGGCGCTGGCTGCGATACTCGCCGGGCGAATGCCCAAACCAGCGGCGAAACGCACGAGTAAAACTGGCCGTGTCTGCATAGCCCAGTTGAAGGGCCATTTCATCGAGCTTCATGGTCGTGGATTGCAGCAATCGCTCGGCGAGCAGCTTGCGCTCGTCTTCGACGATGCCCCGAAACGTCGTGTGCTCACGTTCAAGCTTGCGCCTCAGGCTGCGGGGCGACATCGCCAGCTGAACCGCCACTTCCTCCAGCGAGGCCGCCAAACCCAGCGAGCCCAGCAGTTGGAGGCGGACGTTCCCGATCAAGTCCGATGACTGTCTGAGCTTGAGTTGAGACTGGCATTGCGCGTCAAGCAACCTCACGAGATTGGCGTCGTACATGGGCAGCCGCCGTTCCGCATCGGCGCGACTCAGAATCAGGGCGTTGCGTGGCCGGCTGTAGCGTGGCGTGATGCCTGCCAGTGCCGCGATCTGCGGGGCGTAGTCGGGCGCCGGGCAGGTGTAGTCGAGGGCCTCCACGCTGATTCCGGCCAAGCTGAGCTCCTTGAGAAGATTGATCCCCGTCGCGGTATCCCGCTCAAGCAGAAACTGACGAAGATGCCGAGGCACAGGTTCAGGGTCGACCACCCAGCCGAAGCCATGGGCGTCGTCGACCAAGCTGAACCGGCAGTAAGCCGTACTGAGCGGCAGGTAGCGGACCGCACGCTGCATGGCCTCGCGCAGCGTGCGACTGCTGCGCAGCGCAAAACCCCAGATGCCGAACGTCGAGACGTTGTACTGGAGCCCCAGTTCGAAACCCAGGGCCGGGACGTGCGGCAGGGCCAGCATCAGGTTTTCGACCAGTCGCATTTCCTGTTCGCGGGTAATCAGCGCATCGGCGTCGCGGAGGTCCGCTTCTTCAATACCGGTGCCGAGCAGGCAGGTTGCGCTGTCAACGCCATAGCGGGACGCAAGATTGATCATCACCTGACTGATGACCACCGGGTGAAGCAAGGTTGCCTCTGATGACATGGCATCTCCTGAGCAACGCAGTCTAGCGGCTGGTGGCGGGCTCAAGCCCCCCGCCCCTTCACACACGCTCAACCATGATGACGGTGGCCGGAAATGCACTCAGCCAGGACGCCAATGCCCTGTTGGCTCTGTCGGCCCGCGACTAGACTCGGGCTCGAGAAAAAATGGATGAGGAAGCTGACATGAATCAGGAACTTGGGGCTTTGAACCGTGAGGCCATTGCCGCCGCACAAGAAGAAATGGGCGCCCTGGCATGGGGCACGGTCTGCCTGGTCGCCGTTGTGCTGGGGGCGTTCATTGCCAACCTGGGGCTGTTCGCGGCCGGCTGGATGCCGCTATGGGCGGCGGTTCCGATTTACGCCATTCTGACCTACCTGTCGTACACGCCCCTGCACGAGGCCGCGCACGGAAACATCAATGGCAAACACCGCCATCTGCAATGGCTCAACGACGGGTGTGGATACCTGGTCGCCCCGATCATCATGATTCCCTATGCCTCGCACAAGATCGAGCATTTCACGCATCACCGTTATACGAATCAGGCGGGCAAGGATCCGGACCACGTGGTCAGCAGCATGGGAGACGGTCTCGCAGGATTCGTGACCGGCGGCCTGAAGATGCTGTGGACACAGAACAGCTTCCTTTTTGTGAGCCACTGGAGCGGAATGTCAGGCCGTGAACGCTCGGTCTTCGCCCTTGAAGTGACCGTTTCACTGGGGTGGCGAATCGCCTTTCTGGCGTGGATGCCAAGCGTGGCAGCCGTGATCATGCTGGTGGCGGGCTATCTCATCGGCGCTTTTTTTCTGGTGTACTGGTTTTCCTACCGGCCGCATGCGCCGTTCCAGAGCAGCGGCCGCTACCAGAACACCAGCAGCCTGATCATGCCGAGGTGGATGAAGCCGATCGAGTGGTTCTGGCTGGGCCAGAACCTGCATTCAATCCATCATCTTTTTCCGCGTGTGCCCTTCTACCGCTATCACGCATTGCACCGCCGCATCGAGCCAATCATGCGCGCGCACGGCACGCCGATCATCGGCATCTTCAATCGCCACGAGGTTGGCGCCTTGGGCGAGCGCAGTCCGGTTCACGGGGCGCGCCCCGGTGACGCCTGACACTTTCCAGAGGAACGCTTGACCTTTCTCCTCTGATTGCGTCCGCGTCGACAGAAAGCGGGCCGCGTTTCAGCGGCTGCCCGTCACATCATTCAGCGCCGGGGGCACGCCCACCCGCCAGCGCCTAACTTGGCCGTTGGGCGTCATTTCCCTCAGCCGCCGCGCGGCTCCTTACGACTTCGGCCGTGAGGGTCAGCGTTTCGGCAGCTGCGACATCCGTGCGGGACTCGGCGCTGAACGCGCCCGGAATACCGCCCTTCAACCTCGGCACGCGCGTCGCCAGCGCCGATTGCGGCTTGGCAAACAGCGGCCGGCCGGCGTGCGGATGGTCGCCGCTCCATCTCGGGGACGCGCTCCGCGAAGTCTTGCCGGGGCGGCCAGCTCAGCCCGGCACAGCGCTGCTGTTTGGCCCACGTGGCCTGATCGGCGGCCATGAGCCGCGTGGCAGGACCAGCCGGCGCCGAGGGCGGCTCGGTTTTGACTTCAGAAGGCGGTGCCGTCTCTGGTCGACCGGTCTGCGCACAGGGCTCACCAAGGCACATGCTGCGCCCGCCACCCACACTGTTATGCGCTCATCGTGCCACTCCATTCAGTTGATTGGGACCGCGTGATTGGGACCGCGCTGATGACGACGGCGCAATCCCGGGAGTGGGGTTAAGGCGCGAGCGGCTTTTGATCTCGACCCGCGATCACAGGTGGCGAGCGAGGGCTCGCGGATCTTCAATGCCGGGCAATAAAAAACCCCCAACCGGTGACCCGGTTGGGGGCAGTGACGCAGGCAACCTGCTGCGTGGCGCGCCTAAATTAAGGCGCTGCGGGTGCGAAAGGAGTCAACAGCCCGCGGACGAACCCAAGCACGTCCGTCACGATGCCACCCAGTCCGGTGAGGGTGCCCTCGATGATTTCCAGCAGGCTCAGGCCGCCCTCACCCTCCGTGCCCATCAACAAGACCGAAAGTCCTTCAAGTAGGTGACCATCGGCAATCAGGCCCTGAACCAGGCCCGTCAGCGACCCGTCAGAGGCCAGCAGATTGCCCAAGGTGGCAACAAGGTCGTCGAGTTCTTGCTGGGTCAGGTTTTGGCTGAGGCTGCCGACCAGACCACTTGAAGTGAGCAGAATATCAAGCAGGCCCTGCTGGTCACCCTCACCGCCGATCAGGCACAACGTGCCCAGCGGCGCCTGGCACTCAGGGTTGTTCTCGCCACCCAACAGCAGTGCCTGCAAGAAGCCCACCACGCCGCCGCCGTCCGCATCGCCGATGAGCGCCAGAAGGCCGGTTCCCTCTGCGTTGGGCAACAGCAGGTTGACCAAGCTTTCGGCAATTGCACCCTGCCCTTGGCCGTCTTCGCCGATCAACAGCAACAACAACGCTTCGATCACCTGGCCGTCAGCCGTGAGGCCGCGGACCAGACCCGCCAGAGTGCCATCGTCATTTGACAGCAGCACGGTCACCACATTGCCCAGCGCAGACACATCGATGGCGCTGGCAATCGGCCCCAGAGGACCTTCGGGCGCCAGCAGCAGGTCAACGATACCGCCCGGGTGGCTCTCGCCGCCCAGCACGCAGAGGCCGCTGACCGGAGCCGCGCAATTGGTGATGTCCGCTATGCTGCCGGGCGGCACATTCAGGTCACCACCGCCATCACCGCCGCCGCCGCCGCCCAGGCCGGCATCGACACCATTGGCTTCGCAGCCGACCAGAAAAATCGCCGCAAGGGCGGGCAATAAAAGGGATTTCAATTTCATAAAAGCACTCGGTTCAGTTGAGGGGCGCCCGGCTCAACCGGCCGGGCGCTGTCTAAAGATCGCAAATTGGTTTAGTTGAGAATGCGGAGTTCAACGCGACGGTTCCGCTCCCGGCCCTCTTCGCTGCCGTTGTCGGTAATCGGTTCAGCTTCACCATAACCACGGGCGGTGATCGGGTTGTTCACGCCCTTGGAGACGAAGTAATCCCGGACCGCATTGGCACGGCCTTCGGAAAGCTGCTGGTTGTAAGCGTCGTTGCCGAGATTGTCAGTGTGGCCCGCCACTTCAACCTGCATGTCCGGGTACTTGTTGAGCACCAGCGTGGCGAGGTCGAGAATGGTCTGGGCGTCAGGACGCAGACGGGTCTTGTCGAACTCGAAGGTCACGCCATTCAGCGGGATCAGATTGCCCAGCGGGCAGCCCACGCCGTCAACACGCTCACCTGCGGGGGTGTCGGGGCACTGGTCACGGTCGTTGATCACGCCGTCGCCGTCGTCATCACGCAAACCTGACGGGACTTCAACCACCTTCGGCTCGACTGGCGCGGGTTCCGGCAGCGGCTCGCGCGCTTTCAGCAGCGGGATTTCGATGCCCAGACCGTAGCGGATGTCGCCGTACTCGTTTTCAAAGGTATCGTACACATAGCGGGCTTCGGCACGAAGGCGAACATCGCCGTACTTGATCACCGGGCCGGTCACGAAACCGAGCCCCGCGTTGGCCATGAAGTCGAACTTGTCTTCGTTCGGGGACACGTCGTTGTAATTGCCACCGACGCCGAGCAGTGCAAACGGCGTAAAGCCGGTGCGGTCGCCGAACGAATAGATCAGGTCAGCGGTCACACCCTGACGATAGAAGTCAGTAATGCCGGGAACGTCGGTTTCGATCGTTTCGGAAAAAAGCTGTGCTTCGACGCCCCAGTTGCTGGGGAACTGCCAGCCGTACAACACGCCGAGGCCTACGGCTTCATCGACATCAGCATTCAGGCCCAGCTCGTTCAAACGCTGGCCGCGATCATCATCGGTGGTGCTGTAGGTGCCCAGCACGCTGAAATAGCGCTGGGTTTCCTGTGCATTCGCCAGCGTCGGCACAGAGGCGACGAGCCCCAGCGCGATGAGCGCTTTCGAAGTTGAAGACAGTTGGAAAGACTTCATGAAAATTATCCTGGGTCGGTTGAACGTGAGCCTGCGAAAACTTTCAAAGCGATGCCTGAACAGCACGCTTTGCCAAGTCAACGCAGCGATTTTAATTGTGCGCCGCAGCATGCAACATCAACAGCAGCACCTGATGGATGTTTAATGTAGACACTATCGTACACCCCATGTCGCGAAGCGCTTGGCACTAACTTGAGTCCAGTCATCAGACGCATAATCCCCCCCGGGCTTCGTTGCGATTGGGAGAATAAACCGCATCATGCCGCCACACAACCCTGCTGCAGGCGGACCGTGACCAATGTGGCGCAACAAGTTTGCAGGCGCGCGCGTCCACCCGCGACCGCGCCAAGACCGGTTACTGACACCTATTGATAGGGCGATCAGGCTGCGACGGCCATCGCCATTCCGAAATTGACACGCTGGTCAACATTGGCCTGACGCCCTACATGCGGCGGCACCTGGGGCTGCCCGGTCATTCCACCGTCACGCTCTTCGCAAGATTACGTGGCTGATCCACGTCGGTGCCCTTGAGCACCGCCACGTGATAGGCCAGCAGCTGTAGCGGCACGGTGTAGACAATGGGATCGGTGAACGGATGGCCATGCGGCATCGGCACGATGTGCACGCCCGGTTCACTCTCGAAATGCGCGTCAACGTCGGCGAACACCAGCAATTCGCCGCCGCGAGCGCGGACTTCCTGAAGGTTGGATTTCACCTTGTCGAGCAGCTCGCCCTGTGGCGCCACGGCGATGACCGGCATGTGGTCGTCCACCAGCGCCAGGGGGCCATGCTTCAGTTCGCCGGCAGCGTAGGCTTCGGCGTGGATGTAGCTGATCTCCTTGAGCTTGAGCGCGCCTTCCATCGCCACCGGCCACATGGGCCCCCGCCCAAGGAACAGCGCATTGGGCTTGAGCATCAGCCGCTCGGCGTGGGCACGCAGCCGGTTTTCCTGCAACAGGATGGTCTCGATCTGACCCGGCACCGCTTGCAGGGCCGCAATCAGCTCGGCTTCTTTGGCGGCGTCGATGGCGCCGCGGCGGCGCGCGATCAGCAGCACGATCAGCGACAGGGCCATCAATTGTGTGGTGAAGGCCTTGGTGGACGCGACACTGCGCTCCGGCCCGGCGTGGGTCATGAGCGCAATGTCGGACTCGCGCACCAGTGACGATTCTGGCGCGTTGCAGATCACCAGCGAGGCCGCAAGTTGCCCGGTCTTGCGCGCATGGCGCAGAGCTTCGAGCGTGTCGGCGGTCTCGCCACTTTGCGAGATGGTGATGAACAGGGTGTTGGGCGCCACCAGCGGGTCGCGATAGCGAAACTCGCTGGCCAGCTCGACCTGACAGGGAATGTGCGCGATCTGCTCGAAGGCGTAACGTGCCACCTGTCCGGCGTGGGCCGAAGTGCCACAAGCGGCAATGTGAATGGCGTCGATCTTCGACAGCAGGGCGTCGGCATTCGGGCCCAGACAGGCCTCGAGCACCCGACCCTCGGCCACCCGGCCCTGCAGCGTCTGCATCAACGCCTGCGGCTGTTCGTGGATCTCCTTGGCCATGAAGTGCCGATAGCTGCCCTTGTCGACCGCGTCGGCCGAAAGGCTGGAGCGCTTCTCTTCACGCGTCACCGCCGCGCCGGTGGCATCCCAGACCTGAAAACCCTCCGTGCGCAGCACCGCCACATCACCCTCGTCGAGGTAGACCATGCGATTGGTCACCGGCAACAGTGCCAACGCATCACTGGCTGCAAAATGCTCACCGATGCCCACGCCGATCACCAGCGGGCTTCCCTTGCGGGCAAGCCAAAGGGCGTCAGGGTCGCGCTCGTCCACCACCGCCACGGCAAAGGCCCCGACCAACTGCGCGATGACACGCGTCAGGGCCCCATGCAGATCGGCACCGGCATCGCGCTCGACCTGCAGCAAATGCACGATGACCTCGGTGTCGGTCTCGCTGGTAAAGACGAAACCCTTGCCACTCAGCTCGGCACGCAGCCTGGCGTGATTCTCGATGATGCCGTTGTGCACCACGGCAACCGTGCGCGACTGATGCGGATGGGCGTTGTGTTCGGCCGGCGCGCCGTGGGTGGCCCAACGGGTATGGGCAATGCCCACCCGGCCCTCGGTGCCGCCCGCGGCCAGCGACTGCTCCAGCGCGGCGACCTTGCCCACCGCCCGCACCCGTGACAAGCCGTGGGCGCCCAGCACGGCGACACCGGCTGAGTCGTAGCCCCGATATTCCAGGCGCTTCAACCCCTCGACCAGGATCGGCAACACTTCACGCTGGGCAATGGCGGCAACAATTCCACACATGACGATTCCTAAAGGTGAACGACGGCAACAAGGGAGCCCCGCATCAGACCGGCGGCAGTCGCGCGCCGTCGGCGCCACCGCGCAGATGCGAGGCCGGTTCCGGCAATGGCGGCGGAATATCGTGTGCCGCAAGCACGTCGGCAATAACGGCGAGGTACTGGGCGCGCATGTACGGTGCGCGCTCCACGCCATCACGGTTGACCCACACCACCAGCTCGAAGGCGAGCGCGAAGGGGCTCATCTCGGTGAGCCACACGTCCGGCGCAAAGCGCGGCCCGGTGAGGGTTTCCGGCACCGCCTTGACGGCCTCCAGCACCAGGCTGCCAATGTGTTCTCGCGCCACGCCGCGGCCCACGCTGAACGGCACGTGCAACCGCCGACTGGCGTGATCCAGCGTCCAGTGCGTGACCGGCTTCAGCACCAGCTCGGCGTTCGGGACCATCACGCTGCCGCCGTCGTTGTTGGCGACCAGGGTGTGGCGCAGGCCGATGTTGCGTACCGTGCCGGAAATGCCTGAATCGAGCGACACGATGTCGCCGATGCGCAATGATTTCTCGCCCAGCAGAAAGAAGCCGGAAACGATGTTGTTGAACAGCCCCTGCATGCCGAGCCCGATGCCGATGCCGATGGCACCACTCAGCAGCGCAATGGCCGACAGATCGATGCCCACCATGTGCAGCGCCATCAGGGCGCCAATGATCCACAGCACGTAGCGAAGCAGCCGCGAGGCAGCGAAGAAGGCTGATCGATCGAGGCCCGGCCGCCGGTCTGCCGCCCGCTGCAGCGTCGACTCCAGGCGCTGCGCACCCCAGACCACAAAGGCCACCAACAACAAGAACAGCGCGCCGCTCAACGGGGTAATGTCACTGTTGCCCACGGTGAACAGCGGCTCGCCGGCCATTGCGGTGAAGCGCTCGAAACGCCCCAACCAACTCGGCGACGCGGTCTCGTTCATGCCTTGCGCGGGGTGGGACGCTGCCAGCCCGGCAGACTGATCTGCTTGCTGCGCGACACCGTGAGCTGCCCCGCGGGCGCGGGCTTGGCGATCACCGAGCCGGCGCCGATGGTGGCGTCCGCGCCGATCTCCACCGGCGCCACCAGCGCCGAGTTGGAACCGATGAAGGCCCGGTCCCCAATGCGCGTGAGATGCTTGTTGGCGCCATCGTAATTGCAGGTGATGGTGCCCGCGCCGACGTTGACGTCGGCACCCAGTTCAGCGTCGCCGACATAGCTCAAGTGATTGATTTTGCTGCCGGCGCCAACGATGGCCTTCTTGGTTTCGACGAAATTTCCGACTTTGGCGCCTGTCGCCAGCCGGGTACCGGGTCTTAAACGTGCAAACGGACCCACATGCACATGGGCCGCCGTCACCACCCCTTCGAGCACTGAATGCGACTCGATCACCGCGCCGTCACCCAATTCGACGTCGCGCAGATGACAGTACGGCCCGATGCGCACCTTGTTGCCCAGCACCACACGGCCTTCAAGAATGCAGCCCACGTCGATGCTCACGTCTTGCCCGGCCTGCACCCCGCCGCGCACGTCCAGGCGCGCGGGATCGGCCAGCGTGACGCCCGCCCGCATCAGGGCCGTGGCGCGGCGCGACTGCAGTTGGCGCTCGGCCTTCGCCAACTGGACACGGTCATTGACCCCCTCTAGCTCGGCGGCATCGGCGGCGCAGAGTCCGGTAACCGGACGGCCTTCGACCACCGCCATGGCGATCACGTCGGTGAGGTAATACTCGCCCTTGGGATTGTCATTTTGCAGCGCGTCCAGCCAAGGCCCCAGCCAATCTGCGGGCGCTGCGATGACGCCGGTGTTGATTTCCTTGATGGCCTGTTGCGCAGGCGTGGCGTCGGCATGCTCGACGATGGCACTGACCTGACCCGAGGCGTCGCGCACGATACGGCCGTAGCCGCTGGGCTCGGCGACTTTGGCGGTGATGATCACCACCTGCGAGCGTGCCGCCTCGGCGGCCGACGCCAGTGTGGCCGGGGTGATCAACGGCACGTCACCGTAGGCCACCAACACCACCGAACCCGGCGTCCAGGCCTTCGCCGAAAGGCGCACCGCATGGCCGGTGCCGAGTTGCTCGGTCTGTTCCACCCAGGTTACGGGACCGGTCATATCGCCCTGCGACGCAGCCCACTCGCGCACCTCTGCCTGGCCGTGGCCCACCACCAGATGCACCTGCTGCGGCGTGAGCGCTACCACCGCGCGCAGCACGTGCGCCAGCATCGGCTCGCCGCCCAGAGGTTGCAGCACCTTGGGGTGCGCCGAGCGCATGCGGGTGCCCTTGCCCGCCGCCAGCACGACCACATCCAGCGGCGCAACGGAAATGGCGTGATTCATGGCAAAAGTGTACCGGGGTGGCGAAAGATCAAACGCAAAAAAGGCCCTTGAACCGGGCCTTTTCTGTGCTGCGCGTTGACGACACGCTGGCTCATCTGCCCTTGCGCAACTGCTCGACGAACTTGAGGCGCGCCGCCGCTTCGACCAGTTCGAGCTGCGCCTTGGCCATGTCCATCTCGGTGCTGGCATTGGCCAGCGCAGCTTCAGCGGCGTCTTTTGCGGCCTGTGCGGCGGCCGCGTCTGCATCCTTGCCACGCAAGGCACTGTCGGCCAGCACGTTCACCCCGGTCGGCAAGATTTCGGCGATGCCACCGCCCACGAAGAACGGCAGTTCCTCGCCCTCGGCCGTCTGCACCCGCACCGCACCCGGCTTGAGCTTGGTCAGCAGCGGCGTGTGGCCCGGCAGGATGCCCAGCTCACCGAGTTCACCGGGCAGGAACACCGACTTGGCCACACCGCTGTGGATGTGCCCCTGGGCGCTGACAATTTCGACTTTCAGTTCAGACATGGCGATCTCATGATGAAGGAGGCGTGACGGGTGATGGCGGCGGCACGGCCACGCCGCGCCATCCTCGATCACTGCATCACTTCATCTTCTGGGCTTTCTCGATGGCTTCGTCGATGGTGCCGACCATGTAGAACGCCTGCTCCGGCATGTGGTCGTAATCGCCAGCCACAATGCCCTGGAAGCCGCGGATGGTTTCTTTCAGCGACACGTACTTGCCGGGCGAGCCGGTGAACACTTCAGCCACGAAGAAGGGCTGCGACAGGAAGCGCTGGATCTTGCGGGCACGGGCCACGGCTTTCTTGTCGTCTTCCGACAGCTCGTCCATGCCGAGAATGGCAATGATGTCTTTCAGTTCCTTGTAGCGCTGCAGCACGCCCTGCACGTCACGGGCGGTCTGGTAGTGCTCGTCACCGATGACGTTCGGGTCCAGCTGGCGGCTGGTCGAGTCCAGCGGGTCCACGGCCGGGTAGATCCCCAGCGCGGCGATGTCACGCGAGAGCACGACGGTGGCATCCAAGTGGGCGAAGGTGGTCGCCGGTGACGGGTCGGTCAAGTCATCCGCCGGCACGTACACGGCCTGGATGGAGGTGATCGAGCCGGTCTTGGTGGAGGTGATGCGCTCCTGCAGCACGCCCATTTCCTCGGCCAGAGTCGGCTGGTAACCCACGGCTGAGGGCATACGGCCGAGCAGCGCCGACACTTCGGTACCGGCCAGGGTGTAGCGATAAATGTTGTCAACGAAGAACAGCACGTCACGACCTTCGTCGCGGAAGTACTCGGCCATGGTCAGGCCGGACAGCGCCACACGCAGACGGTTGCCGGGCGGCTCGTTCATCTGGCCATAAACCATCGCCACTTTCGATTCGGGCAGGTTGTCGAGCTTGATGACGCCGGCTTCCGACATCTCGTGATAGAAGTCGTTGCCTTCGCGGGTACGCTCACCGACGCCGGCAAACACCGACAGACCGGAGTGCTCGCGCGCGATGTTGTTGATCAGCTCGAGCATGTTCACCGTNTTNCCCACNCCGGCGCCGCCGAACAGGCCGACCTTGCCGCCCTTGGCGAACGGGCAGAGCAGGTCGATGACCTTGATGCCGGTTTCCAGCAGCTCGGNGGAGCCGGACTGGTCTTCGTAGCTCGGGGCATCGCGGTGGATCGTCCAGCGCGTTTCGCTGTTCACCGGGCCGCGCTCGTCCTGCGGCTCGCCGAGCACGTTCATGATGCGGCCCAGAGTGGCGGCGCCCACCGGCACGGAAATGCCGGCGCCGGTGTTCTGGCACACCAGACCACGCTTGAGGCCGTCGGAGGAGCCCATGGCGATGGCGCGAATGACGCCGTCGCCCAACTGCTGCTGCACTTCCAGCGTCAGCCCCGTGCCATCGACCGTCAGCGCGTCATAGATGCCGGGAACCGCGTCGCGTGGGAATTCAACGTCGACCACGGCGCCGATGATTTGAACGATCTTTCCAGTACTCATGTTGTCGCTTTCCTGTCTTGTCCTGTAAGTCGGCCGTCAGACCGACGTGAATGCCGGGGTGAGGCCCGACCGACACTTTTGTCTGCGTTGCTCAGCTGATGGCCGCGGCACCGCCGACAATCTCGGCGAGTTCCTTGGTGATGTTGGCCTGGCGCGCCTTGTTGTAGGCGAGCTGCAGTCCGGAGATGATGTCGCCCGCGTTTTCGGTGGCCGACTTCATCGCCACCATGCGCGCAGCCATTTCGCAGGCCACGTTCTCGATGACCGCACCGTAAATCTGCGATTCGATGTAACGGGTGATGACGCTGTCGATCAGCACTGCCGCAGTGGGTTCGTACAGATAGTCCCAATGATCTGGCAGATCGTCGGTGACCGGCTGCACCGGCAACAGCACCTGCGCGCGCGGCTTCTGCGTCATGGTGTTGACGAACGCGGTCGAGACCAGTTCGATGCGGTCGACCTCGCCCTCGCGATACGCATCGACCAACACCTTGATCACGCCCAGCAGGTCGTCGAGTTGCGGCTTGTCACCCAATTGCGTGGCCTGCGCCAGCACCTTGCCGCCGACGCGGCGAAAGAACGAAACGCCCTTGCTGCCGAACACGGCGAACTGCACTTCGGCGCCGTCGGAGCGGGCCTCACCGACCAGCCGCATGACCGACCGGAACAGGTTGATGTTGAGGCCGCCGCACAGGCCGCGGTCGGTGCTGACCACCAGATAGGCCACCCGCTTGACCGGGCGCTCGGTGAGGAACGCATTGGGTTCGTCACGACTGGCCGCCGCCAGATGGCCCAGCGTATTGCGAATCTGCGTCGCGTAGGGACGCGCCTGCGCCATGCGATCCTGCGCCCTGCGCATTTTCGACATGGCGACTTTTTCCATCGCGCGCGTGATCTTCTGCGTGTTTTTCACGCTGCTGATCTTGCCGCGGATTTCTTTTGCGCCTGCCATTCGTTGGTCCGTGATTGATGATTCGTGAGCGGTGGAGCGTGAGACTCAGGGTGCTTGAAAACCCTGCTGCCGCCTCGCACTCCGCACTAGAGAGGTCAGATGGCCGACTGCTTGACGTAGGCTTCCATCGCCGCCTTCAGGCCCGCTTCGATCTCTTCGTTCCAGTCGCCCTTGACGTTGATCTTGTCCATGAGCGCCTGGTGGCTGTTGCTCAGGAACTGATGCAGGCCCTCTTCCCACGGCTGAATCTTCTCGACCGGCACCTTGTCGAGATAACCCTTCTCCACCGCGTAGAGCGACGCGCCCATCAGTGCAACGGTCAGCGGCGCGTACTGCTTCTGCTTCATCAACTCGGTGACGCGCTGCCCGCGCTCCAGCTGCTTGCGGGTGGCCTCGTCGAGGTCGGAGGCAAACTGGGCGAAGGCCGCCAGTTCACGATACTGGGCCAGCGCCAGACGCACACCACCGCCCAGCTTCTTGACGATCTTGGTCTGCGCTGCACCGCCCACGCGTGACACCGAGATGCCGGCGTTCATGGCGGGGCGAATACCGGCGTTGAACAGGTCGGTTTCGAGGAAGATCTGACCGTCGGTGATCGAGATCACGTTGGTCGGCACGAAGGCAGAGACGTCGCCCGCCTGGGTTTCGATGATCGGCAGCGCCGTCAGTGAACCGGTCTTGCCCTTCACCTTGCCCCCGGTGAACTGCTCGACGTAGTCGGCATTGACGCGAGCGGCACGTTCCAGCAGACGACTGTGGAGATAGAACACGTCGCCGGGGTAGGCTTCGCGACCCGGCGGACGCCGCAACAGCAGCGACACCTGACGATAGGCGACGGCCTGCTTCGACAGATCGTCGTAAATGATCAGCGCGTCTTCACCGTTGTCGCGGAAGTACTCACCCATCGAGCAACCGGAGTACGGTGCGATGAACTGCAGCGCCGGGGCTTCCGAGGCGCTGGCGGCCACCACGGTGGTGTAGGCCATGGCGCCATGCTCTTCGAGCTTGCGCACCACGCCGGCGATCGAGCTGTTCTTCTGGCCGATGGCGACGTAGACGCACTTAATGCCGGAGTGCTTTTGATTGATGATGGTGTCGATGGCCATCGCGGTCTTGCCGGTCTGGCGGTCGCCGATGATCAACTCGCGCTGACCGCGACCGACCGGCACCATCGCGTCGACCGCCTTGTAGCCGGTCTGCACGGGCTGGTCGACCGACTGACGCCAGATCACGCCAGGCGCCACTTTTTCGATCGGGCTGGTGGCCGAAGCGCCCAGGTCACCCTTGCCGTCGATCGGCTGGCCCAGGGCGTTGACCACGCGGCCCAGCAGTTCGGGGCCCACCGGCACTTCCAGAATGCGGCCGGTGGTCTTGACCGTGTCGCCTTCCTTCAGATGCTTGTAGTCACCGAGCACCACCGCACCGACCGAGTCACGCTCAAGGTTCAGGGCGAGGCCGAAGGTGTTGCCGGGAAACTCCAGCATTTCACCCTGCAGGGCATCTGAAAGACCGTGGATGCGGACGATGCCGTCCTGCAAGGAGACCACGGTGCCGGTGTTGCGCGCCTCGGAGGCCGATTCAAAGTTCTGAATGCGGCTCTTGATGAGGTCGCTGATTTCTGAAGGATTCAGCTGCATGTTCGTCTCTATATCGTTGGCGTCGTTAACCGGTCTTGTGACCGACTCGACCTAGAAGTCGCTTGTGACTCGCTCACTGCCCAATCTGTTTCTGCAACCGCTCAAGCTCGCCGCGGATCGAGCCGTCGATCACCAGATCTTCGGCGCGGATGATGGCGCCGCCGATCAGGGCGTCATCCGTGGCCCAGTCGATCTTGACCTCGCGGCCCAGCCGCTCGGCGATCACCGAGGCGAACGAGCCCTGCCGGTCGGCGTCCACCGACTCGGCGGTGGTAACGGTCACCGCCACCGTGCGTTCCGCGTCTGCACGCAGGGCGTCAAACTGATGCTTGATGTCCGGCAGCGCAGGCAGCCGGCCCTGCTCGGCCAACACGGCCAGAAAATTACGACCCTGTTCCCCCAGCGCGTCGCCGAGTGCGGGGGCCAGCGCGTCGACCAGCACCGCCGGTTCGACCCGCGGATGCCCCAGCAGCGATGCGATCGATGGATCGGCCACCAGCTCGGCCAACTGCGTCAGGCCGTCGGACCAAGCCGACACGGTCGACTGCTCCCGGGCCAGTTGGAACACGGCCTTGGCGTACGGTCGGGCGATTTGACTCAGTGAGCTCATCGGGACCGGTCCTTAAATGCGCGCGGCGAGGCGATCGAGAATCTCGGCATGCGCCTTGGCATCGACTTCGCGCTTGAGGATCTGCTCGGCGCCCGAAACCGCGAGGTCGGCAACCTGTTTGCGCAAGGCATCGCGCGCCTGAGCGGCCATCTGCTCCACTTCGGCGTGACCGCTGGCGATGATCCGCTGCTGCTCGGCGGTTGCGTCGCCCTTGGCCTTCTCGACCAACTGCGTCGCCTGCTTGTTGGCGGCGGCGATGATGTCCTGCGCCTGGGTCCGCGCGGCCTTCAGTTCTTCATCGGACTTCGAAGACGCTTCGGCAAGGGCTGCCTTGCCCTTTTCAGCGGCCGCCAGACCATCGCGGATCTTGGCTTCGCGCTCTTCCATCGCTTTCATGATCGGCGGCCAGACGTACTTCATCGTGAACATCACGAAGAGCAGGAAGACGATCATTTGTCCGAGGACGGACGGAATGCTGATACCCATCGAAAACTCCGCTTAAACCAGAAATGCCGTGCGCAAGGTGGGGCGAACCCCTCTTAGCCCTGAACGGCGGCGAGGAACGGGTTGGCGAACATCATCAGCAGGCCCATGGCCACGCCGATAATCGCGACGGCGTCCAACAGGCCGGCCACGATGAACATCTTGGTCTGCAGGTTGTTGGCGAGTTCCGGCTGGCGCGCAACGCCTTCCAGCAGCTTGCCGCCCAACAGGCCGAAACCGATGGCCGTGCCAAGCGCTGCCAGACCGAAGATGAGACCAACCGTAAGCGCCGTGTTGGCCTGAATCTGGGCAATGAGTTCCATCGAAGTGCTCCGTGTGTACTAAAGAAGAAGTGAGTGGGTGAAAAAACTGCGGGCCTGCTTAGTGATGCTCGTGTGCCATGCCGAGGTACACGATGGTCAACGTCATGAAAATGAATGCCTGAAGCGTGACCACCAGAATATGGAAGACCGCCCAGCCAAACCCTGCCACGAGCTGCCCGAAGAACAGGCCCAGGCTCATGACGTTGAAACCCGTCCAGGTCATGCCGAGCAGCGCGATCAGAATGAAGATCAACTCACCGGCATACAGGTTGCCGAACAGTCGCAGGGCCAGTGACAGCGGCTTGGCGAGCAGTTCAACCGTGTTGATGATCAGGTTGGCGGGAATCAGCAGCGGATTCTTGCCAAACGGATGGGTCAGATATTCCTTGGCAAAACCACCGACGCCCTTGCCCTTGATGCTGTAGATCAGAATCAGGATGAACACCGAAATCGACAGGGCAAAGGTGGCGCTCATGTCGGCCGAGGGCACGACACGCATGTATTCCAGCCCGATGAGCTGACCCAGAATCGGGAACAGGTCAACCGGAATCAGGTCCATGACGTTCCACAGGAACACCCAGGCGAAGATGGTGAGCGCCATCGGCGCGACGAACCCTCGATTGCCGTGGAAGCTGCCCTTGACCGAGTCATCAACGAAACCAACCAGCACCTCGACGAACGACTGCAGCTTGCCGGGCACGCCGCTGGTGGCACGCACTGCGACAATGCGGAACACGGTGAGCATCAACAGCCCCAACACAGTCGAGAAGAACAGCGTGTCGAGGTGCCAGGTGTCAAAACGGATGAAACCGTTCTCGCTGCCCGCCTTGAGGTGCTCAAGGTGGTGCGTGACATACCCTGCAGCGGTGTTATCTCCTGCCATAACATGAACTCACAAGTCAGTTCCAAAGCAGCGCCAGCTTGTAAAAGCTGACCCCAATCGCGAATGCGAGGATCAGTGGCAATGCGTATGCCGCCAGTCCCTTCAAGGCCAGTGCAAAAAGCACGACGGCCAACAGCCATTTTTTTTGCTGCGCCCGCACAAATTGACGCGCGATCGTCTGAGGATCGGTCGCGGGACGAGAAAAAGTCTGCACCCCTGCGTAGAGCGTCAATGTTGCAGCGATGGCGCCACCCACCAGGGCGGCCAAACCATGCATTTGATCTTTAGCGAACCACCACCCCAAACCCAGGATGATTGCGCTGGCAGCCTGCAGTGCAGCCAATCGAAGAACCACTTTCATGGGCTTCTCTCATGATGTGCACTGCAGCAAACGCGGCGGATTGTAGCGGCACGGTCACTGATTCGCAACGATAATTTTTGGCCCAAGGGGGAAAAGCCCCGCGCGACGGGCGTTCCCGCAACGATGACGGGGACCGACAGCGCAGCGGCGCAACTCAACTTTCGAACAGACCCAGCAGACGTCTCAGTTCGGCCGGGTCCTGGTAGCTGATCAGCACCTTGCCCTGCCCTTTGGCCCCCGGCTGGATGCGCACCGGCAGGCCCACGGCGCTGCTCAGGCGCTGCTCAAGCTCGGGTTCGGCACGACTTTCGCTGCGCGTTGCGGGCTTGGGGCGCGCGGTTTCACGCAACAACGCCTCGGTCTGGCGAACCGTGAGTTCCCGGTGCATGGCGTGGTGGGCCAATTCGGTCTGCCGCTCAACGGGCGCACCCAGCAGCACCTTGGCATGCCCCAGACTCAGCCGGCCTTCACGCACTGCGTTCTGCACCATCGGGTCCAGTTCGGCCAGGCGCAACAGATTGCTGACCTGGGTGCGCGAGCGCCCTACCGCCTGGGCGCACTGCTCGTGGGTCAGCCCACACTCATCGATCAGTTTGCGCAACGCGGCCGACTCTTCGAGGGGGTTCAGGTCGGCCCGCTGGATGTTCTCGACCAGCGCGACCGCCATGGCCTCGCGCTCGTCCATCTCGCGGACGATCACCGGAACCACTTTGAGCCCGACGATCTGCGCCGCACGGTAACGGCGCTCGCCGGCGACGATTTCATAGCGACCGGCCGACACCGGACGGACGATCAGCGGCTGAACGATGCCCCGCGCGCGGATTGACTCGGCCAGTTCCGCCAGACCGGTTTCATCAAAATGCTTGCGTGGCTGATGGGCCCCGGCCTGCAACAGCCCGATGGCCAGGTCGACCAGACCCATGTCGGTTTCGCTGGCCGAACCCAGTGCCGACACGTCGGACAACAACGACCCCAGGCCGCGTCCGAGGCCACGCTTCTTCTGACTCATGCTGCATCCTTACGGTTACGTGACGCGCGCGGATCGTGCCGCCGCAAGACTTCGCCCGCCAGGGCAAGGTAGGCCCGCGCGCCCGTGGACTGGGCGTCGTAAAGCATCACCGGCAGGCCGTGGCTGGGCGCTTCGGCAAGGCGCACGTTGCGCGGCACGATGGTGCGATACACCTTGTCGCCGAAGTGGCTTTCAAGCTGCGCCGACACATCGTTCGACAGGTTGTTGCGCGGGTCGAACATGGTCCGCAACAGACCTTCGATTTCAAGATTGGGATTGATCACGCGCTTGATCTTGCCGACCGTGTCCATCAGCGCGCTCAGGCCCTCCAGCGCGTAGTACTCGCACTGCATGGGGATCAGCACGCCGTCGGCGGCGACCAGGGCGTTGACGGTGAGCTTGGACAGGGCCGGCGGACAGTCGAGCAGCACGTAGTCGTAGTCGTCGGCCACATCGGCCAGGGCGGACTTGAGGGCAAAGTCGCCGGCGGGCACGTCACGCAGTTTGATCTCGGCCTCGGTCATGTCGGCATTGGCCGGCAGCACCGACAGCGTCGAGCGTTGCACCTGCAGAATCACGTCGCGTATTGCCGCCAGTTCCAGCAGCACGTCGCGGGCGCTGCGCTGCAGCGTGTTCTTGTCGACCCCCACGCCCATGGTGGCGTTGCCCTGGGCATCCAGATCCACCAGCAACACGCGGCGCTTGGTGGCCGCCAGCGAGGCGGCAAGGTTGATCGCCGTGGTGGTCTTTCCCACCCCGCCTTTCTGGTTGGCAACAGCAATCACGTAGCTCATGTGGGGATGGCGAAGATCAGGTGCCGCACCTCGTCGAGGCCGGGTACCTGCACACGCATGGACTCCCTGATGTGGATGCTCGCGGGCACGTCGGCCAGCTCACGGTCGGCTAGTTTGCCCTTCATCGCGACCCATTGACCACCGGGGGCCAACAAAGCCGCCGTGCTGGTGAAGAATTCACCCAGCGCGGCGAACGCGCGGCTGGTGATCAGGCTGTAGGGCGCCGGGGGCATCCAGGCCTCGACACGCGCCTCGGCCACGGTCACGTTGGCGAGTTTCAGCGTGCGTGCCGCGTGGCGCAGAAAGCGCGCCTTCTTGCCGTTGCTGTCGAGCACGGTCACCTCCAGCGTTGGCGCCACGATGGCCAGCACCAGGCCCGGCAACCCCGCACCGCTGCCCACATCCAGCAGTCGCGCGCCGGGATGCGCCAGCAGCGGCTGCAACGGCGGCACGATGGCCAGGGCGTCGAGCAGATGGCGGGTGACCATGCCGGCGCGGTCGCGCACGGCCGTCAGGTTGTAGGCGGCGTTCCACTTTTCCAGCTCGTCGAGGTACTGCCGCAATTGCAGCAGGGCCTCATCCGGAAGAGACAGCGACAGCCGTTCAAGGCCGTCGATCATTTGCGCGTGGCTACGGTCGCGTTCGAGGCTCATCGTTTGAGCAGCGACCCTAACAGCCCGCGCAGCACCTGCCGGCCGACTTCTCGCCCGACGGCGCTGCCGGCGCTGCGCACCGCCGACTGCAAGGCCTTTTCGGTCATCGACTGCGGCGCCCTTGGCCGGGCGCGCGAGGCGCGCGGCGGCCTTGCCGTGGCGCCGCCCGCACCTCCGGGGGTCTGCGCGCTCCACGCTTCGGCACGCGCCGCCGCCACCTCGTCTTCGGCGGCCCTGGCCTCGGCCTCGGCGGTGCGGCGGGCGAGTATTTCGTACGCCGATTCGCGGTCCAGCAGCGCCTCGTAGCGGCCAAACACCGGGCTGCGCTGAATCACCGCACGGCGCTCTTCAGGGCTGAGCGGCCCCATCCGACTGCGCGGCGGCGCGATCATGGCGCGCTCCACCGGGCTGGGGATGCCCTTGTCCTGCAAGGTCGACACCAGCGCCTCGCCGACGCCCATCTGGGTGATGGCCTCGATCACGTCCACGCCGGGATTGGCGCGGAAGGTTTCGGCGGCCGCGCGCACGGCCTTCTGGTCGCGCGGCGTGAAGGCGCGCAGGCCGTGCTGCACGCGGTTGCCGAGCTGGCCCAGCACCGTTTCGGGCAGGTCCAGCGGATTCTGGGTGACGAAGTACACGCCCACCCCCTTGGAGCGGATCAGGCGCACCACCTGCTCGACCTTGTCGACCAGCGCCTTCGGGGCGTCCTTGAACAGCAGGTGGGCCTCGTCGAAGAAAAACACCAGTCGCGGTTGGTCCAGATCGCCCACTTCGGGCAGCGATTCAAACAACTCAGACAGCAGGAACAACAGAAACGTCGCGTACAGCCGCGGCCGCATGAACAGCTTGTCGGCCGCCAGCACGTTGACGATGCCGCGCCCCGACAGGTCGGTGCGCATCAAGTCGGCCAGTTCGAGCGCGGGCTCACCGAACAGGGCGGCGCCGCCTTCTTGCTCAAGCTGCAGCAGCGCCCGCTGGATCGCCGCCAGCGACGCCGTGCTCACCAGCCCGTATTCAGCGCTGATGACCTTGCTGTGGGCCGCCACATGCCGCAGCAGGGCCGTCAGGTCCTTGAGATCGAGCAGGGCCAGACCCTGATCGTCGGCGTACTTGAAGGCCACCGCCAGCGCGCCCGACTGGGCGTCACTCAGCGACAGCAGGCGCGCCAGCAGCAGCGGCCCCATCTCGGACAGGGTGGTGCGTATCGGGTGCCCCTGCTCGCCGAACACGTCCCAGAACATCACCGGCTGCGCGGCGGGGGCGTAGCCGCTCACGCCCACCTTGGCCGCGCGTTCGGCCAGCTTGAGGTTGTCGGCGCCGGCCGCTGCCAGGCCCGACAGATCGCCCTTCACGTCAGCGCAGAACACCGGCACGCCCAGCGCCGAAAAGCCTTCGGCCATGACCTGCAAGGTCACCGTCTTGCCGGTCCCGGTCGCGCCCGCCACCAAGCCGTGGCGGTTGGCGTAGCGGGCCAGCAGGGTCTGGGCGGTGTCACCTTTGCCAATCAAAAGAGACGTCATGCGGGACTCACGGGGGCCAGAGACATCAGATCAGGGAGAGTACGGCTTCCGGCGGACGGCCGACCACCGCGCGCGTGCCGACCACCAGAATCGGCCGCTCGATCAGCGCCGGGTTGGCCGCCAGCAGCGCCAGCCACGCCTCGCGGGGGCGCGCGTCGTCGGCCTTCAGGCCCAATTGTCTGGCGGCCTCGTCCTTGAACCGGACCAGGGCCGCCGGCTCGGCATTCAGGGCCTTGCAGATGCCGTCCAGGGTTGCGGCATCGGGCGGTTGCTCCAGATAGCGAATGACCTCGGGTGCCAGGCCACGGGCTTCCAACAGGGCCAGCGCCTGGCGCGACTTCGAGCAGCGGGGGTTGTGATAGAGCTTCATGGCGACATTCTGGCACTCCATCAGCCCAAGGCCCCGGCGCCCTCGGTGGACCGCTTCAATCCCACCGTCGCGATGCGGCGGTCGACCATTTCACAGATGCGCATCACGGTGCCGTTCAAGGTGACGCTGGCGTCCACTGCCGCCGCGTCGCCCAGATGCCGGCGCAGCACCTGATCCAGCGTCAGCCCGCCTTCGATGGCCAGATCGATGCCGTAACAGCGCAGCAGGTCTTCGATGCGGGTCGTGCCTTTCAGGCGCAGTTCGGCCGCCGGCAACATCGCCACGACGGCTTCGCCCACGTGCGACGAAAACACGCGATCGACGAACGGCCGGGTTTCGGGTCGCAGCACCACGAACAGGTGATCTCCGGCCTCCAGCGTGGTAGAGCCGCGCGGCGGTATGACCGTCTGCTGGCGGGTGATCATGGCCACCACGGTGCTGTCGGGCAGCGCCATCTGCGACAGCCGCCGACCCGCGGCGCGGCAGGTGTCACCAAGTATGTATTCCACGATGTCGGCATCGACATCACCCAAGGCGGTGATCTCCAGCGTGGCCGGCGGCACCGGCGGCGGCGGCGTGGCCAGACCCAGCTTGCGGGCGACGATGGGCAAGGTGGAGCCTTGCACCGTGGCCGAGATCAACACCACGAAGAACACCACGTTGAAGATCAGCGGCGCGCCCGACAGGCCGAAGATCAGCGGAAAAATCGCCAGGATGATGGGCACCGAACCGCGCAGGCCCACCCACGAAACCAGGGCGATCTCGCGGGCATTGAAGCCAAAGGGCAGCAGGATCGGCAATACCGCCAGGGGCCGCGCAACAAAGATCAGCACGAATGAAATGATCAGCCCTTCCTGCCAGACGTCCAGCAGCGATGGCGGATGCACCAGCAGGCCCAGCACCACGAACATGGTGATCTGCCCCAGCCAGGCCAGTCCGTCATGAAACAGGAAGGTGCTGCGCTGAAAAACGAACCGGCTGTTGCCGACAAAGACGCCCGCCACAAACACGGCCAGGAAGCCACTGCCCTGCAGATTGGCCGCGACCCCGAAGGCCAGCAGCCCGAACGCGGCGACCAGCACCGGATACAAGCCCGTGGCCAGGAGGTGAATGCGGTTGATGACCCGCACTGCCACCCAGCCCACGGCCAGCCCCACGGCCACGCCCACCCCCATTTGCAGGGCGAACATCTGCACCAGACCGATGCCGAAGGGCAGATCGTTCATCAGCACTTCGAGCAGGCCAACGGTGAGGAAGATCGCCATCGGGTCGTTCGAAGCGCTTTCGATCTCCAGGGTCGACTTGAGTCGCGGCGCGACGTGAATCCCGGCGTTGCGCAGCAGCGAGAACACGGCGGCGGCGTCTGTAGACCCGACGATGGCGCCCACCAGCAGCCCCTCCATCAGCGGCAGATCGAGCGCCCAGCACGCGGTGAACCCGGCAATCGCCGCGGTGACCAGCACGCCCAGCGTGGCCAGCAGCGCCGACGGCTTCCACACCGACTTGATCGACGCGATGGGCGTCTGCAGCCCGCCGTCGTACAGGATCATTGCCAAGGCCAGCGTGCCGAGCGCGTGCGCCGCGTCGGCATTGTTGAAGATGATGCCGCCAATGCCGCCGTCGCCGGCCAGCATGCCGATGATCAGGAACAGCACCAGCACCGGCAGACCCATCCGCGCGGACAGCTTGCTGGAAACGATGCCGACCAGAATCAGAATGGCCGCAAGCAGAATGATCTTGTCAATCAGAAACACGAGGCGCGGCCCTTTTTGACGGTCACACTACCGCGGCAGGGTCAGACGCGCCTTGAGGCGGCGAAAATTGCCTGGCGTGGTCTCGTCGCCCGTCAGCAGGCGGGTGACGCGCTTGCCCGTGTCGATCTTGAAGCGCAGCACCACCATGCGCGGATGCACCACGGTGTCGTCGAGCAGCTCGGCGGCGATGCGCTTGCCGCCGCGCCAGATGAACCACTGGCCTTCGGCCTCCCAGCGGATACGGGTGATGGCACGCTTGCCAAACCCCAGCGCGGGGTGGTGCCGCAGGGCAATCCACGACAGGGCGATAAGCCCGGCCAGACCCATCATCCAGGAGGGCGCAAGCCCAGTGAACGGCAGCAGTGCGGCGGGCAGGGCATGCACCCACAGCGCCATCATCAGGGCGCTGCGCGACGGGCGCAGCACCAGCTCAACGGAAGATTCGAAATTCCCGGATGACATCGTGGTACTCCTCGGGAGGCTGGTCGTAGCCCATCGTCCAGGCCCAGATGTCCGGGTCTTCCACCTCAGACAGCAGGCGCTCAAAGGCCTGCCGTTCGGCAGCGGGCGCCTGGGGATAGCGATCAGCGTGGTAGCGGGTCGCCATGACGTCCAGTTCCTTCATTCCGCGGCGCAGCAACCACGTCAGTCTTGCGGCATCCATGCCCTTCTCCATCAAGCAAAAAAGCGGCCGCGAGGGCCGCCTTCCGGATCGCGACGCGCCGTGTTCAGACCGTGCGCTCGACCATCAATTTCTTCACTTCGGCAATCGCCTTGGCCGGGTTCAGCCCTTTGGGGCAGGTCTTGGCGCAGTTCATGATGGTGTGGCAACGATAGAGCTTGAAAGGATCTTCCAGCGCATCGAGGCGTTCGCCGGTGGCTTCGTCGCGCGAGTCCACCAGCCAGCGGTAGGCCTGCATGAGCACCGCAGGGCCAAGGTAGCGATCGCCGTTCCACCAGTAGCTGGGGCAACTGGTCGAGCAGCAGGCGCACAGAATGCACTCGTACAGGCCGTCGAGCTTGGCGCGGTCTTCTTCGCTTTGCAGGCGCTCACGGGTGGGCGCTGCGGTGTCGGACTTCAGCCACGGCTCAATCGACGCCAGCTGGGCATAGAAGTGCGTCAGGTCGGGCACCAGATCCTTGACCACCGGCAGGTGCGGCAAGGGATAGATGGACACGTCGCCCTTCACCTCACTGCAGGGCTTGGTGCAGGCCAGCGTGTTGCCGCCGTCAATGTTCATCGCGCACGACCCGCAGATGCCTTCGCGGCATGAGCGACGGAAGGTCAGGGTCGCGTCGGTCTCGTTCTTGATCTTGATCAGGGCATCGAGAACCATCGGCCCGCAGGCGTCCATGTCGATGTCGTAGACATCAACCCTTGGATTGGCGCCGGTGTCGGGGTCATAGCGATAGACCTTGAAGGTCTGCACGTTCCTGGCGCCGCTGGGCGCCGGAAAATGCTTGCCGGCCGATTTGTCGATCTTCGAGTTCTGGGGCAGTGAGAACTGGGCCATTGCGGCTTACTCCATCAGCGATAAAGGATTAAAGAGCGGTCGATGACGACCGATCAGTACGGACTCAGTATTTGCGGGCCATGGGCGGAATGTGATCGACATCCGCGTCCATCGGCTGCATGTGCACCGGGCGATAGTCCAGCGTGACCTCACTGCGGTCGCTGCGCCAGGCCACCGTGTGCTTGAGCCACTGCTGGTCGTCGCGATCCTTCAGGTCGTCGCGGGCGTGCGCACCGCGTGACTCCGCGCGATTCTCGGCGCCCACAATGGTCACCAGCGCCTGGCCGAGCAGGTTGTCCAGCTCCAGGGTTTCCATCAGGTCGGTGTTCCAGATCAGCGAGCGGTCGGTGACCTGCAGATCGGTATCGAAGCCTTCGATGATGCCCTTGAGCTTGGCAATGCCCTCCTGCATCAGCGGTCCGTCGCGGAACACCGCGCAATGCTTCTGCATGGTTTTCTGCATGTCGAGTCGCAGCGACGCGGTGGGCGTGCCGCCCTTGGCGTTGCGCAGCTTGTCGAGGCGCGCCAGCGAGGCTTCTTCAGAGCGGCCGGAAATGCGCTTGTGCGCCTGACCCGGCTTGACGATCTCGGCGGTCCGTATCGCCGCGGCACGACCGAACACCACCAGATCGAGCAGCGAGTTGGAACCCAGGCGGTTGGCACCGTGCACCGACACGCACGCGGCTTCGCCCACGGCCATCAGACCGGGGACGACGCTGTCGGGATTGCCGTCTTTCAGGGTCACGACTTCGCCGGTGTACAGGGCCGGGATGCCGCCCATGTTGTAGTGCACGGTCGGCACCACGGGAATCGGCGCCTTGGTGGCATCGACACCGGCGAAAATCTGTGCCGACTCGGTGATGCCCGGCAGCCGCTTGTGCAGCACTTCGGGGCCCAGATGCTCAAGGTGCAGGTGAATGTGGTCGGCTTCTTCACCCACGCCGCGGCCTTCACGAATCTCGGTGGCCATCGAGCGGCTGACCATGTCGCGCGGCGCCAGGTCTTTCACGCTGGGCGCATAACGCTCCATGAAGCGCTCGCCGTCCTTGTTGGTGAGATACCCGCCTTCGCCGCGTGCGCCCTCGGTGATCAGGCAGCCCGCGCCGTAGATGCCGGTGGGGTGAAACTGCACGAACTCCATGTCCTGCAGCGGCAGACCGGCGCGCTGCACCATGGCGTTGCCGTCGCCGGTGCAGGTGTGGGCCGAGGTGGCCGAGAAGTAGGCGCGGCCGTAGCCCCCGGTGGCCAGAATGGTCATGTGGCTGCGGAAGCGGTGAATCTTGCCGGTGGCCATTTCCAGCGCCAGCACGCCGCAGCACTGGCCCTGGTCATCCATCAGCAGGTCGAGCGCAAAAAACTCGATGTAGAACTGCGCCTTGCACTTGAGGCTCTGCTGGTAGAGCGTGTGCAACATGGCGTGACCGGTGCGGTCGGCGGCCGCACAGGTGCGCTGCGCCGGCGGCCCTTTGCCGAAGTCGGTGGTCATGCCACCAAACGGACGCTGGTAAATGGTGCCTTCCGGCGTGCGGCTGAAAGGCACGCCGTAGTGTTCAAGCTCGATGACGGCGGGAATGGCCTCGCGGGTCATGTACTGGATGGCGTCCTGGTCGCCCAGCCAGTCAGAGCCCTTCACGGTGTCGTAAAAATGCCAGCGCCAGTCGTCCTTGCCCATGTTGGCCAGCGCCGCGGAGATGCCGCCCTGCGCCGCCACCGTGTGCGACCGGGTGGGAAAGACCTTGGTGATGTTGGCTGTCTTCAGGCCCGATTCGGCCATGCCCAGGGTGGCGCGCAAGCCCGAGCCGCCGGCGCCGACGACGACCGCGTCGTACTCATGGTGAACAATTTCGTAAGCAGACATAAACAATCTCTTTAGGGCAGCAGGCCTCAGGCCAGCGCGATTTTAAGAACCGCAAAGATGGTGGCAGCGGCCACGGCAAGGTGCACGAACTTGGACAGCAACAACACCGCAATGCGGGCGCCTTCATGGCCCACATAGTCTTCCACGATGGTTTGCACGCCCAGCAACGAGTGATACAGCGTTGCACCCAGAAACAGGATCAGCACCACGGCCACGCTGGGCGCCGACACCCAGTGCTCGACCGCGGCGTAGTCGCCGCCGGCCAGCCGGGCAACTGAAAACACGAACCACAGGCTGAGCGGCACCAGCGCAACGGCAGACACCCGCTGCATCCAGAAATGATGGACCCCCGACTTGGCCGAACCCAGACCCTTTGCGCGTGACAATGGCGAACGTAAGCTCATGGATCTGCCCTCAAACAAGGTAGGCCGCGACCCAGATCGCGGCCGTGATGACGAAAGACGCGGCGACCGCGATGTAACCGCTGCGGTAGGCGGCGTCCAGTTCCAGCGCGTGGCCGGCATCCCACACCAGATGGCGGATGCCGTTGCACAGGTGGTACATGAACGCCCAGCTCCACGCGAACAGCAGCACCTGCCCGTACCAGGCCGTCAGGTGCGTGGCGAAGGCGGCGTAGCGCTCGGGGCCGCTGGCCAGGGCGATGAGCCAGCCTGCGATCAGCAAGGTGCCCAAGGTCAGGCCGAGGCCGGTGATGCGATGCGCGAACGACAGCACCGACGTCAATTGAAACCGGTAGTACTGCCCCAGCATGAAGGGGGACAGCGGTCTTGCCTGCGGCCCTGACTTGGGTGAACTCATTGAATGCTCCCTGTAATGAAAACGGGCGCACCAAGGCGCACCCTGACGCAACGATCTGCTTTAAAAATCAATACACCGGCCGTTCTTTTCCCAGTCGCCGTAACGGGTCGGGTCAAGACCATTCTGGCGTCCGCCAAACTCTTTGACCTTGCCGTCGGCCTCGCCTGACCAGACCTTGACGGTCGGCGCAGCCTGGGCCTCGGGGGGGGCCAACAGGTCCCGCAGGCGGACGACGTCGGCATCGCGACCCACAGGCTGAGGGTCGGCGGAGGCTTCGTCGGGTGGTGTGGCGGTTGGCTTCACGGGCGCGGATTGTGACAATCTCGGGCATGACTCGCAATGTTCCAGACCCAACTTCCACCATCGGCACCCTCTCACACCGGGGGCTGATTCGCATCGAGGGCGGCGACGCCCTGCGGCTGTTGCAAGGCCAGCTCAGCAATGATGTGGGCGCCCTGGGGGTGGCCCAGCAGCAATTCACGTCATTGAACAGCCCCAAGGGCCGCCTGCTGGCCACCGGTTTTCTGATGCGCGCGGCGCCGGAGGCGTACTGGTTCGACCTGCCCCGGACACTGGTCGAATCGGTGATCAAGCGGCTCAAAATGTTCGTGCTGCGCAGCGATGTGCGCATTGAGGCGCTGGATTCGGCATCGGCGACCGCAATCATCGGGGCGCCAGCGGCGGGCGCACTGCCGGCTGATCTGTACGAAGCGCTCGCGCCGCTGCTCGGCAAGGACGCCTCGCCAGACATGGGCCAGCACCTGGACGGGGGCCGGCTGGTCGTTCCCCGTCCAGGGCAGCACCGACGCTGGGTGATCTGGTCGCCCTCCGCACCGCGCGCGCACCTCGATCACGACCTCACCGACGCGTGGCGCCTGGCAGACCTCCAGGCCGGCATTGCCAATCTGGGGCCTGAAACCCAGGATCGCTTCATCGCCCAGCACGCGGGCGTTGATCGGCTCAATGGCCTCAGCTTCACCAAGGGCTGCTTCACCGGGCAGGAAGTGATCGCGCGGCTGCACTACCTCGGACAGGCCAAGCGCTTCCTGGCACTGGGCGCATCGGCATGTGCCCCCGAGGCCGGTTGTCGACTGATGCGTACCACTGATGACAGCACCGTGGGCGAAGTCGTCGAATCCGTGGTGCGCTCCGGCCAGAGTCATTGGCTGGCCGTGTTGCAGGGCGACAAATTCGCGCCCGGCGACCTGCACGTTTCATCTGATCAGCCGGTCAGCTCGTTACGCTATTTCAAGAACGAAACACCGCCCGCCGGCCCCGATTGAGCTTGCGGGCCCCCACCAGAGAGTGCCCGATGCCCCAACGCAATCAACCCAAACCCAAACTCGGATTGAACCGACTCCTGGCGGCGCTGGGCACGCTGATGGCGTTGATCTCAGCCACCGCCGCGGCCGCCCTGCCGATGGCGGTCACCGACGAGCGCGCCGTTGCCGAATCCGTGGCCGCCTCCTCGGCCATGCCCTTGGTCTATGCGGTGGGCCTTGCGCCATCGCTTGCCGAGATTCGGGGCGACAGTGGGGGCGTCAGCATTTTTTCGGCCGGCGCCAAAACGCTGGGGCTGCGCCTTCAGGTGCATCACTGGCCCCAGGGCGAGCCGCTGTATTGGCAGTCCGAAGGGCTGTCTGAGCCGCATGTCATCACCGTTCACGAGGGCCAGCCCCAGTGGCTGCCCGATGTGCCGGGCGAACTGGCCACCCTGACCTGGTCAAGCGATGCACTGCCCGAGAACGCCGTCGTGTCGCTGGAGCTGGTCTATCACGGCTATGAAGACGTGCAGGGCTTCACCTCGAAAGCCGCGGGCGATTCGGGCACGTGCAAGCAAATCGACGTCGCCTGTCCGCAGGCCAACGCCTGGGGCAACCCGGTGAGGGCGACAACCCTCATCACCGTCGGCAGCGGCATGACGCGCGCGGTCTGCAGCGCCACCCTGCTCAACAACACCGCCAACGACCAGCGACCGCTGTTGATCACCGCGCGTCACTGCAGCGTGACCCCCGGCAATGCCAGGTCGGTCAACGCGGTCTTCAACTACCAGCGCTCGGTGTGCATGGGCGCCAACGACGGAAACGTGAGTCGCGACGTCGTGAGCGGCAGCACCTGGCTGGCCGAATCGGTACAGGCCGACACCACGCTGGTGGTCCTCAACAGCCCGGTGCCCCGAGCGTTCAATGCCCGCTTCGGAGATTGGTCGGCGGTGCCCGCCGCGCCCCTGTCCGGCGTCAGCGTCCATCACCCCAACGGCGACCAAAAGAAAATCAGCCTGTTCGACGGCCCGGCCACGATCAACAACGATGTGCGGGTCAACGACGAGGGCGGCCTTCTCGGCCTCGACCGCTTCACCGTTGACGCCTGGGGGGTGCGCTGGCGCGAGGGCACCACCGAAACCGGCTCATCGGGGGCGGGCCTGTGGAACCAGAACGGCGTGCTGGTGGGCGTGCTCAGCGGCGGCTCCAGCAGCTGCAGCAATCCCACCGGCACTGACCTCTTCGGGCGTCTGTCGGTCGCCTGGGACGAAAGCGCCGGCATCCGCAATGCACTGGACCCGGTGTCGGGCGGGACCTCGCGCGCCTCATCGGGGCAAAACGCCACGGGCGCCTTGGGCTCCGCTGGCGACGCAGTGGACGGCGGCAGCGGCGGCGGACACTTCGGCGGCATCAGCCTGCTGGTGCTGACCGTGTTGCTGGGGATCGCGCGCAACCGCAGACGGGGGTGGGGCTTCGGCAACCCCGCTCGGTGATCTCGCCCGCCCAGGTCAAGCGCGCACTCCGATGCGGTCGATCCGCCAACGCCAAGGTCACCGTCAGCACGGATTCAGACGGGCCAGCACGCAGCCAATGCGTTCATCACTTCAGCGACCACGTTCGTCCGGGTATGCCGCACTCGAAGCCTGGGGATAGGCGCAAACTCAACTGACTTGGAGCACGGAATCGTTACACCACGACCGCGCCATTCAATCCCGATAGGATGCGCGCAACCGGATCAAACCTTAACCAGAGATGAGCTTGAACGCACGCCCCGCTCACCTTAAGGGATTTACGCTCATCGAATTGATGGTGACGATAGCCGTGCTGGTGATTCTTGCCACGGTCGCCGTCCCTTCATTCACCGCCGTCATTCGCAGCAATCGGGCCGTGTCAGAGGCCAACCAGATTGTTTCGTTCATCACCCTCGCGAGGAGCGAAGCGGTGCGGCGAAACCGGACGGTGACGATTTGCCCCTCTGCCGATGGGGCGAGCTGCGCCGGCGGCGCCGACTGGAGCGCCGGCATTGTGGTTTTTGTCGACATTGATCCCATTGGCGAGCGGTCGGACGATGACGCAGCCGAACCATTGCTCCAAGTCTTGCAACCACTGTCCACGGTCAGCACGATCACGACCAACCTTACTGGCGGCACGCTGAGCTATTCGGCGGCAGGCAGAACTGCGCGCAGGACGATGGGCACCATCACCGTATCGCCTCTGGCTGACAGTGACCAGCACGTCAGAGAGGTCAAGATCAGTGCCAGTGGTCGGCCATTGATCTCGAAGCCCAGCACATGAACGCATCCCACAGGTGTCGCCAATCCGGCCTGAGCCTCATTGAAGTGCTCATCTCCCTCGTGGTGATCGGCATTGGCTTGTTGGGTGTGGCGGGCCTGCAGACCACCGCGGTGCAGAGCAACTACCTCGCTTATCAATACTCCATGGCCGCACGTCTTGCGGAGAATCTTGCGGAGGCGATGCGCAGCAACCGTAGTGGCCTGCTTGGCAATGCCTATGCGCTGGAACTGGGGTCACCGCCTGACGCACCGCCCATCGACTGCAGCAATGCATCCTGCACGCCGGAGCAACTGGGCCTGTGGCAACTGGCTGACTGGTACAGCATGTTGGCAACGCCGGAAGAGGGTTTTGAAACCACGCAGGCGAGCCTGACCGATGCCCTGCCCATGGCGCAGGCATCGGTGACCTGCGCAGACCCCTGCGATGATCGAAGCCTCAGGGTCATCACCGTGCTGTGGAACGCCACCCGGCGAGACATCGAAGGCACCGGCTGCGACCCACAGGATGCTGATGATCTGCAGTGCGTTCGCCTGGCGGTCTCGCCATGAAGCGCGCCCGCGGCCTGTCCCTGCTCGAGTTGATGATCGCCATGACGCTCGGCCTGGTGGTGGTCCTGGGCGTGACCACGGTGTTTCTCGGCTCCAAGCAGGGCTATCGCGTGCAGGAGAGCACCAGTCGTCTGCAGGAAAACGCCCGCTTCGCCATGGACCTGCTGTCTCGCGAGATTCGCCACGCCGACTTTTGGGGGGGCGCCACCCCAGCCTTCATCCGCAGGTATTCGTCGTCACTGGCGTCGGTCGGCGCGCCTTGCACCGAGAGTTGGATGGCGGACGTGGACAACGCAGTTGAAGCCTGGGCCGGGACCGCATCCTCGCCGCTGGCAGGGTGCACGGTTCAGAACTACGTCCCTAACACCGACGTGTTGGTGGTGCGCTTCGCAGACCCTGCCGAGTACATGCGAACGGCGGCATTGCCGGACATTGACGGCACCAACGGAAGGTTGATCTTGCGCGCCAGGGTCGGTCGCGACGGCATCCTGTTCGACTGGCGTGATCACGCCGAGATTGTGACGCCAGCACCGCTGGTTGAGGACGGCGCCGAGCCGCCTGCCCCGGACGCGCCAGGCGCATTTCCTGGCGACGAATCCACCGGCGTCCTCACCTATCGACTCGGAGGGCGGGTACTGTTCGTGCGCACCAACCCTGCGGGGACCCCCGCCATCTACGTGCGGCAACCCGACAGCAGCGTCAGCGGCGTTTCCAACAGCACCGAACTGGTCGAGGGTGTTGAAATGATGCGACTGCAATTTGGAATCGACGAAGACGGCGATGCCGTGGTGAATCGCTACGTCAGCACCGCCGACATGCGCGACACCGACTGGGCAAGCACCCTGATCGTTCGGGCTGCGCTGATCGTTCGCGGCGACGCCCTCGACGACTTTGCGGACGACAACACC
The DNA here is from genome assembly GCA_002706265.1 of Polycyclovorans sp. Taxonomy (GTDB): domain Bacteria; phylum Pseudomonadota; class Gammaproteobacteria; order Nevskiales; family Nevskiaceae; genus Polycyclovorans. The sequence goes on along the minus strand of PAKU01000010.1, from coordinate 38,542 downwards.
TACACCCTCCCCGATGGGTACGAGTACACCCCCGCGGCAGCCGATCAACGCTTCCTGAGGCGTTTGTTCGTACAAGACATTCAACTGCGCAACCGGCTGGATCGATCATGAGCGCGAAACACGAGGGCGGGTTCGTGTTGGTGGTGGCGCTGATCCTTCTGACCGTCCTCATGCTGGTGGCCGTGATCGCCACACGTAGCGCCAGCCTCGAAGTGCAAATGGCCGCCAACAGCGTATCCCGCATCGAAGCGTTCACCGCGTCCGAGGCCATGCGTCGTCCATTGGGTGAAATCATGGACGTTCACACCTTTGCCCGAGGTTGGCCCCAGGCCATTGGGGGCACGGTGTCAGCGGCGGACTTCGCCTACACGCTTCCACCGGGGCTGCGTTTCTGTGCTCAAGACAGCCGGGGCAGAACCTGTGACGACGGCACGCCGAGAACCTGGTATCTCGGCAATTCCGAGGCGGCGCCGGGTTTCGACCCTGCCACGCTGGATCAAGATGCCGACTACGTCGTTGAGGCCACCGACACCCAACCCCTGCGACTGACCGCAGACATCTCGGTCTACAAGCTGATCACCGACCTGAACCCCGGGGCCGGCGCCGCGATGGTCGCCGGCTATGAAGGCGTCGGCAAATCAGCCGGCGCCGGGGGTGGCCGCGTCTTTTACTACGCCAGCAGCGTCGGCAATTCGCTCGGTGACACCGAGTCCGAGGCTGAAACAGGCGCGAACTTCCGCCATGTCATCCGCAATTAATCTCTGCTTCTGGGGAATCTGATGCCACATTACCGGACTCTGAAATCGCGTCTTGCCACTCTCAGCGCCGGTGCATTGATGCCATGGGCGGTGTGGGCCGCCGGACTCGACTACCTCTCGGGCAGCGACAACATGCTCAAGTACGCGGCCCTGCCGGTCACGAGCGTGGACTCGGCACAGCCACAGGCGATGATCACCCTGTCAAAGGACCACAGTCTCTGGCTGAAGGCTTACAACGACTTCAGTGACGTGACAGGCGATGGCGTCCCCGACACGACCTATCTGCACAGTTTTCGGTACTACGGTTATTTCGACGATGGCAAGTGCTACACCCACGACGGCTCGATCTTCGTACCCGCAGCCTTCGCAGATGCCGACCGCTATTGCAACGGCAGCACATGGAGCGGCAACTTTCTCAACTGGGCATCCATGGCCCGTATCGATGTGGTCCGTCGGATTCTGTTCGGCGGCAAACGCCTGATTGATGGCTCGGTCACGGTCGGCGACAACCGGACCGTTCTTGAACGGGCCTATCTGCCCAATGACGCACATTCATGGGCCAAGCACTACGCCGGCCCCGACATCAATCGACTCACCCCTTTCAACCCTCCTGTCGGGCTGACCGGGAGCGATGCCCGCCGCAATGGCATCACCCTTTGTAACACCACGCGCAAAACCAACAACCCCGGCCGCGAGCTGTTCAGCGAACCGCCACTGATTCGCGTGGCGACTGGCAATTTCAGCCTCTGGGCCGCCAACGAGCGCTGGCAGTGTCTGTGGCAGGAAGAAAATCCAGGACCCAGCAGCAGCGACGCAAATCGCTGCACGAACAGCCCGGGCAGCGCGGGCTGCAATGACAACGACCCGGCTTTGACCGGCATTGCGGCGTTCAATCGCTCGCCGATACGCAACTCGGAACGATTGGGCGACGGCGACTACGAGGCCCGAGTGCAGGTCTGCGTATCGGGTTTTGCTTCAGGCGATCGTTGCAAGGAGTACCCCGACAGCACGCTCAAGCCGATCGGGTTGCTGCAGGAATACGGCGATACCGAGCGCATGTGGTTCGGTGTTGTGACCGGCACCTACGACAAGAACAAGTCCGGCGGTGACGTGCAAAAACGCGTGGGTCCATTCACCGATGAGGTCAATGTCAATGTGGATGGGCGATTCGTCAAAACCTACGGGCTGAAGAATGCCGCCGGGCAGAACACAGGCTCACAGCAGGCCAACGCGAACGGCATCATCAACTCTCTATCGTTGTTCCGCATCGTCGACTACCGGCACAGCGACGGACTGTACGACGACTGCGACTTCAGGCTTGCTTCTTTTGCCGACGGCCGATGCAAAAACTGGGGCAACCCGCTGGCAGAGGCTTACCTGGCGGCCCTGCGCTGGTTCGCCAATCAGAACAGCGCAGTGGGCGCATTCCGGGGCAACGAATCCAATGTCATTGATGGGCTCAACACGCCCACCAATCGAAGCCCGTCGTTAAGTGACGACAACAGCTGCGCATCGCTCAACACCATCGTTTTCAACTCCAGCGTTATTTCTTATGACGGTGACCAACTGGACACCGCCTCTTACGGTGCCGTCGAAGATCTGAATTCAGCGCTTGATTCACGGGCGCTCACCAACCTGATTGGCCGCAGCGAGGACATGGTGGGCAAGCCCTACTTCGTGGGCGAGAACGGGCAGACCGTGCCGGGCGATGCCGGCCATCAGATCTGCACGGCCAAAACCGTCAACAACCTCGGGGACGTACGCGGTGTTTGCCCTGAAGCGCCGCGACTCGAGGGGACCTTCCGCATTTCGGGTCTGGCCTACCACGCCTATGCCAACGACATGAACAGCGCGATTGAGGGCGATCAATCGGTCAAGACCTTCGTGGTGCAGCTGGCCAATGCCAGCCCGATCAACCGTATTCCCGTGCCGGGCAACCCGAACCAGACGGTCACCCTGTTGCCCTCGTGCCAGAACGATGACCTCAACCCGGACACCCCCGACAACCGTCTGTTGCGCGGCGCCTGCTCGATTATTGACTTCAAGATCGCCGAACCTCACTCCGAAAGCGGCGGCATCGGTCGCGGCGCACTGTATGTGAACTGGGAAAACGGTGAGCAGGGCGGCGATTTCGATCAAGACCTGTGGGGCATGATCCGATACGAGATCAGCAGCAGCGAGATCAAGGTCACGACCAATGTCATCGGCTATAGCGGCGGAGGCGCACGCATGGGCTTTGGCTACATCATCAGCGGCACCTCGCAAGATGGGGTTCACTACCACTCTGGCGCCGGAGGCAATAATGGCAACGGCGCCAGCGGCGGACGAAACAGTGGACCGTTTTACTTCCAAAGCCCGTACGGCGGCGTGGACTGCAGCACCCGCCGTTCGGGCGGTGACGCTGCCACGATGGGCTGCCGTCGCGATGATCCTGCCACCACGCGAACCTTCGCCTTGGACCCCTCCGAGGCGCAAACGCTGAGAGAGCCCCTCTGGTACGCAGCCAAATACGGCGGCTATAGCGGCGAGCACACCTTCGGCTCCGGCGCGCCCCTGGCGCGTGATCAGTGGGACACGCAAAACGCCCGCGGCGAGAGTATTCCCGACGGCAATCCAGACAACTACTTCTTTGCCGCCGAGCCGCGCCAGTTGGAAGAGTCGCTGCGCAGGGTCTTCGATGCCATCATCGGTCAAACATCCTCAGGTACTGCGGCGTCAGTCGTCGCCAACGCCAGAGAGGGCGTCGGCGCCGTCTTTCAGGCGCTCTTCGAGCCTGTTCGTCGTGATACCGCGGGCAATGAGGTCGCCTGGATCGGCTCACTGCATGCTTTATGGATCGATGAATTGGGCCGCCTCCGTGAGGACGGCAACAGCAACGCCATGCTCGATGACTTCGCTGCCGATCCAGTGGTCGAAATTTTCTTTGATGAGACCAACCCGACCCCTGAAAACCGGCGGACGCGCGTGCGGCGGTTTCTGGGAGACCCGGAAGATGCTGAAACATCGGTTGAGCTCGTTGAGCTGACCAACCTGCGCGTCATCTGGAATGCCCGCGACCGGCTGGCGGCCCTCTCGGACGCACAAGTGACGACCCAACGACCGTACGACGCACCGGCCAGCCAAGGGCGTCACATCCTTACCTTTCTGGACCTGAACCAGAACGGCCGGGCAGATGCCAATGAGCAGGCGCCGTTCGTCAAAGGCACCTTCAGCGCGCGCCGGTTCGGCATCCTGAATGCGCCTACCAAAGTCATTGCTGATCGGCTGGTCGACTACACCCGCGGCCAGGACGATGCTGGTCTGCGAACGCGAACCCTGGACTTTTTTAACAATAACCAGGCTGTGACGTTGCGTTTGGGGGACATCGTCCAGTCCACTCCAACCGTGGCCGCAACGCCCGCCGAAGCTTTTGATCTGCTTTATGACGACGCCACTTATGCAGCGTTTCGCGAGCGCTACCGAAACCGGCGGCAGATGGTTTACGTCGGCGCCAACGATGGCCTGCTGCATGCCTTCAATGCGGGCTTCTACGACACCGCCAATCAACGATTCAACCTGACGGGTACGCGCAACGAAACCCAACACCCGCTGGGCAGTGAAGTCTGGGCCTATGCCCCGTACAACCTTCTGCCCCATCTCACCTGGCTGACCGACACCGGCTACCAACATGTGTGGTACGTCGATGGTAAGCCACGCATTTTTGACGCCCGCGTGTATGACCGTCCCTGCTCGGATGCGCGCAACCCTTGCGGATGGGCAACATTGATGGTGGTCGGTTTCCGCTTTGGCGGCGGCGATCTCGTCTTGCCGGCCAACCGACAGGGCAACAACCGTCGCCCCGGGTTCGAGGATTTCACCAACGTGATCGGTGGCCAGATCCAGACGCGCTCTGCTTACGTGGTGCTCGACGTTACCGACCCCGAGCAACCGCCCAGGGTTTTGGCAGAACTGTCGGGCGAGGCGATTGGTTTCACCACCTCTTTCCCGACTGTCGTTTCCAACAGCCAGCGCGGACGGACGCCCGCGAACAACCCCGACACAGACCGCTGGTACCTGGTCTTTGGCAGCGGCCCCGATAACCTCAACACCCGCCAGACCAACCTGGTCGACGCCGCAAGCGGCAACCCGGGCAAGTTCTTCATCCACGATCTCACCCTGCTGGCGGCCGGCAACGATTCGTTGAGGCAAACCTACAACCTTGGCAACAATGCGCCCAACAGTTTTGTCGGCGACCCCGTAACCGCCGATTGGGACCTGAACTTCAAGGCCGACACGGTCTATTTTGGAACCATCGCGACGGACGTGTCGCGTCGGCGCAATGACGATGATGCAAACGCGTTCATCAGCAGCCAGAACGGTGCCCTGTTCAAATTGGACCTCAGGGAAGCGCCAGACTCGGCCAACTGGGTTGAACCCAAAATCATGCTGCAGCCGGGCGGCCCTGCGATCTCGACGCCTTCGGTCAGTTTTGACGAACTGGGCAATCGATGGGTCTACGCGGCCAGTGGCAGGCTTTACACCGACCTCGACAAGCCCACCGATTTCCAGAACTGGGTGTTCGGCGTGATTGATGTGCACGAAGACACTGCGTCGGCACCGGCACCGCTCACCGACTTCGCCAATGAGCTCATTGACGTCTCGGGCGCCGTGGTCAAGCTGGACAACACGGTGACCGGAGTGGGCCCCATTGGTGGCACCACGCCCAGCGATGTGCCCCAGCTGGAACAATTGATCGGCCAGCCAGCATTCCTGGGCGAAAACGCGCCGGTGCACGGCTGGCGATTCTCGTTGCAGCGCACTGCATCCCTTCCGTCCGAACGCAACGTCACTCAAACGTCGGTGCTCGGCGATGTGGTCTTTGCCTCCGGGTTCACTCCGTCGTCCGATCTGTGTGGTGGCGAAGGTGGCAGCGACCTTTATGGCGTCTACTACAAGACGGGCACCCCACGCGGCGACCTTCCCATTTTCGGCAGCGTGAGTGGCGGAACAGCACCGAGTGACGTGGCGCGTCGGTCTGTCGGCCTCGGTGCGGGGGTGGCGTCTGCGCCGTCTCTGCATGTGGGCGCGGCCCGAGATGGCCGCGGCATCACCGTGCTGACGCAGACATCAACAGGCGCCATCGAAAGCCAGAATGCCGCAGTCGGTGCGGGCGCCCGCAGCGGTGAAATCGATTGGCGAGAGCCGCGTCAATGAACAACGCGGGGTTCACCCTGATAGAGACCATGATCACCGTGGCCATTATCGGCATCCTCGCGGCCATTGCCCTGCCCAGCTATCAGCGCTACCTGACCCGGGGCGCGGTGGTCGATGGGCAGGCGTGTCTCGTCACCCTGCAACAGCGCGCCGAACGCTTCTACACGCGGCGTGATCGCTACCCCACCACGGTTGGCGAACTGTTCGGCGGCGGCGAACAACTGAGCCAAGTCTGCGGCGAACGGCGCGACTATGAGGTACGCGTCAACAGTTCGGTCGCCTGTCCGGCAGGGCCGTGCCTGGAGCTGGAAGCCACACCCCTTACGCGCCGGGCCGAACCGGGCGGATCCTTGTACCTGCGCTACGACGGGCGCCTACCACAGGCCAGGCGCCTCGACCGCTGGATCATCAAGAATGAATCGAGGGTTGGCTGGTCATGAGCCGTGACGGCGAGAGGTTCAACATCGGCCGTCCACACATCTGCCTGCGACAGCAGCGTGGATTTACGCTCATTGAGCTGGTGATCACCGTGGCCGTCGTGGCCCTCGTGGCCGTCATCGCACTTCCGGGTTATCAGCGATACGTCAACCGGACCCATCGCACGATCGCAACCAGCACCCTTCTGGCGTTATCCAACCTGCAAGCCCAGCAACGACTGACGCGCGGACAGGATGCGGACGATTTTGAGACGCTGGTGGGTCTTGATGCTGCCCCTCTGTTCGTCGGGCGTGACCGGCAGCTTCAAGCGGCGGCCACTGCAGATTCGCTGTACCAAATCTCACTCGATCCCGATGACGGGAGCGGCTGGCGATTGATCGCCACTGCCGTCGGGCGCCAATTGAATGATCTGCCCTGCCGCGTGATCTCGATCGACCGTGTCGCACAGCAGCGAGCCCAGAATGCCGATGGTGAGGCGGCGAGCGAAGAGTGCTGGCGTTAGCCGTCTGAACCCCAGGCTGCGGCGGTGAGTCGTTCATGTTTGGCACCATCGTCGTTGAGGCTGCGGCGCGGTGTATGCGCATGCCGGACGGTCGCGCCCCGATGCGCTGCTTAACGACCTGCGACGCCTTCATAAAGCGGGGCCTGGGATGCGCGGCGCGAACGGGTGAATGTGCCCCCTTCACCCCCTCGCCATCAGCCCCCAAACTGCGCCTTGAACTGTCGAACAAACTCGCCGACCTGGTCGCCGGGCAGGTCGTTGATGCCGGCGGCGGCGGCGCGGCCGCCGCCGGATGGAAATTTGCGGCACAGCACATCGGCACCGTGTTTGCGATTCAGCGGTGCGCGCACGCTCACCAGGTAGTGGCCATTGGCTTTTTCGGTCAGTACCGCATGGGCGCGGTCGGGGTGAAGGTTGGTCAGGTCGTTGCTGAAGACGCCGCAGACCCGCCGCGCCCAGGCGGCGTCCGGCAGCACGAGCAAGGCGGCGTGTTCGGTGGCGCCGGCCATCAGGGGCGTTGACGCGGCGCGGTCCATGTCGGTGCGGTAGCCCTCGGCCAGCCTGTCGAAGTGCTCGCGCCCCTCATTGATGAAGTCGAACGGCGAGGCGTGTGGGCTCACAAGCCTGAACAGCGCGTCCGGCGCGAAATGCAGGTCGTCGATGTTTTCGCCGTAGCCGTTGTAGTTGAGGTAGGTGCCCAGTGCCTCCAACTGCTGCAATTGCCCGGATGACAGGCCCAGCGGCCGGGCGATGGCTTCGGCGCTGCGCTTGAGGTTGTCGCCATAGGCGCCGGTCACTGCCCATTCGGCGTAGCGGTTATCGAGGCGGCCGTTGACGAGCAGGCTGGTGCAGACATCCGGCGCTTCGTTGATGAACGCCGTCAGGCGTGGGTGTTGCGGTATCTCGCCGGCGAAATGGTGATCGACATAAAGCACCTCGGCGCCTGCGGCCAGTGCACGCTGCAGCGCGTCGCGATTCTTGTCGAGTGACACGTCGAGCACGGTGATGCGGTCACCCGCCTGCGCCTCGACCTGCGCCATCAGGTTGATGTCGCGCTTGACGCCGGTGACCAGTCGGGCGTCGCGCGGCTCGGCCAGGCGCAATTGCGTCAGCGCACAGATGCCGTCAGCGTCGCCGTTGAAGATGTCGATATCGGCCATGGTCTTCCTCGTGCTCGAAGGGTGGGGGCGGCCCCAGAACGCAACAGGCCGGATCCGCGTCGCAGATCCGGCCAGTACAACCTCCAGGGTCAGGCCTTGCTGGCGTCAAGTTCCTGGTAGTAGGCCATGAGCACCTTGGCCACTTCAGGGCGCGAGAATTCCGGCGGCGGTGCAATGCCCTGGCCGAGCATCTGGCGCACCTTGGTGCCCGACAGGGCGACGAAGTCGTCCGGCGTGTGATCGGGCGCTTCGCGCATCATTACCACCCGGTCGAGCTTCTTGGAATAGGCGGTGTTGTCGGCGCGGAAGATTTCGATCGCGAGCGCACCGGCCGGCACCTTCTCATCGAAGATGGTCTGCGCATCGAAGGCGCCGTAGTAGTCGCCCACGCCGGCGTGATCGCGGCCCACGATGAGGTAGTCGCAGCCCATGTTCTGGCGGAACACCGCGTGCAGCACCGCTTCGCGCGGGCCGGCGTAGAGCATGTCGAAGCCGTAGCCGGTGATCATCACCGTGTTCTTCGGGAAGTAGTTTTCGACCATGGTGCGGATGCAGGCATCGCGCACCGGCGCCGGAATGTCGCCCTGCTTGAGCTTGCCGAGCAGCATGTGGATGACGATGCCGTCGGTGCCGAGACGCTCGTGCGCCATGCGGCACAGTTCTTCGTGCGCGCGGTGCATGGGGTTGCGCGTCTGGAAGGCAACGACCTTGTTCCAGCCGCGTTCCTTGATCTCGTTGCGAATCTCCACTGCGGTGCGGAAGGTGTCGGGGAACTCACCCTGGAAGTAGCTGAAGCTCAGCACCTCGATCGGACCGGAGAGCACCGTGTTGCCGAGCCCCAGAAAGGTCTGCACGCCCGGATGCTGGGCATCGAGGTTGCCGAAGATTTCGCGGGCCATGGTCTGCAGTTCGGCGTCGCTGACGGTCTCCACCGCCTGCACGTCCATCACCGCCAGCACGGGGTGGCCTTCAACGTTGGGATCGCGCAGCGCGATGCGGCCCGGCTTGAGGTTGGTTTCCTTGGTGATGTTGAGCACCGGCACCGGCCAGAACAGGCCATCGGTGGTCTTGAGGTCCTTGGCGACCGAGATCGCATCGGCCTTGTTCATGTAGCCCGACAGCGGGTTGAAGTAGCCCGCCCCCAGCATCACCGCGTTGGCGGCGGCGGCCGAGTTCAACAACAGGCTGGGCAGCGATTCGGCTTCCCTGGCGAGGTGCGCGTGGCGCTCGGTGTCGTACACGAAGCGGGGGTTGAGCGTCTCGGAGCCGTGGGGCTTGATCATGTCGGGGATGTCCTGGAGGGTCTGGGGTGATGGAATCAAGCGTTGGGGACGATGCCGCGCGCATGCAGCAGCTTGAGGACCGCGTCGACCTCGTCTTCAAGGCTCATCTCGTGGCTGGGCAGCACCAGTTCGGGGGTCAGCGGCGCTTCGTAGGGATCGCTGATGCCGGTGAAGTTCTTGATCTCGCCGGCGCGCGCCTTCTTGTACAGGCCCTTGGGGTCGCGTTCTTCGGCCACCGCCAGCGGCACGTCCACATACACCTCAATGAAATCGATGCCGGCGGCTTCGTGCAGCGCGCGAACCAGATCCCGGTCCGCCCGGTAAGGCGACACGAAGCTGGACAGCGCGATCACGCCCGCGTCGACAAACAGCTTGGAGATTTCGCCGATGCGGCGAATGTTCTCGGTGCGATCCTCGGCCGAAAACCCCAGATTCTTGTTGATGCCCAGGCGCACGTTGTCGCCGTCCAGCCGGTAACAGAGCTTGCCGCGCTGATGCAGCGCCGCTTCCAGCGCCACCGCCACGGTGCTTTTGCCAGAGCCAGACAGGCCCGTGAACCAGATCGTCGCGCCCTTCTGCTGCAACAGCTGGTAACGGTCAGCACGGGTGACCTCGCCATGGTGCCAGGTGACGTTGGTTGCTTTTTGTTCGGTCACGACGCGGTTCCGTTGGATGAAAGTCGCGCAGTTTAGAGCGGCGGGCCCTATAAATAAAATGCAGAATCTCCATAATTGCCATCTGTTTTATACATATCACGCCCCCTACTGACACCCGCGCCGCTCGTGAACCTCAACCATCTGGCCATTTTCCATGCGGTGGCTGCCAGCGGCAGCGTCAGCCGTGGGGCGCAGCTGCTGCACATCAGCCAGTCGGCCGTCTCCAAGCAATTGAGCGAGTTCGAGCGCGCGCTGGGCGTGCCGTTGTTCGATCGCCTGCCGCGCGGCGTGCGCCTCACCGAAGCCGGCCGGCTGCTGGTGGGCTATGCGAATCGCCTGTTCGCCATCGAGGCGGAAGCCCGCCACGCGCTGGGCGACCTGAAGCAGCACGCGCGCGGCAGCATCACCATTGGTGCCAGCCGCACCATTGGCAGCTACCTGCTGCCGCAAAGGCTCGCCGCCTTTGGCCAGCGTCATCCGGCCGTGGCGCTGTCGCTGCAGGTTGAAAACACCCAGGTCATCGAGCGCACGCTGCTGGCCGGCGAGATTGACATCGGCTTCACCGAGGGCGTGGTCAGCAGCGCGCTGCTCGATTACGCGGTGTTTGCCCAGGACGAGTTGGTGCTGATTGCCTCGCCCCGCCACCCCGCAGCCCGTCAGGGGCCGATCCGCATCGCCACGCTGGGCGAGCAGCGCCTGCTGATGCACGAGGTGGGCTCAGGCACCCGCGCCGTCACCGAGTTGGCGCTGGCCGAAAAGGGCGTACGGCTGCGGCCGTCGATGACGCTGGCCAGCACCGAAGCGATCAAACACACCGTGGCTGCGGGGGCGGGCCTGGCGTTCTTGTCGTCCTTGTCGATCCGCACCGAACTGAAGGCCAGACGCCTCACCGTGCTGGAGGTCGAAGATTTGCACATCGCCAGAGACCTTTATGTCGTGCGCCTGCGCGACACCCCGCCAGGCCCCACGCTGGCGGCCTTTCTAGCCGTGCTGGACGCAGCCGGGTGACCCGGTGACCTCATCCACCAGTTGATCGACCAGGGTGGCGGCGGTGGCCGGCGCCAGGGTGATGCCGTTACGAAAATGCCCGAAATGCGCCCACAGGCCGGGCACCGCGGTGGGCCCCACCTGCGGCGCCCCCGCCGCGCCGGGCCGCAGACCTGCCCAGTGCCCCACCAGCCGATACCGGGCAAGCGCCGGGCAGAGCGCCAGTGCCGCCGCGTGCAAGCCATGCCGCGCCTCGGGCGTGGGGCGGGTGTCGAAGCCGCAATGCTCCAGGGTGCTGCCGACCAGGACCTGCCCGTCCGCACGGGGAATCAGATACACCGCACGACTGACCTGCACCGGGCCCGGCGGCGGCGCATCGGGCGGCGGACTGAACAGCAACATCTGCCCTTTGACCGGCCGCACCTCGCAGCGCAGCCCCACGGTCGCCAGCACCTCGGCCGACCACGCCCCCGCCGCGACGATCACCGCATCGGCCCACACCGCCGGCCCAGCGGTCTGCTGAACACCGACCACCCGGCCCTGACGAAGCAGCGGCACGGCCTTGGCGCCCAAGCGCAGATCGACTCCGGCCGCCCGCGTCGCCAGCGCCAGCGCCCGCCCCAGTCGCGGGTTGCGCACCTGGCCCAGTTCGGGGCTCAGCAGGCCGTCGGCGCAGGGCGTGAAGGGCAGCCCCCAGCGCCGGTGCCAGGCTTGGGCCGGCGCCCGCTCGGCCTCGGCAAGCCACCAGCGGATGCCGGTACGGCGGTACTCCACGTCAATGCCGGTGTCGGCCCGCAAACGCGCCGCCCACTCGGGATACACCTGGTGCGCCGCCTGCGCCCACTGCTGGATGGCCGGAGGTTCGTCCCAGGGCCACAGCGGCGAGACGATGCCACCGCCTGCCCAACTGCTCTGCCGCGCCGCCTGCGGTGCGGGGTCGAACACGGTCACGGCCACACCCTGACGCCGCAACACCAGCGCCGTGAACAGCCCGACGATGCCTGCGCCGAGCACGACCATGTGGGACCCTGATGTCATGCTGCGAAGAATAACGGCGGCCGCCGCACCGCGGGCAGTCCGCCCCATCGGGAAGCCCCCGGGGGCCTTCGGTCGGAATGGCCTAAAGTCGACCGCAGGGCTGGGGCACAGTGGACGCCAAGGAGACGATCCGTGCGCAAAGGCAGGTCCGGTTTCACGCTCATCGAGCTGATGGTCACCCTCGCGGTGCTGGCCATCGCCGTGGGCTTGGCCGTGCCCGGATTCCAGGCCCTGTTCGCCAACAACCAGCGGGCCGAGTTCAGCCGCGAGCTGTATGTCAGCCTGGCGCAAGCGCGCAGCGAGGCCGTCTCGCGCAACAGTCTGATCAGTGTGATCCCCATCGACGGCGACTGGCTCAACGGCTGGCAGGTGATCGTTGATGACAACGGCGACGACGCCCCGGACGCACTGGACCTCAATGCCGACGGCACCCTGGTCGCCGATGCGGGCCTGCTCAGCGAAGTGGCGTTCACCCATCTCAACATCGAATGGATCAGCGAGTTCGGCGCCCTGCCCCGCATCCGCTTCAACCCCGGCGGCCGGGTGATCGACGCCGTGGGCGTGATCGTCTGTGGCAGCACCCCCGCCAACAGCCGCGAAGTCACCGCCCGCCCCGCCGGCCTGCTGCGCCTGCGCGATCTGGGCGACGACAGCGCCCGCTACGCGAGCCTCTGCTCATGAAGCGCGCGCGCGGCTTCACGCTGATCGAAGTGCTGGTCACGGTGTTCGTCATGGGCGTGGGTCTGCTGGCGCTGGCGGGCCTGCAGATCATCGCCAAGAAAGCCAGTTTCGACGCCGCCCAGCGCACCCTTGCCGCCCAGGCCACGCAAGACATCCTGACCCGCATGCGCGCCAATGCCAGCGTGGTCGACCGCTATGTGGTGGCCAACGCCATCGGGCTGCCGCCGCCTGGCCGCAACTGCACGCAGGCGCCGTGCACACCGGCTGAACTGGCCGCCTGGGACCTTTACCAATGGGCGCAGCAGCTGGCCGTGGGGGGCGAGGTGGACGATGAAGGCGTGGCCACCGGCGGCATGGCCGAGCCCACCGCCTGCATCCTGGCGGGCGGCACGACCGGCCATTACCTCATCGCGATCGCGTGGCGCGGCATCACGCCGCTGGCGCCGCCGGAGGACCCGGACGACCCCACCGATCCGGCCAACGTCGATTGCGGCAGCGACGCCTACCTCGACGATGAAGGCCTCGATGACCATCGCCGGGTAATGGTCTCGGACGTGTTCGTCGCGAGCGCCGTGTCATGAGGCCCGACCGCACACGCCAGCGCGGCCTGACGCTGATCGAGCTGATGATTGCCGGCACGCTGGGCCTCGTGCTGCTGCTGGCCCTGGTGCAATTGTTTGTCGACAACAACCGCCATCGGCGCCAGAACCAGCAACTGGCCGGCCTGCAGGATCAGGGGCGCTACGCCCTGGCCTCGCTCACCCGCGACCTGCAGATGGCGGGCTATTGGGGCGGCATGTTCCAGGCACAGACCGTCGACGTCCGTGCCTCGGCCCTGGCAGGGCTTTCCACGACCGCAGACTGCGGGCCGGCCGACGCCGAGGCCGGTTGGGCCTTCGACGCCGAAGGCCGCGTGGCGTTTTTCGACGATGCCGCGGGCAGCCCCGTCGCCGGTCGATTCCGTTGCCTGACCGATGTGCGGCCCGACACCGATGCGGTGATGATCCGCCGCGTGTCAGGCCAGGCCAGCGTGACGCCCGACACCTGCACCGAGCTGACCCTGATGCCGCAGGACTACCTGCTCAAGACCAATGGCGTGGTCGGCAGCCTGCTGCGGGTGCCGGCCACAGGCGAGGTCGACGCCTGCACCGAAGGCGAGCCCATCTCGGCCCCGATGCAGATGTACCGATATTTGCCGCGGCTGTATTACATCCGCAGCTGGGCGGTCACCGCCGGCGATGGCATTCCCACGCTGTGCCGCAAAACCCTGAGACGCGGCGCAACCCCCGGCTGGGAAGACGAGTGCATCGCCGAAGGGGTTGAAGACCTGCAGATCGTCTGGGGCATTGACGATGATGGCGACTTTCTCAACACGCCCAACCGCTACACCAGCCAGCCCAGCGACGCCGATCTGTTGCGGGCGGTGACGGCACAGGTGTCGTTGCGGGTGCGGGCATCGACGCCCGATCGCAGCTACAGCGACACAAAGACCTACACCTACCCCGGCCGCGAGGGCGACCGGGCCTGGACGCCGCGCCAGGCCGATGACGAAGCCAATGGCGTGCCGCCACGCCAGTACTATCGCAAGCGCTTTGCCACCACCGTGCAACTGAAGAACCCGCTGCCATGAAACCGCGCCCCCCAAAGGCACACCAGCACGGCGCGGCCCTGGCGACGGCCCTGCTGTTCCTGATCGTGCTCACCCTGCTGGGGATCGGCGCCATTCGCGAAGCCAGCACCTCGCTGACCATGGCCGACAACGAGGCCTCGCGCCTCAATGCCATCGACGTGTCGCAATCACTCATCGACGCCTTGCTGGCCGACATCGAGACCCACTTTCCGGTGACGCTGGTCGCCGATCTGCAGGTCGGCTGCTTCCCCGCCGGTCTGGCCGCACAGAATCCGCTGCGCGCGCCATTCGCCTGTGCCGATGGGGGGCTCACGCCACCGTCGACCCCCTCCAACGCGCTCGCCGATCGCACCTATGTCGAAATCTGGCGTGAGTCGGTCAACGGGCAGGCGCTGGTGCCGGCCACCTCGGTCGGCACCACGGGCACCACGGCGCGTGTGGGCTACGCCCGCTTTCGCATCACCGCCGGCACCGATCGCAGTGCGGTGGGCCAGGGCGCTGCCGAAATCCAGCAGGGGGTGCAGATCGCCGTGCCCGAAGCCAAGGGGATCACCCAATTCTGATGAACGCCACCCACGCCTTGCGCCGCCTGACAGGCACACTCGCCACCGTGGCGGCGCTGGTCTGCGCAGCGCCGGCAGGGGCCGACGACATCGACATTTACATCAACCCGGCCGAGAACCCGCTGCAGCCGCCCACCACCATTCTCGCGCTGGACCTGAACCTGCTGGGCATCTGCAACAACACCCTCACCAACCCGACCAACGCCAGCAACCCGGAGGCGCCGCAGTTGTGCCTCAACCTCAGCAACAGCTCGCTGCTGGGTGACGTGCTGGGCACCAACACGCAAGGCAACCCGGAAGATCTGCTCCGCAACCTGTTGCTGGGCAGCGGCACCACCGGCGCCACCCGGGCGCAGGCCCTGTGCAATCTGTACGGCGTACTGGGCATCGACTCGCCGCTGGTGAACCTGCCCCTGCTCGGTCCACTGCTGCAACCGCTGCTGGGCGGCATCAGCCAGCTCACCTGCGGCACCTTGAACACCCTGCTGGGCATCCCGCTGCTGGGCAACATCATCAATCCGCTGCTGGGCGGCTTCGTCGGAGCCTTGATCGAGGGGCTGCTCGACCCACTGCTCGGCACAGTGGTCGGGCAATTGCCGTCCGTGGTCACCGGCCTGCTCAACACCACCGTCAGCGGGGTGCTGGGCGCCGGGCAACTCAATCTGATCAGCCTGCTGGAGGCGATTCTCAACCAGCTCATCGACTCGCGCGTGGCCATCATCATCACCCATGCCGACCGGGCCAATGCCGCGGGCGCGCCGGCGTCGAGCTGCGCCTTCGGCGACCAGGCCTCAATCACCACCACCCGCCGCGAAACGGTGGGGTGCAGCAACGGCGCCTATTTTCTGCTGGGCACGACACCGCTGATCGACCAGAACAGCGTCGTCATGGTGCTGAACCGGGTCACCAACCTGCTGACCGACCTGCTGAGGCCCAGCAACATTGTGAATGCCGTCACGGGGCTGACGGGCACCCTGCTCAGCAGCCGCGTCGAGCTGCTGCCGCCCTATCAGGCCAAGGAGGTGTATGCCGAGGTGCTGCACTACCTGGCGGGCGACGAAGTCTTCAATGCCCCGCTGAACCGCTGGGACGGCCTGACCGCGCTGCTGGCGCGCGACCCCAGCATTGAACACAACGGCCGCTATAAAAAGCCGCCGCTGGAATGCCGGCGCGCCAATCTGGTGCACCTGCAGCTGACCAACCCGCTGCTGCAGAACGAGTCTGACGCCACCCTGCGGCGCTATCTGCCCGGGGTCGAGGCATCGGGGCCCGTGTCACTGGCGGCCGTGGTGCGCGAGGCACAGCAAACCGGCTTTGCCGACGTCAACGGCAACCGCATCGCCCTGCAGTCATTTTTCATCGTGCAGGACAACCTCGGCAGCGTGCAGGGCCTGCTCCAGGCCGGCAGCAACGTAACAACCTACCTCGACCGGCTGGGCCTGCTGGGCCTGGGCGACTCCATCGGCCAACTGCTCAAGCCCACATTGGTGGTCGATGCCAGCCTGCTGACCCCGACCCTCACCTTCGACCTGACCGCACCCAACCGCATCCTGTCGCCGAGTTTCTTTGGCCAGTTCCGGCCCACCGCCAATCAGTCTCCCCGCTGGCCCGGCAACCTCAAACGTCTGGAGTTCGATGGCGCAACCTACACCGACAGCCTCGGCCAACCGGCGCTGGCGGCCGACGGTCGCATTGCCAACAGCGCGCTGACCGTCTGGACCCAGCCCGGCAACCTGCCGCCTCTGACGAGTGCCGACGGGCGCAACACCACGCTGGGAGGCGCGGGCAGCCGCATTCCCGCCTCGGGCCGCGGCAACGGCTCGGTCGCGGCCCGGCAACTTTTCTACGATCGGCTGGCCAACGGCGTGCTCAGCCTGCAACCGCTGAATGCCGACGAGGCCAGCCGCCAGACCGAGCTGCGGCCGGTGCTCGGCGCCGCCAACGACGCCGAATCGCGCGCCCTGCTGCTGTACGCCCGCGGCTGGGAGGTGGGCACCACCGCCGCCCCGGCACCCAATCTCGCCAGCCTGCAGCCCCGAAGCTGGCGGCACGGCGCGGTGCTGCACGCGCGCCCGGTGGCCATCAACTACGGCCCGCGCGGCGGCTTCACGGCCGCCAATCCCGACGTGCGCATTCTGTATGGGGCGGCCGACGGCTTTCTGCGCATGGTGCGCAACGACACCGGGGTGGAAAGCTGGGCGTTCATGCCCCAGGCGGTCATGGGCCAGCAGAAGACCCTGCGGGACAACCAGCCCGGCGCACGCTTCCCCTACGGCGTCGATGGCGAGGCGACCATCGCGATGCGTGACCGTGGCCCCAATGGCGGCCCGGCCGATGGCGTGATCAACGGCGCGGGCGACGATGCCGTGTGGGCCTTTTTCGGCCTGCGTCGCAGCGGCGCGGCGCTTTATGCGCTGAACCTGACCAACCCCGACCTGCCCACGCCCATGTGGCGCATCACGCCGGCCGGCCTGAGCAGCAATGCGGCGGTTCCGGCCGCGCGCGCCGACTGGTACACCGAGCTGGCACTGACCTTCAGCACCCCCAAGGCGGTGCAGATGCGCATCAATGGCCAGACCCGCGTCGTGCTGGTGGTCGGTGGCGGCTACAACGGCGGACGCAACGATGCCAACCAGCCCTTGGGCAAGGACGCACGCTCGGCCAGCAGCAATCAGATTGGCACCGATGACGGCGTCGGCAACGCCGTGTTCATCATCGACGCCGAAACCGGCGAACTGATCTGGAAAGCAACCCGCGGCGCACTCAACGCCGAGGCGCCCTTCGACGCCACCCAGCGCCGCTTTCGGCACCCCTTGCTGCGCGACAGCATTGCCGCCCCGGTCGAGGCGCTGGACACCACCGGCGACGGCTTTGCCGATCGCTTCTACGTGGGCGATACCGGCGGCCGGGTGTGGCGCGGCGACATTGCCGGCGACAACCCCGCGAACTGGACGATGGGCCCGCTGTTCAATGCCGGGCGTCACGATGCCGGCGCAACCGTGGCCACCGACCGTCGCTTCTTTCATGCGGTCGATGTGGTGCCGGTGCGCAGCCCTGGCGCCAATTTCGAGGCCGTGGTGATCGGCAGCGGCAACCGCGCCGATCCGGTCGAGCGGGTGCAAAGCAACCACCTTTACGTGTTTCGCGACCGTGCGCTCCGCAGCGGTCGCGCCGCCGACGCGCTGATCGTCGAAAACGATGCCCTGCCCGGCCACGCCGACTTTGCCAACCTCACCGCGCTGTGCCAGAACGCCGGCGACGACGGCTGCACCGACAACCAGAACCTGACCACCGGCTTCCAGATTCAACTCACCCGCGCGGGCGAAAAGGCCCTGTCGCAACCGCTGACCCTGGGCAACGTGGTGTTCTTTTCCAGCTTCGTGCCGCCCGATCCCGGCGCGGTGGCCTGCGAGCCCTCGGAGGGCGGCAGCCGGGTCTACGGCATTTCGCTGCGCGACGGCCGCCCCGGCGGCGCAAGCCCGATCAGCAGCGCACCGGGGTCTGAAGGGCGGTCGGTCACCGCCAAGACGCCCGGGCTGCCGGGCGATCTGTCGATGGCCGACGTGGGCACCGCCCGCACCGGCACCGAGCTGTTCGACGTGGACGTGCCGCGCTTCGTGCCCATTTACTGGCGTGAGCGACGCGGGGAAGATGAGCGCCCCATTGCGCAGACCCCCGATTAACGCCATGCCTCGCAGCCGCCGCGGATTCACCCTGATCGAGCTGATGATCGCCGTCGCCATCCTGGCGATCATCGTCTCGATTGCCCTGCCCAGCTATCGCAACTACATCCTCAAAGCCCATCGCACCGCCGCCAAGACCACCCTGGTGGAGCTGCAGGCACGGCAAGAGGGCCATTACGTGGACCGCCGGCGCTACGCCACCACGCTCACCGCGCTGGGCTACCCCGCCAACCCCTCGTGGATCAGCGCGGCCGGCGAGCCCGATACCGAACAGACCGATCGGTCGATTTACCGCATCGTGCTCAGCGGGGTCACCCCCAACGGCTACCGCCTTGAGGCCATTCCGGTCGGCGCGCAGGCCGACGATGCCCGCTGCGGCACCCTGAGCCTGATCGCCAGCGGGCGCAAGCAGGCCAGCGGCAGCGACGGTGTCGACTGCTGGCGCTGACGCCCTTCAGCAGCGATGGTCTTGGTCGCCAAATTTCATTAACGTGTGCGCTCCAACAATCGCGGGGGGCAAGGGTCATGCAACGAACACACAAGGTGGCAGGCATCATCATCCTGATGCTGGGGTTTCTGGGCAGCGCACACGCGGGGGGCAGCGCCACCATCAGCAGCAGCGAAGGCGATCTGGTGCGCATGGAATACCTGGGCGACAAGCTCAGCATGAGCGTCTCCGAGGGCGATGAGCGCATGATTCTCCGCGACGGCAAGATGTTCATGATCAGCGGCGACACGGTCATCGATACCAGCAGCATGTTGGGCATGCTGGGTCAGCAGATTCCCAATGTGGGGCCGGAAGACGTCGACCAGTTCAAGTCCCTGGAATCAACCGGACGCAACGAAACCGTCGCCGGGGTCAAGGGCGAGGTGCATGTGCTGAAGTACGTGGACGCCGACGGTCAGGCGCATTCCAAAGAATTGGTCCTGTCGAACGACCCGCGTGCGGTCGCGCTGTCGAAAGCCCTGTCGAACATGGCCAGCACCATGTCCAAACTGACCCAGGTTCCCACCACCGACGGCAACGCCCGATTCGAGGCCGCACTCAAGGGCCGCGGCCTGCTGCGCGCTGACCAGGACTTCAAGGTCGTCCGCTTTGACAACGCGCCGGCGGCCAGCCGTTTCGAGCTGCCATCGGCCCCTCAGTCAATGCCCGACCTGCAAGGTCTGATGGGCGGCGCGGCCGCCGAACCACAATCGGGCGAGGGCGCCGGCGGTGGCCTCTTGAACGGCCTGTTCGGCCAGAAAACTGAGCGCCAACAGGAGCGGATCGAGCAGCGCACCGACGCGGAGGTCGACGAAGCCACCGATTCCATGGTCGACAAGGCGCTGGACAAGGCCTTCGGCAAACTCTTCGGCGACTGACCCGCGCACACGTCAATTTGCCTGAAAAAAAAAGCGCGGTGCAGTCGGTCTGCACCGCGCTTTTTGCTTGGAGTCGCGGGTTGCAGGCGCGGCTACAACACCCAGCGCCGCACGTCGGCCAGCAGCGCGCCCAGCAGCACGACGAATCGCGCCGCGGCCGCCCCGTCGATCACCCGATGGTCGTACGACAGCGACAACGGCAGCAGCAGCCGTGGCGCAAAGTTTGCGCCGTCCCACACCGGCTGCAGGCTGGACCGCGAGACCCCCAGGATCGCCACCTCCGGCGCATTGACGATGGGCGTGAAGTACTTGCCGCCGATGCCGCCCAGGCTGGAGATCGAGAAACAGCCGCCGCGCAGGTCGTCGGGCTTGAGCTTGCCGTCACGCGCGGTCGTGGCCAGCCGGGCGCAGTCGGCCGCCAGTTCGCCCACCGACTTGGCCCACACGTCCTTGACGACGGGCACCACCAGGCCATTGGGCGTGTCGGCGGCAAAGCCGATGTTGCAATAGCCCTTGAGCACGATCGACTCGCCGTCTGCTGCCAGTGAACTGTTGAACTCCGGATAGCGCTTGATGACCAGCCCCACTGCCTTGATCAGAAACGGCAGCAGGGTCAGCTTGGCCTCGGTGTAGTCGCCCGCTGATTTGCGGAAGGCTTCCAGCTCGGTGATGTCGGCATCGTCGTGCTGGGTCACGTGCGGCACGTTGAGCCACGACCGCGACAGGTGCGCGGCCGACAGCTTGCGAATCCGCGCCAGGGCCTTGGTCTCCACCGGGCCGAACTGCGCGTAGTCCTGCGCCGGAATCGGCGGGATGCCGCCGCCGGCCGCCCTGGCGCCACCACTGCCGGCGGCCGGCTTGGCCAATTCGGCCTTGACGTAGGCCTGCACGTCTTCGATGACGATGCGCCCGCGCGCGCCACTGCCGCTCACCTTGGACAGGTCAACCCCAAACTGCCGCGCCACCTTGCGGGTGGCCGGGCCGGCGTAGAACGGCTCACCGTCGGCCTGGGTGGCGGGCGCCGTCGTTTTCGCCTGAGGGCCGGCGTTCGGCTGCGCTTCGGGGGTGTCAGCGATCGGTGCCTTGGCCGCAGCGGGCGGCTCCCGGGCCGGCTGCGTTTCGGCAGACGCGGTCTGCTGCGCCGGCGCATCGTCGGCTGCACCGTCATCGTCGTCATCGTCGTCGCCGGCCCCATCCGCGGGGGTCAGCACGCAAACCTCGGCCCCTTCCCCCACCTTGTCGCCCACCTTGAGCCTGAGCGAGGTGACGGTGCCGGCAACCGGGCTGGGCACATCCATCGTGGCCTTGTCGGACTCCAGCACCACCAGCGCCTGATCCTTCTCGACCGTGTCGCCTTCGGCCACCAGCAATTCGATCACCGGCACCGATTCAAAGTCGCCGATGTTGGGCACGGTGACGGTGTATGGGCCGGCTTGCGTCTGCCTGGCCGACCCGCGGGCGGGCCCGCCTGCAGACTCGGCCGTCTCGGCCGTTTTCTCATCCTCGTGCCCTTCAGGCTCGGAGGGCGGAGCGTCGTGCCGGCCTTCGGGCGCCTCGCTATCGGCATCGGCATCGGCATCGGCATCGGCCGCCGCGTCATCTGCGGCCGCATCGGTCTGGCCGCTGAGCGAGCAGACCAGGCTGCCCTCGCCCACCTTGTCGCCGACCTTGACCTTGAGCCCGGTCACCTTGCCGGCCGCCGGGCTGGGCACGTCCATCGTGGCCTTGTCCGACTCCAGCACCATCAGCGCCTGATCCTTCTCGACCGTGTCGCCTTCGGCCACCAGCAATTCGATCACCGGCACCGACTCAAAGTCGCCGATGTTGGGCACCTTCACTTCGATCGTGTTGGCCATGACTTACACCGTCCAGGGGGCGGGGCGATTGGCGGCCAGCCCGTAGATTTGTGCGGCCTGCTTGACGCGCTCCATGGGCATCGCACCCTCCAGCGCCAGTGCATGCAGGGCCTTGACCACGATCCAGCGGCGGTCTACCTCGAAGAAGTCGCGCAGGGCGGGGCGATTGTCCGAGCGGCCAAAACCGTCGGTGCCAAGCACGTGATAGGCCATCGGCCTGCCACCGTTGTCGGTGGCCCGTGGCATGTAGGCACGAATCTGCTCCGGCACGGCGCGGACCCAGTCACTGCTGGCGATGGCCGGCCCCATCATGCCTTTCAGGCACTCGGTGACGTAGCCGACGCGCGGCGTCTCGGTGGGATGCAGCAGGTTCCAGCGTTCCACCTCGCAAGCTTCGCGCGCCAGCTCCGAAAAGCTGGGCGCGCTCCACACGTCGCTGGTGACGCCCCACTCTTCGGCGAGCAGGTCGGCCGCGGCCATCACTTCCCGCAGCAAGGCGCCCGAGCCCAGCAGTTGCACGTGCAGGTCGTGCTTGGCGGCCTCGGCCGAGCGCAGCAGATACAGGCCCTTGACGATGCCGGTCTCCACGCCGGGCGGCAGTGCCGGGTGGCTGTAATTTTCGTTGTACAGCGACAGGTAGTAGTACTCGTCAATGCCGTCCACGAACATGCGCTGCATGCCGTGCCGGATGATCACGGTCAGCTCGTAGGCAAAGGCGGGGTCGTAGGCGCGACAGTTGGGAATCTGTGCGGCCATGACCTGCGAATGGCCATCTTCGTGCTGCAGGCCCTCGCCGTTGAGCGTGGTGCGCCCGGCGGTGGCGCCCAGCAGAAAGCCGCGGGCGCGCATGTCGCCTGCGGCCCAGCACAGGTCCATGACGCGCTGAAAGCCGAACATCGAGTAGTAGATATAGAACGGCAGCAGCGGCACACCATGGTTGGCGTAGCTGGTGGCGGCGGCGATCCAGCTCGACATCGCACCGGCCTCGGTGATGCCTTCTTCCAGCACCTGCCCTTTGACGTCTTCCTTGTAATACGCCAGTTGGTCGGCGTCTTGCGGCTCGTACTTCTGACCGACGATGGAATAGATGCCCAGCGCGCGGAACATGCCCTCCATGCCGAAGGTGCGCGCCTCGTCGGGCACGATGGGCACGACCTGCTTGCCGATCTTCTTGTCGCGGATCAGCGTTTGCAGCAGCTGCACGAAGGCCATGGTGGTGGAGATTTCACGCTCGCCGGTGTCGGCCAGCAGGCGCTCATAGGCCGAGGCCGGCGGCAAACTCAGGCTGACCGGCTTGACCGTGCGGCGTGGCAATGGCCCGCCCAGTGCTTCGCGGCGGGCCTTGAGGTAGCGCATTTCATCGGAGTCTTCGGCCGGGCGGTAGAACGGGGTGTCCTTGATCTGCTCGTCGGTGACCGGAATCTGGAAGCGGTCGCGGAATTTCTTCAGCGCCTCCTCGCCCATCTTCTTCTGCTGGTGGGTGATGTTCTGCCCTTCGCCGGCCTCGCCCATGCCGTAGCCCTTCACCGTCTTGGCCAGAATCACGGTGGGCGTGCCGGTATGCCGCACGGCGGCGTGGTAGGCGGCGTAAACCTTGTGCGGATCGTGCCCGCCGCGTTGCAGGCCGGCGATCTGTTCATCCGTCCAGCTGGCGACCAGACGCGCGGTTTCAGGATATTTGCCAAAGAACTTTTCACGCGTGTAGGCGCCGCCCTTGGCCTTGAAGTTCTGGTATTCGCCGTCCACGGTTTCATTCATCAGCTGCAACAGCTTGCCGCTGGTGTCCTGGGCCAGCAGCGCGTCCCAGCCGCTGCCCCAGACCACCTTGATGACGTTCCAGCCCGCACCCCGGAAGCTGCCTTCCAGCTCCTGGATGATCTTGCCGTTGCCGCGCACCGGGCCGTCGAGCCGCTGCAGGTTGCAATTGACGACAAAGATCAGATTGTCGAGCTGCTCGCGGGCGGCAATGTCGATGGCACCGAGGCTTTCCGGCTCGTCCATCTCGCCGTCACCGCAGAACACCCAGACCTTGCGCTGATCGTTCTGCGCCAGCTCACGATTGGCGAGGTACTTCATCAGCCGCGCCTGGTAGATCGCCATGATCGGCCCCAGCCCCATGCTGACGGTGGCGAACTGCCAGAACTCGGGCATCAGCCACGGGTGCGGATAGCTCGACAGGCCGGGCGCCAGGGCCTCCATGCGGAAGCGCTGCAACTGCGCCTCGCTGATGCGCCCCTCAAGGTAGGCGCGCGCATAAATGCCCGGCGTGACGTGGCCCTGAATGTAGACCAGATCAGCGCCGTCTTCGTGGTCCGCGCCCTTCCAGAAATGGTTGAAGCCCACGTCGTACAGCGTGGCGCTGGAGGCAAAGCTGGCGATGTGCCCGCCAATGCCGGCGTGCTCACGGTTGGCATTGACCACCATCGCGGTCGCGTTCCAGCGGGTCAGGCTGCGGATGCGCCACTCCACCGCGTGATCGCCCGGTGACTGCGCTTCAAGCGCGGTGGGAATGGTGTTGACGTACGGGGTGTTGGGCGAAAACGGGATGAAGGCGCCCTTGCCGCGTGCCCGGGTGATCAGGTCTTCTAGCAGCGCATGCGCGGCCTGCGGACCCCGCTCACGCAGGACATCGTCAAGCGCGTCCAGCCATTCCTGGGTTTCGTTGGGGTCGCGCTCGGGGGGGGACGCCGCCATTTGAATCTCCTCGTTGATCTGCCAACGACTCTAAGCCGCCGGCGCTCAAGACGTCCAATATATGATTTCTGCTTTTGCAATACGATTTGCATATGCCACTTGAGCTGCGCGCACTGCGTTACTTCGTTGCCGTTGCCGAAGCGCGACATATCACCCGCGCCGCCCGGCAACTGGGCATGGCGCAACCACCGTTGTCGCAGCAGATCAAGGCGCTGGAGCAGCACCTGGGCGCCGCGCTGTTTCGCCGATTGCCGCGCGGCGTGGAACTGACGCCCGCCGGCGAAGCCCTGCTCGATGATGCCCGGGCGTTGATACAGCAGGCCGAGCAGGCTGAGGTGCGCGTGCGCCGCGTTGCGCGCGGAGAACTGGGGCGCCTGCGGCTGGGCATGATCAACTCGGCCCCGTTTCACCCGCTGATTCCGGGGGTGATCCGTGAGTTTCGTCGCCGTTACCCCACCGTGGCCTTGAGCCTGGACGAAGGCACCACGCCGCTGCTTGCGGCCGCCGTTCTTGCGCGGCGCATGGATGCCGCCTTCATTCGCCCCCTGTTGGCCCCCGAGGAGGGGTTGGTGGAAACGCCGCTGATGAGCGAAGACCTGGTCATTGCCCTGCCCTCGGGCCATCCGCTGAGCCGCCGCAGGCGATTGCCCTTGATGGCGCTGTCGCTGGAACCCTTCGTGCTGTTCCCCCGCGCCGTGGGCGCCGGGCTGCATGAAGAGATTCTGCGCGCCTGCCACCGGGTCGGCTTTCTGCCGCGGGTGGTGCAGGAAACCTCGCAGGTGACGTCCATCGTCAATCTGGTCGCCGCGGGCATGGGCGTTTCCATCGTGCCCGCCTCGATGCAACAGGCTCAGATTGACGGGGTCAGCTACCGCGCCATTGCCGGCGCGGTGCCCAAGGCACGCCTGAGCCTGATTCACCGCGCCGACGAGGCCGATGCCGCGCAGATTCAAAACCTGCTGCAGCTGGTCTGAGGCGGTGTGGCCCCGCGGCGCCCGCGCCGGGCGCCGGTCAGTCGTCGATGCGACTGCGCAAGGCCTTCACCCGGCCGCGTTGCACCTTGGTGTCGACACGCCGCCGCTGCGCGCCCCGCGTTGGCCGGGTGGCCTTGCGTTTCACCGGCACGGTTGCCGCGCGCTGGATGATCTCGGCCAGGCGTTGCAGCGCGTCATCGCGATTGGCCTCCTGCGTGCGGTGGCGCTGCGCCTTGATCACCAGAATCCCGTCGCTGCTGAGCCGGCGATCGCGGCGCGCCAGCAGCCGGGCCTTGCAGTCATCCGGCAGCGATGAGCCTGCAATGTCGAAACGCAGGTGCACGGCGCTGGAGGTCTTGTTCACCTTCTGTCCGCCCGCGCCCTGGGCGCGGATGGCGTCCAGCTCGATTTCTGCCAGCGGCACGGCAAGGTGGTCGTTGATCTGCAACATGGCCCATGGTGGAGGGCGCCCGGCGGTCAAGGCAAGCCCAAAGCAGAAACCCCGCCGGAGCGGGGTTTGCAGTTGCGGTGCATCAGGCCGCCAAAGTGGCGGAGGGCATCAGCGTGTGGCCATCCGCTGCACCGAACCGGTGGTGAAGTGGTCGACGTCCCAGTCACGCTCTTCGAAGAGCGGCTCTTCGTTGGAGGCTTCCATGACCAGATAGCGGTTGGCGTTGAGGTCGTACACCGTGGCCAGCGCAGGCCCCACGGCCTTGAGCCACGGCACCATGACGGGGTGGTACTCCTGCACGCGCCAGAGCTGGTCGCGACCGTCGTAGATGTCGACCGCGAGGATGGTCCAGGTGTCTTCGTCGATGTAATACGTGCGGCGCTTGTACTGGTGCGTGGTGCCGGGCTTGAGGTTGGAGTCCAGCACCCAGACGCGGCGGCGTTCGTAACGGGTGAGGTCCTGGTTCAGGTGGTTGCGCTGGACAATGTCGGCGTACTTGACCTTGTCGTCCGCCAGCCTGTGGGCGTTGTACGGCAGCAGCATTTCCCGCTTGCCGATGATGTCCCAGGTGTAGCGGTCGGTGGCGCCATTGAAGGAGTCGAGCTGGTCGTTGGTGCGCAGGCCATCGGCGCCGGTGCCGGGGTTGTCGTAGGCCACGTTGGGGGCGCGGCGGATGCGGCGCTGGCCGGGGTTGTACAGCCAGGCCCGACGGGCTTCGGCCACCTGGTCCATGGTCTCGTGCACCAACAGCACGTTCCCTGCCTGTCGCGCCGGCGAGGTGGTGAATTGCAGGAAGTAGATGATGACGTTGTCGAGGCTTTCGGGCGTCGCGCCCTTCACGTTGTAGTGAAAGCGCACGTCTTCACGAATCTTGTAGGGGACGAAGCTGCCGTTGGTCTGCACTGCCAGCTGCACGTTCCAGCGCTGCAGGCCCTCACCGTGATAGCGCAGCTTGTGGTTCCAGATGACTTCCTTGCCGTTTTCGGGAATCGGGAACGGAATACCAACCGAGGCGTTGACCAGAGATTCGCCGTCATTCTCAAGGCTGGCGTTCTTGGCGTTCTTCAGGGTCGCGGCATAAACGAAATCGGGCGCGTTGCCGGTGCGACGGGTCGGATAGACCGGCATCTTGTACGAGTCGGGAAACTTGGCAAACAGGGCCAGCGCGCCCGGCGTCAGCATCTCGCGGTGTTGGTCGAGGTTGGCCGAGGTGACGGTGAACAGGGGCTTGTCGCTGCTGGTGGGGTATTCGGCCGGTGCCCGCTCGCGGCCGGCTGCGGGACGACCCATGAGCAGACCGCCTTCCCATGCCGGGATGCTGCCATCGGCGTTGCCGGCTTTCTCGGCGCCCATGGGCGTCAGCGACACCCCCAGCTGGGACACGTCACGGGCGGCGACGGTTGAAAGGGTGGGTAATGTCATCAATGCCGCCACGGCGGACGCCGTGAGTACTCGCTTGAACATACATCCTCCTCAACGTGGAACTTCGTTCTTATCGCGGCGTGCTTGTGCCTGCCGTCTTCAACAGTATTTCAGATGCCCTGTGCATGAACCACCCTAAAAATAGCCCTCCCATCATGCCAATGCCGCCACTGGGCGGCGGCGGCCCGCAGGCCCCAAGACCCTGCGCCTATCGGCCGGAATACGCAATTGCCGATCCGGCGGCGTGGTATAAAGCGCGGTTTTCAGCCTTACTCGGAATTTACTGGTCATGACGATGTCGCGCCCTCTCGCCAAACATCCTCTCGCTTCACAGACACTCAGCGGCGCCGAGATTGTCGTTCAGGTGCTCGCCGACGAGGGCACCAACGTGATCTTTGGCTATTCGGGGGGCGCCATTTTGCCCACCTACGATGCCGTGTTCCGCTACAACCGCGAACATCGCACCGCCGAAGGTGCCGAAAAAATGCCGCTGATCGTCCCCGCGAACGAGCAGGCCGCCGGCTTCATGGCGGCGGGCTACGCGCGTGCCTCCGGACAGGTGGGCGTGTGCCTGGTGACCTCGGGCCCGGGCGCGACCAACACGGTGACGCCGGTGCGCGACTGCATGGCCGACTCGATTCCCATCGTCGTCATTTGTGGCCAGGTGCCGACCGCTGCAATCGGCTCGGACGGCTTTCAGGAAGCGCCGGTCAGCTCGATCATGGCGCCGTGCGCCAAGCACGTGTTCCTGGTTACCGATGCCTCCAAACTGGAAGCCACCATGCGCACCGCCTTCGAAGTGGCGCGTACCGGGCGCCCCGGCCCGGTGGTGATCGACATTCCCAAAGACGTGCAGAACGCCAATCTGGTGTTCCAGGGCGAGGGCGTGCTGCCGATTCCCGGCTACCGGGCACGGCTGGCCGAGGTGCGCCGCAATCGCCTGAGCACCGAGTCCTGCAGCGCCTTCGAAGCGCTGTTGAAGGCCTCCAGCAGGCCATTGCTGTACGTGGGCGGTGGCGCCATCAACGGCAACGCGGCCCCGGCGATTCGTGAATTCGCCAACGCCTATGGCCTGCCGGTCACCACCACACTGATGGGCATTGGCGCGGTCGACACCACCGGCGACCTGTCGCTGCACATGCTGGGCATGCACGGCACCGCCTACGCCAACTATGCGGTTGAAGACTGCGATTTTCTCATCACCCTTGGTGCGCGCTTCGATGACCGTGTGGCCGGCGTGCCCGACAAGTTTGCCCCGCGCGCCAAGGCCGTGGCGCACTTCGACATCGATCCCGCCGAGATCAACAAGGTCAAGCGCGTGCAGTGGCACCACGTGGGCGAGCTGGCTGTGGCCATTGAAGACCTGCACGCGCATCTGCAGGCGCGCGGCTTCGCGCCGGATTATCGCGACTGGCATCAGCATATTGCCGAGCTCAAATCACGTCATTCGCTGAACTACGACCGCGAATCGGCGGCGATCCAGCCTTACGCGGTGATCGAGGCCATCAACCGACTGACCGGTGGCGAAGCCGTGGTGTCGACCGGCGTCGGGCAGCACCAAATGTGGGCCGCGCAGTACTTTGATTTCAAGGAACCTCGCCTGTGGCTCACCTCGGGGTCGATGGGCACCATGGGCTTTGGCCTGCCCGCCGCCATCGGCGCGCAGTTCGCCCGGCCCGACAAGATCGTCATCGACATCGATGGCGATGCGTCGATCCGCATGAACCTCGGCGAACTGGAAACGGTGACCACCTACAACCTGCCGGTCAAGGTGGTGGTGCTCAACAACTTCGGCGACGGCATGGTGCGGCAGTGGCAGCGCTTGTTCTTCGACAGCCGCTACGCCGCCTCAGACAAGAGCCTGCACCAGAAAGATTTCGTGAAGGCCGCCGAGGCCGATGGCTACGCGTTCGCCAAGCGCATCACCCGCAAGGAAGATCTTGAAACCGTGATCGCCGAGTTTGTCGCCTTCAAGGGCCCGGCGTTCCTCGAAGTGCACATTGATGGTGAAGCCGGCGTTTATCCGATGGTCGGGCCGGGCATGAGCTATGCGCAGATGATCACGGGCGACTGGATCGCCTCGCGCGACGCGCTGCCCGCAACCGAAAACGTGGACAAAGCCGATCTGTTCTGACGGCTTCACCCGCGACCGTGACCGAGACCGGCGCGTGACGTTACCGTACCCCGTCGGCCGCCAGCGGCTAGGCTCAAGCTCCTTTTCTCCTTTCGGCAGCCCTTTATGACAACTGATGTACTGATCGAAAAAGCGGATCGCGTGCTCACCCTGCGCCTGAATCGGCTGGACAAGAAGAACGCCCTCACCAACGCCATGTACGACCAGCTGACGGCGGGCCTGAAGCAGGCTGCCGCAGACGGCGATGTGCGCGTGATTCTGTTCGCCGGCTCGGCCGACTGCTTTTGTGCCGGCAATGACATGGCCGACTTCCTGAACAACCCGCCGGCCTCGTCGGACTCGCCCGTCGGCCGCTTCATGCGCGCACTGCTCGACACCGAGAAGCCGGTCATCGCTGCGGTCTGCGGCATGGCGGTGGGCATCGGCGTCACGCTGCTGATGCACTGTGACTTCGTCTACTTGGGCGAACGCACCAAGCTGCGCATGCCGTTCGTCAGCCTCGGCACCTGCCCTGAATTCGCATCGAGCTACGTGGTTCCCAAGGTCACCGGCCACCTCAAGGCTGCCGAACTGTTGATGCTGGGGCGCTTCTTCGATGCCCCCACCGCCGAGCGGCTGGGCCTGTGCAACGCGGTGCTGCCCAACGCCGAGGTGGAGGCACAGGCGCGCGCCACGGCCGCAGAGCTGGTGGCCTTGCCGCCCAATGCCTTGAAGGTGACCAAGGCGCTGATGCGGCGCTGGCCTGGCGAAAAGACCCGCGAGGCCATGGAATATGAATCCGGCTTTTTCATGCCCATGCTCGGTCAACCGGAAGCCCGCGAGGCCTTTTCGGCCTTCGCCGAGAAACGGTCGCCCGACTTCTCCAGGTTCTGAACCTGCCGCCGGTCAGCCCCGCTTCATCCTCGGGCTCTAGGGTTGCCGATTCGTGACGCCGGACATGAGCCCATGTTCCGCGTCACGATCCTATTCTGACGCAACCGGAGCACCCCTCATGATCAAACCCGCCCTAATCGCCACCCTCAGTCTCGCGCTGCTCGGCGCCTGCAGCAGCGATTCAGACTCCGGTGGCAGCGGCGGCAGCGGCTCACTCTCGCTCGGCGTCACTGACGCCCCGGTCGACAATGCCGAGGCCGTGGTCGTGGCGTTCACCGCAGTCGAATTGCTCGATGCCGAGGGCGAGGTCGCCCTGCGCTTTGATCTTGACCAGACGCAACAGGTTGACCTGCTGGAACAGCAAGGCGACAACCAGTTCTTCCTCATCCAGGACGAACAGATTCCGGTCGGGGTCTACGAGGAAGTGCGTCTGATCGTGGCCGACCAGGCCAATGCCAGCTGCAGTGCCGCGCAATCCAATCCGCAACATCCGTCCTACATCACGATTGGCACCACCGACTTTCCGTTGATCGTTCCGAGCGGCGGCCAGAGCGGCTTGAAGGTTCGCGGTCCGCTGACCATCGCGGCCGGCGGCAGCGCCGCGTACACGGTCGACTTCGACCTGCGCAAGTCCATTGCCGAGCGCGGCGCCACGGGCTGCTACAACCTGCGGCCGGTGCTGCGGGTGGTCGACAACGCCCAGGTGGGCACCCTGCGCGGAAGCATCAATCCGGCACTTCTGGCCGATTCAAGCTGCATCGCCGATCCCGTCACCGGTCGCGGGGCTGCCGTTTATGTCTACCCGGGCGCCGGGGTGACCCCCGACGACTTTGACGGCACCAACCCCGAACCCCTGACCACGGCCTTGTTGAAGCCCGAACTGGTGGGTGACGACCAGCTCACCAGCTTCAGCTACGAGGTCGGCTTCCTGCTGGAGGGTAACTACACGGTGGCCTTGAGCTGCCAGGCGGGCAACGACCTGCCCGCGCCCAGCAATGATGACATTGCCTTTCTGCAACCCACCGACGTCACCGTGGTTCGCGATACCCACGTCACCGTCGACTTCGATGTGGTCCCCGTCGTCGAAACCGCGGTCGAGTAAGGCCTGAAAAGGCCCTGACTGCACGCAGTTCGCAAAAAGGGGGTTGGCCGACGCAGCGGCCAACCCCCTTTTTCTTGCATCGACGTTGCAGCTTGTGCGCATCACGCATCGGGCAGTGTCCGGGATCCTGATCACCCTGCTCGGGGTTCGGCACCCCGTGCCATTTTGATGGTGGTCGTGGTCAGAAACTCGGCATTCTGTACCCTGTCGCGCACAACCCAAAAAGGCGGCCATTGGCCGCCTTTTTGGGTTTTCCCGGCCAGCGCTTCAGTGCACGCGTTCGAGCACCGTCGCAACGCCCTGCCCCATGCCGATGCACATGGTGGCCACACCAAACTGGCCGCCCTGTTCGTTGAGCACGTGGGCCAACGCGCCCGTGATGCGCGCGCCGGAACACCCCAGCGGGTGCCCCAAGGCAATGGCCCCGCCCTTGAGGTTGATGCGGTCCATGCGTTCGGTGAGCTTCAGGTCCTTGATCACCGCCAGAGACTGCGCAGCGAAGGCTTCGTTGAGTTCGAAGTAGTCGATGTTGTCGATCGACAACCCCGCACGCTTCAGGGCCTTTTGCGTGGCCGGCACCGGGCCAATACCCATGATCGACGGGCTGCAACCGGCGGCCGCCACCGAGACAATGCGCGCCAGGGGCTTCAGGCCCAGCGCCCTGGCCTTGTCGGCGCTCATGACCAGCACGCACGACGCGCCGTCCGAGATGGCCGAGCTGTTGCCCGCGGTCACCGAGCCTTTGGGGTTGAAGGCCGGGCGCAGGCTGCCCAGACCTTCGAGGCTGGCATCGGCGCGGGCCACTTCGTCCCAGTTCACCATCACGGGAGCGCCGTCGGCATCGTGCCCGGCCAGCGGCAGAATCTCGTTGGCGGTTGCGCCGGTCTGGTTGGCCTTGACGGCCTTCTGGTGACTGGCGAGGGCAAATTCATCTTGCTGCTGGCGGTTGATGCCGTGGGTCTGGGTCAGCATTTCAGCGGTCAGTCCCATCATGGCCGCTGCCTTGGCCGTGACCAGGCTCATGGCCGGGTTGCCGTCGAAGCCGTGGGTCATGGCGACATGGCCCATGTGCTCGACACCGCCGCAGATGTAGGTGTCGCCAATGCCGGCCTGAATGCTGGCGAAGGCGATATGGATGGCGCTCATCGATGAGCCGCAGAGACGGTTCACGGTTTGGCCCGGCACGGTCTGCGGCAGGCCGGCCAACAACGCGGCGTTGCGGGCGATGTTGAACCCCTGCTCCAGGGTCTGCTGCACGCAGCCCCAGACCACGTCTTCTACATCGGCTGGCTTCACCGCTTCATTGCGCGCCAGGATGCCGCGAATCAGGTGCGCCGACAGGTCTTCGGCCCGCACGTTACGAAAATTGCCGCCCTTCGAGCGGCCCATGGGGGTGCGCATTGCATCAACGATTACGACTTCGGTCGTCATTTCTTTACTCCGGATTGGGGTCTTGAGAGCCGCTTACTTGACGTAGTAGGTCTTGCCTTCGGCGGCCATCTGCTGCATCGACTCGGTCGGTTCATACAGCTTGCCGAGAGGGGCGTACTGCTTGCAGCGCTCGATCACGTGCGCCATGCCCAGCGTGTCGCAGTACTTGAGGGCGCCACCACGGAACGGCGGGAAGCCGAGGCCCATGATCAGCCCCATATCCACCTCGGTCGGCGAGCCCACGATCCCGTCGTCGAGGCAGCGGGCTGCTTCGATAATCATCGGCAACATGAGGCGTTCGATGATTTCTTCATCGGAGAACGACTTGTCGCCGTCCTTCTGCACCTGCTTGAGCAGCTTGTAGGTCTCGGGGTCTGCGACCTTCTTCGGCTTGCCTTTGGGATCGGTTTCGTACTTGTAAAAGCCCTTGCCATTCTTCTGGCCATACCGCCCGGCCTCGAACATCACGTCAATCGCCGTGCGCTCGTTGCGTGCCATGCGGTCGGGGTAGCCCTCGGCCAGCACCGGGCCGATGTGATGGCTGGTGTCGATGCCCACCACGTCTTCAAGATAGGCCGGGCCCATGGGCCAGCCGAAGGCTTCCATCACCTTGTCCACCTTGACGAAATCGGCGCCGGCGTTGATCAGGCGCTCCCAGCCGCCGAAATACGGGAACAGGATGCGGTTGACCAGAAAGCCGGGGCAATTCTTCACCACGATGGGCGTCTTGCCCATCTTGGTGGCCAGCGACACGGTGGTGGCAATGGCCTCTTTGGAGGTCTTTTCAGCGTAGATCACCTCCACCAGCGGCATGCGGTGCACCGGGTTGAAAAAGTGCATGCCCAAGAAGTTCTCGGGGTGCTTCATGGCGGTGGCCAGATCATCGATGGAGATCGACGAGGTGTTCGACGCAATGATGGTGCCCGGCTTGACCTGGCTTTCGGTCTCGGCCAGCACGGCTTTCTTGATCTTCGGATTCTCGACCACCGCCTCGATCACGATGTCGACATTGCCGAAATCGCCATAGTTGAGGGTCGGGCGAATGGTCGACAGAATGCCGCCGGCCTTTTCAGGGGTCAGCTTCCGGCGCTCCACCTGCTTGGAGAGCAGCTTGTTGGCCTCGCTCATGCCCAGTGCCAGCGCCTTGTCGGCGATGTCTTTCATGATGATGGGCGTGCCTTTCGACGCGCTCTGAAATGCGATGCCTCCGCCCATGATGCCGGCGCCGAGCACCGCCGCCTGCTGAATGTCGGCAGCGCCCTTCATCTGCGCCTTCGCGGTTTTCTTGAGGAACTGGTCGTTGAGGAACAGCCCTACCAGCGCATCGGCCACCGTGGTCTTGGCCAGCTTGGCAAACGCTGCCGCTTCAATTTTGAGCGCGTCGTCGCGGCCCTTGCCGGCGGCTTTCTGGATGGCCTTGACGGCGGCCACCGGCGCCGGGTAATGCTTGCCGGCCTTGCCTGCAACGAAACCTTCGGCGGTGTTGAACACCATCGCCTGCTCGATCATGTCGAGCTTGAGCGGCGCTTTTTTCTGTGCACGACGCGCCTGCCAATCGTACTTGCCTTCGTTGGCCTGCTTGATCAGCGACAGGGCGGCGTCGGTGAGCTTTTCAGGTTTGACCACCGCATCCACCGCCCCCACCGCCAATGCGGCCTTGGCCTTGTTCTGACTGGCGCTGGCCACCCACTCGATCGCGTTGTCGGCGCCGATCAGGCGCGGCAGACGCACGGTGCCGCCAAAGCCGGGAATGATGCCCAGCTTGGTTTCGGGCAAGCCGACCATGGCCGTTTCGCTCATCACCCGGTAATCGGTGGTCAGCGCCATTTCGAAGCCCCCGCCCAGTGCAATCCCGTTGATTGCGGTGACACTGGGGCACGGCAGGTCTTCAAGGGTGATGAAGATCTGGTTGGCCTGGCTG
The DNA here is from genome assembly GCA_002706265.1 of Polycyclovorans sp. Lineage (GTDB taxonomy): Bacteria > Pseudomonadota > Gammaproteobacteria > Nevskiales > Nevskiaceae > Polycyclovorans. Next base: position 3,747 of record PAKU01000010.1, on the reverse strand, counting down.
GCCCAGCCGGCGATGTCCTCTTCGCTGCCTTCGAACATCTTGCCGAACTCGGTGATGTCGGCCCCGACAATAAAAACGCTCTTGGCGGAGGTCACCACCAGTCCCTTGAGGCCAGGCGTCGCAACCAGGGAGTCGGCTGCCGCACGCAGTTCGCCCAAGGTCAGCTGGTCGAACTTGTTGACGCTTTCACCTTGCCGGTCGAAGCAAAGCTCGGCGATACCGCCCTCGTGCATCGACAGCCTTAGGGTTTTGCCTGAATACATTTAACGCTCCTCAATCAAGAAATGAATGAGGCGAGGCGCTGCGCTTCCTGAGGATCTGCGGCGCTCGCCTCCAAAAACCGGGGCCCGCATCATAGCCATCGTGGCAACGGTTCGTGACAACAAAAAAGGCCGGAGCAAGCCCCGGCCTTCAAATCAAGTGCAACGGTCAAGCTTTAGCGCGTGAATCCCATGCGCTTGACACCTGAATCACCCACCACCACCAGCGTATCGTCGTCCAGGGTCATGACGTCGGAGTACGCAACGCCGCCAATGGCGGTGGCAATGAGTTCCTCTTCACCTCCATTGGCCACGCGCGTCTTGGCGCGGGTGATCTTCAGGTTTGGATCGGCGTGCAGCAAGCTGCCGTTCAGTCCGGCCATCCAGAAGCCACCCGCGCCATCTTGATCGATGCCAAAGACTGACTGTACGGTGCCGGTTTTTACCTCCTGCCAACTGCCGGTAAGCACGTTGTCAATCGTGAAGACGTTGCCGCGCAGCCCCCCGACCACCGCACCGCTGGCGCCATAGGGCGCCACCGAGAACAGGGAGCTTTCGAACGGTGCTTCGAGCAACCGCCAGGTGACGCCTGCATCAGTCGAATGCGCCACCAGACCCGACTCGCCGACAATCAGATAGCTGCCATCGTTGAGGTGGGCAATGGAGTTGAGGTGCATGCCGCCGGCAAGTTCAGAATCGGCCATCGTCCAGGTCGTGCCGGCGTCAGACGTGATCATCGCCTGACCGTATGCCCCGATGGCCGCGCCCCGCTGCTCGTCAAAGAACAGAACGTCGAAGAAGGGTTCCATCGAGGCATCGAAATGCTGGATGGCCCAGGTTTCGCCGCCGTCTTCAGTGAACAGAATCGTCGCATCATGGCCGACAACCCAGCCACGCTTGGCATCGAGGAAATAAATCTCGGTGAGCAGGTTGTTGACCGGCACATCCACCTGCCGCCAGGTGACCGCATTGTCATCAGACAGCATGATATGGCCATAGGCGCCGACCGCCACCAGACGGTCCCCCGCCTTGGCGATGGAGACAAGCAGCGACTTTTCGGCCTTTTTCGCAATTTCAGCCGGTGCAATTTCCGGCGCGGCAACCGCCACCGAGGCCGAGAGAAACCCGGCAACGGCGAGCGGGGCCAAGCAGCGCAGTGGTTTGAACGTCATGAGAACTCGCTTTAGAACAGGTATTTAACAAAGAAGCCAAGGTTGTCACGGTCACGATAAACGTTGTTGGTGCCACCGTCGAAGAACGTGTTGTACGCGACGGTGAACGACAGCGCCTTCTCGTAGCGGGTCTCCAAGAGGAAATTCAGAGACTTTCGCCCTTCCACGAAGTTGCCGGCAGGCCCAGGTGAGTTACCGCTGATGTCATGCTGCCAGATGAACAGCGGCTGGATGCTGATGCCCGGCAACACCGACTCGTACGAAATACGGCCCACGACGCGGTAACCCCATGAAAACTCATTCGCGAACTGGTTGCGCGATGCCTGATAGGGGTTGAAGCGCAGACCATCGGGACCGATTGTGCACGCGGTGTTGGTCGAGCAGGCCAGACGCCCGCCGTCCGCGCCGCTGCCATCCGCACCTGCGCTGGCATGCGGGGTCGGTGAGAAGGGGCCTTCAATCTGCAACTCGTCATAGTCCGGCATGTTCAGCACGTGGGTCGCAGCCAGTTCGTAGATCAGGATGACCTGATCTGCCGCGATCCAGTTCTCAGAACCACCCAGGACGCGTGTGGCACCGAGGTTGTACTGGGCGACCTTGCCGGGAATCCAGCCACGGATGTAACTGTTCGGTTCGGTTTCACCCACCGCCACACCACGGTACGGCATGATGAAGTTGGGGAAAGACCGCGCCGAGCCAGGCACTGCGCCGACCACCAGACTGAAGGTGTCTTTGTAGGGATTGACGCCATCTGCATCGGTGAAGTCATTGCCATCATAAATCACGTAGTTGCCTTCGGCATCATAGCCAAGGCCGGCACTGGCCCCCACGCAGCCGATCTCCGGGTCGTGGCAGCGCGACAACACCGGGCCGAAGGACGCGAACGCCAAATCAATGATCGACACCTGCAGCGGCGTGTTGGGACGATACGCAATTTCACCCTGGAACGAGTATTCACCATAGGTGGTGGTGAAGTCTACGCCGTACACTTGCAGGTCTTCCGGGTACTCCAAAAACAGCCGAGCGGTATCGAACGGCACGGCGTCTGCAGCAGGCAGATCAGGGCGCGGTAACAACAAGTTTGCGAGGCCAAGAACATTACTACCGTCTTGAAGCCCTAGATCGCCCACCACGCCCGGGCGCTGTGCGATCAAGGCCGCGAGATCGGTCAACAACTGGCTAGAGCCCGAGGGGGCTGTTATCGGCAGATTGGGGCAAGACTGCAGGAACTCGAAGGCGTTGCGGGCATCGCGATTCTGCGGGTTGCCTTCACGCCGGGCGCAGCTGGGGTCAGTGGACGTGAAGCTCACGTTTGGCAGCTTGGCGTGGTAGTTCATGGCGTAGAAGCCGAACTCGGTGCCATTGTTGATGTTGTCGGAATAATACTTCAGCGACACCCCGAACTGCCCCTGATCGCGCGCCTCACGGTCGGGATCGCGCTGCAGCGTCAAGGACGTGGGGGTGATGGTCGTCAGAGGGTTGTTCAGACGGCCGCCGGTCAGCTGAGAGGGATCCTCGGCGGCCGAGCCAAACGATGCGTTGACGGTCGTACGCTGGTTATCGGTCCCGATGTCGGCGAACGACATGAAACTGCCGGCCGTCGGAATTTCGATGGGCATCCATTCGAACTGGTAAAAGGCTTCCAGTGTCAGCCCGGTCGCGACCTCGGTACTGGCGCGGATCATCCCCACCGGCACGAACAGCTCTTCTAGCAGACCGAAGCCAAGGCGATACAGGGCGTTGGCATTGACCGGCTGCGCCTGGTTCAGACTGTTGATCACCGCGACCGTACTCTGACCCCAGTTCACCGTCTGCCGACCCACGCGGAAGGTGAAGTTCTTGGTGCCCTCAGCATACGGAATGGAGCCAAAGAAATTGAAGTCGAGGATGTCGTAGCGCAGGCCCGCCTCTTCCGCCTCATCGTTGGGGCGCCGCACTTTGGTGAACTCGCCGGGCCCGTAGACGCGCGGATAATAACGACCACCGCCCAGTCCGCTGGTCTGCCCGACACGCGCAAAATTCTCGGGCGTGATCAGGTTGGGCTTCGTCATCTCGAAGTCGTTGTAATTGATGTAATCGTAAATGCCGATTGCACGGTAAAAAATACCGTAGTTGCCGAACAGGAAACGAATGTCCTGCGTCAGCTTGAAGGGCGCCTGTGTCACATCACCCTTGTCATAATTCAAGTTGCCATCATCAAAGTTGATGGACGGTGCCCCCGGCGCTGCGGCCAGGCGCTCAGCGGGGAACGATTGCAGACGATGCAGACCCTGGCAGGTCTGGAACTGATCGCCGCATACATTCGGGTCAAGATT
>PAKU01000009.1 GCA_002706265.1 Polycyclovorans sp. | reverse complement strand
GCGCGGGTGCCCTCGGCCATCAACTTGGAGCCACGGGTGACCAGAAGGCTGGCGTCATCCAAAGCACGCACATCAACACCCGAGCGGATGGTGAGGGTCACGCCGGCATCCTTGACGGCATTGACGGCCGCGTCATTGGCGAGCACCACATTGCCTTCTCCGACCTGCACCACGTCGTCGAGGATCCACTGCACGCCACGCACGAAGGTGTAGTCCTGATCGATCAGACCGGTCACCGTGCACTGGGTTTCGGCCGCGTTGCAGCTCACGAAGTCCGCAGCCACCACGGGCTCCACGACTTCACCCAGCGAGCCGGGAATCGTCCAACCCGCCCACCAGGCATCGGCTTCGTCGGTACCCGGCGCAACGGCGCCGATGTAGTTGGTCGCATCGAACTGGAAGCTGGAACCGTTGGCCACCGCGGTGACCGTGGGTGCGGCGCCAAGCTGACCGACGGCTTCAGCAATGGCCAGTGCGTTGTCCACCGAGAACGTGGCGGCTCCGGCATTGCTTTCGCTGTCAGCGTTGCGGCGGTCGTAGAAACCGTCGGTGCAGTTGCCGATCACGTTGGTCAGGTTGACCACCGAGAACGAGTCCACCGCGCTGTCGCCGTTGGTGTCGGAGTCGTCAATACGGATGCAGCCCGTGTTGAAGCCGTTCACCGCCGAGTTGAAGATCGACGTGGTCACCGAGCCGCGAAGACGCATGCCCGGCTGTTCAGCACCGGCGGCGTTGTTCACTGCGCCGCCCAGCAGCAGGACGTTGGCAATCACGGCTTCGGTCTGCGGCACGTAGTCGCTGTCGGAGCTGTTGGCTTCAATGCCGCGCGGGTCGTTGCTGCCTTGCGGGGCGGGGTTGTCGCTCTTCTTGATGATGGCGTACTGAATGTTGCCTTTGTAGCCTTCGTCGTAGTCGAGGTCGTCGTCGTCGTTGCCGGTCAGAACGGCATAACGCAGGTTGACGGTGCCGCCAAACCATTCGATGCCATCGTCGAGGTTGTTGTGAACCTGGATGAACTCAAGCTGCGTGCCGTGGCCCACGCCCTGCAGGGTCAGGCCGTTGACTTCGTTGTTGGGGCCTGCAATCAGACCGCCTTCAGCAATGCGCACGTAGCGCAGCACACCGCTGTTGTCCGCCGGGTCGTTGCCGCCAAAGGCGCCAATGAAGTCGCCGCCTTCGCCTTCAACGTTGCAGACGGTGCCCGTGCCGAAGCAGGGGCCGGTGTTGCCGCCGCCAAACTGCGGGGCAAAACCCTGAATCACCACGCCGCCCCATTCACCCAGACCGTCAAAATCAGCGTCAAGGCTGCTGAAGGTGATGGGGTTGGCGCGGGTGCCCTCGGCCATCAGCTTGGAGCCGCGGGTGACGAGCAATGAGGCATCGTCGAACGCGCGCACGTGCACGCCGGGCTCGACGGTCAGGGTGACGCCGGCATCCTTGACGGCATTGACGGCCGCGTCATTGGCGAGCACCGCATTGCCCTCACCGACGCGAACAACGCCGCTGATCTGCCACTGGCGCGCGGCGTCTAGGGTGTAGTCCTCATCCACCAGGCCGATCAGGGTGCAGACCGTACCGGAGCAGCTGACAAAATCAGGCTCTTGCGGATTCGGCGGCGGCGTCGGGGTGACCGAAGGCGAGGGGCTCGGAGAGACCGAGGGTGAGGGGGTCGGAGACGGGTTCACATCCCCGCCACCGTCGTTGCTGTCACTGCAGGCGCTGAGCATGATGCCCGCGGCTGCGATGACCGATAAGAGTTTGACTTTCATGGTGTAAGTGCCCTTGTGATGGTTAAAAGACTGCCTGTGTTCTGGTGCCCGCAAGGGCCCATACCGCAAACGCAGGCCAGTCTCGACCTGCTTTTCACCTGCCCGCGCGTTGCGGCGCCGACAGTCGAGCCGTAGCGGCTCAGATGGCGAAATCCCACGAGTAGCCCAGTGAGAACTCCACCCCGTCGCGCCACCTTTCGATGACGCGGCCGTTCTGTGTGAAGGTGATGTCTTCGTCGAGCAGGTTTTTGGCCCGCAAGGTGAGCGTGGACTGCTCGGTGATGCCCTTCTCGTAGCTGAAATTGACCGTGGTCCGTGCCGCCTCGAAGATGCTGTCGAGGGCGCCGCGCGCGGCGCGGTCAATCCGGTCATCGAAGTGGTTCACCAGCAGGGTGAACTTCTGGTTCCAGGCAAAGTGGTCCAGGCTCAATTGCAGGTTCGCCAACAACGGAGACTGCCCTTGCAGATCCCGCGAACCGGTGCCTTCCTGCTGGGCCGCTGCGGCTGAGAGCTCGGTCTTGGAGTCGATGAACGCGACGTTGCCACTCACCTGCAGTGAGTAGTCCTCCCGAGACAGGAAGGTCTTCACCGCGTCGATCTCGATGCCTTCGATGGTGGCTGAATCGCCGTTGGAGAACGCAAACGAACCGATGTTGGCGCTGCCACTGGCCTGCGGCAGGGACACTTCCAGCGGGTCATCGATCTCTTTGTAGAAGAACGCAATCGAGACGCTGTCGTTATCACCAAAGTAGTACTCGGCGCGCGCATCGAAGTTGTCGATGAACGAAGGCAGACACTCCGTCTGGGTGCTCGATTCGCAGCCGCCGAAGAACAGGCGGTCGTTCTCGTCATAGAACCGCGAACGCGAGATTTCGGTGATGTTCGGGCGCGACACCGTGGCGCTGTACCCCAGGCGCAACTGCCACTGCGCCTGCGGCCGATAGATCATGGCCAATGCCGGCAGCAGTTCGTTCGAGTCGAGATTGCCCGGCGGCACGGTGGTGGCGTTGGGGTACTCCAGATCCACCTCGTACCGGTCCTGACGAAGGCCCGCGACCACGGTCCAGGCGGTGCCCAGATTGGCCTCGGCCGACAGATAGGCGGCGGTCGCCATCTGTTCGGCGGTGTAAGAGTCGGTCNGTNCGGTGCGNGAGATGAGTCGAATCCCGTCCGCTTCGAAGTTTTCGGGCGCCAGAACGTCTTCGATGTTCTGATCCAGCGCCGGCCCGCCGCTGCGAATCTGATAGCCGAGACGAATCAGCTCGGTGTCGCGATCACGTCGATTCGCCAGTACGCCAAAGCGGAGGTTGCCAAAGACTTCCTGCGCGCCCCACTGCCGGGTGTAGGGAAGGGTGTAGTCGAGGCCCAGGTCGAGGCCCTCTTCGGTGAGGTCGGAATAACTGCGCTGCACCGACCCCAGATCGACCAACGGCCCGCGCGTGCGGTAGCTGCGGCGATCGGGCGCGTAGCGATCCGTTTGCGAGTAGCCGATCCGCCAGGCCAGCTCGTGCCCCTCACCGGCGTCATCAGCAAAGAACAGGGCCTTGCCCTCGACCTGCTGGGCAATGAACTGCCGCTCGATCCACGACAGGGTGGTCTCGCTGAAATCCTGGTCTTCAACCTTGTCGGTGCCGCGCTCGAAGGTGGTGGTGTCTTCGGTGTCGCGCAACACCATGGTCTTGCTCGACACTTCCCAATCGTTCTGGGACTTGAACGCGACCACGAAGTAGCCGTTGAGCAGCGTGTTGACCGAGTCGCGATCGCGGTCGCTCAGGGTGCGGCTGTCGTCCACCCGACCGTCGAGTTCCGATGCGTATTCGCGGCCGTAAGACGCCGTGCCGTAAAGCCCCAGCGTGCCGGTGCTGCGCTCGAACACGTTGCCGAGGGTGTACGTCAGGTCAAAGTTGGGCGCGGCCGTCTCGTTGCCCAGCCGCCAGGTGTTGGGCAGCGCATTGGCCGCAGCGGCGGCTTCAGAAGCCTGTACACAACCCTGCTGGCCTTCGATTTGACACACGCTGATCTGCTGGCCGTTGTTGGACACGGCCCGCACGACGCCGGGCAGCTCGCGGGTGCCGTCGTCAAAGCCCAGCCGGTCGTCATCCCCGCCCGAATAGGTCTGGACGTCTTTGCCCGTGACCCCGCTGGTCGCCCCAAGCGAGCCCGAGAGCTTGTTGATGTACGCGTCCGGCATGCCGCGGGTGGCGATGCGGATGATGCCGCCGGTGGTGTCGCCGGGCAGATCAGCCGAAAAGGTTTTCTGAATCTGGATGCCACTGAGGATGTCGGCGGGGAACAGGTCGAGCTGCACGTCGCGACGGAAGGGATCGGTGCTCGGCATCAAATTGCCGTTCAGCGTCGCCGCGATGTAGCGCCCATCCAGACCGCGGACCACGGCATAGCGACCGTCGGTGACCGACACCCCGACCAGCCGACGCAGCGCCGATGCCACATCACTGTCACCGGAACGCAACAGATCGTCGATGCTGATCGCGTCGGTAATGGCCACCGAAAATTTCTCGACGGTCGCGGCGCTGCTGTCGTTGCGAAAAACCCCGTACACGACCACTTCTTCGTCATAGGCCGCGCCGGGGGCGGCCGCAGGTGCCGCCTCGGCCGCTTGGGCGGTCGGGTCGATTTCGGGCTGCATGCGAATGGTCGCCGCCAGGCCAATGTTGGCCACGACGCGCACATCGGGGCGCTCAACGGTCTTGAAGCCTTCCTGCTGGGCAATGAGGGTGTACACGCCGCGCGGCAGGCTCAGCTCGAACAGGCCCTCTTCGTCGGTGACCGTGCTGGCACCGGTTTCGGCCACCCGCACCTGCGCCCCGACGATGGGCTGCCCGCCGGCGCCCAACACTTCACCGGCGATGGTGCCGGGAACGCCGTCTTCGGTGGCGCGGGGTTCCGAGGCATCAAAGGTGGCCAGCGTGAATTCCGGGTCTGAAGTGAAATCACCGAACGTGACGCTGATCTCGGCGCTCTCGCCCTCGGCAACCGAGAAGCTGTAGTCGGCCATGGGGATGCCGTTCTTCAGCAGGTCCAGCGCGTGGCGGCCCGCGGACAGCGCCACGGTGACTTCGCCGTTCGAGCCGGTTTCACCAACCGGCCGGCCGTCAAGTTCGATCTCGACCCCGCTGAAGGGTCGGCCCTCAAGAAAGGTATTGACCAGCAGTTCTGCCGCGTGGCTGGTCGACACGGCCATCAACGCAAAAAAACCGATGAACAGCCTGGGAAACAACGTCATGTCGCAAAATCCATAGGTGAGGGAATAGACGCCGTCCTCACTGGGCAACAGCGTGTGGGCCAGGCCGCACCGTTTGCAGGGGGCGTCGCAGCAGAGAACCCGGGGGCTGGACCGTTTGATCGACCTGCAAAACCCCCAACGGCCATGACCAGCGCCGGCATGGTAGGAAAGCAAGGTGACAGGCTCGTGACAGCTTTTGCGGCGCGTCGTCGAACGCGAAACGGGGCTGGGCGCGGGGTGTTCAGGGTGCCCACCCCGACCCCTGCGCAGACGACGCGGCGGCACACAAAAAGGCGCCGTGTTGCCGGTTGCCGCTCAAGCGCAGATAATGCCGGCCCTTTTCAGCTGTAGAGACGATGTCGAAAGAAGACCATATCGAGATGTTGGGTGTCGTCACCGACACGCTTCCCAACACCACCTTCCGCGTCAAACTGGAGAACGGCCACGTTGTGACCGCACACATCTCCGGCAAAATGCGCAAGCACTACATCCGCATCCTCACCGGTGACAAAGTCACGGTGCAGTTGACGCCGTACGACCTGAGCAAGGGTCGCATCACCTTTCGCGACAAGTAGCGCGCCCAATAAAAAACCCGCTCTCGCAAGCGGGTTTTTTGTCTCTACCGACCCCAGCCTCGGGCCCTGATCAGACCTCGCGTCAGACCAGCTCGGGCGCGTTGTTCCGCTCTTTGGACTCGATGTCGAAGGTGATGGCGTCGTCCTTGACGTGCACGCCCACCCGGCCCCCGTTGGCCAGCTTGCCGAACAGCAGCTCTTCGGCCAGCGGACGCTTGATGTGCTCCTGGATGGCGCGTGCCATCGGCCGGGCGCCCATCCGCACGTCGTAGCCTTTCTCGGCCAGCCAAGCGCGGGCCTCTTCGTCAACGTCCATCTGCACGCCTTTGGCCGAAAGCTGCGCCTCAAGCTGCAGCAGGAACTTGTCGACCACCCGCAGAATCTCCCGCGGCCCCAGTGGCTGGAAGGCAACAATGGCATCGAGCCGGTTGCGGAACTCGGGGGTGAACTGCTTGCGAATCACCTCCAGCGCATCCGGCACGTTGTTCTGCTCGATCAGCCCCATGGAGCGGCGCGCTGACTCTTCGGCCCCGGCATTGGTGGTCATCACCAGAATGACGTTGCGGAAGTCGGCCTTGCGGCCGTTGTTGTCGGTCAGGGTGCCGTGGTCCATGACCTGCAGCAGCAGGTTGAAGACATCCGGGTGCGCCTTCTCGATTTCGTCAAGCAGGATCACCGCGTGCGGCTGCTTGATCACCGCATCGGTGAGCAGACCGCCCTGGTCGAAACCAACATAGCCCGGCGGCGCGCCGATCAGGCGGCTGACGGTGTGACGCTCCATGTACTCGCTCATGTCGAAGCGCACCAGTTCAATCCCCAGGCACTGCGACAGCTGGCGCGTGACCTCGGTCTTGCCGACGCCGGTGGGCCCGGCGAGCAGGAAGTTGCCGATGGGCTTGTCCGGATTGCCCAGCCCCGAGCGCGCCAGCTTGATGCTGGCCGCCAATTGCTCGACCGCCGCATCCTGCCCGTAGATGACCAGTTTGAGGTCACGCTCCAGGGTGGCGAGCTTGTCGCGGTCGTTGGTGGAAACGCTCTTGGGCGGAATGCGCGCAATCTTGGCGATGGTCTCCTCGATGTCGCGCACCTGCACCGTTTTGCGGCGCTTGGACTCGGGCAGCAGGCGCAGCCGGGCCGCGGCCTCGTCGATGATGTCGATGGCCTTATCGGGCAGTTGCCGGTCGGTGATGTGCCGCGCCGACAGTTCCACCGCCGAGCGCAGGGCGCTGCGGGTGTATTGCACGGAATGGTGCTCTTCGAAGCGCGACTTCAGCCCTTCGAGGATTTTCACCGTGTCTTCGATGCTGGGCTCGTCGACATCGATCTTCTGGAAGCGCCGCGCCAGGGCGCGGTCCTTTTCGAAGATGCCGCGGTACTCCTGATAAGTGGTCGAGCCGATGCAGCGCAGCTCGCCCGACGACAGCAGCGGCTTGAGCAGGTTGGAGGCGTCCATCACCCCGCCGGACGCCGAACCGGCGCCGATGATCATGTGGATTTCGTCGATGAAGATGATGGCGCGCGGCTGTTGCTTGAGCTCGTTCATCACCGCCTTGAACCGCTTCTCGAAGTCACCGCGGTACTTGGTGCCCGCGATCAACGCGCCCAGGTCGAGGCTGTAGACCACGCTGCCTTCGAGCAGCTCGGGCACCTGGTCTTCCATGACCAGCCAGGCCAGGCCCTCGGCGATGGCGGTCTTGCCCACCCCCGCCTCGCCGACCAGCAGCGGATTGTTCTTGCGGCGCCGGCACAGGGTCTGCATGACGCGCTCGATCTCGAGGTCACGGCCGATCAGCGGGTCGATTCTGCCTTCTGCGGCGCGCTTGTTGAGGTTGACCGCGTACTGCTCAAGGGCCGAGCGCTGATCGCCCTTGTCTTCGCCCCCGCCATCGGCGCGCGCCTCGCTGGCGTCGGGCGCCTTGTCGGGCACCGCGCCATTCTTGGCGATGCCGTGCGACACGAAGTTGACGATGTCGAGCCGCGACACGCCCTGTTCGCCGAGCAGATACACCGCGTGGGTGTCTTTCTCGGCAAACAGGGCGATCAGCACGTTGAGCGTGGACACCTGTTTCTTGCCCGAGGCCTGGACGTGATAGATCGCGCGCTGCAGCACCCGCTGGAATGACAGCGTGGGCTGCACTTCATGGCGTTCCAGTTCGCCCATGCGCTGCAGGTGGGTGTTGATGTACTCGCGAAGGTCGGCCTCAAGCCGCTCCATGTCGCAGCCGACGGCGGTCAGGGCTTCGGAAATCTGCGTGTCGGAGAGCAGTGCCAGCAGCAGGTGCTCGACCGTCAGCAGGTCGTGCCCTTCCATACGCGCAGCCACAAAGGCCGCGTCAAGGGCTTTTTGCAGGTCATCGGATAGCATCAGGCCTTCTCCATTACGGTGAGTAGCGGGTGTTGGTGCTTGCGCGCGAACGCATTCACCTGTGCGGTCTTGGTCTCGGCGATCTCGGCCGGAAAGATGCCGGCCACGCCACGACCCTGGGTATGAACATGCAACATGATCTGCACCGCCTGTTCTCGGGTGTGTTGAAAGAACTGTTGCAAAACCTGGACCACAAACTCCATGGGGGTGTAATCGTCGTTGACGACGATCACCTTGTATTGAGGAGGCGGCTTGAGTTTGGGCTTGGCGTCCTGCAGGGCCAGGCCGTCGTCATTGCCGGCTGGGGTGCTATCGATGGGGCGGAATGTGTGCTTCTGACTCATGGCTTCAATATTAGCGCGCAGTCCGACAATTCAATCACAACCCGACACAGGGTCGTGATCAGCCGCTGAAACGCCAGACAATTCTCCTTAGATAATGTCCGGATGCCGCCGGCCAGACGGGCCGGCGTCGAGGGCCCGACTGGCACATCCGCAGCCCCGAATGGAATAGACCTACGTGATCTGGCAGGGTTCGCGCCCCGGCCCGATCGCGCATCCTCACCCTATCACCCACGCGGGCCGGCGCCGTGACATCAGCTTGGACGGAGTCGCAAGGTATGATCGCGCGATGTCGTCGCTCCAATCCCTCTCGCTGACCCTGCCGAGGCAGCTGTCTGCCGCCTGGCCGCGGGCCCAGCGCCTGCTGGTTCCCGGCAGCATCCTGCTGCTCGCCCTACTGATCGGCTGGCAATTGGCCGGCCTGTTCTGGCACGCCGTGGGCCGCGGGTCGGTGTGGCAGCCGCCGCGCGTCAGCGCCAGCGGCGAGCGCGGCGCGCAATCGACCCAGGTTGATCTGGCCGCCATTGCCAGCGCCAAACTGTTCGGCACGGCAGAGGCCAATGCCCAGGCCCAGGCCGTGGCCGATGCCCCCGAAACCACGCTCAACCTCAAGCTCATTGGCCTGCTCTTCGGCAATACGCCCGAAGGCTCGCGTGCCCTGATCAACACCGGCGGCGACAACGAGGCGCCGTTCTCGGTGGGCATGGAAGTGGTGCGCGGCGTGACCCTCGACAAGATTTTTGCCGACCGGGTCATCCTCATGCGCCAGGGTCGCCCGGAAACGCTGCGGTTGGAGAAAGACGCGCCGGCCACCACCGTCGCCGCCGCCCCGGACGCACGCCCCGACCTGGGCGACGCGGTGGTGTTGCCGCAGCTGTCCTCGGTGCGTGACCAGATTCTGCAGGACCCCACGCAAGCGGGCACCTATCTTCGTGTGCAGCCCTCCGCCCCGGGCGGCAACATGCAGGGCTACCGCATCTATCCGGGCCGTGACCGCGCGTTGTTCAATGCGGCAGGGCTCAAGCCGGGTGACCTGGTGAAGGCCATCAACGGCACCGAGCTGAACGACGCCAGCAAAGCGCTGCAAATGCTCACCGACCTCTCGACCGCCAGTAGCGTGTCGCTCACCATCGAGCGCAGCGGCCATACACAGAATGTGACGATCTCCCTCAACTGATGCTCATGATCCATCGGCGATTCCTTTCCTGGCTGGGCCTGACCGCCGGCGCACTGATGCTCGCGCCCGCCTCGGCCAATGTCACCCTCAACCTCAAAGAGGCCGACATCAGCACCCTGATCGCCACGGTCAGCGAGGTCACCGGCCGCAACTTCATCGTTGACCCGCGCGTGCGCGGCAAGGTCACCGTGATCTCCAGCCAGCCGATGACCGAGGAAGGGGTGTATGAAACCTTTCTGGCCACCTTGCAGGTGCAGGGCTTTGCCGTGTTGAAGACCGGTGAGGCCTACAAGATCGTGCCCGAGACCAATGCCCGGCAAGACGGCGGCACCCTGGCGGCGCGCAGCGGCGTGGCCCCGGACGAGATTGTCACGCACGTCTACTCGTTGCAGAACGTCTCGGCCGCGCAGCTGGTCCCCATCCTGCGCCCGCTGGTGCCGCAGTGGGGGCATCTGGCGGCCTACGCGCCGTCAAACATGCTGATCATCGCCGATCGTGCCGGCAACGTTTCGCGCCTCGACGCCATTATCCGCCGCATGGACCAGGCGGGCGATCGCGAAATTCAAACCGTGCGCCTCGAATATGCCGCCGCCAGTGAAGTGGTCCGCATCCTCACCGGCCTGAATCAGGGCGGACAGCAGGAAGGCGCCTCACTCCCCGCGACCCTGATCGCCGACGAGCGCTCCAACAGCATTCTGATTGGCGGTGACAAGTCCGAGCGGCAGAAATTTCTCGACATCATCCGCACGCTCGACATCGAGTTGAAGGGCGATGGCGCGACCCAGGTCATCTATCTGCGTCATGCCAGCGCCGAAAATCTGGCGCCCATCCTCGAAGGGTATGCCGAGCAGGTCAGCGAAGCCGAAGCCGCCACTGCCAAGGGCGGCGGCGAAGGCGGCGGCGCGCGGCGCGCCGGGGCCAACCCGGCCGTGCGGGTGCTGGCCGACCCCGACACCAACGCCATGATCGTCACCGCGCCGCCGAAGATCATGCGCCAGGTGCGTGACGTGATCGCGCAGCTCGACATCCAGCGCGCGCAGGTACTGGTCGAGGCCATCATCGCCGAGGTCAGCAGCGACCAGTCCAGCCAGCTTGGCGTCGATTGGGCGGTGTTCAACAATGACCGCGTGGCGGCGGCCGGCATTCTCGATTCGTCCACGCTGCAAGGCCTACAGGCCGCCGCGGCCAGCGGCAATGTGGATCCCACGGCAGCGCTGGGCCTGCTGGGACAGGGCCTGAACGTGGCCATCGGCCGCGCCGGCAGCGCCACGACCTTCGGGTTGTTGGTCAAGGCCCTGCAGGGCGACGGCGACACCAACATTCTTTCCACGCCCACCCTGGTCACGCTGGACAATCAGGAGGCCAGTTTCTCGGCCGGGCAGGAAGTTCCGTTTCTCACCGGCTCGTTCAGCAACACCGGGGTCGGCGCGGGCGTCGGCGGCGCGGTCAACCCGTTCCAGACCATCGAACGCCGCGACGTGGGCCTGACCCTGGGGGTCACCCCGCAGATCAACGAGGGCGACGCGATCAAGCTGGTGCTCGATCTTGAGGTCTCCAGCCTGGCCAGCGGCTCGGCCGGCGGCGCCAACCTGATCACCAACAAGCGCACCCTGACCAACACGGTGGCGGTCGAGAACGGCCAGATTCTGGTCATCGGCGGCCTGATCGACGACAGCGTCACCGACACCCAGCGCCGCGTGCCGATACTGGGCTCGATTCCGCTGCTGGGCAATCTGTTCAAGTTCCGCTCGGTGGAAAAGGTCAAGCGCAACCTGATGGTGTTCATCCGCCCCAGCATTCTGCGCAACCAGGCCCAGGGCGATTACTACACGCGCCTCAAGTACGACAACATGCGCGAGGCGCAGCTGGAGTCCTCGGCCACCAGCATTCCGCTGGTTGGCGGCCGCTCGGCGGTGATGCTGCCCTTTGAAGAGTACGGCGCCATCAAACCCCCGCCTTCGGCCAATGACCGCGGCGACGCCCGCACCAAAGCCCGGGGCACGGGCGACCCGCAACCGATTCCCACGCCGGTGCCGCTGCGACCCGTGCCGCCGTCCCCTGCGCCCACGCCGAGCCCATGAGCGTCAACACCCCCGACGGTCAGCCGCTGCCGCGTCCCAGCTTCGCCTTCGCGCGTCGCCACGGCGTCATCGTCAATGCCTGGGTCGACGGGCGCGTGCAGCTGTGTGTGCGTGAGGGCGCGTCCATCGACGCCGTGCAGGAGACCCGCCGCTTCGTCGGCCAGCCGGTCAAGCTCAGGCCGGTGCCCGCGCTGGAGTTCGACGCGCTGCTGCAAAAAACCTATGAGGGCCAGACGGCTGCCAGCGCCGCGTTGATCAACGGCATGGACGACGCCGAAGACCTCGACGCGCTGGCCCACGCCCTGCAGGACAACCAGGACCTGCTCGAGTCCAGCGACGACGCGCCGGTGATCAAGTTCATCAACGGTCTGCTGATCGAGGCGATCAAGGAAAACGCCTCTGACATCCACATCGAAAGCTTCGAAACCCGGCTGCAGATCCGCTTCCGCGTCGACGGCGTGCTGCGCGAGGTGATGGCGCCGCCGCGCGCGCTGGGGCCGCGGCTGGTGTCACGCATCAAGGTGATGGCCAAGCTCGACATCGCCGAAAAGCGCCTGCCGCAAGACGGCCGCATCTCGCGCGGCTTCGGCGGCCGCAAGGTCGACGTGCGCGTTTCCACCATTCCCACCGGCGCCAACAGCGAACGTGTGGTGATGCGTATTCTCGACAAGCAGGCCGAACGGCTCGACATCGCCCAGCTGGGCATGCTGCCCGAGCAGGCCGCGCTGCTCACCAAACTGATCGAGCGGCCCTACGGCATTCTGCTGGTCACCGGCCCCACCGGCTCGGGCAAGACCACCACGCTGTATTCGGCGCTGTCGGCCCTGAACGACCGCAGCCGCAACATCATGACGGTGGAAGACCCCATCGAATACAACATCGACGGCATTGGCCAGACACAGGTCAACGCCAAGGTGGACATGACCTTTGCCCGGGGCCTGCGCGCCATTCTTCGTCAAGACCCCGACGTGGTGATGGTCGGTGAAATCCGCGACCTGGAGACCGCCGAAATCGCCGTGCAGGCCAGCCAGACCGGCCACCTGGTGCTCTCGACCCTGCACACCAACACCGCCGTGGGCGCCATTACCCGGCTGCGTGACATGGGCGTGGAGCCCTACCAGCTCAGCGCATCGCTGATCGGCCTGATGGCACAGCGCCTGGTGCGCACCCTGTGCCCTGCCTGCAAGACGCCCTACGAGGCCAGCATCGTCGAGAAAGAGCAGCTCGCCGTGGCGCCCGACCTGCCGCTGACGCTGTACAAACCGGACGGCTGCCCGCAGTGCCGGCACACCGGCTTCAGCGGCCGCAGCGGCATTCACGAGCTCATCGGCCTCGATCGCACACTCGAAACCATGATTCACGACGAGGCCAGCGAGCAAAAGCTCGAAACCTACGCCCGCACCCGCAACGCCGGCATTCTCGATTCAGGCCGCGCCAAGGTCATCGCCGGCCAGACCACCCTGAAAGAAGTGCTGCGCGTGACGATCGAGGCATGACCCGCGCCTACGCCGCACGCCGGGCCTGACCGATGCCGGCTTACGAATACACCGCGCTGGATGCGCGCGGCCGCAACCGCAAGGGGCTGATCGAAGGCGACACGCCGCGTCAGGCGCGCAGCCAGTTGCGCGATCAGGGCCTGATGCCGCTGGACGTACACGAGGTTGCCGAACGCCGCAGCGCGGCCGGTTTTTCCATCAAACGCCGCGGCGGCTCGCTGTCCAGCACCGAGCTGGCGCTGTTCACCCGCCAATTGGCCACCCTGGCCCGTTCCGGCCTGCCGCTGGACGAATCGCTGACCGCGGTCGCCGAGCAGAGTGAGCGCAAGCATGTGCAGCGCCTCGCGCTGGGCGTGCGGGCCAGCGTGATCGAGGGCAACCCGCTGGCGACGGCGCTGAACCAGTTTCCCAGCGCCTTTCCGCCGCTGTTCCGCGCCACGGTTCAGGCCGGCGAGTCCTCCGGCAAGCTCGACCACATTCTCGACCGGCTGGCCGACTACGTCGAAAAGCGACAGGCCATGCAGCAGAAGATCATGCTCGCGGCGGTTTACCCGGTGATTCTCACCATCGTTGCCATCGCCGTCGTGGTGCTGTTGCTGACCTTCGTGGTGCCGCAGGTGGTCGACGTGTTCGACAGCATCGACACCGAACTGCCCGCCCTCACCATCGGGCTGATCGCCACCTCCGACTTTCTCAAGGCCTACGGCGTGCTGATGCTGATTCTGATGGGCCTTGGCGGCGCCGCCTTCTCATGGATGATGCGCAAGGATGCCTTCAAGCGGCGAGTGCACCGCAATGTGCTGCGACTGCCGCTGATCGGCCGGCTGATCCGCGGCGCCAACACCGGCCGCTTCACCCGCACCCTCGGCATCCTGTTCGGCAGCGGCGTGCCGATTCTGGACGCCATGCAGATCGGCACCCAGGTGGTCACCAACCTGCCGATGCGCGAGGCCATCGAACAGGCGGCGGTCAGGGTGCGGGAGGGCGCCTCGCTGTCGCGCGCGCTGGGCCAGAGCAAGCTGTTTCCACCGATCAGCGTGCACCTGATCGGCAGCGGCGAAGCCAGCGGCAAGCTCGACGACATGCTGGAGCGCGCCGCCGACAATCAGGAGCGCGAGGTCGAAACCCTGGTGGCCGGCCTCATGGGCGTGTTCGAACCGGTGCTGATTCTCACCATGGGCGGGGTGGTGCTGACCATCGTGCTCGCGATTCTGCTGCCGATCTTTGATCTCAACCAGTTGGTGCAGTGAACAGCGCCTGCCCTCAGGCCAAGCCCACGAATAGCGCCAACGCACGATTCACCGTCAGTAAAGTCATGTCATCAAGTCGCCCGAATACCGGGCCCAATCGTTCCCGCGCCACGGTGTGAGGTTTGTCGACCATGACTTGCGAGGGCTTGCGCAGGCCGTTTTTAGCGTCCGGCTGGAGGGCAATCCTGAACAATGGCGCATCGCGCAGTTCGCTGGTGACGGGAAGGACGGCCACTGACGGATGCTCGTCAAACAAGTCCGACTGGATGACCAAGGCCGGTCTTGGCTTGCCGTAGTCGCCCGGGAGCGCCACGGTCACCAAATCACCCCGATTCACTGCCAGCCCGTTGTGTCGCCAGCATCCTCAATCCACTGCGTCACGTCGGCGTCGTGGGCGTCATGGCGCAAAAGGCGTGACTGTCGCCGACATTCTTCAGCAAAGCCCTTGCGGCGCGTGTCTGGCACCCAGATCTGCACCGGGCGCAGACCCAGAGCCCGCAGTACATCGCGACGGCGTCTCACGCGTTCGGCATTTGGCGACAACATGGGGGCATCCCCTTCATTACATGTAATTGGCAGTATCGATTCTCTGCCGATCCCTGACAACCCACATCTGCCTACCCCACCCAGCGCCGTGCATTCCTGAACATCTGCGCCCAGGGCGTCACCGAGTTGCCGCGCACGGCTTCCGGCCACCACGAGCCGGTGGTACCGGCCACGGTGCGTTCGGGGTGCGGCATGAGGATCGTGACCCGGCCATCGGCATTGCAGACGCCGGTGATGCCTTCGGGCGAGCCGTTGGGGTTGTCGGGGTAGCGGCTGGCGACCGCGCCGTGACGGCTGATGAAGCGCAGCGCCACCTGCCCGCCGGCCTGTGCGGCCGCGAGGTGGCGGGCGTGATCAAACACCGCGCGGCCTTCGCCGTGGGCGACGGCAATCGGGAGCCTTGACCCGGCCATGCCGGCCATGAACAGCGACCGCGACTCGGGAATTTCCACCATGGTCCACCGTGCCTCGAACTGCTCGGAGCGGTTGCGGCGAAATGCGGGCCAGTGCTCGGCGCCCGGCACCAGGTCTTTCAAGGCGGCCAACATCTGGCAGCCGTTGCAGATGCCCAGCGCAAAGCGTTCGGGGTGCGCAAGGAACCCGGCAAACGCCGTCTGGGCGCGCGCGTTGAACTCGATGGTGCGCGCCCAGCCCTGCCCGGCGCCCAGCACGTCGCCGTAGGAAAAGCCGCCGCAGGCCACCAGCCCGGCAAAGTCCATAAGCTGCACGCGGCCTTCGAGCACGTCGGTCATGTGCACGTCTACCGTCTCGAATCCGGCCTGATCGAAGGCCCAGGCCATTTCAGCCTGGCTGTTGACGCCCTGCTCGCGAAGGATGGCGACCTTGGGCCGCTGCGCGGCGTGCGGCGTGCCGCGTGGTGGAAGCGCATCCATGCTGTGGCGCACCGAAAGACCGGGATCTTGCTGATCGGCCAGCGCCGCGAAGGCCTCGCGCGCGCACTCGGGGTCGTCGCGCAGCGCGGCGATCCGGTAACTGGTTTCGGCCCAGGTCTGATGCAGGTGCACCCGCGACGCGGCATAGCGCTGGGCGCCGTCCATGAGCAGGCGAATCTGGTCGTCTGCACTGGGCGCGCCCAGCGTCTGGATGGTGAGGCCTGCCGCCAGCCCATCGGTGGCAAAGGCATCGGCATCGCGCTTGTGCACCTGCACCACCATGCCCAGCTCTTCGGCGAACAGCTGGCCGATGAGATCGCCTTCGGGCAGGTCGATGCGCAGGCCGCAATGTCCGGCAAAGGCCATTTCCAGCAGGGTGACCAGCAGGCCGCCGTCGGAGCGGTCGTGGTAGGCCAGCAGGCGGCCGTCGTTCCAGCGCTGGACCAGATTCCAGGCCGCCTTGAGCTGCGCGGGCTGGTCCAGATCGGGCGCGACTTCACCGAGTTCACCGTAAACCTGCGCCAGCGCCGAACCGCCGAGACGGTTGCGGCTGTTGCCCAGATCGACCAGCAACAGCCGGGTGTCGGGGTCAGGCGAGAGTTGCGGGGTCAGGCTGCGGCGCACATCGGCCACCGGCGCGAAGGCGGTGACCACCAGCGACACTGGCGCGGTCTGCACCTGCTCGGCACCGGCGTCATCGCGCCACTGCGACTTCATTGACAGCGAATCCTTGCCCACCGGGATGCACAGGCCCAGCGCCGGGCAAAGTTGCTCGCCCACCGCGCGCACCGCGTCGAACAGGCGGGCGTCTTCATCGCCCTGACCACAGGCGGCCATCCAGTTGGCCGACAGCCGCACGTCCGACAGCGTGGCGATCTTGGCGGCGGCGATGTTGGTGATGCTTTCGGCCACCGCCATACGGCCCGATGCCGCGGCGTCGAGCAGCGCCAGCGCCGGGCGCTCGCCCATGGCCATGGCCTCGCCGGTGGTGGCGGTGAAGCCGGTGGCGGTGACGGCGCAGTCGGCCACCGGCACCTGCCAGGGGCCGACCATCTGGTCGCGCACCGACAGGCCGCCCACGGTGCGGTCACCGATGGTGATGAGAAATTCCTTCGACGCCACGGCCGGCAGCCGCAGCACCCGGGTGATGGCCTCATCCAGCGCCACCCTGGGCAGCTTGCGGGTCACCGCAGCGGCGCGGCTGGTCGAACGACGCATGCGCGGCGGCTTGCCCAGCAACACCTCCATGGGCATGTCCACCGGGTGCGGCTGCGACCCGGCGTCGTCAACGATGAGTCGCGGCGCGGCGGTGGCGGTGCCGACCACGGCCATGGGGCAGCGCTCGCGCGCGCAGGCGGCTTCGATCACCGCCAGCCCCTCGGGCCGGATGGCCAGCACATAGCGCTCCTGGCTTTCGTTGCACCAGATTTCCATCGGCGACAGCGCTGGGTCGGCCGACTGGATGTCGCGCAGCCGGAAGTGCCCGCCGCGCCCGTCGGCGTGCACCAGCTCGGGCAGGGCGTTGGACACGCCGCCGGCGCCGACGTCGTGAACCGACACGATGGGGTTGGCGTCCCCAAGCTGCCAGCAGGCATCGACCACTTCCTGACAGCGGCGCTCCAGCTCGGGGTTGGCGCGCTGCACGCTGGCAAAGTCCAGCGCCTCGGTGGAGCTGCCGGTGGCCATGGAACTGGCCGCGCCGCCGCCCAGACCAATCAGCATCGCCGGGCCGCCGAGCACCAGCAGCAGCGCGCCTTCGACCACCGGCAACTTGTCCACATGGCCGTCGCGCACGCTGCCGTAGCCGCCGGCGATCATGATGGGCTTGTGATAACCGCGATTGCGGCCATCGGGCATCACCTGTTCCAGCGTGCGGAAATAGCCGTTGAGGCACGGCCGGCCAAATTCATTGTTGTAGGCCGCCGCGCCGATGGGCGCTTCGAGCATGATCGACAGCGCCGACGCCATGCGTGTGGGCCGCGACAGCGGGGCCTCCCACGGCTGCTCGAAGCCGGGAATGCGCAGGTTGGCGGTGTTGAACGCGGCCAAACCCGCCTTGGGCTTGCCGCCGCGACCGGTTGCCGCCTCGTCCCGAATCTCGCCGCCGCTGCCGGTGGCCGCGCCCGGATCGGGGCTGATGCCGGTGGGGTGGTTGTGGGTTTCCACCTTCATCAAAATGTGCACGGGCTCTTCATGGCCCCGCCACACGCGGTCGGCCTCGGGGAACCAGCGCATCGCCGCAGGCCCGGCCATCACCGCGGCGTTGTCCTTGTAGGCCGACAGCACGCCCTCGGGTGTGGCCTTGAAGGTGAGGCGAATCATGTCGAACAGCGAGTGCGGCTGGGTCTGGCCGTCCACGGTGAACTCGGCATTGAAGATCTTGTGCCGGCAATGCTCGCTGTTGACCTGCGCAAACATCATCAGCTCGGCGTCGGTCAGGTTGCGCCGGGCCTGCTGCGCGTACTCGGTGAGGTAGTCGATCTCGTCGGATGACAGCGCCAGGCCCCAGTCGGCATTCGCGGCGGAGAGCGCGTCGCGCCCGCCGCCGAGCACGTCGACGCTGCGCAATGCGCGCCGCGGCTGGGCATCGAATACCTGCGCCAGCGCCGCCTCGTCGTGCAGCACCGACTCCATCATCGGGTCGTAGGCGGCCTTGAGCGCCGCCGCCGCCGGCGCCGGGCCGTCGATCAGCAGCACGCGGCCGTGCTCGATGCGCCGAACGCCGTCCAGCCCGCACACCCGGGCAATGTCGGTGGCCTTGCTGGACCACGGCGACACGGTGCCGATGCGCGGCACGATGAACAGGCGCGTGGTGGCGGTTTGCCAGTTCAGCCCCTGGGCGCCGACCAGCGCGGCCAGCCGATCGGCATCGGCCTCGCCATCGATGAGGTAGAAGTCCTGGATGCGCAGCGCCTCGGGCGCACAGCCCAGCGCCGTGGCCAGGCGGCGCAACCTGAAAGCGGAGGTCCAGCAGGCGCCGGGAATCAGGGTGACCGACGGCGTGACGGGCAACGACGACATAAAGGGCTTCTCAAGACAGGAGCGGCAAGCCCGCCATTGTCGCCTACCCCACCACCTCGCACCATCCAAACCCTGCAAGCTGCGTGGCGCAGCGGGCCAGCGGATGCGGCGCGCCCAGAGCGTCCTCGATCGACATCAGCGCATGGTCCGGCGTGTTGTTGGTTTCCGACAGGTGGGTCAGCCACAGATGCTGCAGGCGCTGATGCGGCAACTGGCCCAGCAGCGCGGCCGCCTGCGCGTTGGACAGATGCCCCCAGTCGCCCGCCACCCGCGCCCGCAAGGCGGGCGGATAGGGCCCGTCCCTGAGCATCTGCGGGTCATGATTGAACTCCAGCATCAAGGCATCAAGGTCGCGCAACGCGTCGGTGACGTGGGGCGTCACGTGTCCCAGATCGGACAGCACGCCCAGTGAACGACCGCCCCAGTCAAAGCGGAACTGGCAGGGCTGCACCGCGTCGTGCGGCACCGAAAACGCCGTGACCCGCAGCGCGCCAATCTCGAAGCAGGTATCGGCATCGAAACTGCGAATCGTCAGATTTTCAGGATTTCTCATCCGCCGCACGGTGCCGTGGGTGCCATACACCGGCGTGTTGCATCGCCGCGCCAATCGCGCCACGCCGCCGGCGTGATCACTGTGTTCGTGGGTGACCAGAATGGCGTCGAGCTGCCCGGCCTCCAGCCCCAGCCGCGCCAGGCGCGCCTGCGCGTCCTTCAGGCCGAATCCACAGTCGATGAGCACCCGAACACCCCCCGCTTCGACGAGGGTGCCGTTGCCCTTGCTGCCCGAGCCCAGCGAGGCGAAGCGAAACATCACCGTTCAGCTCTTGGGGGCGCTGGGGGGATACAGCGGAAACGGCATCACCTTGCCGCCTTCACCGGCTGCGGTGATGCGCGACGGCCCGCTGGCGCTGACCTGATCGATGCGAATCACCGCGTGCGCCGGCACGAAAAACCGCTCCACCCCTTCAAACTGGGCCTTGAGCTTTTCTTCGGTGGGGTCCACGACAACGCTGGATTTCTCGCCAAACACCAGCTTGCCGATCTCCACGAAACCCAGCAGCGCACCGTGCGAGACCTCGCGGGCATAAACCTCGAAAATCTGGTCGTGGTTGCGAAAGCTGATGCGGTACAGATGGGTCGGTTTGGACATGGCGCCATTTTAGGGTCTGTTGACGATCCCCGACAGCCGCCCACGCGGCCGGCCCGCTCAGTGACCGGCGGCGCCCTGCTCGGCGCGGTGCTGCATGGCAAACCGCAGCAGGTCATTGCCATGCCGCAGTTTGAGCGCCTGGATCAGCCGGGCACGATGGGTTTCCACGGTTTTCACGCCCACGCCCAGCAGCAGGGCGATTTCGCGGGTGGAATGGCCCTGCCCCAGCAGGTCCAGCAACTGTCGCTGGCGCGGCGGCAGGGCCGCGACCGGGCCGGCGGACGTCGCGGCCGGGGCCGGGGTTCGCGGCGGCGGCCGCAGGCCGTCCATGCCATATGTCTGGCCCTCCAGCACCTGCGCCAACGCCAGCCGCAGGGTTTCGGGGCGGGTGTCCTTGGCCACAAAACCATTGGCGCCGCGCCGCAGCGCCTCGCGCACGTACTCGGCATCGGTGTGCATGCTGAGCATCATGATTTTCAGGTCGGGGAAGCGGCGGCGCAGAATCGGCAGCAGATCCAGCCCGCTCAGATGCGGCATCGAAATGTCGAGCACCGCGAGCGCCACCTGATGCGCAGCCACCAGATCCGGCACCGGCAGACCATCGTCGGCTTCGGCCACGATGGTGACCTGGCCGGTCTGCTCCAGCAATTGCCGCAGCCCGGCGCGCACCAGGGCGTGATCGTCGGC
Organism: Polycyclovorans sp.; assembly: GCA_002706265.1. Taxonomy (GTDB): domain Bacteria; phylum Pseudomonadota; class Gammaproteobacteria; order Nevskiales; family Nevskiaceae; genus Polycyclovorans. The sequence continues at coordinate 50,805 of PAKU01000009.1, read as the reverse complement.
CAGCAGCGCACGCGCGGGGGTTGTTGGCGTCACGCGGGACGTTCACGCATCAGGGTCATGGCTTTGTTTTAGCGCACCGGCGCGGGCGCCGCAACGCGCCGGTGGCGGGCGATCTCACGGCGGTGCAGACGGAAGATCAGGGACTCCACCGCCGCGTCCAGTTCGGTGGCCACCGGGCACAGGTCAAACCCGCGCGCGGCACCCATGACCGGCAACAGAATCGGCTGTGGCATGCGCATGTCGAGCCACAGGCGCAGCCATCCGGTGGCGCCGGGGGCGAGCAAGGCGGGCCAGTCATCGGCGTCGCGCGGCACCTGCACATGGCCCGGCGACAGGCTCAGGGTGCGCGTTGCCGGCAGCGGCATCAGGTGACGCTGCAATTCACGCAGGGCGTCCAGCGCCAGGTCGAGCTGCGCCTGGGTGCGCCAGTCGGCGGTGCCGATGTGCGCATCTTGGGTCGGCGACCGATCGGCCTGCAGCGCTTCCAGACCCAACAGGCGAATCAGCGCCAGCGCGGCGGTGTCGTCGCCGTGCGCGCCCGGCTGGCAATCGGCCGGCACCAGCACGGTGCAGCTCACGCCGGGCGCGGGGTCGTGGGGTTCGGTTGTCGTTGTCGTTGTGGTGGTGGCCATGGGCTCAGGCCTCAAGGTAGGCGCGTTCGCGGGCGCTGAGCGCCGGCGGGGGCCGCAGCAGCAGTTGCCTTACGCGCTCCCGTGCGGCTTCAAGCGCGTACAGCACGGCATGGTAGCGGCTGAGAATGTCATGCAGCGCCGCGCGTACGTCGGCCGAGAGCGACTCGCAGCGCGGTAACCATTGCTCCATGAAGCGGCGCTGTCGCATCAATTGCTCGGAGACTTCATCCCAGTTTTCGTTGGCAGCGGCCGCTTCCAGCTGGCTCACCGCACGACTCAGCGCAGCCACCGCAACGGCAGGAGCCTCGGTGCTCATGCCGCGACCGCCTGGTTGGGCGCGATGCCGTCCCAGGCCTGTTTGATGTCGGTGATTAGCGAGGTCACCTCCAACAGTGCGCTTTCGTCACGCTGCGAGCAGGCCACCAGGATGCGCGATTCGCAGTAGCGGTACAACGTGTCAAGCCGCGCAACCAGTTCGGCATCTCCACGCGGATCGAGAATGGCGCGCAGATAGGCCAGGATGGCCAGCGCCCGATCAGCGTCATCCCGGCGGGCCTGCGGTTGCGCCTGGCGCAGCGCATGACGCAGCCGCGCCACGCGGGTCAACAACCCGCCCATCAGCAGTTCAATCTGCCGGTGCGGCGACATCGCCTCGGCCTGTGCGAGAGGGCCGGCGCCGGCGAAGGCGGCAAGGGTGGCGGCATGCGACATGGCGCTTCGTCTCCTGATTAGTCTGTTCTCTGTATCGGCCACAAACGCGGGGACTTGAGCCCGGTATGGCCTGATTACAGCAATCTCGACAGCTGTGCGTTGAGGAAACTACTGGTGGACGTCATCTGCCCGACCAGCGTGTCAAGTGCGTTGAATTGACGCTCCAAACCGGCCCGCACCTGATCCATGCGCCGGTCGAGATTCACCTGGTCAGCGTTGGCCATCTTGACGCGGGCATCCAGGCTGCTGCGTTTGGCCGCCAACCGGCCTTCGTCGCCCAGATAGCCATTGAGGGCCTCGGTCATGCGCGAGGCCAGTCCGCCGTCGCCACTCAGCAGTCGCTCAACCGCTTCGGGTTGGTCAGTCAGCATCGACCGGAGCTTGGTCTCGTCGAGGGTGATGGTTCCATCGGTGGCACTGTTGAAGCCGATGGACGCCATGGTCTGCAAGGCATTGCCCTCCATGCTGCCATTGAGCGCATTGCGCAGCGCCGAGCTGGCGCCGCGCAAGGTCGCGTCGCCTTGCAACGCACCGGCCTGGCGGGTGGCCGGGTCGTAGCGCGTGAGGTTGCGGGCGATGCCCATCGTCGCGTTGTAGGCGCTGACCAGCGAGGTCAGCCGCGAGACGGTCTTGTCCAAATCGGGGCTCACGGTGATATTGAACGCCTCACCCGGATTTTGCTCGTTGATGCGCAGACTGACGCCGGGAATCACGTCGTCAAAACTGTTACTGCTGCGAGTGATGGTAAGCCCATCAACCTCGATGACCGCGTCTTGTGCGGCCTGTGTCTGGGTGAAGCCATCGCCCGGAACGCCGAGATACTGCAGGGCGTCCAAGCCCCCTGCCCCGCCAATCACCTCAATCGTCATTGCATTGTCAGACCCGGCATTGCGGCTACTGAGAATGAGATGCGCGCCGCCGTCGGCCACCACTACGCGGGCATTGACGCCCGTGTTGCCGGGCGCCCGATTGATGGCGTTGGCCACCGCCGACAGCGCGTTGTCGCCGTCGGTCAATTCGATATCAAACGATCCTTCGCCCATGCCGATGCGCAAGGTGCCAGTGCCAACTGGGGTGTCCGCAGCCGCGAAGGCGCCACTGCGAAGACTCTGCGACAGGGCCTTTTGCTGCACGGTAACGGCATAGGTCCCGGCCTGGGCCTTGTCGCTTGCGGTGGCCGAGAACGGCGAATCCTTCTGCACCGTCGCGGCAAATTGGGTGAGGCCGGTTTTGGTCAAGTCGGTGACCTGGCGCTGCAAGGCATCTGCCGCCGCGCGAAAATTGCCGAGCGCGGAAATCTGCGCATTCGATTGTGAGAGCGTGCGGTTGATGCGGGCATCCGTACCGCTGCGCTCGGCCGACACCAACTGGTTAACGATGCCGGCAATGTCGAGGCCACTGCCCACACCACCAAAGGAAAGATCCGACATGTCGTTGCTCCTCAGGCCTGCTGATCGACCAACAGACCGGTGAGGGCCTGGGCGATGCGCACGGCAGCTTCGTTGGGAATTTGTCGTAACACCTCACCGCTGGCCTCGTCGATGATCTGAATCACCGGTCGTGGCAGGGCGTCCTGCTGAATGAACCGAAGGCCGGTCTGCCGGGCTTTCAGCTCGGTATTGGCCTCCTCTAGCACCTGCTCCAGTCGCTGCGGGGGGAGCGGCTCTATCGCCTGCCCTCCTTGCAACGACGGCGATGACGCCGAAACCGTCCGCGGGCTGCTCGCCCCGGACGGTGAAAATACGCGGCCCAACAACGTGGCCAGATCGGTGGAAGCGTCCATGTCTCATCGCCAAGGCGAAGGCGGGGAAACCCCCGCCTTCGCGCTGATGGCGCCTCCGGTTAGCGGAGCAGGGACAGCACGCCCTGCGGCGCAGAGTTGGCTTGCGAGAGCATCGCGGTGCCGGCCTGCTGCAGGATCTGGGCGCGGGTGAGGCTGGCCGTTTCCTTGGCAAAGTCGGTGTCCATGATGCGGCTGCGTGAAGCCGAGAGGTTTTCGCTGCTGGTCTGCAGGTTGCTGACCACCGAGCTGAACCGGTTTTGCAGCGCACCGAGGTCTGCACGGGTGGAGTTGATCGACTGCAGCGCCGAGTCCATCGCCTGCATCGCTGCGTCCGCACCGGCCACGCTGGAGATGTCCACCGTGGAAATACCCGTGGTGGTGGCGCGCGCCGTGGTGGCCGCAGTCAAACCGGTGCTGCCCGTGTCGCCTGCGCCTGCAAAGGCCACCACGATGTCATCGGTGGTCGACACCAGCGAGATCGTGTTGTTGGTGTCCTTGATGGCGTACACACCCGATTCACCAGAGGTCTTGTTGATCGCCGTCATCAGCTGCTCGGAGCGTTCGCTGGCTGACGCTGCCGCGCCCATGGCTTCGAGGTTGACACCGTTGATGGTGACATCGCCCGCTGCGAGCACGTCGGTGAAGTCAGCTGCGGCCACCGAGGTCACCGTGGCGCGGCCATAGCTGCCCAGGTTGGCGGTGGTGGCGTCGACGATGGAGGTGACGTCGATGGTCTGGCCCACGTCGGCACCGACCTGGAAACTCTGGTTGGAGAAGCTGCCGTCGAGCAACTTCACACCGTTGAAGCTGGTCTGCTCGGCGACGCGGTTGATTTCACTCAGCAACTGCGTGGCTTCAGCATTGAGCGCGTCACGGTCGGTTTGGCTGTTGGTGGCATTGCGGGACTGCACCGCCAGTTCGCGGATGCGTTGCAGGTTGTTGCTGACTTCCACCAGCGCGCCTTCAGCGGTCTGCGTGAGGCTGATGGCGTCGTTGGCGTTGCGGCCCGCCTGGTCCATGCCGCGAATCTGCGTGGTGAAACGGTTGGCAATGGCCAGACCTGCGGCGTCGTCCTTGGCGCTATTGATGCGCTGGCCTGAAGACAGGCGCTGCAGTGACGTAGCGAGGGCTTCGCTACTGCCAGACAGGTTGCGCTGGGCGTTGAGCGACATGACGTTGGTGTTGATGACTTGCATGTTCCATCTCCGGGTTGAAAACCCCGGCGATCCGGGGTGAGGGTGTGCCGTCGAAGGGGAAGGTGACGGTCAAACCCTGTTTCGGCCCTGGATCAGAAATCTTGCGTGGTCGGCGCAACCGTTGATCGGCTTTGAGTGACCGCTGGCGCGGCTGTCGTCGTCGGCTGACGCACGCCGGCGACTTTCTGGTCTTTCAGCAGGTACAGCGGGCGCTGCTTGGCCTCGTCGAACAGCCGCGCCAGATACTCGCCGATGACCCCGATGAACAGCAGTTGCAGGCCGCTGAAGAACAGCAGGGTCACCATCAGGGTGGGAAACCCCGGCACGGGGTCGCCGTAGATCAGCGTCTTGAGAATGATGAAGCCCCCGGCAACGAATGCCAGCATCGCCACCAGCATGCCGGCATAGGTGGCCAACTTGAGCGGCGCGGTCGAGAAGCTGGTGATGCCGTCGAGTGCGAAATTCCACAGCCGCCACAGGCTGAAGCTGCTGACACCCTCGCTGCGCGGATCCCGCACATAGGTCACCGCCGCGCTGGGGAAACCAATCCACGCGAACAGGCCCTTCATGAAGCGGTTGCGCTCCTTGATCTGCCGCAGCGCCAGCACGGCACGGCGGCTGATGACGCGGTAGTCGCCGGTGTCGGCGGGAATTTCCACCCGCCGGCTCAAGCGCCCCATCAGCCGGTAGAACACCGACGCCGTGGCGCGCTTGGTGAGGCCCTCGCCCAGCCGCGCGGCGCGCCGGGCGTAGACCGTGTCGAACCCTTCGCGCGCCTTGGCGAGCAGGGTGGGAATCAGCTCTGGCGGGTCCTGCAGGTCGGCGTCGATCAGCACCACCCAGTCACCGTCGGCAAAGTCCAGGCCGGCGCTCATGGCAATTTCCTTGCCGAAATTGCGCGACAGCGCCAGGTAACCGACCCGCGCATCGCGCATCGCCAGCGCCTGAATGACCGCCAGGCTGTCGTCACGGCTGCCGTCGTCAATGAACAGCAGTTCGCCGGTCACGGTGTCGGCCAGGGTGTCGAGCACCGCTGAAATGCGCGCCCAGAACGCCGGGAGCCCCGCCGCTTCGTTGAACACGGGCACGATGACGGTCAGTCGCTGCAGGGGGCGCATGGAATCTGGATCAGCCACGGCGTTCCGGTGGAGTGGAGTTGAAGACCCAGTATTTCATGCAGGCGAAGTTGAAGCCCATCACCCCCCCGGTGGCGACGACCTGCGCGGGCAGGTAATGCAGCCCCAGGTGCAGCCCCAAAGCCAGCAGCAGGCTGTTGAGCAGCACACCGACCGACACCATCAGCGCAAACCGCGGCAGGCCCTGCCGGTGCGGCCGCTGGCTGGCGAAGCTGAAACGCCGGTTGAGCATGTAGTTGAGTGCCGCGCCGGCCAGAAAACCGGTCGCGGCGGCCAGCACCACCGGCGCCCCCAGCGCTTCGATGGCCACGGTCATCACCGCATAGTGCAGCGCCGTCGAGACCAGCCCTACCGACAGAAACCCGCCCAGAGCCTTCACTCGCGGCGCGTCCAGAGGCCCAGCGGCCGGTCGCCCCAGCGCGCCAGTTCACGCCATTGATAGTGCGAGGCCAACTGCCGGTCCAGCACCTCGCGCGCCTCGGGTTTGTGGTGGGCTTCGCGCCAGCTCCAGACGATGTAGCGCACGTCGTGCGCCAGCAGGTACGGCACCGGATCGGCGTGGGTGCCCTCAAAGATTTCGCCCATGGCCTTGTGCCGCGACCAGATCTCCGGCAACTGCCCGCGCCAGGTCACTTCATGCAGCGGCCAGCCCAGAAACACCGGCTGCCCGGCCAGCATGCTGTAGGCCGTGCCGTCGTCATAGGCGTACTTGGCGACCCGCTCCAGCACCACGCCGCGCGGCGCCACTTTCAGCGCATCGATGATCGCCGGGCCGCCGGCATCACGCCGGTAAATGCCATCCCCGTGCAGCTGCATCAGGTCGGGCTGGGTGGTGTTGCTGATGAACTTGACGATGTCGATCACGTAGAACAGCGTCAGTGCCAGCGCTGCGGCGCTGACGCCGCGCACCCAGCGCTTCGGGCTCATCATCACCGCCGGCGCGACGGCGATCAGCGTGCCCACCCAGATCCAGCCCCACCACTTCATGGTGGTGTTGGTGCGTTCGTGGCGCCCGCCAGACAGGTCGTCGATGTAGATGAACTCGGAGGCGACCAGCGCCAGCCCCAGCACCGCCGCCACCGGCCAGACGAAGCTGCGCAGGTGCCTGGGCGCAAAGGCCGACAGGCCCAGCACCACCAGAATGGGCATCATCAGCGCCAGAAATGACACCAGCGGCGTGTGCTGCTGCGCGGTCACCCAGGCCACCGGGGTGCTGAGGCTGCGGCTGGAGAATCCGGCCAGAAACGGCAACAGCAGCACCATCACCGCCAATCCGCCAAGCACCAGCGCCATCACCCAGTGTCCGGCCAGCGCCCGGTCACCCCCACGCCAGGCGATGCCGGCCTGGGTCAGCCCCCAGACCCCGACCATGACCGCGTGCAACGGAAAGATCCAGGCGTGCGCGGCAATCGTCAGCGGCACGGTGGCCGCCGCCAGCCCGGCCAGCGCCAGTCGCGTACCGGTCTTGCGCGCCTCCGACTGCGCCGCCCACATCAATGACAGCGCCAGCGCCAGCAAGAAGTACCCCGAGATCGGCGGGTGGTAATCACCGATGTAGAACTGATAACCAAAGGTTTCCAGCGGCAGCTCCTGCCACTCGCGGCCCTCGGTGATGGTGTGGCCGAACAGCCGCAGCCCCAGCGGCGTGTTGATGCGCTGGTCGTAGTTGCCGATGAAGCGCGCCGAGCCGGCCATGCGGTCGTACACATTCACGTTGTCGGCCTTGGCCTCGGTGTTGGTGGCCACCAGCCGCGTCCAGACACTGGCGCCCGTGCCGCCCACCATCAGCACCGCCAGCAGCAACACCGCATAGCCCCGCGCCAGCCCCTGGCGCCGCGCCAGCTCCCAGGTCAGCACCGGCGTCAGCGCCATCAGCAGCACGAAGGCCACGTTGTAGGCCCCGCCCGGGCTCAGCCCGAACAGCCGCGCCATCAGCGCCGCGCCGTAATGCTGCAGCGCGTAGTAAAAATCGAAGGCGTACGGCGGCATCCAGTGATCCACCGGCGGCAGTTGCGTGCCCTCAAGGTAATTGACGATGAAGTACAGGTCGGTCAAGCGCTCGGCGCTGGGAAACAGGCTGGGATAACTGCCGCGCCACAGCAGCCCGACCGCCACCGCCGCGAAGAACGGCAGGCTGATCAGCAACAGCCCGCGATCAAACCAGCCTTGTCGCGCCCCGCCCACGGCCAGCCCGGCGCTGGCCAATAACAGCAGACCGCCCAGCGCCCGCAAATTGCCTAGCCCCACCGCGTGCTCCACCGTGAACAGCACCGTGCAGACCATGGCAATGCCGGTCGCCAAGCTGGTCCACGGCGGCCAGCCCCGGTGCCGCGCCCAGGCCAGCACCACGGCGCCCGGCAGACAAATGGCAGAAAACACGGCAAGCCAGAGCAGAAGGGACATGGGCGATTGCAGGGGGTGGCGGCGTAGGGGCCGAATGCTAAAGGCTGCACGCCCGGATGGGCACTGCCAGCGTCGGCCGACGGCCGCACTTTACCCTGCGCGGGCCGCGTGAAATGGGGGACGCACGCCTGTCGAAGCCGTATGCCCATGCTGCGACCGCCGTATCAGGCGCCGCCTGTGCCCGAAGCCGAACCACCGACCAACGGCAGAATCAGCGAGGGGACCAACCCGACGCGGCTCGCTTCAGCAGCCGGCAACGACCGCATACCGCGACGGGCACCCACTCACGTCTCACCCGCTCAGGCACCGGATAAATGCACCGCAGCCTTGGCCTGATTCTGCGTTGACCGGCATTACATTGCGATCAGTCGCCAAGTGTGACAAGAATGCCCAAACTGCCTCAGGCCTGCTTGCCATGAAACAGAATAAATCTGCGGCACTACGCCACATAGGCTTGCTCAGTGCGCAAGGTGTAGCCCCCAACGCGTACTGCAACACTGACCTGATCGTGCAGCTTTGGCTTGGTCACGACGGCGATCGTCACCGGAAGCATTTCGGCAGTCATGACTTTTCATAACCACGCTGAATCAGAAACTTGCGTGTGTCGATTCGGCGTTACGCCGCCGAATTATTACGGCCGCAAGCGGGCTAAATCTAGTCGGTTGGCTATGTGAAGGACTGGAGCGATCTAAAAGACGGGGAGTTACTTCTGGCCTATGCCAGCCTCATGGAGGAGCTACGGTCACGCGGCATCGTCCGTAGCTCAAACAATCCCATCGCAGACTGCACGGAATTTCTAGTTGCTCGCGCTCTCGGCCTCAGCATCCTTGCCCAATCTGCCGCAGGCCATGACGCAACAGATGCGGCAGGGGTTCGCTACCAGATCAAGGGTCGGCGCCCAACTGAACACAACAAATCGGTGCAACTCGGCATCATGCGCAATCTCGCATCACGCCCCTTCGATGTCTTGGCAGCGGTTATTTACTCGCCTACATTCTCTGTTTCATATGCCGGCCTAATTCCCATTGAGGTCGTCGCCGAGTTAGGACATTTTTCCAAGCACAGTAATGGGCAACTTTTTCACTTTCGGCGTAGCGTACTCAATGATCCAAGGGTCACGGACATCAGCAGCAGGCTCCGCGCCACCCAACAAGGCGCTGCACCCGACCCCACGCCTCCACTTCGCTAATGCGCGGGGTCGGGTCAGCTTAGGCATTAGCATTTAAGTGACCTAACCTTAGGGCACAGCAGAGACATAGAACTCGAATGCCGCCAGGAACATTTCGCCTATACAAGCACCTTTGGAGAGAGGGGGCGCTAAACACTGAACAACAGGAGCTGCTTCTGAGGTGGCTCCTATCTGATTTCCACAGTCAATCCGTTCTGGAGACTTTCGAGAGAATTGAGCCAGTTGCGGAAACTCAGATAAGATTAATGGAGCTGCCGGAACGACCCATCATCAAGCTGGCCAAAAGTTGCCATGTAGATCATTTCTTTCGCAATGGAACATTGCAGCTAGGGTCATTCAATTACTATGCGTCGTACGACCATGCCGAAGTCGGTGATAAGCAAGAAGGAATAGTTACGGCGATCGCTAAAGCGGACTGGGGCTTCGTTGCAGGAAACTACGGGTCGGGATTTGAAAACTACGTTTTTTGCGCCACTTCTGCAACAGAAAACGTGACACTAAGTGATTCGTTCGGCTACGACAGCGGCTTCATAATCGATGACCCATATGGGTTTGCAAAGGCCATCCAGAAAAGCGTTGGATCCAGTAGCTCACTTTATGCCATGTGCGAATACAGTCCAATTAAGGCAATAATCGGATCCAGCGCGCGAGAAATTGATCGATTCAGTATTTCTGATGAAACTGCCAAGATGATAACTTCCGCCAAATACTTTGTGAAACCGCTTCGCTATGCGAATCAGAATGAGTTTCGATTTTTATGGGAGGCTAGCAGAGATCTGCATGGTGCTGAACTGGTGCACTGCCCAGAGGCTATCCAGTTTTGTCGAAAACTTCGAGTATGACTTCTAACAAGCCGCTCAAGTACGTTTCGCCCCGGTGGGGCCTCCACCGGACGCGCTTACACGCGCTGCTTATCTAAGACATCAGAGCAATCAAGAGCGCGCGTTGCGAACCGACATAGAACCACCTTCAAACCTTGGAGACAAGGATCTAGTTCGTTTTTTCCCGGGATGTAAATGGCTTCAAAGCCCAATAGGACCAATCAACCTCGATTTTAGGACGGTCAATTTTATTGCTCCTTGGGCAATCTGCTTGTTCGCCGCCTTGGTAACTGCGGTTGAGGGGCCTGCCGTTGAATTAAGAAAACGCGAGGAAGTGGCCAAGGAAAATGCACCCTTTACTGCATCGCGTGGAGGACGCTGCACCGTTCTTATCCCTTTCGCCGGGTGTGCAGATCGGGAACACGCACGACTCAGAAGTCAAAGTATGGCTCGGCCACTGATGGCTGACAATTAATTGCCAAAGCTGGAGCGGCGCATGCAACGGCCAATCAGATCCGCGCGCCGGGGGCGTCCGCCAAAAGAGAAAGGGGATGATTCGGAGAAATGGTGTGAACAATCAGGTGTCACCCTTGTTCATGTTGCGACTGCTGCTATCGCTCGCGTTGCTGCACGCGGCGGTTGGCTTTGCCGAGGCCCCGCCGCAGCCGCCTGCGGTGATGAACGCGAAGGTGTACGCGCCCGGCCTGCGCGTTGCCGAGTACTGGGTCAGTGAAAAGCTGGACGGCGTGCGCGGCCGCTGGGATGGCGCGCAGCTCTGGACGCGTGGCGGGCATGTCATCACCCCGCCCGACTGGTACACCGCAGGCTGGCCGCGGGTGCCTATGGACGGGGAACTGTGGACCGGGCGCGGCGACTTCGAGCGGGTGTCGGGCATCGTCCGGCGCCACCCGCCGGACGATGCCGACTGGCGCGACGTTCAGTTCAGGGTGTTTGACCTGCCCGAACATGGCGGCCCGTTCGATGCGCGGGTGCAGGCCATGCGCGCGCTGCTGGCACCGCTGAACCTGCCGTGGTTGCAGCCGGTGCGCCAGTTTCGGGTGGCCGACGAAGCTAAACTCATGCAGCACCTGGACGCGGTCGTCCGTGGGGGCGGCGAAGGGCTGATGCTGCACCACGGCCAGGCCCGCTACCGCGCCGGCCGCAGCGATGACCTGCTCAAGCTCAAGCCTCACGATGATGCCGAAGCGCGGGTCATTGGCTACCGGCCCGGCCGGGGCAAATACACCGGCCAGATGGGCGCGCTCGAGGTCGAGACCCCCGAGGGCATCCGCTTCGCCCTCGGCAGCGGTTTCAGCGACGCCCAGCGTGCCGATCCGCCGCCGGTCGGCACCTGGGTCACGTATCGCTACAACGGCCTCACCGACAAGGGCATTCCCCGATTCGCGCGTTTCCTGCGGGTGCGCGAGGGCTGGACGCCGCCGGAATAGCCGGCCGGCTGCTTCGGATTCAAGCGCCGCGCGCCGCGTCCAGCTGCGCCAGCAGCAGCGGCGCATAGGCGTCGGCGCCCCACAGCCGTTTGCCGCCGGACTGCGTATGAATCGTGGTGTAGTGCGTGCCCGGCACGGCCATCAGCTCACTGAAGCGCTGCGCCACCGCAGCGGGCGTCGGTTCGTTGTAGATGGGCTGGATGAGCCGGTCGGTGATGCGCCACTGCACCTGCTCGGCGGGCACGTGGTGGCGCAGGAACAACCGATAGCTGGCGAACTCCGACCAGCGTCGCACCGGTTGCGACAGCAGCACCTGCCACCACGGCTGGTCGTGGCGTTGTTCCAGATACGCGAAGAAGCGCCGCACCGTGGGCGCATGAAAAACGAACGGCGTGTCGAACGAGGTGTCGAGCAGGCCCGAGCTGGGCATGGGCTGCTGCAGCAGGGCGTGCGCCTGGGTGCACCAGCGCCGCTGCTTGGTGCCCATGGCCGAAGCGGGTGCCTGACGATGCAGGCAGACGATGCGGCCCTGGGCGTCGACAAAGTCGGCAAGGCCGGCACCGGGCAACACGGCCACGTCGCAGTCGACCACCACCACGGTGTCGACGGGGCTGGCCGCCGCAGCCGCCAGCTTGCTGATCTGCTGGACATGCCAGCCGGTGTAGCGGGTCCACTGGGGAAATCCCCCCGCCCGCAAGGCCAGACTGCCCGCCATGCGGGTGCCCCAGACGCCAAGTCGGGCGCTGTGGCGTCGTGCCTGTTGGCGCCTTGCCTCGATGGGCCCGGGCAGAACCTCGGCCGTGGTCTGCAGCGACACGGCGCCCTCCACGAAGGGCCGGAACGCCGCCTCGTCTTCGGTCTGCACCACCACCTGATGCGGCACATCGGCAAGGCCCGAACGGGCCAGGGTCTGGCGCAGCAACGCGAAGTGGTCGCGGTCGCCCGACCAGGTGGGCGTCAATAAAATTGCGCTCATAAGGCTCCATGCAATGGCGATTGGTTTTGACGACAGCAGCCGCGGCGCACACCGGCCGCCCCGCCCGCCGCGCCACTTTAACCCCGACACGGTGCCTGGGACCGGACCGATGTCGCGGCCCCGGCGCCCAAGCGCCTGCACGTGCAATCGTTAACGCGGCCTTGCGCCGAACGGTGACATGCTCACGGCTCACCCATCAACGGACAGGGCCATGCGCATCGGCGTTCCCCGGGAGATCAAGAACCACGAATACCGCGTCGGGCTGACGCCGGCCGGCGTACGCGAGCTGGTCGCCCACCACCACGAGGTGCTGATCGAGACCGGCGCGGGCGTCGGCAGTGGCATCGCCGACTCGGCCTATGAGCAGGCTGGCGCCCGAATCGCGCCCGACGCGGCCTCCGTGTTCGCCCGCGCCGAATTGATCGTCAAGGTCAAGGAGCCCCAGCCCGCCGAGTGCGCGATGCTGCGGCCGGGGCAGGTGCTGTTCACCTATCTGCATCTGGCGCCCGACCCGGTGCAGGCGCGCGGCCTGCTGGCGGCAGACTGCGTGGCCATCGCCTACGAAACCGTGACCAGCCCGCAAGGCGGCCTGCCGCTGTTGACGCCGATGAGCGAGGTTGCGGGCCGGCTGTCGGTGCAGGCCGGCGCCCATGCACTGGAAAAAGCCCAGGGCGGCGCCGGCATTCTGCTCGGCGGCGTGCCGGGGGTGGCGCCCGCCGAGGTGGCGGTCATCGGCGGCGGCGTGGTCGGCTACAACGCGGCGCGCATCGCCGTGGGCATGGGCGCCTCGGTCACTATTCTGGACACCGCGCCGCGCCGCCTCAACGAACTGGACACCCTGTTCGACGGCCGCCTGAAGACCGTCTACGCCACCCGCGAGGCCCTGGAGCACAGCGTCTGCCACGCCGATCTGGTGATTGGGGCGGTGCTGCTGCCGGGGGCGGCCGCGCCCAAGCTGGTCAGCCGCGCGATGCTCGGGCAGATGCGTGAGGGCTCGGTGGTGGTCGATGTCGCCATCGACCAGGGCGGCTGCTTCGAAACCTCACGCGCCACCACCCACCAAAACCCCACCTATGTGGAAGAGGGCATCGTGCATTACTGCGTCGCCAACATTCCCGGGGCCGTGGCGCGCACCAGCACGCTGGCGCTGACCAACGCCACCCTGCCCTACCTGCTGCGGCTGGCAAACCAGGGTTACCGACAGGCGCTGCACGCCGATGCCCACCTGCGCGCCGGGCTGAACGTGCATCGCGGCGCCATCACCCACCCTGCGGTGGCCCAGGGCCTGGGGCTGCCGTACCAGCCCGCGTTGGCGGCAATTGGCGAGACGGGCTGATCCACCCACCGCACCGGCCCTGCGTTTCAATCATTCGATCAATCGTCGAACGGGCGGCCCAGGGGCTCGGGCACCTCGGGCACCGGCGCGGGATCGTGCGCGCCGGCCTTGATGCGGTAGGCCCAGGCCAGAATCTGCGCCACCGCGGTGAACAGCTCCGGGGGCACGGCCCGACCCACCTCGGTGCTGCGGAACAGGGCGCGCGCCAGCGGCGGTGATTCCACCCGCAGCACGGCGTGTTGCACCGCCCGTTCGCGAATCGCGGCCGCCACCTCGTCGGCGCCCTTGGCGACCACCTCGGGCGAGGCCATGCGCGTTGCGTCGTAACGCAGCGCCACCGCGAAATGCGTCGGGTTGGTGATCACCACATCGGCGCTGGCCACCGCCTCCAGCATGCGGCCTCGGGACAGTTCCATGGCCCGTTGGCGGCGCTTGGCCTTCACTTCGGGGCGGCCTTCGGATTCAAACATTTCGCGCTTGATTTCATCGCGCGACATCTTCAATTGACGACCGTGGTTCCAGAGCTGGAACGGCACATCGGCGGCCGCGACCAGCGCCAGGCCCACCAGGCCCATCAGCAGCACCTCCATGAGCATGCGGCCGGTTTCGGCCAGCGCCGCCGCCAGCGGGACGTGGGCAAGGCCCAGCAAGCGGTCGAGATTGGCGGCGATGTAGGCCAGCACCAGCCCGCCGATCAACAGCATCTTGCCCAGCGCCTTGCCCAGCTCGGCGGCCGCCTGCGCCGAGAACAGCCGCGCGAAGCCCTTGATCGGGTCGAGCTTGCTCAGGTCGGGGATGATGCCCTTGCCGGACACCATCAGCCCGCCGATCAGCGAAGGCGCGATCAGCGACGCCAGCCACGGCACCAGCACCAGCAGGCCGACGATGCCCATCACGTGCAGCAAGGCCGTGCCGATGGCCCGCGCCGGCTGGGCATCGCGCTGACCCACCGCGCCCAGGCTGTCGGCCATGAAGCCGGACAGCTCGGCCAGCACCTGGCCGCCCAGCAGCAACAACGCCAATGCGCCAAAGATCGTCACCAGCGCCTGCGACAGCTCACGCGAGCGGGCGATCTGCCCCTGCTCACGCGACTGGTCGATTTTTTTCTGGGTCGGGGCTTCGGTGCGTTCGCCGCCGCCTTCGGCTTCACTCATGGCGCGGCCTGCAGGGCGGCGCCGATGTGTTCAAACATTGCGGCCCAGTACGCCGACAGCGGCGCGCCCATCTCGGGCAGCCACAGCCACAGCAGCAGCAGCAGCGCCAGCAGCGCGGCGGGCAGGCCAATCGCGAACAGGTTGAGTGCCGGCGCGGCGCGGCTGACCAGACCGAATCCCAATTGCACCGTGAGCAGACTGGCCAGCACCGGCAGCGCCAGACTGATGCCGGCCTCCAGCATCGGCACCAGCAGGCCCGCCAGCGCCATCCACGGTGGCCCGGCCCATTGGCCGGCCATCGGCACCGCCGTGAAGCTCAGCCACAGCAGGCGGATCAGCGCGTGATGACCGTCCATGGCCAGAAACAGCAGGCTGGCGAACGCGGTGAGCATCGACCCCAGCACCGGCGAGGTGGTGCCGCGCATCGGGTCATTCACCTGGGCGAACGACAGGCCCGCCAGGGCGCTGATCATCTCTGCGGAGAGCATCAGCGCTTCGAACAGCAGTTGCAGCAACAGGCCCAGCATCAGCCCCACCGCCACGTTGATGATCATCATCAGCCACCAGAGGCTGCCGAACAGCGCCGGCGGCTCCACCGGCGGCACGCTGATCGCGATCAGCGGCGTCAGCACCACGGCCAGCATCAGGCGGATGCGTCCGGGCGCGGCCCGCGCGCCCAGCACCGGCGCGGTCACCACGAAGGCGCTGACCCGCACCAGCACCCAACTGGCCTGCACCAGCGAGCCCCAGAGGGCAATGGTAACGGCGCCGAGTTCCCCCACCTCAGTTCACCCAGGCGGGAATCGACAGGATCAGCGCGCGGGTGTAGTCGACGATGATGCGCAGCATCCACGGCCCTGCCAGCACCGCCACCGCCGCCACCGCCAGCACCTTGGGGATGAACGACAGGGTCATCTCGTTGATCTGCGTTGCCGCCTGGAACAGGCCGATGAGCAGCCCCGAGGCCAGCGCGGCCAGCAGCAGCGGCGCACCGAGCAGCACGCCCACTTCCAGCGCCGAACGACCGACGGTGAGAACGTCTTCCGGCGTCACGACACGAAGCTGCCGACCAGGCTGCCCGCCACCAGAGTCCAGCCGTCCACCAGCACGAACAGCATCAGCTTGAAGGGCAGCGAGATCATCATCGGCGACAGCATCATCATGCCGAGGCTCATCAACACGCTCGCCACCACCAGGTCGATGATGACGAAGGGGATGAACAGCAGAAAACCGATCTGGAACGCGGTCTTCAGTTCACTGGTGAGAAACGCCGCGGCCAGCACGGTGAGGGGCACGTCCGCCGGTTCGGCGAAGCCGTCGCCATGACCGCCCAGCTCGGCGAACATCAGCAGGTCGCTGTCACGGGTCTGGCGCAGCATGAAGTCGCGCAGCGGCGCGGCCGCGCCCGGTGCGGCCTCGTCGAGCGGCAGGGTGCCGTCCAGATAGGGACCCACGCCTTCGTTCCAGGCGCGCTCGAAGGTGGGCTGCATGACGAAACCGGTGAGCAGCAGCGCCAGGCCAATGAGAATGGGGTTGGACGGCGTGCTCTGCGTGCCCAGCGCCTGCCGCAGCAGCGCCAGCACGATGATGATGCGGGCGAAGCCGGTGGTGGACATCAGCAGCGCCGGCAGCACCGACAACAGCGTCATCGCCGCCAGCACCTGCAGGCTCAAGGACCACTGCGCGCCACCGTCGGCGGTGGGCGTCATGGTCAAGGCCGGAATTTCGGGCAGCGTGGCCTGCGCCAGCACCGCACCGGGCAGCAGCAGTAAGGCACACAGAGCGGCAAACAGGGCGGCAACGCGGGTCATCGCACGCCCTCCAGTTGTTGCGCAAACGCGCTGGGGGCTGGTTGCTCGGCACTCAGGCGGGTGATCTGGCCGGGCGTGACGCCCAGCAGAATCTGTTCACCCGCCACTTCAACCAGCACCAACTGGCTGCGGGCGCCGAGGGCGCGCACCGCCTTGACCTGAATCGCACCGTTGCCCTGGGGCATCAGACGAAAGCGTTTCAGCACGAAACTGGCGCCGAGAATGATGCCGACCACGACCACCAGTGCGGCCAGCATCTGCAGCACGTGGCCGAAGCCGGGGCTGGCGGGGAGCGTCTCCATCAGCGGAGTTTGCGAATGCGCTCGGCCGGGCTGACCACATCGGTCAGGCGCACGCCGAATTTCTCGTTGACCATCACCACTTCACCGTGGGCGATGAGCGTGCCATTGACGTACACATCCAGCGGCTCACCGGCCTGGCGCTCCAGCTCCACCACCGAGCCCTGCGACAGCTGCAGCAGGTTGCGGATGGGAATGCGCGCGCGGCCGACCTCGATGGCCAGGGTGACGGTGACGTCGAGAATCACGTCGAGGTTGACGTCGTGATCACCGCCCTTGGGCTGCGACTCCAGGTTGGGCATTTCGGCGCGCTGGGCGTCGGGTTGGGACAGGGTTTGGGGCATGGACAGACTCCGGTCAGGCGGCTTTGGCAGGGGGTTCGCGGCGTGCTGCGTGATCGATCTTCAAGGCGTGCTTGCCGTGCGAAACACCCAGCGAGCCGGTGAATACCGGCAGGCCGTCGACGCACAGGTCCAGCAGATC
Source organism: Polycyclovorans sp. (assembly GCA_002706265.1). GTDB lineage: Bacteria > Pseudomonadota > Gammaproteobacteria > Nevskiales > Nevskiaceae > Polycyclovorans. The sequence continues at coordinate 33,427 of PAKU01000009.1, read as the reverse complement.
GGGCATTTCGATGGGAATCACATCGCCGGGCTTGAGCGCCAGCAGTTGCCGCAGGGTGATGCTGGGCGCATCGAGCTGGGTCGACATTTCCACGATCGCGTCCTGAATTTGCGCGCGCAGGTTGGCGGTCCAGCGTTCGTCGCGGTCGCCACGGTCAGATTGCAGGCCGGCGTCAAGCTGCTCACGGATCGGCTCGATCATCCCGTAGGGCATGACGATGTGGATCTCGCCCTCGGCGCCATCGAGGTCGACGGTGAACTTCGACACCACCAGAATCTCGCTGGGCGCGACGATGTTGGCGAAATGCGGGTTGACCTCGGAGTTGAGGTATTCGAAGTCCAGCGGCATCACCGGCCCCCAGGCTTCGGCCAGGTCGGAAAACGCACTCTTGAGCAGCAGTTGAATCACGCGCATTTCGGTGGGCGTGAACTCGCGCCCTTCGATCTTCACCGGGAAACGTCCGTCACCGCCAAAGAAGGTGTCCACGCAGGCGAACACCAGTTTTGGCTCGATCACGATCAATGCGGTGCCGCGCAGCGGCTTGATGCGGATCAGGTTCAGGTTGGTCGGCACGTAGAGCGAGTGCACGTAATCGGCGAACTTGAGCATCTCCACGCCCTTGATCGACAGCTCCGGCGAGCGCCGCAACAGGTTGAACAGAGAGATGCGGTAGTGCCGGGCGAAGCGCTCGTTGATCATTTCCAGCGTCGGCAACCGGCCGCGGACGATGCGGTCGTGCCCGGCCAGATCGAACGGCCTGACCTCACCTTCCAGCGGCGGTGAATCGGTGGCCACCGCACCGGCATCAACGCCGTGCAGCAGGGCGTCGATCTCGTCCTGGCTGAGCAGGTCCTGGCCGCTCATTGCATGACGAAGCTGGTGAAGTACAGGGCTTCGATGCTGGCCGCCGCCTTGGCATCGGGCAGCGCGGCACGAATGGCTTCCAGCGCCTCGGCGCGCAGCTTTTCGCGGCCCTCAGGCGCCATCAGATCGGCATACGGGTAGCGGCCAAACAGGCTCAACAACGCATCCCGAATGGCGGGCGCATGGGCATCAAGGTCGGCAAACACCTTGGGGTCGCGCGCCATGACCTGCAGTTCGGCCTGCAGATAGCGCAGGCTGCCGGCGTCATCGATATTGACCACCAGCGCCGGCTCGAGCTTGTGGTACTGCGCCGGCAACACGGCGGGCGCCGCATCCGGGTCTGGGGCGTGCTGCCGGGCGTAGTACCAGCCCCCGCCACCGGCCAGCGCGGCAGCCACCACGGCCGCCACGAGCATGGGCATCAGGCTCTTTTTCGGAGTGGGGGCGGCGGCAGCCTGGGACATGAGGGTTTCCTGGAACGGGTGCGCGCAGCAAGCGCGGTGGGGGGGACACCCCGACTGCCGCAAGCCGCGTGCGAAACCCTGGGCGAGACGCCTCCGCTGAAACCGGTGATCGGGGCCGTTGGTCGCGGCGTCGGCCGTGTCGTGCGCGCATTCACCGTCGATTGGCGGCAAACGTCCGACTTCCGACACGCCCTCGGCGGCCCTGGCCAAGGGCCGGCAGGGCGGATGTCGGATTTCTGACGCGGCCGCCTCAGCGTGGCGCGGCGCGGCCACGCGCAACCGTCAGGTCGCGATCAACGGCGCGCCCAGGGCACGGCCGGCCGCGCGAGATCGGCAGGGCCCGCAGTCAGACCTCGCCGTAGCGCTCGAAATCGCCCACCCAGCGACGGATCAGACCGCGCGCCATGGCGGGCTGGGTGTCGAGCAGCCTGTCGGCCAGCGTCTGCAGCGGCGGGATGCGCGCGGCGTCACGCACCGGATCGGCAATCTTCATGCCCACCACGCCGGTCTGGCGGCGCCCCAGCAGCTCGCCGGGGCCGCGCAGGTCAAGGTCGGTCTGGGCGATGACGAAGCCGTCGTTGCTGTTGCGCAGCGCCGTGAGCCTGGCCTGGGCCGACTCCGACAGCGGTGCCTGATACAGCAGCACGCACTGGCTCTCGACCGAGCCGCGCCCCACCCGCCCGCGCAGTTGGTGGAGCTGCGAGAGCCCGAGCCGTTCGGGATTTTCGATGATCATGATCGAGGCATTGGGCACGTCCACCCCCACCTCGATGACGGTGGTGGCGACCAGCAACTGCGTGCGCCCTTCCTTGAAGGCACGCATCTGCGCGTCCTTGTCGTCGGCCTTCATCCGGCCGTGCACCAGCCCGACACGCAGGTGCGCCAGCTCTTCGCGCAGCAGCGCGGCGGTTTCCTCCGCGGCCTGGGCGCTGAGTTGTTCCGACACCTCGACCAGCGTGCACACCCAGTACGCCTGGCGGCCCGCGGCGCAGACCTCGCCGATGCGCGCCAGCACGTCGTCGCGACGGGTGTTGGCAATGGCCACGGTGCGCACCGGCGTGCGACCGGGCGGCAGTTCGTCGATGGTGCTGACGTCGAGATCGGCATACAGACTCTGCGCCAGCGTGCGCGGGATGGGGGTGGCGCTCATGATCAACTGGTGCGTGGCCTGCCCCTCTGGCCCCTTGTCGCGCAGGCTCAGGCGCTGCTGCACGCCAAAGCGGTGCTGCTCGTCCACGACGATCAGCCCCAGCCGCTGGAAGCGCACGCGGTCCTGAAACAATGCGTGGGTGCCGATGGTGACGCCGACGGCACCGTCCAACAGGGCCGCTTGGGTGGCGTCCCGCTCGGCCTTGCGCAACCGGCCCGCGAGCAGCCGCACCTCGATGCCCAGCGGCGTCAACCACTGGCGAAAGTTGATCAGGTGCTGTTCGGCCAGCAACTCGGTGGGCGCCATCAACGCGGCCTGGTAGCCGGCGCGCACCATGGCCACGATGGCGGTGGCCGCCACCAGGGTCTTGCCCGAGCCCACGTCGCCCTGCAGCAGACGCAGCATCGGGCGCGGCTGGGACAGATCTTGCGCGATCTCGCCCAGCACCCGCTGCTGGGCGCCGGTCAGCGGAAACGGCAGGTGCGCCAGCAGGCTGCGCTGTGCGGCGGCAAAGGCGGTCACCACCGGCGCCGGCCGCCGCTGCAACTGCTGACGCACCCAGCGCAGACTGACCTGATGCGCCAACAGCTCTTCGTCGATGAGGCGCCGCTGTGCCGGATGCTCACGCCGCGCCAGCACTTCGGCGGCCTGCGCCTCGGCGGGACGATGCAGCGCCTGCAGCGCCGTCAGGGTGTCGGGCGCGGCAAGACCGGGCACCGCCCGCAGGAATCCCGGCGTTTGGGCGGCCAGCGCCAGCGCCGCGTCGATGAGGCTGCGCAGGCGCGCCTGGGTCAGACCCTGGGTGGCGGGATAGATCGGCGTCAGCGTGTCGGGAATGGTCAGGGCTTCGGGTGAGGCCGCCACCTCCCACTCGGGATGGGCAAAGCTCAGCCCGTCACGGGTCACACGGCCCACGCCATAACCCTGCAGCCATCGGCCGCGCTGCAGCGCCTGCTGTTGCTGCGGGTGAAACTGGAACAGCCGCACCACGGCTGAGCCGCTGGCATCCTCGACCGCCAGCTTCAGGCTGCGGCGCGGCGCCAGGCGCATTTCGGCGGCGGTGATGCGGCCGCGAAACAGCGCCTCGGTGCCGTCCAGCCAGTCGCCCAGTCGCACCACCTGCCGGCGGTCTTCATAGCGGGTGGGCAGATGGAACAGCAGGTCGCCCACCTGGGTCAGGCCCAGCACCGCCAGGCGCTGCGCCAGAAACGGCCCGCAGCCCTTGAGAAACGTGACTGGGGTGTCGAGCCCCGGTGGCGGCAGCGGCGCCTTCCTGGGCCTGTCAGCCACCCAGCACCAGCACCGCGTCGGCCTCGACACGGGCGCCGCGCGGCAGGCTGGCCACGCCAATGGCAGCGCGCGCCGGGTAAGGCTGCGGCACGTACTGGGCCATGATCTCGCTCACCTTGGCAAAGTGCGTCAGGTCGGTCAGAAAGACATTGAGCTTGACCAGATCACCCAAACTGCCGCCCGCCGCTTCGGCGACGGCAGAAAGGTTCTTGAAGACCTGGTGAATCTCGTCGTCGATGCGGGCATTGACCAGCTGCATGCTGACCGGATCGAGCGGAATCTGGCCGCTCAGGTAAACGGTGTCGCCGACCTTCACGGCCTGCGAATAGGTGCCGATGGCCGCCGGTGCGCGGTCGGTCTGGATGATCTGTTTGGGCATGAAACCCTCGCCGTTGACGAATGGGACGCCGAGTTTATAGACGCATCACCCGCACCACCGAATCGACACGCCGCAGGCGGCGGATCACCCGCGCCAGATGCGCGCGGTCGCGCACCGACAGCACGAAGCGGGTTTCGGTGAGGCCCAGCGGGTCGCCCTTGAGCAGATCGGGCATCTTCACGTGCTCGATGCTCGCCTCGGCCAGCGCGATCTCGCCGGTGATGCTGGCGAGCAGACCGCGGCGGTTGACCACCCGCACGCGAATCTCGGCGAAGTAGTCGCCCTGGTATTGCTCGGCCCAGATCAGCGGCACCCAGTCTTCGGGGCGGCCCTTGGCGTGCCGGCATTCCGCGCGGTGCACGACGATGCCGCGGCCGACGCTGATGTGGCCGCGAATGTCGTCGCCCGGCAACGGATAGCAGCAGCGCGCGTAGTCGATCACCAGGCCCTCGGTGCCTTCGATCGCCAGGGGCGCGGCGCTGCTAATCTCGGGCATGTCGCGAGCATCGGCCACGAAATGGCGGGCCACCAGCGGCGCCAGGCGCGCGCCGGTGCCGACGCTGGCGTACAGATCTTCGAGATCGTCCAATGAGAACGCGCGCAGCACGGTCTCGATGCGATGGCTGTCCTTGAGCACCGACAGCGACACCTTGAGGTCACGCAGCGCAATTTCGAGCAGACGCCGGCCGAGGCGGATGGCCTCGTCCTCGCGCTGATTCTTGAGATAGCCGCGAATGGCGGTGCGCGCCTTGGCGGTCTTGACGAAGTTGAGCCACGCCGCATTGGGCCGGGCGTGCCGGGCGGTGATGATCTGCACTGTCTGGCCGTGCTTGAGCGTGGCCGACAGGGGCTCCAGTTGGCCATCGACGCGGGCGGCAACACAGCGACCGCCAAGCTCGGAGTGCACCGCATAGGCGAAATCGACCGGTGTGGCGCCCTTCGGCAGACGGCGGATTTCGCCCTTGGGGGTGAACACGTACACCTCGTCGGGAAACAGGTCGATGCGCACGTTCTCGACAAAATCCACCGCGCCGGAACTGTCGTAGGAATCGAACAGCCCGCTCAGCCATTCCCGCGCGCGCAGTTGCGGCCCGGTCGGCCCGGCGCCCTGATGGCCCAGCTTGTATTGCCAGTGCGCGGCAATGCCGGCCTCGGCAAGGTGGTGCATGTCGCGCGTGCGAATCTGGATTTCGATCTTGTGCCCGGCCGGACCGATGCAGGCGGTGTGCAGGCTCTGGTAGCCATTGGCCTTGGCATTGGCGATGTGATCGTCAAAGCCGCCGGGCACCGGTTTGAAAACGTGATGAACGATGCCCAGAGCGCGATAGCAGTCGTCCAGTTTCGGCACGATGACGCGAAAGCCCAACAGGTCCATCACCTTGAAAAGCTTGAGCTTCTTCTTCCGCATCTTCTGGTAGATGCTGTAGATGTTTTTTTCACGCCCGACGACGCTGGCGCCGACGCCCTCTTCGCGCAGACAGGAGGACAGCCGCGTCTCCACCTGCTTGATGACTTTCTTGGTGTCGCCAATCTGCGACTTCACCGCCTTGGACAGCACCGCGAAGCGGGCCGGGTGCAGGTTGGCAAACGCCAGGTCCTCCAGCTCGGTGCGCAAGGCCTGAATGCCCAGGCGCTGCGCGATGGGGGCGTAGATGTCGAGGGTTTCCTGGGCGATGCGCCGCCGCTTCTCGGTGGCCATGCCTTCGAGCGTGCGCATGTTGTGCAGGCGGTCGGCCAGCTTGACCAGAATCACCCGCAGGTCCTGTGTCATGGCCAGCAGCAACTTGCGGAAACTCTCGGCCTGACGCTCGGCGCGGCTCATGCCTTCGATCTTGTCGATTTTCGACACGCCATCGACCAGCTCGGCAACGTCGAGCCCGAACTGCTCCTGCAAGATCCGCTTCGACACCGACGTGTCTTCGATCACGTCGTGCAGGATCGCGGCCATCAAGGTGGTCGGATCCATGCGCATCTCGGCGAGGATGCGCGCTGCCGCCAGCGGGTGGTAGACGTAAGGCTCGCCGCTGCTGCGGCTCTGGCCGGCGTGCACCCGGGTGGCGAACTCCGCCGCGCGCCGCACTTCCGCGACATGCTCGTCCGGCAGATAGGTTTCGAGCATCCGCACCAGGGCCTCGATGCCGAACTCGCGCTCGACACGCTGCACCCTGAGGGCCTGACTGAACCGCTGGATGACCGGAAGCTCCATGCCTGAAGTATAGAAGCGCGCGGACACAAAAAAGCCCGCAGGGTGCGGGCTTTGGCTGAAACGCGATCGACTCAGGCGTCGAAAGACGGGTCCAGCGCTTCCAGTTCCATCTTCGGCTGCTGCACGGCGGGCAGCTCGGCTTCTTCCAGCACGCCGCGATCGGTCAGACCTTCGGCGATTTCGCGCAGCGACAACACCGTCGACTTGTGGTTGCCCCAGGGCAGGCGCGAATCGGCGCCGCGGGCGAGCTGGCGCGCGCGCTTGGCGGCGATCAGGGTCAGGTCGAACTGGTTGGGAACCTTGTCCAGACAATCTTCTACGGTTACGCGGGCCATCGGAATCCTTGGTGCGTCAAAAAACAAGCACGCGAGTCTATCAGCCGCAAAGCCGGCAGGGAAGCGCCACCCGGGCGCGTGGGCTCGCTCAGCCCAGCAGGCGCTTGATCAGCTCGGCGTGCTGCTGGCTTTGCGTGCGCTGGCGCTGGCGCCGGGCCAGAAAGATCGCGCCCAGCGCTTCAAGTGCCACATTGAAGTCGTCATTGATGATCACGTGCTCGTATTCGTCGTAATGCCGCATTTCGGCGCGCGCCGCCGCCATGCGATCGGCGATCACCTGTTCGCTGTCCTGCCCGCGCCCGCGCAGGCGCTCGGCCAGCACCTCGACCGACGGCGGCAGAATGAACACCGATGCCACGTCCTCGCGGTGCAGGCGCACCTGCCGCAGGCCCTGCCAGTCGATGTCGAGAATCACGTCAACGCCCGCCGCGCAGCGCGCCTCGGTCACATCCCGCGCCGTGCCGTAATGGCGGCCGAAGACCTCGGCATGTTCGAGAAAGCCGCCCGCGTCCACCCGCTGGGCGAAGGCCTCGGCGGTGATGAAGTGATAGTGCTCGCCAGGAATCTCACCGGCGCGTGGGGCGCGGGTGGTGTACGACACCGAGATTTCGGCCGCGACGCCGCGTGCGGCCAACCACGGCAGCAGCGCGCGCGTCAGGCTGGTCTTGCCGCCGCCACTGGGCGCCGACACCACGACCAGCGACCCCTGTATGCCCTGCGCTGTGGACTGTTCCAAGCCAATCGACCTCCGACCGTAACGAGGGCGACAGCATAGCGGCGCAATCATTCAAAGCCGAATCCGGGGCCGCCCGGCGGGCGCCGCGATGGTGGTCGCGATGGCGATGGCCGCGCATCACTCACCCATGCGCGCCACGGTCCAGGGCGGCATCACGATGGTGACCGAAATGGCGCCCGATGCGGCGGTGACGATGCGCCCCATCGGCAGCTCGTCGCCCACCCGGCACACCGGCGGGCAGCCCAGCCGGGCGGTGGCCTCGCGCGGCAGATAGCCCAGCTTGAACGAACCCCAGTAGGCGGCCACGGCGTTGGGCTCGAACGGATGCCGGGGATCGGCCTCCAACCGCACCGCGTCGCCGGCGCGCATGGCGTGAATCAGGCTCTGGCCGGAGTAGGCGGCAACGTCGCGCAGCACGATGGGCACCTCCCCGGGCGGGTTCGACTCGGGGGCCGCACAGGCCACGAGGCTGGCCCCCGCCAGCGCCCACCCCAGCAGGGGCCGCAGGCTGCGCCGGCTGAGACCGACGCCGGAAAGAACCACTGAACCAACGACAGATTGAGAGGACATGACACGCTCCTGAAGGACCCGGTTGTCACCCTAGACAGGCGCTGTCTCATTTCGTGAGACGGTGCCCGCCCGGCCCGCTCAGGTTTCGTAGATCTGTGCGGCCCCCTTGAGCGCGCGGGCCACCGCAGCCCGCAGCGCGGGCGGGCCCAGCACTTCGACGGCGGCACCGTGGCGCATCAGGTCGGCGACCAGTTCCTCGGAGCGCGCGTACGGCACCCGCAGGCGGTAACGCCCGCCCGGCAACCACTCGAAGGATTGATCGGGATGCCATTGCTCGGCCGACACCCAGCGCGCGGCCTCTGCGGAGAAGACCAGCTCGGCCACCTCCCGCGCCGGCCCGGCAAAAATGCCGTAACCGGCGGCGAGTGCCGCATCCAGATCGGCGGGCGTGCAGTCCAGTGCCGGCGTGTCGATCAGCTCGGCCACGTCAATGCGGTCCAGCGAAAACGAGCGCAGACCTTCGCGCCAATGGCACCAGGCGTCGAGGTACCAGTTGTCGCGATAACGGGTGAGTCGCTGCGGCGACAGCTCGCGCTCGCTGCGCGCGTCCTGGCGGCTGCGGGCGCGGTACCGCACCTTGAGCCGCTTGCGCCGCGCCAGCGCCGACGCCACGGTGGCAAACGACGGCCCCGCAGGTCGCGCCGCCTGGCTCAGCAGGCGCAATCGATCGCTCCAGTCCGGCAGGCCCGCCGTCTCGTCGGCGAGCAGGTTGCGCACCTTGTCGCGCAGCGGGCTGAGCTGCTCACCCAGCCAGCCCGGCCCGGTTTCGGCCAGAACCCGCTCGATGGTCAGCAGCGCAACCAGCTCGTGGGGGGTGAACCACAGGCCCGGCAGCTCGAAGTTGGCATCGCTGCGATAGCGGTAGCCCGGGGGTTCGCGCACGTAGATGATGGGCGCGCCCAACTCGTCACGCAGCTTGGCGATGAGCCGGTGCAGGGTGGCGCGCGAGCATTCCAGTTCGTCCTGCAGCTGCTGGCCACTGATCGGTGATCGGCGATCCCGCAGCAAGGCGTGCAGTTGCTGGACCCGATCAAAGAAATTCATCGCCTCACCTTAGTCCGTATCAGACCCCGAACGACACGGCGCCACCAACGGCCGCGCCGGGGCGGCGGCGCTCAGGGTCGGGTTACTCCACGTTCTGCACTTGTTCGCGCATCTGTTCAATCAGCACCTTCATGTCGACACCGTGGCGCGTCATTTCGGCGTCCTGGCTTTTCGATGACAAGGTGTTGGCCTCGCGGTTGAGCTCTTGCATCAGAAAATCGAGGCGGCGACCCACGGCCTCGCGGCGCTTGATCACCTTGCGCAACTCGGCCAGATGCGCCTCCAGCCGCGACAGTTCTTCTTCCACATCCAGCCGGGTCGCGGCCAGGGCCAACTCCTGCGCCAGACGGGCAGGCTCGACTTCGACCCCCAGCTCCTGGCAGCGGCTGCGCAGGCGTTCCAGCCAACTGTCACGCACCTGCGGGTAACGTTCGCGCACCGCATGTGCCGCGGCCTGCAAGGCTTCGGCACGCTCGGTGAGGAAAGTCCCCAGACGTTCGCCTTCGCGCTCACGGGTGGCGTTGAAGTCCTTGAGCAGCGCATCCAGCCCGTCACGGGCGAGGTCGATCAGTGCCGTGAAGTCGGGCTGCTCGGCGCGCACGACGCCCGGAAACTGCAGGATGCGCAGCGGATCCGGTACCGCACTGGCGCCCAGCTGCGCGCCCACCACGTCCAGCGCCTGTTGCACTTCATCGAGCCGCGCGCGGTCGATGTTCAGCGTGCTGGCTGCCGCGCCCTCGCGGGCATAGCGCAGGCTGATCTCGACCTTGCCCCGCGAGATCGCCGGCGCCACGGCAGCGCGAATGTCGGCTTCCAGCACCCGAAAATCATCCGGCAGCTTGAAACTCAGATCGAGATAGCGATGGTTGACGGCACGCATCTCCCAGACGATGCGGCCTTCGTCGTTCTGCGTCTCAAGTCGGGCATAGCCCGTCATGCTGCGGATCATGGAAGACACTCACAAAAAAGGGCGGCCAGTGTAGCCGCCCTTTCCACGCGCTTATTGCGGCGACGCCGCAGCGTCACTTCTTCTTTTTCGACAGCACCTTGCCGACCTTTTTCTTCGCGGTGTCGGCCACCTTCTTGGCGCTGTCAAAGGCATCGCTGACGGCGTTTTTCACCTTGGTGCGGGTCTTCTTCGATTTGGCCTTTGACGACGCCTGGGCCGACTTGACCTTTGCCTTGGCAGAGTCGGCAAAGTCGGTCGCGGCCGCCCGGGCATCGAGCACCGCATCGGCCACGGCATGCTCGGCTGCGGTTTTCAGATCAACCGCCTTCTTCTTTGCCTTGCTTACGGCATCGGCCTGCTGCGTCTTGGCCTTGGCAGCGGTGGACTTGGCGGACGCCACCGCCTTGTTCGCCTTGGCTTCGACCTTGGCCGTCGCCGAGTCCTTGGCCGTGGTCGCTTTCTGGCTCACGGCCTTGGCTTTGGCCGTCGCCTTCTTGGCCACAGGCTTGGCCTTTGCAGCGGTCTTTTTGACCGCGGGCTTCGCGGCGGGTTTGGCGGCGGCCGCTTTGGGCTTGCTGGCGGCCTTGGTTGCCGGCTTCTTGGTCGCGGTATTTCTTGAAGCCGCCGGAGCCGCCTTTTTCTTGACGCTTGTCGTTGCCATTTCTATGTTTCCCCGAAGTGAAGGACTCGATCGATACCGGCCATGCAATCGGGCATTCGGGAGACGAGTGTTCTCGCCGGTATTCCCTGAAACCCTCCCGTCGCAATCGCCAGTCCGATACTCGACGCATCGTGGATGCTGCACATCGTTCACGGCGATGTCCGTGTTCTACTGAGCGGCGAGACAAATTGCAACCCGGATGAAATAGCGATGCAAAAATGCCGCTGGCTTTTGGGACTTTGGGCCGCACTCTGCACGCTTGCCGGCCACGCGGAAACGTCCGTTTCGACTGCCGCCCGAGCGCCCACCTGGGCCTATGAAATCGCTGCCGAGTATCCGCATGAGCCCCGTCATTTCACGCAAGGATTGATCTGGCACCAAGGGCATTTGATTGAAAGCACCGGCCTTTATGGACAGTCAGGGCTGTACATCAAGACGCTGGAAACCGGCGAGACGATCCGGCATCGCGCGCTGGACGCCCGCCTGTTCGGCGAGGGCATCACCGTGCATGGGCAGCGCATTCTGCAACTCACCTGGCGCGAAGGCGTGGGGCTGATCTACACACTCGATCTGCAACCGCTTGCCCGCTTTGCGCTGACCACCCAAGGCTGGGGCCTGACGGGCGACGGCAAACGGCTGTGGATGACCGATGGCAGCGCCACGCTCTACGAACTGTCGCCCGAAGACGGGCAGATCATCGGCCGTGTGATGGTGCGCGAAGGCGGGCAACCCGTGGGCCTGCTCAACGAACTGGAGTGGATCGACGGACTGATCTTCGCCAACCGCTTCGGTGAGGACGACATCGTGATCATCGAGCCGGAAGGCGGCGCGGTGGTCGGCCGCCTCGAACTGGGCGCGCTGCGCGCCCAGTTCGAGCGACCGCCAGGATGGTCACGCCGAGATCACGTGCTCAATGGCATCGCCTGGCGCGCCGACACCCGCCACCTGCTGGTGACCGGCAAATCGTGGCCGACCCTGTTCGCCCTGACCTTGCACTGGCCGCCGCCGCCCGCTACGGCGACGGCGGCGGCGACGGCACCCCAACAAGAGTGATTACCGTGTCGTCTGCACGTCGGCCTGATTGACGCATTCATGCCTCTGCCGATATAAGCTCCAGGCTTGGTAAACGCTGACCGAGACGTCGTAATGATTCTTACCCATGAGCACCAGGCGCTGTACCGCACGGTCAAGAAATTCGTCGAGGACGAACTGAACCCGAACATCCCGGAATGGGAACGTGACGGCATCTGGCCCGCGCACGAGGTGCTGAATAAAATGGCCGCGCTGGGCCTGCTGGGCATCAACAAGCCGGAGGCCTACGGTGGCCTGGGGCTGGATTATTCCTACGAGCTGATGTTTGCCCAGGCCCTGGGCAACTGCAAGAACGGCGCGCTGCCGATGGGCATCGGCGTGGTCACCGACATGGCCACGCCGGCGCTGTCGCGCTTCGGCTCAGACGCCCTGCGCGAAGAGTTTCTCGCGCCGGTTCTGGCCGGCGAGCAGTGCTGCTCCATTGCCGTTTCAGAGGCCGGCGCCGGCTCCGACGTGGCCAGCATCAAGACCTCGGCACGCAAGGACGGCGGCGATTACGTCATCAACGGGTCGAAGATGTGGATCACCAACGGCACCCAGTCCGACTGGGCGTGCACGCTGGTCAATACCAGCGACGGCAAGCCGCATCAGAACAAGAGCCTGATCATCGTGCCGCTGGACGCGCCGGGCGTGACGCGCAACACCAAGCTGGACAAGCTGGGCATGCGGGCCTCCGACACGGCGATGATCTACTTCGACGACGTGCGCGTGCCGCAGCGCAATCTGGTGGGGCAGGAGGGCCAGGGTTTCACCTACCAGATGCTGCAGTTTCAGGAGGAACGCATCTTTGGCGCCGCCAGCGGCATCGACGGTCTGTTCAATGTCATTGACGCGACCATCGCCTACACCGGTCAGCGCCAGGCCTTCGGCCAGTCGGTGCTCGACAACCAGTACGTGCACTTTCGCCTGGCGGAGTTGCGCACCGAGGTCGAGTGCCTCAAGGCCATCACCTATCAGGCCACAGAGGACTACGTGGCCGGTCGCGATGCCACCCTGCTGGCGTCGATGGCCAAGCTCAAGGTCGGGCGCGTGGCCCGCGAAGTGACCGACGCCTGCTTGCAGTTCTGGGGCGGCCAAGGCTACATGTGGGAATCAGAGGTGGCGCGCGCCTACCGTGACACGCGGCTGATCTCGATTGGCGGCGGTGCCGATGAAATCATGCTGGGCATCATCTGCAAATTGATGGCGATTCTGCCGAGCAGAAAAAAGAACGGAGGCTGAGGCCACACACGACTGACGGGCTGCATGAACGCTGCCGCAGAGCAGCGCGATCGGGGCTCCCAATGCATCGACACAGGTGCGGGGAGGCGTTCTTTCCGGGGGGGACGCACTTACGGGCCGCAAGGCCCGTTTTTATGCCTGCAAGCCCTTACTCCAGCCCCAGCGCAGCCGGCATCACTTGATGAAATCCGTCGGGATCAAACAGCCCTCGCGGAATCTTCGGCGCGATCACGACATGCGTGAGATGCACCTGCGCCGTCACCCCGTCGGACTGCTGCACGTCGATGCGCTGCGGCACCCAATGGTCGCCGTACCGACGCAGGCTGGCGGGCACGACCGACAGGCTGCGCGTCTTGCGGTTTTCGGCGTCACGCCATTCGCCCTGCAGCAGCACGCAGCGCTCGACGTCCATCAGGCCGCGCATTCGCTCGAAGCCCGCCGAGGCCCCCGTTCCGACCCGGCGCGTGGCGTTGATGGACCGCACCTGGCGACCGCCCTCCTCGCGCGGCGCGGCCAGTTGAAGGGTCGCCCCCTCAGACCACCGCATCAGCGCGTCCAGATCGCGCACGCCCACGATCTCTTCGAGTGCTGCCGACGAGCTGCCCTGCCCCTTGACCTGACTAACGCGATCCAGCGCCGGCAGGTAACTCCAGCGCGACCACGACGACTCGGTTTGCCGGAACAGGTGCACCACCCCCGCCAGCGCGTCTGGCGCGCGCATGCGCACCCAGTGATCGCTGAGCGGCTCGCGACCGCGCTCACGCGTCGCGTAGGCCAGGCGACGCACCTCCTGGCTGCCGTCCGGCTGGCGCAGCCGCACCTCGATCTGCGCGCCCCACGCAGGCGGCACGTTGTCACGAAGACATTCGGCCACCGCCTCGGCGCTGCCGCTTTGCGCAACAGCGCCGCTGCACCCCAGCAGGCACCCCAGCAGACACCCCAGCATCAGGGGCACCCAGACCCGCGCTGCGCAGCTCATTGCTCGGGCGGACGGCCGGCGGGCTTGGCCTTGTCCGATGGTGCGCCGCGAGGACCAAAGCGCTCGACCAGGCGCGCCTCAACGGCGGCTTCGATGTGGGCCCTGACCCGCGCCCGAACCCTGCGCCGCGCCTGCCAGACACCGATCACGCCGCCCACCAGCGCCGACACCAGCAACAGCAGCACCATGATCGGGTCCATGCGCTCAACCCTCGCGATTCAGGCCCAGGGCCATTGTCCAAGCACCCCGGCCAGGGGCTCCAGCACATGCAGCACGCCCAGCGCCTCCGGTGAGGCTGCGGCGTCCGACGTCTTGCCGAGCACCGAGAACAGCAGCAATTGACCGAAGCCGACCATGAGCCCCAATGCGGCACCGACGGCGATCAGAATCCACTCGTCTTCCTTGAAGGCGGGTCGCAACATGCCTTCGAATTCGGGGGCCGGCAGCACCTCGAGGCGGCTCGACAAGGTCGATGCGATCGACATGGCTTCCCGTGCGTAGTTGTCGATCTTGCGCGTCGCGTCGGGCAGGTGCTCAACGATGCGCCGGGCGGCGGCCGTCTTGATCTCCATGTAGCGCCGCGTGCCGATGGTCCACGCCACGAATGGGCGTGCCAAGCCAGACTGGTCGTCGATGACCTTCTTCACGTGCCGGGAGATCATGTTGAACACGCGATCGGCATACGGCCCCTTCAGCACCGATTCGATGATGTTCGAGGGCGTCACAATCTCGTCGGCAATCAAGCGTCCGTAATCGCGTGACACCTCTTTCTGTCGCTTGAAGAACAGCCCCTGAATGTCGAGCCCGAGAATGCGCACCGGCTTCTGCGGGCGGAAGATCATCTGCAGCGCAATCACGTTGGTGGCATAGCCCACCAGCAACCCGAACAGCGGCAGCTGCCACTGCGCCTTGAAGAAGGTCCAGCCGATCATCTGCACGATGCCGAACACGAAGCCGAAGAAAAATCCCGACCGCTCGATGAAGATGAACTCGGTTTTTCCGGTTTCGAGGAAAATCTTGTTGATCAGCGACTTGTCGCGCATCAACGTGGTCACGACCATGTCTTTCAGGTCGAAGATGGTGTCGACGTGCGCTCTGAAGTCTTCCATCACGGCGGCCACCACATCGGGCGCATCGTTCTTCACCCTGCGGGCGATCAGCGCGCGCGCCGACAGCGGCAGCGTCTCCCACAGGGTGGGCTCGTACTCGACCATCAGCTCTTCGAGCAGTTGATCGACCAGTTGCACGATGGGCGCTTCAATTTCTTCGGCGATGCGCTGCGGGTCCAGCCGCTCGAAGATTTCACGCTCTGAGATCAGCCCCGGCACGATGGTGTCGCAGGCGATGCTGGCCATCTTGCCGGCCTTGCGCGGGACGATGCCCTGCCAGCCCAGATACGGCGGCTTGATGCCGACGAACTCCAGCGGATGGAACATCATCTTCAAGGCGATGACGTTGGTCACATAACCGACCACACCACTGGTGATCGGCATCGAAAGATACAACCACACGTTCAACTGAAAATCGGCCCAGGCTGCTGCAAACATGTTTACTCCCCCTGTCGTATCGCACTGAGTGGCGACGCACTGAATCCAGCGGACTCTCCGGCCGCTTGCTGTCCTTCGGTACAGGTCGCCCACAGGCGACGGCCCAACTTCGAGATCACCACGGTTCGGCGCACCACCCGCACCGACAGACGGGTCTGGTCGCGCGCCTGCGCCATCGCAGCCCGAAAGTCCCGCTCACCTTCGATGATCTGGTAACGCGATTCCAGCGCCTGATCCTCGGGCCCCTCATCGACCAGATTGAGGGCCAGCAGATGCGCCACGTACAGCGGCACGCAATCCTGCAGCTTGACCTGCGCGGGACGTCCGACACTGCAGAAATTCTCGGCGACCCGGCGGCCCGGCGTGCCAAAAGGCGAGCCCACACCGATGTGCATCAGGGCCTGCGGCTCACCGCTGGAGAGCAGCGACAGAATCCGCGCCTCGTCGGGCACCAGCTCACTCAACATCAGCGCGTACAGGTCTTCTTCGGCCTGATCGCGGGTCTGGTCGATCGAGCGCTGCAGCAGGTCCTCAAGAATGCGCTTCGGCGATTGCAACACCGGAATCACGAACGTGCGGGACACCTCGCTGCCGTCGGACGACACATAGGTGGCCTGCTCGGGGCGATCGCTGCCGGCGTCGCGGCCGGCGTCGTCCATGCGCTGCCTGAGCGTGCGCAGCAGGCCCTGCTCGGCCTTGCGCAACTGCTCGGCCGCCTTGCCCCCCAGACCACTGGCGCGCGCATTGGCGGCCAGCCGCTCGGCCACTTTGCCCATGAAGCCTGCGAACTCGCCGACGCGGGCGGGCAGCGTGTCGGCCGGCACCACGGCCTTTCCGGCACCCGATCGCCGCTTGCGCCCGCTGGTCTTGTCGCTCATTTGCCGTCTGCCTCAGCTGATGCACTGATTGTCATTGGCGCTCCCGCCGCGCCGGAATTTTGCCACCGGAGCTTCTGCGTCGGCGGCAAACGAACCTTACACCGCCACGCCGCGGGGCTACCGCCGGCCCACCGCACGGCGCGGCGGCCACTGGCGCCAGCAACCCATTCCGGATCGTTGTCGCGTGCGTCATGGTCGATCACCCCGGTCCTGCGGGCCGTAAGGATTGTCGGTTCGCGTCGGGCCATGCCGGGCCGCCTCATCGGCCACGTCGAAGCCCAGCATGAGGCTGGGCCTCAACGGCACTTTGAGCTCGGTGATGATCATGCGCACCTGCTGCTGATCGAGCATGACCTCCAATGGAATGGCCGCCGTCACCGGCGTGCGGATGGTCTGATCGATTGGCAGCCGGGTGCGCAGCACGGTGTCCACGGGCGCCAGCAGGTCCTGGTCGATGTCGGCCGACAGCGGTCCGGTGTAGGTGAGATCAATGACGTCATCCACGGGAATCTTGAGGTGCACGGGCAACGGGAACTTCAGCGGCAGCGAGGTCTTGATGACGATGTTGCGCAAGGCCTTCAGGTTCTTGTAGTTGATGCCGGTGCGGATGGTCACCGCTGCGGAGGTGTCCACCGGAATCACCCCGTCGTAGATCACCTCGAACTTCACGGGCACCTTGGCATCCATCTCCACGTCAAAGTCATAGCGCCCCCGCAGCGGCACCGTGAGGGTCTGTTTGAAGGGAACGGCAGCCTCGATTTCACCCTTCATCGCCACATCCAGCATGTTGCTGACCTTCGCGGTGGCCTGGAAACTTGGCGGCAGGGTGATCCCGACGGCCTGATGCTCGATGGGGATGTCGATCACCAGATACCGCCACACCCACCACGCCAGGCCCACGCCGGCCACGACCATGCCCAGCAACACCACCGCGGTGAGCAGCCACCCGATCACGCCCCGGGACCGCTCGCCAACCGGGCTCGCGACGGCAGCAGGACGGGCCATCTCGTCCCCGCTGGCCGGGCGCAAGGTCTGACGGCGTGTGCGCCGCCTCAAGGCCCTGGCTCCGGCTGATGCGATTTGTCGAGTCCCAGGCGCAGCGTGCGCAGCGGCAGGGTCAGATCGCCCTCGACGATCATGGCTTTGCTCGGTGTCGACGGCATGCGAATGCGCACCTGCAAATCATTGCGCACCGGCACGTTGAAGTTGGCGTTGATCGGCACATCGGCCTCGATCACGGTGCGCAGCGGCACGGTCAGGTGCTGTCGCAGGGTGGCGGTGACCGGCGTGGTGAACTTGAGCCGCACGGTTTGATCGATGGGCACCGAGATGTCGACCGGCACCCGCGTGTTGATCGGCACCTTGCCGCGCAGCGGAATCTTCAGCGTGGTGCCCAGCTCGGGCAGATAGGCCTCCACGGTGGTGTCGAGGTCGACCACCTGCACCAGCGGAATGCTGTCTTTCAGGCGCACATTCATTTTCAACGGAATGTCGCCGTCAAAGTGAACGATGATGTTCAGCGTGTCATCCAGCGGGATCGTCACGGGCTGGTCCACCGGCACCCGGGTCTTGACGCGCTCTTCCAGATGCAAATCCAGATTGCCATTGACGCGCGCGCGCCCGGTCAGATCCTGGGCGATCACCACCTTCGCGGGCTGATTGCGCAGCATCAGGTTCAGGTCGACCCGGGTGATCACGAACCCGGCCGCCAGCGCGCCACCGGCGGCGGCGACCAGCAACACCAGCAGCACCGCCCAAAAGCTGACCCCGCGCTGCCGTACGCGATTGAACACCGTCGGCCCGAGGGCCGCGCTCATGGCGTGGCCTCCGGCGCGACCGGCGGGTTCTGCGCATCGGCGAAGCGCAGGCCCACCTTGCCGACCGGTATCAACAGATCGCTGTAGTTGAGCCGCACCGCCAGCGGCGGGTCCTTGTTGACGACCGCGCTGACGAACAGGTCGTTGAGCACCGGCACGCTCATCCGCGCCTTCAATGGCACCTCGGCGACGATCTCGGTCTTCAGCGGCACGATCAGATCCTGGCGCATGCGCGCCCTGATGGGGGCCGTGAACCGCAGTCGCACGTTCTGCTCGATCGGCACCAGAATCGTCACCGGCACTTCAGCCCGCACGGGGAAGCTGCCGCGCAAAGGCAAATCGAAGGTTTCACCCAGCAGATCGGCCTGCACGATGGTGTCGATGTCGACATTCTGCTCAAGCAGGATCACATCTTCGACCGGCACATCCACCCGGATCGGCACCAAGGCGTCGAACTCGGCGTTCAGCTCCAGTGGCTGCGCCACCGGCACGGTGAGCACGGTGTCCACCGGAACGCGGGTGCTGACAACCTCGTCAAGCTCAATGTCGAGCCGGTTCAGCACGCTGGCCTCGACCTCCAGCGGCTGGTCCACGTACGCCAGCAGCGTTTCATCGGTCACCAGCAACTGCGCGTGCAGATGGCGAATCACGAAATAGAACACCAGCAGCGCACCCACCGTGGCGCCCGCCAGCACCACCACCGCCCAGAGCAGCAGGCCGCCGCGTTGCGCATGCGCGGCGGCGGCGCCATGCCGTGTCCTAGAACTGGTAAGAAACCGCAACATTGACGAAGTCCCGATCGCTGAGGCGATTGCCATCGCCACCGCCGAAGAAATTGAAGTGGTCGATCGCAAAATTCCAGGTGCTGCGATAGTTGAAGTTCACCCCCGCCAGCACGATCTTGCGGCCGCGCTGATAGTTGCCGCCCAGCCCCGGCGTAATGCCGCTGACGTCGTGAAACAGAATCAGCTGCGGCCGCAACCGCAGCCCGTCCATGAAAATATTGTCGTACGACCAGATTGCGGCGCCCTTGTACCCCCAGGCGAACCGGGTCGGAAAGCCATCGCGACTGTTTTGAAACGGATTGAGTTTGAGCGCGTCGCGCGTCTCTTCGATGCCCGGCGAAAAGTGGGTGTTGGTGGTGGCGAGGCTGTCGAGTTGCAGCACGTCCAGCGACGGCAGCCCCGGCACATAGGTGGCGCCCAACTCGAAAATCACCGCCATCTGGTCAGCGCCGAGGTAGCGTCGCTCGGTGCCGAAGATGAATGTGCCGCCCACACTGCCCTGCCAGTAATCGAACCGTTCATAGCCGCGAACGTAGGCGCCGGGCGCCACTTCGCCGGGCGTACCGCCGCGATAGGCCGTCAGGTAGTCGGGTAGCGCATTGCGGCGGTCGGTAAAAGTGGCGCCGGCAATCTGGTCCAGTGGCAGGCCGACGATGGGGCCCAACAACGCCAGAATCGGATCAAGCACTGCCGCCTCTTCAGGAAAAAGCGCCAGCTCATTGCGGGGAAAAATCGGTTGCAGCGCGGTGAAGAACACGTCTTCAAGATCGACCTGGAACGGGTGGTCCGGCCGAAAGGCCAGCTCGCCGGTCCAGCTCAGCCCCAGCGCCGCCGTGTTGAAGCCGACCCCGAACACCTTGATGTCTTCGGGGTATTCAAGAAACACCCGGGCGGATGAAAGCGGCAGTGCGTCAAAGCCCTCGCCCACCAGCTTGGGGTCATCGCCGGCGAGGCTCTGCAGCAGTGCCAGCACATCGGCCGGGTTGGCGACCGAGCGCCCGCAGGCGTTCAGAAAATTGATCAAGCCCAGCGGGAATGGCCCTGCCGCGGCGTCTTGCCCGGTGGCGCTGGACTCGCGCGCCGCGCAGGTCGCATCGGCCGCATAGAAGCTCGCGGCCGGCAACCGCGCATGATAATTGGCGAAGAAGGCACTGAACTCGGTGCCGCCCAGCAGGTTGTCGGTGAAATAGGCGAACTTGACGCCGTACTGGCCGCTGCTGCGCGGATCCGCATTGTCCAGCCGCGGAATCGACGCCGCCGAATCGCTGATCAGGCCCACCACCGGGGTCAGCGCGCGTTGCAGTTGCTGCGGGTCCTCTGGCGTTTTGCCAAATGGCAGCGGAAACGAGTCATCGGTCAGGGCGCCCCGGTTTTCCGGATCGGTGCCCAGGTCAACGATGAAAGAGCCCAACGAGCCTCGCGAAGGCAGCGTGTAGGGCCGCCATTCCAGCTGGTAAAAGGCCTCGACCGACAAACCGTCGGTCAAGGGCGCCTGCAGATTGATCATCGCCACCGGGTCCACGGCCTCGTCGAGGTCCATGGTCGGCCGGAAAAAATTATTGAAGTTGACCGGCGTGACGAAGTTGAGCGTGCCCGAGATGGCAAACAGCGCTTCGCCCCAGTTGAGGTGCTGCCGGCCGATGCGCACGTCGATTTCCCGGTCGTTGAACGACGGCAGGCGGAAGTACACATGCGCCACCCGCAGATCAAACTGGGTGCCGTTGTCATCCCGCGCGGTACGGGGCACGCGCAGCGAGGTGGCGACGCCCGGCGCCGGGCCCTCTTCGACAATCAGGTTGGGCTGCGCAAGGTCGACCCGGTCAAGCACACGGTCATAAAACACCTGCCAGCCCAGGTTCACGCCCCAACGGCCGTCGCGGCTTTGCAGGTTCAGGTGCGAGCGCCAGCGACTTACCGCACTGGTGATGTCGCCCCGGTCATGGGTGAGGTTGGCCTCGTCGCCGATCTGCCAGGCCGCGCCGGGGGCGGCCATCCAGCGCTCATGCGGTTCGAGATTGTTGCGGCTCAACGACAGACACGCGTCCGGGGCGCAGAGCGCCGGGTCCAGGTTGGACTTGCCGATGAAGTTCTCGTTGCGCGGCGCGACGCGCACCTGCGCCCCCAGGGCAAGCTTGCTGTCCCAGTCGAGGGTCATGCCCGGCAACCATTCCAGATCGTCGAACGTCAGCGCGGCAGCCGCGTGCGTCGCCAACACCCCGGCGGTCGCCAACGCCATCTTCAGACGGGTCAATCGCACTGCTCTCCCCCGCGTGCACACTTCTTTTTTTGATCGCGCTCGTGACGCGCTGGCTGCCGCCCGAACACCGGACTGACGCAGCTTATGGTGCAGGACTATGCCATCAGTTCATGTCATGTTGGAAAACCGACCCGACAGGGCGTCAGGGCGCCACGCCCATGACCGATCAGGCCGGCGCCAGCGGAACGCTCGGGCCGGCGGCCGGCAGCGGATGCGGCAGGCTCGCGTTGAAAAACGCCCTCACTGCGGCGCGTTGTTGGCCGGCATCGTCCAGGGTCTGCACCGACCGCCAGAACGCGGCACCGCCGGTCAGTGCACTGCAGGTCCAGCCGATGTGCTTGCGCGCCACGCGCACCCCGCGCGGCTCGCCGTAAAAGGCGTAGAGCGCATCGAGATGCCCCAGCAAGGCAAGGCCCAGCGCCGCGTGGCCGGGCGGCGGCAGGTGCTCGCCGCACGCCAGAAAATGATTGATCTGCGCGAAGATCCACGGTCGACCTTGCGCGGCACGGCCGATCATCACCGCATCACAACCGGTGCGGGCCAGCACGGCCGCCGCGCGTTGCGGGGTGTCGATGTCGCCATTGGCGATGACCGGAATGCCCACCCGCGACTTGATCAACGCCACCGTCTCGTGTTCGGCGGCCCCGGTGTAATGCTGGTCCCGCGTGCGGCCATGAACGGCCAGCGCCTGGATGCCGACCTTTTCGGCCATCACCGCCAGGTCGAGCGCGTTCTTCTGCTGCGGGCAATAGCCGGTGCGCATCTTCAGGGTGACCGGCACCGGCACGGCCGCCACCACCGCTTCGCAGATGGCGCGCACCCGGGCGGGATCGCGCATCAGGGCGGAGCCGGCATCCACCCGGCACACCTTCTTGGCCGGGCACCCCAGATTGATGTCGATGATCTGCGCGCCCTGCGCCACGTTGAAGCGTGCCGCCTCGGCCAGCAGGGTTGGGCAGTGGCCGGCAATCTGCACGCTGATGGGTCCCGACTCGCCCTCGTGGTCACGGCGCAGGCGCGACTTTTCGGTGTGCCACAGGCTGGCGTCGGCGCTGGTCATCTCGGAGGTGGCCAGCGCGGCGCCGAAACGTCGCGCCAATTGGCGAAACGGACGGTCGGTGACGCCCGCCATGGGGGCGAGCAATACCTGACCCTCGAGACGATACGGACCGATCTGCATGCCGCCATTTTCCACGAGGAGTGGCCAAAAGCCCAAGTCGCAGGCACGCTCGCAGCCTCGATACGGGGAAACATGCAGATGAAACAGATCCATCACCTGGTCTGGCGGCTGATGTTGTCGGGCGTGGCGCTGGCCTCAGGCCCGGCGATCGGCGCCGAAGCACCCTGCCCCGGAACGCCGCTGGACAGCACGCTGCAACCGCTGACCACCGACGCACCGGTGTCGCTGTGCCGTCATCTCGGCGAGGTGGTGCTGGTGGTCAACACCGCCAGCCAGTGTGGTTTCACCTCGCAATACGAGGGGCTGGAAACCCTCTACCAGCGCTTCCGCAAGCGCGGCTTCACCGTCATCGGTGTGCCCAGTGACCAGTTCGGCGGGCAGGAATACGCCGACGACGAGAAGATTGCCGCGTTCTGCAAGCTGAACTTCGGGGTCAGTTTTCCGATGTACACGCGCAGCCGCGTCACCGGCGACGATGCCATTGCGCTCTATCGGGCCCTGCTGGCCGCCACCGGCCAGGCGCCGCAGTGGAATTTCCACAAGTACCTGATCGGCCGCGATGGCAGGGTGCTGGGCGAGTGGCCGTCACGCATCAGCCCGCACGATGCCCAACTGGTCAGCGCCATCGACGCGGCGCTGGACGACTGAACCCTCAGACCGGCGCGGCGCGCAACGCCGCCACCGTGATCAGCACCCAGCCCACAATCAGCAGCACGCCGCCCAGCGGTGTGACCGCCCCCAGCCAGCGCAGATCGGCAAGCACCAGCACGTAGAGGCTGCCGGAAAACACCAGCACCCCGGCCGCGATGCAGGCGGCTGCGGCCCCGACCATCGGCGCCTGGGGCACCAGCCGCAGCCACAGCGCCAGGCCCAGCAGCACGGCCGCGTGCAGCAGGTGGTATTCGGTGGCGGTGTGCCACACGGCCAGCCGCTCGGGTGTCACCCGGCCCCGCAGGCCATGCGCACCGAAGGCGCCCAGCGCCACGCCCACCGCGCCGTACAGCCCGGCCAGTGCCATCCAGAAGGGCGTCATGGGTTCATCCTTTTTTCAAAGCCTGCACGCAGCGCGTCAACCCGCTCGCGGTTCACGCCAAAATCGTAGTAGCCGATGCGGCTGGACGAGCGCACGTCGATCCGCTGGTCGGTGACGAACAGAAACTCCACGTCATCGACGTAGCGCATGATCGCCGAGGTGACTTCGGCATGGATGTAGCCGGCCTCGTGGGTCACGACCCGCGTCCGGGGCAGCGCTTCAAGCTCGGCGAGCAGGGCCTGTTCGGCCACCGCGGCAGGGCCGGTGTAGGTGAGCGGTTCGATATGGCGATCGGGATCGGTCGCCTGGCTGGACACGCAATGCGGTCCGTCAAGGCAGTCGGCCATGGGCCCGCCGTCGGCACGCAGCTGCGGCCGGCCCAGCGCACAGCCCGCCAGTAACGCGCCGGCCAGCAACACCACGCTGCAGCGCCACAATGAATGAAGTTTCATGATCAGGTTCTCGGGGTCGGTCTACGCTTCGCGGGTTGATCGCCACCTCGGCCCCATCCTGAGGGGCCGACGACGGAACCGCGCGTCCTGCCGCAGCGTCTCAGCAGGGCGCGTGGCTGAAGGGGTCACATTATTTTGTCAACGGGATTCTGCGTGAATTATCGGATTGGATGGGCCGTAATCGGCCTGCTGATGGCCGGCACCGCCGGCGCACAACGCATCGTCGAGGCGCCGCATGTGCGCGCCGAGCTGCTGCTTGAAGATACGGCATTGCAGGCCAACGGCACGCAGTGGGCCGGCGTGCTGTTGCGCCCCGACGAGGGCTGGCACGTGTACTGGCAAAACCCCGGGGACTCGGGCCTGGCCACCCGCATCGCCTGGACCCTGCCGCAGGCGATGCGCGCCGGCGACATCCACTGGCCCTATCCCCACGCCGAAGCTCTGGGGCCGCTCACCAACTACGGCTACAGCGACCCCACCCTGCACCTCGTGCCGCTGACCAGCACCGGCCTCACGGGCAGTACCGCCACCCTGAGCGCCAAGGTCGAGTGGCTGGTGTGCGCCGACATCTGCATTCC
Source organism: Polycyclovorans sp. (assembly GCA_002706265.1). Lineage (GTDB taxonomy): Bacteria > Pseudomonadota > Gammaproteobacteria > Nevskiales > Nevskiaceae > Polycyclovorans. Next base: position 8,960 of record PAKU01000009.1, on the reverse strand, counting down.
CGGCAGCGCCACGCTCAGCCTGGAGGCGCCGGTGTCCGACGCCGCCGCGCCCGATGCACAGCACGCGCAGGTGTTTCGCGACGCACGCGCCCAGTTGCCGAAAGCCTGGCCGGGCGACGCGCCGCTGCACGCCGTGGCCAACGGCAGCTTCAGCCTGGCAGTGCCCGGCCCGTGGACGACGGACGATCGTGTTGCCTACTTCCCGGTGCCGAATGATCTGGTCGATCACGCCCAGCCGCAGCGGGTGGCGGTGGACGATGGCGTGCTGCGCCTCAGCCAGGCGCTGAGCGCCTTCCACGGCGGCCTCAGTGACCCGGTCGAAGGCGTGATTGTGGTGCGCCGCGACGGCGCGCCCACCCAGGCGTTCGCTCTGCGCAGCACCCGCGGGGCAGTGGCCGCAGTGCCTGCCGACCCGTCGACGACGGCGCCTGGCCCCGAGGCGTCTGCCCCGCCCACCGCCGCAGACGTCGACACCCCGGCGCTGGCCTGGGTGCTGCTGCTGGCCTTCGCCGGCGGCCTGATCCTCAACCTGATGCCCTGCGTCTTTCCGGTGCTGTCCCTCAAGGCCATGGCGGTGATCCGCAGCCGCGACCAGAGCCCGCGTCAGCGCCAATGGCACGCGCTGGCCTACACCGCCGGGGTGATCCTCAGCTGCGTCGGCATCGCCGCCCTGCTGCTGGGCCTGCGTGCCGGTGGTGCGGCGATCGGCTGGGGGTTTCAACTGCAATCGCCCATCGTGGTCGGCGCACTGGCCTACGTGATGTTTGCGCTGGGCCTGTCGCTGTCGGGCCTGTTCGCGCTGGGCGGCCGCTGGACCGGCATGGGCCAGACGCTCACCCAGGCCAACGGCAGCACCGGCTCGTTCTTCACCGGCGTGCTGGCAGTGGTGGTCGCCAGCCCGTGTACCGCGCCGTTCATGGGCACCGCCCTCGGGTTTGCGCTGGTGCAGCCGCCGCTCATCGCCGCGGCCGTGTTCGCGGCGCTGGGGCTGGGGCTGGCCAGCCCGTTCCTGCTGATCGGCTTCGTCCCGGCGGCGGCGCGCCTGCTGCCGCGACCCGGCGCATGGATGGAAACCTTCAAGCAGTTCATGGCCTTTCCGCTGTATCTCACCGCCGTGTGGCTGGTGTGGGTGGCCGGCCAGCAGGCCGGCCCTGGCGTGATGGCCCTGCTGCTGGGCGGCGGGGTGCTGATCGCCATGGCGGTGTGGGCGCTGACCCGGCCCGGCAAGGCCTGGCGCGCCGTGGCCGCCGTGGCCGCGGTGCTGGCCCTGAGCGTGCTGGCACAGCCCGCCCTGCGCGCACCGGCCGGCACTGCCGCGACGCAGGCCCCGGCCGGCGCCGAATCGGTGTACAGCGACGCGCGCTTCGACGCGCTGCGCGCCCAGGGCAAGACCGTGTTCGTCAACTTCACGGCCGACTGGTGCATCTCGTGCAAGGTCAACGAACGCACCACCCTGAGCCGCCCACAGGTGCAGCAGGCATTTCGCGACCACGACGTCACCTACCTGAAAGGCGACTGGACCCGCAGCGACCCGGCCATCACCCGGGTTCTGGAACGCTACCGGCGTTCAGGCGTGCCGCTGTACCTTGTGTCGGTGAAGGGCGGCAGCCCCCGGGTGCTGCCGCAAGCCTTGACGCCCGACATCGTGATCAGCGCGGTGTCGGCGCCGCCCGACGCCCTTTGAGGACACGACCATGAACATGACCGCCTTACTGATGACCTCCGCGCTGATGATCAGCAGCAGCGCAGCATGGTCCGCCGCAACCATCGGCACGCCCGCACCCGATGCCACCCTGCGCGACACCACCGGCGCCGTGCACCAGATCAGCGATCTGCAGGGCAAGACCGTGGTGCTGGAATGGACCAACCACGACTGCCCGTTCGTTCAGAAGCATTACGGCAGCGACAACATGCAGCGCCTGCAGCGCGACGCGGCGACGCGCGAAGTGGTGTGGCTGACCGTCATCTCATCGGCGCCCGGCGAACAGGGGCACGTGACGCCCGAGCAGGCCGACGCCCTCACCGTGCGCCGCAACGCCAGCCCCTCGGCGGTGATTCTTGACGAGGACGGCAGCGCCGGCCGCCTGTACGACGCAAAGACCACGCCGCACATGTTCGTGATCGACCCCGAAGGGGCCTTGGTCTACGCCGGCGGCATCGACAGCATTCCCAGCGCCGACCCGGCCGACATCCCCAGGGCCGTGCCGCATCTGGAACTGGCCATGGCCGCCACCGCCGCCGGCAAAGACGTGCCGGTGGCCACCAGCCGGCCCTATGGTTGTTCGATCAAGTACGCCAAATAACGCGGCCTGATACCCAACAAAAAGGCGCCTCAAGGGCGCCTTCTTGTTGTAAGCACGCGCTTCAGGCGCCCTCGCCCGCCGGCAGGCAGCGCGCCCAGCCGCGCAGCTCGTTGACGAACACGGCCGGCTGTTCCAGCGCGGCGAAGTGGCCGCCCTTTTCCGGCTCGCCCCAGTAGATGATCTGAGACATGCAGCGTTCGGCGAAGCTGCGCGGCGCGCGGTACAGCTCCTTGGGAAAAATGCTGCACCCCACCGGCAGGTCCAGCGGCACCGCGAAGAAGCCCTTTTTGTAGCTCTCCCAGTACAGTCGCCCCGACGAGGCCGCGCTGTTGGTGAGCCAGTAGAGCGTGATGATGTCGAGCATCTGGTCGTAGCTCAGCACCTTGAGGGGATCGCCGTCGCTGTCGGTCCAGCGATGAAACTTCTCGAAGATCCACATCGCTTGCCCGACCGGCGAATCGGCCAGGCCGTAGCCCAGGGTCTGTGGCCGGGTGGACTGCTGGTGGGCATAACCCGAATCCCACTCGGCGTAATCCTGCATGGCCATCAGCATCGCCAGTTCGGCGGGTGTTGGCTCGGCGACCGGGTCACGCGGCATCACCATAGGCAGGTTCACGTGAATGCTGCGCAATCCTGGCGGCCGCATGGCGCCCAGCGCGGTCGTGACCGCGGCGCCCCAGTCGCCGCCCTGGGCGAGGTACCGGGTGTAGCCCAGCCGCGCCATCAACTCGGCCCAGGCCTGCGCAATCTTCTCGATCGACCAGCCCTGGTCGGCCGGCTTGCCGGAAAAGCCATAGCCCGGCAGCGTCGGAATCACCAGATGAAACGCCTCGTCGGCCGAGCCGCCGTGGGCGGTGGGGTCGGTCAGCGGCTCGATGACCTTGAAGAACTCCAGCACCGCACCCGGCCAGCCGTGGGTCAGCAGCATCGGCGTGGCGTTTTCGTGTCGCGAGCGCACATGCAGAAAGTGGATGGACACCCCGTCAATCTCGGTCGTCCACTGTTCGTAACGGTTGAAGGCGGCCTCGCAGCGGCGCCAGTCGTACTGCTCGGACCAGTACTGCACCAGCGCCTGGGCAGACTTCAGCGGCACACCCTGGCCCCAGTCCTGCACGGTCTCGGGCTCGGGCCAGCGGGTGCGCGCCAGACGCTCGCGCAGGTCATCAAGATCGGCCTGCGGAACGTCCACACGAAAGGGTTTGATCAGCGGGTTCGTGGTCATGTCGAGAGATCAGCCTTTGGAATTGGGGCGGAGAAGGTCACCCGGCAGGACGACCCAGCCACCGAGGATAACGCCCCCGCTCGCAGAGCCCCTAAACTGCGCGCAGCCCTTGCACCCCCGAGCCCATGCCGCGCCTCGACCTGATTGCCGACACCTGGAGCCGCTGGCTGATCGCCGCCCCCTGGGCATGGGCGAGCCTTGCGCTCATGCTGGCGCTGGGCGCAGTCAGCGGCCTGCCGGGCCTGCGCTTCACCACCGACTACCAGGCCTATTTCAGCGACGAGAACCCGGCGCTGCAGGCGCAACGGGCGCTGGAGCGCCATTTCGGCAGCCGCCACACGGTGGTGCTGGCGGTCTCGGCCGACCAGGGGTCGCTGTTCGAAAACCCGCGGCTCGACGCCCTGCGCAAACTCACCGATGACATGGGTCTGATGCCCTACGCCACCGGTGCCAGCAGCCTGACCAACTTTCACACGCCGCGCGCCGACGGCGACGACCTGAGCGCCGAGGCGCTGGTCCCCGATGGCCCGTTCAGCGCCGAAGCGCTGGTCGCGCTGCAGCGCGAAGCACTGGCCGAGCCGCGCGTGCTGCACGGCCTGCTGGGCGCCTCCGGCGAGGTCACGGCGGTGGTCGGCTATTTCGACCTGCCCGGGGAAGACGGCGACCGCGAAACCGCCGAGGTCAATGCCGCGATCGATGCGCTCGCCCTTCGATTCGAGGCCGACAACCCCGGCCTGACGACCTATCAGATCGGCTCGCTGCCGTTCAATCAAGCCATGGCCGACGCCGCCAGTTTCGACCTGCGCAACCGCTATCCGCTGGCGATGGCGCTGATGATTCTGTTGCTGTGGTGGTCGTTGCGCGGCGTGAACCCGATGTTCATCACCCTGGGGGTGATTGGCCTGTCGACGCTCACCGCGCTGGGCATTGCCGGGCATCTGGGCCTGCGGCTGACCACCGCCTCGATGGCGGCACCGCTGATCATTCTCACGCTGTCGGTGTCGGACTGCGTGCACGTGCTGAGCAGCTATTTCAAGACCCGCCAAGAGGCCGATCTGAGCCCCGCCGAGGCGCTGCGCCGCGCGCTGCGCATCAACCTGCTGGGGCTGAGCCTGACCACCTTGACCACCGTCGTCGGCTTCGTCTCGTTCAACCTCAACGACTCACCGCCGTTTCGCGACCTTGGCAACCTCGTCGCCATCGGCGTCACGGCGGCGCTGTTCTATTGCCTCACCCTGCTGCCGGCGTGGCTGCTCATCACCCAACCGGCCGGGCGCCCCTTGCGCACGCTGCAACTGTCGCGCGTCGCTGATTTCGTCATTCGCCGGCAACGGCCGATCCGGCGCGTGGGCATCGTCATTGTGCTGGCGCTGACGGCGGCGATTCCGCTCAATCGCTTCGGCGACGACTACGTCAAATTCTTCAGCCCGGTGCTCGACTTCCGCCAGGACACCGAGTTCGTCGGCCAGCACCTGATGGGCGTGCAATTTCTCGAATACGCGGTGCCCAGCGGCGCCGATGGCGGCATCAGCGAACCGGACTACCTGCACCACCTGCAGGCCTTTGCCGAGTGGCTGCGTGCCCAGCCCGGCGTGCGCAAGGTGTCCACCGTGAACGAGCTGCTGATGCGGCTCAACCAGGTGATGCACGGCGATGATCCGTCCATGTACCGGCTGCCCGCGCAGCGCGACATGGCGGCGCAGTACCTGCTGCTGTTCGAGCTGGCGTTGCCGTCGGGCTCTGATCTGTCTCATCTGGTCAATTTCAACAAGTCGGTGTCGCGCGTCACGCTGGGGCTCAACGAAATGACCAACGAGGACGTGCGCCAGCTCGACAACCGCGCACAGGCGTGGATGGCGGCCAACTGGCCGGCCGAGATGCAGACCACCGGCACCGGTGTGCCGGTGATGTTCGCGCGCATCGCCCAACGCAACTTCAAGGCAATGCTCTGGGGCAACCTGATCACCTTCACGCTGGTGGCGCTGATCTTCGTGCTTGCGTTCCGCCACTGGCGCATCGGCGCCATCAGCCTGATCCCCAACTTCGCGCCCATGCTCATGGGCTTCGGCCTGTGGGGCCTGCTGGTGGGTCAGGTGGGCATGAGCCTCGCGGTGGTGGTCAGCCTGACCCTGGGCATCGTGGTGGATGATTCCATCCACTTTCTCGCGCGCTACATGCAGGGTCGCCGCAACCGCGGTCTGGACCCCGACCACGCCGTCCGTCACGCCTTTGGCGACGTGGGCTCGGCGCTGTGGATCACCACCGCCACGCTCGCGGCCGGGTTCGCCTGCCTGTCGGCCTCCAGCTTCCTGCTCAGCGCCCACCTGGGCATGCTCACCGTGCTGATCATCGTTCTGGCGCTGATTGCCGACTTCCTTCTGCTACCGGCCTTGTTGTTGTGGTTCGACCGTGGCGCGCCTGACCCGCCCGCCGGCGCGCGACCGTCAGGCTGAAGCCATGCACCCGGCGGGTGGACCGCTTCGGCACGGCGCCCTTCTCACCCCTTCACAGGTCACGGAGCGTGCTCATTGAGCAATCCGTGATGCGCGGCGATGACGGCGGCCATTGCGCGGTTGCGCACACCGAGCTTTCGATAAATGTCTTTCACGTATCCGTCCACCGTGTAGGCGCTGATGAACAGCGCCTTGGCGATGCGTTTGTTGCTGTTGCCCAGGGCAAGTTCTCTGAGTACCTCGTGCTCACGGCGGCTGAGCGGCAGGGGCCTTGAACAGGACTGATGCAGATTGAGGCCTGCGTGTTGAAGTGACATTTTGGCGACCCACTGTGCTGGTTGCGGTTGCCCAGCATCATCTCCACCAAAAAGGGGGCTGACAAATGAAAAATTGCCGTGCTTCAGGTTAGTTTTTCTTACTCGTCCATTCTTGGGCGATGACCCCCACCACCCAGTCGTGAAAGGTTTTGATGACCTCGTCGCCCGCATCTTCGTTGCGGTAGGTCAGAAAACATTCGCCGTGCCGGGTGACCCTGTCGGGCACCGGCAGCACGAGGTCTGAATCGCGGCGCATGAACTGATACGCCGTGGGGAGGTAGCCCATGGCCACGCCAACGTCGCTCTTCACGGCTTCGATACTGGCCTGCACGGTGCTGACCACCAGTTCATCCGAAATCTCTGACCGCGCGTCCCACTCGGCCTGCCAGCGCGGCCATTGATAAGTGTCGCCCGAGATCTTGATGAGCCGGCAACCACTGAAGTCGGCCTGGCGCAATCCGGGGTGTTGGTCGAGGTAGCGACGGGTGCAGATGGGCGTGAGGGCAATCCGTACCAGCGGGTGGTAGGTCAGCCCCGGTTCGTTGCCGCATTCATGGCGGATGGCGACCATGACCTCGGAGTTGTCGAAATCAATCCGCGCGACGTCGGACTCGATCTGAATACTCAGATCGGGATACCTGGCCTGAAAATGGTGAATGTTGGGAAACAACAGCAGACTGGCGATGTTGGGCAGGGTGTTGACCACGAACCGTCGCTTTCGCCGTTGCTGACGCACGGCCAAAGTCGCGCTGTCGATCAGGTCCAGTCCGCGCTTGACGTGCAGGTAGTAGCGCTTGCCCTCGGCAGTCAGTGCGATCTTGCGATTTTCCCGCTTGAACAGGGTGACGCCCAGGCTGTCTTCCAGGGCCTTGATCTGGTGGCTGACGGCCGGCGGTGAGACGAAAAGCTCCTCGGCCGCGCCCTTGAAGCTCATGCGACGCGCCGCGGTTTCGAAAACCCGAATCAGATTGAGGGAAGGGAGTCGCGGGTTGGTCATCAGTCAGGAAGCCCAAAAACGGGTGGGAAACAGCGGGAAGCCGGGCGGCGCCGCGACTATGGTGCTTGAAATGCGTCAGGCAGGGCCGTCACGCAGGCGGTGCCCCGGCCTCAACCGGGCCGGGCTGAACTGGGGTGCGTAACACGCCATCATGCGCGCAGCTGACACCGGGGTGAACACGGGATGAGGTTCTGAATGCGGCAACCTGCTGGGGCAAACCCATTGCTGTGGTGTGTTCTGCTGTGCGTCTTCGCGGCCAAGGCGTCGGCGGGTTCACTGGGCGGCGCGCTGGAACTGCAGGCGCGCTCGTTCTTCAATCAGGACCGGGAACGCAACTCGGCCTCGGTGGCGTTGAAGCCCACGGTGTTCCAGAGCTGGAACCACCGCAACACCCGCCTTGAGGGCGAGCTGTTCTATCGGCTCGACAGCCTCGATGACCGCCGCAGCCACGGCGATGTGCGCTCGCTGTACCTGCAGCATCTGGGGCGCGACTGGGAAGCGCTGGTCGGCGTTGCGCAGGTGCGCTGGGGCGTGACCGAGTCGCACACGCTGGTGGACGTGATCAACCAGGCCGACTTCGTTGAAGACATCGCCGCCGACGCCAAGCTGGGCCAGCCCATGCTGGCGCTGACCTGGCTGCAGCCGATCGGCAGCTTCGATGTGTTCGTGATGCCCTACCAGCGCGCCCGCACCTTTCCCGACGCCAACGGCCAGCCGCGCATCGGCTTCGACTTCGCCCCCGAAGAGGCCCGCTACGCGTCCTCCGCCGGGCAGCGGCACGTCGATGTCGCCGGCCGGCTGCGCATGCGGTTCGGCCCGCTGGACCTGAACCTCAGCGTCTTTGACGGCACCGCCCGCGATCCCGACATTCTTCCCTGCCTGCGCCGTGGCAGCGGGTTTCCGGGCACGGCCGACGGCCCCAACTGCGACCTGATCATGGGCACCACGCTGCCCGAGGCGCCGCTGGCCAACCGGCTGCTCGACCTGTTCCAGCGCCTGGGCCTGGTCGACGACGATTTCGCCCTGTTCGACCGCGTGCTGGCCAACATCGTGCTGGTGCCGGAATACGCCCGATTAAGGCAGATGGGCCTCGAGGCTCAGTACATCCGCGGGGCGCTGGCGCTCAAGCTCGAAGCGGTGGCGCGCGAGCGCGGCGGGCGCTCGACCCAGGCTGCCGTGGGGGGCATCGAATACGCGCTGGCCGGGTTCTTCAACAGCGGCTGGGAAGTCACCGCGCTGGCCGAATATCTCTTCGACGAGCGCCGCACCCTGATCAACAGCCGCAGCGACAACGACCTGTTTCTGGGCACCCGCATCAACCTCAACGACATTCCCGGCACGGTTGTCGAGGCAGGCTTCTTCATGGACCGCAGCGGCACCGATCAGCTGATGCAGATCGAGGCGAGCCGCCGCTTCGGCCCGCACTGGCGCGGCGCCCTCACTGCCCGGCACTTCGAGCGCGTGCCCACCGAGCCCTTTCTCGATTTTCTGAGGGACGAGAGCATGGTGCGGCTGAGCCTGCAGCGGTTCTTCTGAGCGCGGCGCCTGCCGGCATTCTGCGGCGATCGTCTAGGAACCTGGGCGCCTGAAAATATCAGCCGATCTTGATTCGAGCATGCCAGCGACCGCGATGCGATGATCGATGTGGCGTGCGCCGGGCACGGGTTG
>PAKU01000008.1 GCA_002706265.1 Polycyclovorans sp. | reverse complement strand
TTGTCTCCGGTGAGCATCAGAGTCTTTACGCCCAGCGCGTGCAGATCAGTTATGAACCGCCCCGCCTTTCGAGGAGGCCATTTGGTTTAAGTGCAGGCGGTTAACTCGTCGCCCCTGAAGAATCCTCAACCTCATGAATCTATTTGAGAAAGAGGCGGTTTTGCACTGCTGGATTTGCCGATAACTGCGATAATTGCATTCAGAAACTGGCGAAATCTGGAGGTATTTCGATGCGTCATCAGGTATCCCCAAGCGAGACGGCGGCAGCCCGTACGGACGACTTCTTTCGTTCTCGTCTGGACCAGATGATCGATCTGCGTCATCCCCTGGTTCGGTTATGTGAGGTGATGCCGTGGACCGTTCTGGAACGGGAACTCTCCGGGGTACTCCCACCCGCGCCCGCCGGGGCTGGCCGTCCCGCCCTGCCGCTGCGGATGGTGATCGGCCTGCTGTACCTGAAGCACGCCTACAACCTCTCTGATGAACAGGTCTGCGCCCGTTGGCTGGAAAACCCCTACTGGCAGTTCTTCTGTGGGGAAGCGATATTTCAAACCAGCTTCCCCTGTGACCCCAGCTCCCTGACCCGTTTCCGGAATCGCTTGGGGGAGGCCGGTGTTGAAGAACTGCTGGCCCAGACCATCGAAGCCGCCAAGGACCTGAAGGCGGTGCGCAATGCCGATCTGGAACAGATCGTCATTGATTCAACAGTGCAGGAGAAGCATGTCGCCTATCCCACCGACAGCCGCCTGCTGGAGCTTGCTCGGCACAAGCTGGTAAAGGCCGCCAAGGCCGAAGGCATCGCCCTGCGCCAGAGCTACGCCCGCATCGGCCCGGCACTCAAGTTCAAGGCAGGGCGCTATGCCCATGCCAAGCAGTTCAAGCGAATGCGCAGAACCTTGAAGAGTCAGCGCACCCTGCTGGGGCGGCTGATCCGAGAGCTGCACCGCAAGGCCAGCAGCGAGCAAATGCAGCGTCTCGCAGTCCTCCTCGAACGCGCCGAGCGCATCCGTATCCAGAAGCCCAAAGACAAGCACAAGCTCTATGCCTTGCATGCCCCTGAGGTCGAATGCATCGGCAAGGGCAAAGCCCGCCAGCCCTACGAATTCGGCGTCAAAGTCGGCATTGCAGTCACTGCCAAGAAAGGGCTGGTCATCGGCGCCCGCAGCTTTCCCGGCAACCCCTATGACGGCGATACCCTCGACGAGCATCTGGAACAGACCGCCATTCTCACCGGTGTTGTCCCCAAGACCGCCATCGTCGATCTCGGCTACCGGGGTCGGCAGCCTGAACACATCACCGTCGTCCACCGGGGCAAGAAGAAAACGCTGACCCCGCCGCAGATCAGGCTCCTCAAGCGACGCCAGGCCGTCGAACCCACCATCGGGCACCTGAAAGACGGCCACCGCATGCGGCGCTGCTTCCTGAAAGGTCAGATGGGCGATGCCCTGAACGTCGTCCTGGCCGCTGCCGGTTACAACATCCGTTGGCTGATGCGCTGGATCGTATCTTCTTGGGCCAAAATCCTGTCCCTGCTGATCTCACACTGGCGCGAAGCAGAAGCCATTGCCCCACACCAGCGCCTGTCAAGCCAACCTCACGCCACTGTGGCGTGAGGGTTGGTGAATTCTTCAGGGACGACTAACTCGGCCTGTTCTGGGGAGGGTTGTTTGGCGAGTTGCCGGTAGTAGTTTGCCTCAGCCTCGGCGGGCGGGATATAGCCGATAGGTTCGAGCAGCCTCACGTGGTTGAACCACGCCACCCATTCCAGCGTCGCCAGTTCCAGCGCCTCCCGCGTCTTCCACGGGCCGCGCCGGTGGATCAGCTCTGCCTTGTACAAGCCGTTGATCGTCTCCGCCAGTGCGTTGTCGTAGCTGTCACCCTTGCTTCCCACGGAAGGCTCGACACCCGCTTCGGACAAGCGCTCGCTGTAGCGGATGCTGACGTACTGCGAGCCCCGATCCGAGTGGTGAATCAGGCTGTCGCGTTCCGGTTGGCGTGCGTACAAAGCCTGCTCCAAGGCATCCAGAACGAAATCTGTCGTCATGGCTCGGCTCACCCTCCAGCCGACGATGCGCCGGGCGAACACGTCGATCACGAAGGCTACATACAGCCAGCCTTGCCAGGTCGAAACGTACGTGAAATCCGAAACCCACAGCTGGTTCGGGCGATCTGCCTTGAACTGGCGATTCACCCGATCCAGTGGGCACGGCTGCTTTGGGTCGGGCACGGTCGTGCGCACAACTTTGCCGCGCACCGCGCCGCGCAAGCCCAGACGCCGCATCAGGCGCTCGACCGTACAGCGCGCGACTTCAGTGCCGTCTCGTTTCAACTGCCGCCAGACCTTGTCCGCGCCGTAGACGGAGAGGTTGGCTTGCCAGACGCATTCGATCTCGGGGATCAAGGTGTCGTCGCGCTGCACACGGGTGCAGCGTTTGGTCGGATCACGCTGGCACGCGGCGTAACGCCAATAGCCCGACGGGGCGATCTGCAGGACACGGCAGACCGGCTCGACCCCGAAAGCATCGCGATGCTGATCGACGAAAGCATTCATGACTTCAGACGGCGGTCGAGCTCCGCCTGCGCGAAAAACGCGCTTGCCAGTTTCAATATCTCGTTGGCACGGCGCAGTTCTTTGTTCTCGCGTTCGAGTTCTTTGACGCGCTGCGCCTCGGCGCTGGTCACGCCCGGACGCTGGCCGGTGTCGGTCTCGTGCCGACGCACCCAGGTGTGCAGCGTTTGCGCGGCGCAGCCCATCTTGGCAGCGACCGATTCAATGGCGGCCCACTGCGACGGGTGATCGCCGCGACTCTCTGCAACCAGACGCACAGCACGTTCGCGGACTTCAGGGGAAAACTTGACGGGTTTCTTCATGGCTCCATTCTCTCAAGGGATGAAGCCTCCTCAAATTGCGGGGCGGTTCAGTTATGGCATCCCGGCTGCTGCTCCTTATCGTGTCGGCGACTGCGAACAAGGCCTGCACGCCATCGTCTCCGACCAACATCACTACCGTTTTGCCATCGGTTTCCAGCGATGACAGGCGCGCCTCCAACTCCGGTGAGCATTTCCCAAGTTCTTCGACCATTCGATGGTTGCCCAGGAAATATGTCGAGTCACCAATGCGGCCGCTAATTCCCCGACCAGGTAGGGCGTTGAAGTCAACCACTTCTCTTACTGTTATTCCGTCCGTTTCAGCGGCCAATGCCACAGCTTTCGAGACTGGATGATCGGAACGTGCCGCCAAGCTGGCGGCAAGTACGTGGGCACTATCAGGATCGGCGTCGCGCCAAGTGATGAAATCGGTCTGCGCCGGTTTGCCATGGGTGACTGTTCCGGTTTTGTCGAGCGCCAACCATTTCAGTTTTCGACCCTCTTCCAGATAGACGCCGCCCTTCACAAGAATGCCGTGCCGCGTTGCGGCAGCCAGGCCGCTGACAATGCTGACGGGGGTGGAAATGACCAGCGCGCACGGGCAGGCGATCACAAGTAGAACCAGTGCGCGGTAGACCCAATCGAGCCATGCCAGACCGAGAAACAGCGGCGGAAAGACGGCAACAGCAAGCGCTACCACGAATACAATGGGCGTATACCAGCGAGCGAATTGATCGACGAAACGTTGAGTCGGCGCACGGCTGCCTTGGGCGGCTTCCACAGCATGAATGATGCGCGCCAGGGTGGAGTTGCTGGCGGCAGCGGTGACGCTATATACGAAAGAGCCAGACTCGTTGATGGTCCCAGCAAAGACCTGATCGCCGGGCGCTTTTTCGATCGGGATGCTTTCGCCGGTGATTGGAGCCTGGTTGACGGTGGAGCGGCCTTCCACAACCTCGCCGTCGAGCGCAATGCGTTCTCCTGGTTTGACCCGAACCTGGCTGCCGATAGCAATCTGCTTAGCCTCTACTTCGCTCCAGGTTCCGTCTGGCTGTCGCACCGTGGCCCGCTCGGGTGTGAGGTCCATGAGGCCGCGTATCGCGTTGCGGGCGCGATCCAAGGACTTTGCTTCGATCACTTCAGCCAGCGCGAACAGGACCATGACCATGGCCGCTTCAGGCCAGTGCCCGATGATCATGGCGCCAGTAACCGCAATCGACATCAACGCATTCATGTTGAGGTTGCGGTTCTTGATCGCTATCCAACCCTTCTTGTAGGTGGGCAAACCTCCCGTAAGGATGGCGACCAGCGCCAGCGCCATAACCGACCAATGGTTGCCGTCATGGAGCCAGTACATGATCTCGGCTGCGATGGCCGTCACGCCCGAAATCGCCAGCGGCCACCACTTCGTTTGTGCTGGCTCCGGGACGCCGGATGTTTCTGCCGGCTCGACTACACGCGCATCAAAGTCAATGGTCTTGAGTGCGGCAAGCACATTTGGCAGAACGCCCGATGCGTGGCGGACCGTGAGCGTGCGCTGCACCAGATTGAAGTCGAGGTCCGAGACGCCAGGCACATCAACGAGCTTTGCGCGGATGAGTGCTTCTTCCGTAGGGCAGTCCATCCTCTGGATGGATAGCTTCGTGGCTTGCTCGGTCGCCGTATCGTTCGTCCGGACCGCTTGCATGCCCACTGCTGCAAGAGCCTGTTCCACGGGCGCCAACGATGGCAGCTCATGATGCACGCTCAGCGTGCGTTGCATGAGATTGAAGTCCAGCTTGGCAACACCCTGCATGCCGGTGAGCTTGCTGCGAATCAGTGCTTCCTCGGTGGGGCAATCCATATTGTCGATGCGGTAGATCGCCAGCGTGGAACCCAGGTCGGCATCCGCTTTCATCTCACGCTGTTGTGCAGGTGTGGGCCTCGACGAATTACCGCCGCAGCCCTTTGAGTCGCATGTGCTCATGGCAAACCTTCTTGCAGGTCTCGTTTACGTTGAGCATTTAATCATCTATAGTTACTATAGAGTCAAGCTGTGCCGTGAGGATTTGCCTATGAGCATCAAGATTGGTGATCTCGCCAAACGGACCGGGTGTGAGGTCGTGACCATCCGTTACTACGAGAAGGAGGGGCTGATGCCGGAGCCTCCGCGCAGCGAGGGGAACTTCCGGCTGTACGGCGACACGCACATCGAACGGTTGCAGTTCATACGGAACTGCCGTTCTCTCGACATGACGCTGGAGGAAGTGCGGACTCTGCTGGAGCTGAGGGATGCGCCCGTTGAGGAGTGCGGTGAGGTCAACGCACTCATAGATGAGCACATCCGCGAGGTGGAAGTCCGGGTTGAGACCTTGTTGCGATTGAAGCAACACCTGATGTCATTACGGGAAAAATGCTCCGGCACCTAGCCTACTACTTCGTGTCCTATCTTGAAGGGCTTGTCCGCCTCTGGTTGATGTTTCGCTGCCAAAAGAACGGCCCCCGAAGGGGCCGCCAAAGATCGAGCGATGCTCAATGCACCAACTGCCGTGCCAGCGCCACTTCCACCGAGTCGCCGTCCTGATTCAGAACGTCGAGCCCGGATTCCGGCACGTCTCCCGACGTGCTCTGTGACACCGTGATCTTCTTGGCCATCAGCCCCAGGCAAGTCATCTGCGAGGTGGCCGCGTAGCCCAGGTAGATCACCGTGACCGGCTGCTTCTGGCCGATGCGCCAGGAACGGCGCGCGGCCTGCTGCAACGAGTACACGTTGTAGCCCGACTGCATGAACACGATCGTCGGGAACTCCAACAAATCCAGGCCGGTTTTCACCAACTCGGGATTGGTGATGAGCACGTCGATGCCGCGATCAAGCTGCTCGGCGATCCAGTCCTCGCGGCGGGAGGCATCCACGCTCGCGCGCAGCACCGCCACCTTGAAGCCTTCCTGCTCCAGCAGCCCCTTCAGCCGCGACGTGGTATCGCGGGTTCCGGTGTAGACGCTGTAGACCAGCACCTTGCGGCCCGCCGCTTTTTCCTCGCGGCAGATGTCGATCAGTTCCCGCTCCTTCGGCATGACCTCCAGATCGGTGAACAGCGACGGCGTGAACGCCAACAGATTGCGGGTGCGCGGATGCTTGACCGTCTCCGACCGAAAGCACGTGTCCGGCCAGGCCAGCAGCACGTTGAGGACCACACCCAGCAGCGTCGTATCTCGACGCGCCAGCGCCTGCTTCAGCTCGGCGGTCAGTTGCCCCGCCAGGCGTCCGTAGGCCTGCGCCTGCTCCGCGTTCATCGCCACTTCGCGGAACTCCTCGTCGTAGGGCGGCAGCACGTTGCCGCCGATGTCCTTCAACTTGAGGAAGACCGTGAACGGCAATACACAGCGGAGCACGCCCTTGGGACCGAAGCCGGGAGCCTTCACGGTTCGCACCGTGATCTTGCTGCCCTTGGAGGTCTTGTGGGCCGAGCCGTTGCTCTCGGAGTAGATGTCCTTGAGCACGCCGTGGTCGCGCATGAACGCCATCGCAGCCGGCGTCAGACTGCCTTGCTTGCTCGGCCGGTAGCCGTCTTCGATCATTCGCCCAGGCAGGGCGCGGAACAGCAGGTAGAACAAATCGTCGCCGTAACCGCCCATCAAGGTGCCGGTCAGCAGCAGCGTCTTGCGCGCCTTGGAGGCCAAGACCCCCATTGCCTGCCCCTGGGCGGAGCCCGCGTTCTTGTACTCGTGCGCCTCGTCGGCGATGAGCAGGTCGAACGTGCCTTGTGGCAGGTAGCGTTTGACGTATTCCGAAGGCTGATAACCACCTTCGCCGAAGCCGAACTCCATCGAGGCCATCGCACGTTCCATGCGCTGGGCCTGCCGGTCGGAAAACACCAGCTCGCCGTTGTCGTCCATGAGGTTGATGAACTCGTACAGGTTGTCGCCCAGCATCGAAGCCAGGAACGACTCGCCGAACTTCTTCATCAGCCGCTGCGCGGTGACTTCGCCGATCGTGGGAATACGCTTCAGGGCCTTGAGCACGGCTTGCGACTGGTCGTTGGCCGACAGGCGCCGGGGACGGATCAGCGTCCACAGCGTCGAGGCGCAGTGTCCGCACTTGCGGCGGGTTTCCTCCGCTTCGAGTTCCACCGGGTTGATCGGCTCGCCGTCCAGGTCGGTGATGACCTGGCCGCAATGCGGGCACGCCCCCACGTCGCCGTGAAGGGTGCGCCAGCGCACGAACGCCGGTTTCCAGTGAAAGCCCATGCGCATGCGCACACGGCCGAGAACGAAGAACTCCTGCCCCTGGGGCGGCACGCCCAACTGCTCACGCAGTTTCAGCAGCTTGACCAGCGTGTCCGGGCCGTTGAGCACCCAGACCTTGGCGCCGGCCACCGTCTCCTGGATTTCGCGCCGCCACTTGTAGACCAAGTGGGGTGGCGAGAGCACCAAGGTGCGACGGTAGCCTTCGGTATTGAGCACCGCGGCCGTGGCGATGCCGACGGTCGTCTTGCCGCAGCCCATTTCGCCGTTGACGATCGCGGCGCGTTCGCCACGATCGACCAGCAGCTCGGTGACGGCATGGACGACCTCGGCCTGGGCGGCAAACAACTTCCGCTTCAGGCCGGCCAGGATGTCCTGGCGATGCGCCCGCGCCTGTCCGGCATAGACGGGCGGATTGGCGCGATTGAGAGAATCCAGCAGCTCGTCGCCGAACTCGGTGACGAAATCCTGCAAGCTGATGGTGAGTGGAGAAGCTGCCGCTTCCAGCAGGTCGCCCTGCGCGGCGGTGTCGGGACGGGTTTCGAGATCGAGGGACATGGTGATGCTCCAAAGAAAATGGGGCATGCACCTCCCCCGTGGGGCGGTGACATGCCCCAGGGTTGGGAAGAAACGCGACGCTCACACGTCGCGGAGAAAGCGGATCAATACTCTTCAGGCAACAGCAACGTGGTCACGCTGCGATCCCATTCGGTGATGATCCAAAGTTTCAGGTCGGGCGTGACCTGGTAGGACGAGAACAACCGATCCTCGCCGGACTTCAACGCGGCATCGTTTTGCCGCCGGTCTTCGTCGCAGAGATCGCCCCAGTCGCCATCGAGATGGCGTCGGAGATAGGGGCCGGGATTGAATACACCCCGTTGAACCAGGTCGTTCACGCCTGCGGTCATGACCGTGTGGCCGGCCGGAAAGCGTGGTTGAGACAGAAGTGCGAGTGCCATGGTGATTACCTCTCAAAGAAAAGGGGCCACGGCACCCCACGGGGGCGACTGGACCCCTGTGGGTGGATGAAAGCGACGGCGAACCGTCGAGGGATGACGATCAGCGAATGGTGAGCACCTGCCCCCGAGTCGGGGAGCCGGGTGTCATGTCCCACGCGCGGATCACGGGTACGAAGCGATCGGTGAGGATGCGTGTCTCGGCGACCGAGCCGTCATCCCGTTCCGTGTACTCCGTGGCCAAGGATTTCTCCTTGTGGGTGTCGCCCTTGACCACCAGCACCTTGCCGGTCTCGGAAGTCACGACGCCCGATATCGCGCCGGCCGCGAGGGCCAGGGCGAGATGCCAGTGCGACAGGGCGCGCGCCGGGGGCCGTGGCAATTGCTGCGCGGCGCCCAGGTGCGTGTCGATCGACGGCCACAGCCCTTGCAGGCGCTGTACCTCGTCGGCGAACTGCTCGGGTTCGAGCGTGATGCGATAGAAGTGCTCCGGTTCGACGGGAGACGCCGGAACCGTGTAAGGCTGGAACGGCCATTCGCAGGGCAATTCCTCGGCTTCGATGTCGCCTTGCCCGACTTGCAGCAACAGGCTGCGCGCCGTCTTGGCGTCGTCCGACACCTGCTCACGCTGACGCACGCGCCGGCCGAAGATCACCACCTGCTTGAACTGCACGTCCACCGCACGGTAGATGCGCAGGTCGGCGAAGTGGCGGGTCAGCCAGCCGACGAACTCGGCATCGAGCACATAGGCCGGAATGATGAGCACCAGCACGCCGTCGTATTGCAACAGCGGCAGACTGCGTTGATAGAACAGCTTTTCCAGCCGTGCGCGGCCCTGACCCTGGTAGCCGATGTTGCCATCGACGCCCCGCGTCAGATCGCCATAGGGCGGATTGAGCCACAGCAGTCCGAAGGACTGGCGGGAAATCAGCGCGTCCATCAGATCGCCGTGCAGACAACGATCGACGAGTCTGCGCGCGTGGGTGGCGCGCTCCGCGTCGTACTCGACCGCAAATGCCTTCACCTGTTCGCGCCCGAGGGCATGAGCGGCTTCGGCGATCGCGACGCCTTCGCCGGCGCAGGGATCGAGGATGCACATGGCACCGGAAGACGGCACCAGCGCGGTCAAGGTTCTTTCCAGCGTGGGTTCGTCCGTTGGGAAGTAGCCGTTCTTGATGAAGTTGCGCGCAAGGCGCGGGAACATGAGAGCCATGAGAATCTCCTGTGAAGAAGTGGGATGAAAGCGGGCATGCGCGACGCACATGCCCGATATGGAGGCGTCAGGCCGCGCGCCGAAGCGGCTTGCCCGAGGCCAGTTCGTACTGCGAAACGCCCAGCGTGCCGCTGCGGATCAGATCGCCCAGCGCCGTGGTCAGCGCCGGAACATCCAGGGCCAGCCGATGGCCTTCCAGCGGCCCGAGGGCGAACGGAAGGCGGGTCAGCATGTCCCGCGACTGCAACAGCGCCAGCACGGCATCGCGCCAGTGGTCGAGTAACGGCAACGGGCAGGTCTCCTGCACCAGCGCCCACAGGCGTTCGGTGTGGTCGGTGACTGCCCTGGGCAGTAGTGCCAATGCGCTGGCGTTGGCCTTGTCGGGCTTCACGCAGCGCTTGTCGAACAGCCGCAGATGGGCCATGGAACCGAACAGCGTGCGCCGGAAGGCGCGCGTGGTGCGCTTCTCCAGGTTGTCGGCATTGCCGACGAACAACGGGATCGACGCTCCCTGATCGGTGACGAGATGGAACTGGTCCAGCCCCTGCTCGGATCGACCGAGGGTGAGGCGGGCCAGGAACTCCTGGACGGCGGTGTCGCGCGCCCAGACGGACAGAAAGACCAGGTTGCCGTGCTCGTCGCCGATGCAGCCGTCGGCCATGAGGTCGGGGCATTCGTCGATGCGATAGAGCACACTGGATGATGTGGATGCAGGCATGGTGATGTCCTCGAAGTAAAGAGAGGCAGCACCACCCGCGAGGGCAGTCACTGCCCCAGGGGGATGGAAGGAAACGCCGTAGGCGTCTTGGCAAAGGGAACGACCTGTGCGTCGCAACGCACCGTAGCCTTGAAGGTCTCGGCTACCTGGGCATGTTGTCGGCAACGCCGACGGACATGGGGGTAGCCTGCTTCAAGAGGCCGATGAGCGGGAGCGAAAAACCGTCACGCGACACAACCCTGTTTGCCGGGTATATCCCAGGGACTTCCGCTGAAAGAAAAAAGCGGACCATGCCGTTAGGGGCATGGTCCGCTTGATGGTCAGGCTTTCAATTGACGCAGACCTTCCGCCAGCAGCCAGAGCGCCCGGTTCAGCCGGACGTTCTGGTCGATGCCTTGAACGGGCCGCGTGCGTTGCTGGCGCCCGTTCGCGGTACGGCCGGTCAGGCCGCCTTTGACGAGGTTCTCCTGCACTCGGTTGAAGGTGGACCAGAGGTCCAAACGGTTGTCGTCGAAACGACGTGGCCGCAGAACCTGACTCTCCGTGATCGGCAAGGTTTTGCCGGGATCGTCGTACTTGAGGGCCAACGCCGATCTGGCGAAGACTTCCGCCTCACCCTCTTCGAGTGCGATGGCACGCATGGCGTCGCGCGAGTGTTGCACTCGCTCGAAACCCTGCAAGACCTCATAGGCGCCTTCGATGACGTGATCGGTGACGTTGCCCTTGTGAGGAACGCGGACGTCGGCGAACGTGTCGCCGCACACCAGGCCGTTCTGGCAGACGAAGCGGAACATGCCCGCCAGCATCTGATAGCTGCTGGTGCCGTCGTGTGAGTTGAGCAGGATGATCTCGCTCGCCTCGGTGCCGTTGATCTGGCTCGCATGACGAAGCCGCAGCATGTGCTTGGTGTAGTCACGGCGATCTTCGTGGCGCACACGTGTCTGGCACACCATGAACGGTTGGAAACCCTCCTTGCGCAGCTCCGTCAACACGGCCGCAGTCGGGATGTAGCTGTAGCGCTGGGAACGGCTTTCGTGCGGGGTCTCCGCGAAGATGGATGGGGCGACGGTGCGGATCTGATCATCCGACAGCGGATGATCCGAGCGCAACACCGGAGAACGATGGGCAAAACGGGATGAGAGTTGCATGACTATCTCCTTGAGGATTGGAGCAATCGGCATCGAGAGGCCAGGAGCCGGGTGCGAGCGATTGCATGGGACAAAGAAAAGCCCTGCGGAGCAGGGCCTGGATGGGTCAGGTAAAGAGGAGTGCAGCCCCGTGAAGAAAGGGTCTGCGGATCATTCCGGCTCGAATTGCCGGCTGTAGGGGTTGAAGCGAAGCGCCTCGTTCCCCTTGAGGATCGGTGTGAAACCGTCCAGGTAGATGTTGACGAGGTACTGGTCGCGGTAGGTCAGCGCCTGCCGTGCCTGTTCCTCGGTGAGACCTTCGCTGACGAAGTGATCGAGCAGTTCCTCGTCGGAGGAGACTTCGTTGTTGGACATCTGATCTTCGACGAGGCCCAGCAACGACGCCGGAAGGGAGGCCAGGATCGAGTCCATGACGTACCTCCCGTACTCAGACCGCCGACGCCGACATGCGCCGACGTGCGTGATGGGCGAGCACACCTTCGCGCCACTCGGGGGATTGCACCGGCGCCATGTCGAGATAGCGCAAGGGGCACGAGTAGTAGTAGGGGTGCATGGATTCATCCAGGGGCTTGTGGCCCCATTCGCCACCCGAGCCTTGCAGCAGGTCGCAACGGATGACGTTGATGGAATCGCCGGCAGCGAGCTTCATGAATCCCGCCTGCTTGGCGGTGATGCGCACCACGGACCACAGCACGTTACCGCGCAGGGCGTGGGCGATGACCTCCGAGCGAGCGTTTTCGGCTTCCTGCGGTTCGATCAGTTTGTGGATCAGTTGGTCGCGGGTTTGCCGCGAGAAATACCAGCCCATGGGAGTTCTCCTGTGAAAAAGACCGGAGCACTCCCCCGACGGGGAAGTACCCCGGCGGGTGGTTGAAACGTCGCGGGAAGCGACGGATGGATCAGGCGGAGGCGAGATGCCAGTCCTGGGACAGCGGCGCAAACTCGTAGCCCAAGGCACCGAGACGGTCGCGTTGCTGACGCAACAAGCGACGATCGACGGTGGCATCGAGCTTGACGATCTCGCTGAGCGGCCAGAGTGCGCCGAACAGCGTGGCATCGTCGTCCTGCGTCACCGGCTTGGAAGCCGGCTTGGCCGGAACGTCCACACCGAACGGTGTGGTATCGACCAGGGGATCGTCCGACGTTGCCGCCTTCGCTTCGACAGGTGCCGAAGTGGCGGAGACAGACGTTTGCGCTTCCTCGTCGATCGGATCGACTTCCTGCGGACTCAGCCGGTTGGCTTCATCGCGGCTCAGGGGATCGATGTTCGATAAAGTCATGCCGCCCAGGTGGGCGCGGATCTCGATGACCATGCGGCCGCTGGTGTTGTACGTCGAGGGACGAATCTCGGTGATGACGAAATCGCCCTCGTACTTGCCTTCGCGGTACTGGTCCAGCTCGGCGTTCTTGATGACGAATTCGCCGATGGAAGTGGCGAGGCGGCCGACGTTGAAGTCGCCGTTCCTGCCGTGGATGGTCTTGATGGCCAATTGGCCGGGAAGCGTAATCATGAGGCAGCTCCTTACGATGATGAAAAACCGCGAGACATCGACCTCGGAAGATCGGCGGCTCGATGGCGGGAAGGAAAGCAAGGCCCCGGAGAGGGGCCTTGTGGGTCAGAACGACTCGGCCAGCGCCGGGGTGTCGGCGGTGTCGGTCTCGGGAATCGCTTCCTCGGATGCGGGTGCATCCTGGGTCGCGGTCTCGCTCGAAACGGCGGGCGCTTCGTCGCGAGGCGTTTCCTCGGAGGCTTTGGGTTCGGCCTTGTAGACGAGCTGGCCATCGACCTTGATCCAGCTCACGAAGAGCAGGCGGGCCTTCAGGCTGACGCCCGGTTTACCTTCATTCTTCCCCTTGGTGTAGGTGAAGATGTCGGTCCACAGGTCGCCCAGGCGGAACCCGATCAGCACCTTGCGTTCGGCCTCGACGGCGGGGACGCAACGGCGGATCAGATGCTGCGCTTCGCTGCCCGAAACACGCACGTCGAAACGGCGGTATTCCGGGGCATCGCTCGGACCATTGAGCGCCGCGATGTCGCAGGCCAGGAATGCATCGCCTTTCTTGGGCTTCACTTCGCGAATGCGATTGAGATACCCGAGGCCGGTGATGTGGAGGTCGAAGTAGGACTTTTCGGATGAAGTGGTCATGGTGAATCTCCAGACTTGAGGGACAAGAAGGCGGAGACACACCCACCCCGGCGGGGAGGCATAACCCCCGCGCGGGTTGATGGATCGAACGATCCAGGTACTGCTTGTGCATCCTTCGCCCTGGGAGGGGCGAACGTTCGCGCATGGGATGCTGGTGCGAACTGGATTGGTCACGCGGTCGGAACCGCGCCGTAGCCTCGAAGACCGTGGCTACCTGGGCATGTCGCTGACGGATCAGCGGAACATGGCGGGAAGCATGGAGGAGCCGGGCGGGGGGTGTCGCGCCGCAATGCGTTCTTGCGCGCTCCCCCTTTGTCGATCAAGGCACTGACGGCGCAGCCGCCTCGGTGAGTCGGGATAGTTTCTTGCCAATAGTTCTACAATCGTTGTATCATCGAAGCATGAACGAAGATCAAGCCGTTACAGCGCTCAGCGCATTGGCCCACACCCAGAGACTGCGCGTGTTCCGCGCCCTCGTGGTGGCGGGGCCGGCGGGCCTGACGCCCAGCGTCCTGGCCGACCAGCTCGACGTGGCCCGCAACACGCTCTCCTTCCATCTGAAGGAGCTGGCCCACGCCGGGCTGGTCACGGTCGAGCAGCAGGGGCGCAACCTGATCTATCGCGCCGATTTCGCGCAGATGAATGGCCTGCTCGGCTACATGACCGAGCACTGCTGCCAGGGCGCTGCCTGCGAAGTCTCCGATTCGGACCCCTGTGCGTCCTGCTGAAAGGAGAAGTATTCATGAAACGCTTCCATGTCCACCTGAACGTCGATGACCTGAGCCGCAGCATCGGCTTCTACTCGCAGCTCTTTGCCGCGCAACCGGCGCGTGTCGAGTCCGATTACGCGAAGTGGATGCTCGAAGACCCGCCGGTCAACTTCGCGCTCTCCACGCGCGGCGACAAGCCGGGCATCGACCATCTCGGCATTCAGACCGATTCCACCGAAGAACTCGCCGCCCTGAAAGCGCGTGCGCAGGCGGCCGACATGGCCCTGCTCGACGACGGCGAGACGACCTGCTGCTACGCGCGCAGCGAGAAGCATTGGGTCACCGATCCTCAAGGCGTGGCTTGGGAGCATTTCCACACCCTGGGGAACATCCCGGTGTTTCATGAAGGCGCTGAACCAGCGGCTGCTCCGGCTGCGGGCTCGTGTTGTGCGCCTGCCGGAGTAAGTGACCGGCCTGCCGGCGTCGCCGTGCAGGCCAAATCTTCCTGCTGCTGATTCGAGAAATTTCTATGACCACCGAAAGAATCTACAACGTCCTGTTCATCTGCACAGGCAACTCGGCACGCTCCATCATTGCCGAAGGACTCCTCAACCACTTCGGCAAAGGCAGGTTCCGCGGCTATTCGGCCGGCAGCATGCCCAAGGGCGAAGTGCATCCGCTCGCGCTGGCAACCCTGAAGAAGCTGGAACTGCCTACCACGGGATATCGCAGCAAGAACTGGGATGAGTTCACGTTGCCCGACGCGCCACTGCTGGATTTCATCATCACGGTCTGCGACAACGCCGCCGGCGAGGTCTGCCCGGTCTGGCCGGGGCAGCCCGTCACCGCCCATTGGGGCGTGCCGGACCCGGCCGCAGTGGAAGGCAGCGAGGTCGAGCAGCACCTGGCCTTCGCGGACACCGCCCGTGTCTTCCGGCGTCGTATCGAACTGTTCCTGTCCCTGCCTCTGCGCAGCCTGGACAGCATGTCCTTGCAGAACAAGGTACGCGACATCGGCAAGCAATAAGTGTGGTTGAAGATGTCCTCGTCACAGGAAGCCTGAATGCGCGAATTCACGATCTACCACAACCCCGACTGCGGCACTTCGCGCAATGTACTGACGATGCTTCGCCAGAGCGGCATAGAGCCGGTTGTCATCGAGTACCTGAAGACGCCGCCGGACCGCGCCACCCTGGCTTCGTTGATCGCCAGCATGGGCATGACCGCGCGCGGCCTGCTGCGCGTCAAAGGAACGCCTTACGGCGAGCTGGGCCTGGACGATCCGAAGTGGACTGACGAAGAACTCGTCGGCGCCATGGTCGAGCATCCGATCCTGATCAACCGGCCCATCGTGGTGGCCCCGAAGGGCGTGCGACTGTGCCGGCCTTCCGACCTGGTGCTGGAACTGCTGTCCGATCCGCAACTGGCCTTCACCAAGGAAGAAGGCGTGTCTGCCTTGCTGTCGGAGCCGGCCGGCGCGGACGACGCCCCGCGAGCGGCCCTGGTGGCCGCCGGGCTGCCCGTCGATGACCTGAACGACCCGAACCTCGTGCTGCTGCGATTTCGGCTGCCGGCCGGCGACACCGTGGGATACGGCGGCTTCGAGCGCCACGGTGACGCCGCTCTGCTGCGCTCGATCGTCGTGCTGCCGGCCTATCGCGGTTCCGGCATCGGCCGCAATCTCATGCTGCTGCTGATGCGCCGTGCATTCGATGCCGGCGCGCAGCAAGGCTATGCGCTGACGACGGATGCGGACGACTGGCTGGAAAAGCTCGGCTTCAAGCGCCTCGATCGCGCACAGGCGCCCGAGGAAATCTTGCGGACCCGTCAGGCCACACAACTTTGCCCAAGCCATGCGCGCATCTGGAGCCGCTCCCTGCGGCCCTGAATTGACGCCGGCTTAGGCCGTACCGAATCCAAGGAGATTACCTGATGGCATCACCGCAACCGGCGTCCCGCCTGTCCTTTCTGGACCGCTACCTCACGCTCTGGATCTTCGCCGCCATGGCGCTGGGCGTCGTGCTGGGCATGGTCTTCAAGGGCCTGCCCGACGCGCTGAACGCTCTGTCGGTCGGCACCACCAATATCCCGATCGCCATTGGCCTGATCCTGATGATGTACCCGCCGCTGGCAAAGGTGCGCTACGAGGAACTGCATCGAGTGTTCGCCGACAAGCGGGTGCTCCTGCTGTCCCTGGTGCAGAACTGGCTGATCGGGCCGGTGCTGATGTTCGCGCTGGCGGTGATCTTCCTGCGCGACCATCCCGAGTACATGACCGGCCTGATTCTGATCGGCCTGGCCCGCTGCATTGCGATGGTGCTGGTCTGGAATCAGTTGGCGCGGGGCGACAACCAGTATGTCGCGGGCCTGGTCGCATTCAATTCGATCTTCCAGATTCTGTTCTTCTCGACCTACGCCTGGTTCTTCCTGTCGGTGCTGCCGCCGCTGTTCGGCTTGCAGGGCAGCGTCATCGACGTTGGCTTCTGGACCATCACCGAGGCCGTGCTGATCTACCTGGGCATTCCATTCCTGGCCGGCTTCCTGACCCGCCGCATCCTGATCGGCAGGAAGGGCGAAGAATGGTACGAGAAGGTCTTCCTGCCCAAGATCAGCCCGATCACGCTGACGGCGCTCCTGTTCACCATCGTCGCCATGTTCAGCCTCAAGGGCGGCGACGTGGTGCGGCTGCCGATGGACGCGCTGTTGATCGCCGTGCCGCTGACCATCTACTTCGTCGTCCAGTTCCTCGTCAGCTTCTTCATGGGGAAGCTGATCTCAGTCGATTATCCGCGCACCACCGCGATCGCCTTCACGGCGGCCGGCAACAACTTCGAGCTGGCGATCGCGGTCGCCATTGCCACCTTCGGGCTCGCCTCCCCCGTCGCGTTCACGACCATCATCGGCCCTCTGGTGGAAGTGCCGGTGCTGATCATGATGGTGCATGTGGCCCTGCGGCTGGGCCGCAAGTGGTTCCCCGCCACGGCTCCCATGCGGCCATGATCGACTTTGCCGCATACCGCTGCCGTTCCCATTGCACGCTCAATTTCAGCATGAGCGGGTGAGTGGATGGAGGGTCACGCGAACGAGCTGGCGGAAACCGTCGGGCGAACGGTGGACTACACCGATCGGGTGTACTGGAGTGGCCTCATCAAGATGTCCCTGTCGAGGTTCTTCATCTTGAGCGTGCTGCGCGCTCGTCCGATGCACGGTTACGAAATCGCGCGGGCCGTGGAGTGCTCCACCCGAGGGTGCTGCACGCCCACGGAGGGCACCATCTATCCGGTGCTGCGCGAGTTCGAGCGCGGGGGCTACGTCACCGTGCATGCGGAAACCGTGTCGGGGCGAGGCCGCAAGGTCTACACCCTGACGGATCGTGGTCGCGAAGCGTTCAGTGTCGCGACCAAGGCGTGGATGGAAGTCGCCGAGCACATCCACTGCCCATCGTGATTTTTATGGGTATCCGGATTAAGTGGTTGATGATCCCCTCTGATCCACCAAAACCTTAATCCTCCCAGAAGGTTGATAGATCGACGCCGTAGTTCTTCTCGGCCTCGGGGAGACCCATGCTGTAGGTCATGGTGGCCTTGCCCAGGAACGGAGATTCCTTGGTNTGTGGCGTCTTCTTCTTGTGCTTGGTGGTGTAGAGCATCCGGGCCCGCATCACCTCGAATGAATAGCCCCGGCCATCGCGGTTCTTGTCCTTGGCCAGCCGGTTGATCGACTCCGTGAAGGCGTTGGTGATTGGGATGTCGGTCTCGAAGTAGGTCAGCACCTCCTCACGCCAGCCACTGACGGCGCTAACGAGATCCTTCCAGACCTCCTTCTGCCCCTGCGGGATGCCGTCAACCCAGGCAGCCAACGCCTTCTCAGCATCCCGCAGGGTGGCACAGCCCCAGATGTGGTAGAACCGCTCCTTGTGCTCATAGGCTGCCAGGAGCTGGGGGAAGGCCCCTGTCCAGGTTTCCATGATGAGACGCTCGCGGTCTGAGACGTCGTGATTAGCAATTGACTTAATAGTTACAAAGCCATAAAGTTTCGCAACGTAATGCTAATGATTATCACNTGTACCCAGAAACTTAAATGATAACGGAGAACAACCGTATGTTTAGACCTTCCCAACTATCACTGGCTGTGGCGATCAGCCTCGCCCCAGCCTTGGGCTCTGCCGCTGGCGATGANCAGCCCCAGANNCTTGAANCCNTGGAAATCATTGGCGATGCGTCTGCAGCCCAAACTCTGCCGGGGTCAGGCTATGTAGTTGGCGATCAGCAGTTGAAAACCGAGGTTGAGACCGACATCAACCAGGTACTGAAAACCGTCCCGGGCGTCTATGTG
Source organism: Polycyclovorans sp. (assembly GCA_002706265.1). GTDB lineage: Bacteria > Pseudomonadota > Gammaproteobacteria > Nevskiales > Nevskiaceae > Polycyclovorans. Next base: position 932 of record PAKU01000008.1, on the reverse strand, counting down.
CGGGAAGAAGAAGGCCTGGGCCTGCGCCCCAATATCGGCATCCGCGGCGCCACGGCCGAGCGCAGCAGTAATATTACCCTGATGGAAGATGGCATTCTGATCGCACCGGCGCCCTACTCCAATCCGGCCGCCTATTATTTTCCGACACTGAAGCGCATGTCCTCGCTGGAAGTACTCAAGGGTGCCCCGCTGCTGCGCTATGGCCCGCAAACCACCGGTGGTGTCATCAACCTGATTTCCACACCCATTCCCGATCAGCGGCAGGGCTATGTTGAGACAGTCACCAACGACCGCGGCTCCACCGACGTTCATGTAACCTATGGTGACACGGCCGGCGACTGGGGCTACCTGCTTGAGACCGTCCAGCGCTCCGCGAAAGGCTTCAAGGAGATTGACCGCAGCGGCCGCGATACCGGCTTTGATATCGAGGACTACGTCGGCAAGCTGCGCTGGCANGGAGAGCGCCAGAGCGTGACCGCCAAGCTGCAATACTCCGAGGAAACCTCCAACTCCAGTTACCTCGGCCTGACCGATGCGGACTTCAGCCAGGATCCGAACCGGCGTTACGGGTTGTCCAGCATCGACCAGATGAACAATACCCACTCCGGTATCAGCCTGACCCATCAGTTCGACTGGAGTAATACCGTAAGCAGCACGGCCACCCTCTATCGCAACGACTTCAAGCGGAACTGGTTCAAGCTCAGCGGCGGCGGAAGCATCATCGACTCGGCAAACGGCGGCGACGCCAATGCCCAGGGTATTCTGGACGGCACAGTTGACGCCAGCGGCCTGGATTACAAAAACAACGCCAGGGACTACCTGTCCCAGGGCGTGCAGGTAAACTTTGATGTCGACATGGGCAGCCACCAGTTTGATTTCGGCGCCCGCGCCCACGAAGATGAAATGGATCGCTTCCAGCCGGCCGATGTTTA
>PAKU01000007.1 GCA_002706265.1 Polycyclovorans sp. | reverse complement strand
ATTGTCTCCGCGCAAGGCGCCATGAAGGAAGGTCGATATCGTCTCACGCACATGATGCGCGCGTTCGTCAGGTGAAACCGGGGCAGTGTGCCCGGTCAGCGCGCGCAGTTGCGGGCCGGCCGTCAGCAGCATGACGAACTGTTCGGCGCGCATTTCGGGCGACGGGCCGTGGCGTAATCGGGGCCGCCTACCAAGCCATTCAGCGAGGATTGCCGTGCCGGCCTCATGTCCCGACCGCAGGATGGCCTGCGCCAGGTCGGGGAAACGCTGACCGTTGGCGATCATCAGGCGATGCAGGGCCAGCGTGCGCGGCTGCAAGACGATCTCAAGCAGCCTTTCGCCAAACGTCGTCAGGGTCGGGCCGATCTCACCCTCACCGATATCAAGATCCCGCAAGGGCTGGGCCTGTTCATCACACAACCGAGTGACGACATCGATGAACAGCCCCTGCTTTCCACCGAAACGACCGTAGACATTGCGCCGTGAGCCACCCACCCGGCCGATGAGTTCGTCGATTGACACACCTTCGTAGCCGTGTTCGAGGAACAGCTCTGCGGCCGTATCGGACAGCGCCTGAATGCGCGCCGCGCCATGCACAGTTCGGTGATTAACGGATTGCATGCCTTGCCTGTCTGTTGAAAATCTTACGGTAACATACCGTACCAAATAGTTTAGGCAACCTTTATCAAATCATGTCGCACATGAGCAGGCGAAACAGCGGCTTTCGGGCCGCGCCTTCCGCGGCACTCGAGCACAGCTAGCCTTCCAGTTGCCTGGCTGAATGTCTCGGATGGGCTCGTTCCGGCCGTCCGCCGCGCCAGGTGCGAATGGCGGCACTGGGCCGTCCGTGACGACGGCCCAAGCCTTCAGATTTCGATAGCTTCGGCGATCACCAGCGCATCTTCAAGCTCGACGCCGAGGTACCTGACAGTGCTGTCCATCTTGGTGTGACCCAACAGCTGTTGGACCGCCCTCAGGTTGCCTGTTTTCTTGCAAATCTGCGTGACTTTCGTTCGCCGCATCGAGTGCGTGCCATAGGCGCTTGCCTCCAGACCAATGGATGTCACCCAGTCACGCACAATGCGCGCGTACTGGCGGGTAGAGATGTGAAGCCGTTCGTGAAAACGCCCAGGCCAGAGGTATTCGGATCCGACCATCAGCGGCTCCCGCATCCATCTTGCCAGCGATGCACGGGTGCCTTCGGAGATTTCGAAGCGCACAGGTTTCTGGGTCTTGCTCTGAAGAACCGACGCGCGTTCCTTGATTTGGCCGGATGCCATAACATCGACCACCCTCATTTTCACCAGATCGCAGCCGCGCAGCTTGCTGTCGATGGCAAGATTGAAGAGGGCCAGATCACGGTGGTTCTCGGCCAATTCCAGCCGCACCCTGATCGCCCAGACGTGTTTGGGCTTGAGCGGCCTTTTCTGGCCGACGATCCGGCCTTTGTTCCAGGCTGGGCGTAAGGCGCGGATGGCCGGTAAGTTTGATGTTTCCATGATGNATCCTCCGATCCACCACGCCCTCCCACATCGACAACCCGACGTTGACAAGACATCATACCATATGATGCTGCGCCGCATCCGAGGTCGGCTTTGAGCCTAATCTGCCGGATGCTGCACTTCTTGTGAATGGCTGCTTTGCTGAGCGATGGTCTTACTTGTGAAGTCCGATAACCCGTTTGATTGCTGCGATTGCGAGTTCGCCGATCTGGTCGCTTCCAGGCTGACCCGGATCGTAAGAAGCTACGGTTAATGCAAGCGGTTCACAGCGGGCGACAATTTGATCAAGACAGGCCAGTAAGTCTTCTCGCAAAAGCCCGCCCGGTTCGGAATACTCGTTCGCCATCCCCACAGATGTATCAACACAATCCATATCAAGATGAATTAGCGCCTCTTCCGAGGTTCTTGGAAGTAAATTCCCAAGTCTCTCGGCGAAAGATTGTGAACTGCGAGTCCCGCCCTCGACCATTGAGACACCAGCCGCAGAGAGGCGTTGCAAAAGCCTAACCTCCAGATGGCGGGAGCCGCAATAGATCAGGCGATGTGGGGCCAATGGAACAAATCCCGGGACGGTGTTTGCCAATCGCTTCCAACACTGCCCCGTCAAGGTGGCAGCTCCCATACTATCGAAGTAACCTTGATCGATGTCATCTGGGGTGTAGAAGTCAGTGTGGCCATCGAACCAGACCACAGGGACATCAGGGCTTCCAAGTCCAGCATATGTGCCAACCTCTGCGTTGCAATTTCCCGACAGCACCAGCGGAAAGCGCCCCGCGCGGATTGCCTCGGATACGATGCATGCGACACGTCTCTTGATCTCGAATGCGCGTCCCAGCTCACCTTCGCATTCGGGAATCTGGCCCAAGTCGGATACGCTGACTTCGATGCCCGCGCGTTCCAAATCTTCAGTCAGGCCCAACTCCATTAGGCGGACTGGCCCACCACCTACGCGGACCCCTCGCACGCCGCCATGATACGGCGCAAGTATCACTTCGATTGGTTTCATCATCTTATCATGAAAACTGTCAATCTGGTGAGCAATACCGAAAGCGGCCATTCATACTGATAAATTGGAAGTCGGAAAAGTCCCGCACTGCCGACCTTCAGCCTCCGAAATGCTGCGAGATCGACGAACGACCGGTTTGGTGAAGCTGCATCGCGGCGAGCAGCCAGGGACTGAACGGCAGGTTTGGGCCGGCCGCACCAAGCGCGCCATGCTGCCACTGCGAAGCCTCCAACGGCTTACGCGGTCAGTTTGGGGCTCCTTCCTGCCATTCATTGCTGTTGGAAATGGCACCGGCGTTGAGGTGGCAGGTGAAGGACGGCAATGCGGACTTTCCTGCCGTTCGCTGCCGCTGCTCAGATTGCGCTGCGATTGCGAGGGCCTTTGGAATGAAAAGGCGGAAACCGGACCTTAGCTGCGAGTGCTCAATGTAATTTAGGAATCTTCCAGAGCCGCCGTTCGTCACCCCCAGATTTCATGCAAAATAGAACTCTTACCTGCAAGGAGGCCCACTTTCTGCGAACACTCGATTACTTTAGTCCAGCAAAACTGTTATTGTTCTTTAGAGCCAGAAGATCGGCGGCCAAAGATTGATCGCCATGGCTCAAGGCACAAAAATCTATCTGAAGACTTCTCGCGATGTATCGAGCGTGTTCCCGAGACGCCTCCTGATGATGCGCAAGCGTTTCGACATCCCATGCGGGGCGAGAACGGGAAGTGTCCTCAGATCGATTCTTGAAGATGCGTACTGGATCTGCCTCCAAGTGCAACATCGACGAAACATCAATGGCTTCGAAAACGGTACTTGATATGCGCGCAAGGCCTGAATTGTTATCGATTACAACATGGCCATCCATGACAATCAGATTGGCGTTGGGATCCTTTTCGAGCGCAAACCCTTGAATTAAAAGCCGCTGATTTTCCTCAAGATCAGCATGACGCAGGCTATCGCGAGCATCTGAACCTTTTTCGCGGGCTGCCGCAATGAGCGTGCCACCAGTCAGATGTTGAAATTCCCGCGTTGCAGAGAGCTTTCGAAGAAAGGTGGTCTTACCGACTCCCGAGATCCCAGTTAGTGCCACGACACGCTTTTTCATACGTCGAAAACCAAGTCGGCCCGAGCGATGAGCCCTTCGGCCAGCTCATGCGACAATCTATATATTGACTGCTGAGGATGCCCTTTAATGACGCCCATTGTCTTGAGTTCATCGATGGAAATGGCCGGCTCAATGTAAGACACAAGAAGATAGTTTATGACCTTAACTGGTTTTCCCTTTTCCTTTACCTTTCGTTCCCACTCCTCCAGCTCTTCCTCACTGTATACAGATCTTCCCCCGGTCAGATGCATGAGTTCTCGCTTTGATCCCGCAAGCGTCATGCTCTCCAAAATCCCGAGTGCCGTGATAGCCTGAGATGGCGGGTTTATTGATACGCCCTTGTAGAAAAACAGGACTGAGCCTGGCGGTCCGAGATTGGATTGTGCTTGGCATAGATACACCTTCCGGATGGTATTTCCCGGCCTTGTGATGCCGTCGGCTCGCGATGCTCCCGAGAACAAATCAGGTTGTCGAGGTTTCCAGAGGTCCGGGAAGAGCGTGTCGTGGTAGTCCTCCTTGATGGGAATGCCGAAACCCGGCGTATCGGTATCAAACACAAACCGCGGGTAGTGCTTCCGAGCTTGTTCAAATGGACTTATGTCCGACTGTCGCTTAAGTGGTTTATCAGAAAAGTCTCGTTCGTAGATATATTCGCCATTGGTGTTATTGCCCGCATTCCGGAACCCGTAGTACTCGAGTAACTCCATTAAAGGTTCTTGGTCTTCATACGTCGTTAGGTATGCGAGCTCGTAACCATTGTGTTGGGCGTACCACAGCACCTGCTTGAGCAGCAGCTCCCCAAGCTTCACACCACGATTTTCAGGCGCGACTTTGAAGGTGCAAACTTTGAGGATCTTATCAGCCTTCGTAACTGCGTCGGTATCGTCTGCGTCTTCATCTTTGCGAACAATCAGGCCTGCCAGTTGGTCGTTGTCGTAGACGACCCAGCATGATCGACGCTGTTTTACACATTTCTCGCGCCACCAGTCATCGAACTCCGGATAGCCATCCCTGAGACTGTCGAAAAACCTGTCGTCTCCATCAATCTCATGCGCTTCTACTTCGCCGACGTGGCGAATGGGCACGTCTTTCGGTTCATAGGTCTGGACAAGAAGATCTGTCGCATCGCTCACGAACAAGACGCGTCGAGCGAGATCTGGGGACCGGTTTTGCGCGCGTTGATGTAGCCCTTTATCTTCGGTGACGAGAAAGTCCGCTACGCCCTTCTCAAGGGTATGCAATAGCGTTGCATCGACCACATCGTTCGGTTTTTTTAACGCACCGAAATCTGCGGCAAGCTTGGCTTCAGTTAATCCGCGCTGTTTCCTCAGCAGCCGGTATTTTTCGATCTTGCTGAGGGAAATCGTCCGGCGCGCGACATCCTTGTCCCGCGCGATATCGTCCTTGGCAGCCTCGTGTACGAAGATGTCGACCTTGTGGGTCAATGCGAGAGCGTGAAACCTTGAATAAGCCGCTTCAACTTTGTGATTATCTTCGAGCCCGATCAGAATGTTCGTATCAATGAGATACGATTGCTGGTTCATCTTGCAGGGCCTTTCTCAAATCACGCTTTGCATACAAAAATGACTGCGGTGGTTCGAAGCCGAACTTCTCCCGGAGCTCATGTAGGGGCAGCGGACGGGAAAACGACTTAACGTCGCCGAACACGAGGGCATATCCGTGGTCCAAGCCCTCAAAATACTTATCGAACAAAGGTTTTTCAATAAATGCGGTGCTTTCAAACTCTTCCCATATTTGCTCGACAGGAAGCTTTAAGACCTCACTAATTGACGCCGTCCCAACCATGGCTTTCACGGGCGATGTCGAGTATATATATGCCAATGTCCCATTTGGTGCAGACACTGGGAAGCGACGCCGCAACTCTACCGTTTTGCGGCCTTCCAGGATTTTCTCTGAATAGACCGGCTTGATTGAAAGAACGACGTCGCGTTGTGTTTTGAACGGTTCGTCACCAAGCAATGGCAGCACGAGTTGATCTTCACTCCCTTGCTCAACATCAAACCCACCGTCCAGACGCGCTGAAATAGGTGCGTCTACGGGAAAGTGTGCATTCAGGCGAAGAGAAGCGCCGAGCGCTTCGACATAGCGCTGAACCGTGCTGAGATAGATCTCACCACCTTTTTCGATCTTTGAAATGGCTGCTTGTTGGACATCCAGCCGATCTGCAATCTGTTTTTGAGTCAACCCGGCAAGAAGGCGCAGGCGCCGCAATTCGGGGCCCACCGAAGCCGAGCCTCGCGCGTTTGGAATGGCCTTGGCTTCGACAATCTTTCCTGTGAGTTTGCCCATATATCACCTCTTTTTTGGCCATTGCGTAGCTGGTACGGGCATTCCTTGCAAGGAATAGTTGAAGCGGATGCGAATAATTCGAATCGTAACGTCCGGAGAGCTGACCTCGGGCTGCTTCCTGATTGGGCGCCCGCTCCGAATGGTCGCTATGCGGGCTGTGGCTGCGGCATCAAGACCAGATACCCAAAGGCAGCTGAGAGCCGGGAGACGTCTTGATCGCAAAGGGCGCAGAGGTGACCCAAATTTCCGCGCCGGCAGCGACCAGGGTAGACGCCGGTGATGTTGCGCCGCTACCTCCACTTGATAGGATAGCCCGGACCATCGGAGCACCAAAGTTTGGATATTGAAAGCCCAATACCGCGCGCAGATCTTCTGGCGATGATCTCTGACCAGATTCCGGAGGTCTATCCGGATTACGGCATCAAGAGAACCGAAGCTCTCGGAGCACGGGTGCTGGAGGATCTCTATATCTTGGCGAGATGCGCGGTCAGCAAGTGCCGTGTGACTTACACCGATGCGATCAACCTTCGGGGCTATGGAAATAGGCAAAACGGCAGATGGTTGGATGACGTCTACAGCTTTGCAATTTCTCCTTTGGGATTCCCAGATCTCACTATGTTGGTGGTGAACGCAGCCACCGGGCAGCCCAGTGAGGACGCTTTTGAGGCACGCCGAAGCAAGCTCAGTGAGATCCAGATCTCAGAAGTCCCCCGTGAGCAGAATCGGTGCATTTGGTTCGATGCCTATGAGGCAGTTCTCGGCCCCCTGGAGCCCATTCCAACGGAATATCACTATGCGCGATCGGTAATGCCAGAGCCGCCACTGGAGGCCGAGATACGTAGGGCAGTCTCTAACGCAATCCAACGTGTAAATGGCGTCGGCAAGATGACCGTAAAGGTCGGCAAGGAGTACGTGGGCTCTGGGAACTACTCGGAGCTTTGTCTTTTGACGAGCCAACTTCTGAAAGAGCAGGAAAGTCGCTGCGCCTTGACCGGCCAGCCTTTCGAGACGCGCTCGGCCGCGGAGGGGGGCGTCCAAGATGATCGAATGTCACTCGATCGGATCGACAACTCCCTCGGCTACTGCGATGGGAACGTCCAGCTCGTGACGCAATTCGCAAACCGCGCACGTGGGCAAATGTCGATCCAAGAAGCCCGGCGCCGACTCGTTCAGTATGCGGAGCCTTGATTGCTCACATGTCTGAATTGTCACCAGCGGCAGGTTTGGGAAAGCTGTAATGCAGCGAGGTCCATCCCCTCGAATGACCGCTTAGGGCCGTTCACCGCACAGCAGGCGATGCTGCAACTGCGAATAGCTTAAACCTCAGCACGATCAATAAGGGCTCGTCCCTGCCATAAGCTGCATCGAGCACTGAAGCCTGCTTTGCGGACAAAGCTGCCGCACGGCGATCACGTCCGTCTCAATCTGAGCGACAGCGTGCAAGCACCTCTGGTAGATTTTTTACAGCATCGATTGGCAGGTCGGTCGCGGAGACGTAGGAAAACCATTTCGCCTCGACAGCATCATCTCCGGCCGTCGCGCGACCAGAGACATAGAAACATTCGACCGGCGTCAAACGATAGCGATAAGTTCGAGAGCCATCCGACGCGTGGGATACTTCTTCAAACTCTGGAAACGCTTTCAGAGCCGCAACGTAGATGCCCGTTTCTTCAAGAGTCTCGCGCACAGCGCCCTCAAACGCGTTCTCATCGTCGTGGAGTTTTCCACCGGGCAGCCCCCATAGGCCGTCGTCTGGAGACAATTTCCTGCGCACAAGCAGCACTTTTCCTTGGTGGCGAACGATAGCAATGCAGCCGCGCACTGCTGGGCAATTGGTCTCTCTCATTCGTTACAATTAGCCTCCGACAGCACAAATTTTCAAGGTACAACGCGGCCGGAAAGGGCTCAAACCTGTCATTCGTTGCAGGCCTCACCAAGGTCGGCTTTGGGCCGAATTGATATGATTCCAGAAAGCCGAAGAGTTGGTTAATGTATATCCCAAGCCCTTGGAAAAGATACGAGAATGGCAAAGCGCCTGAACACGGATATTCAGTTCAAGTTCAGCGAATGTCATACTGTGGAGAAAGCTGTGCTCGCGATTGCCTGGAGGAATCAAGTGACACCTCCTGCGCTACGGATTTTACCAAGACGGCGTTGAAATGTGGGGGCCAACATGGCATTGCCTAGCTGTTTTTTTTCCTGCTCTAGCTGATCGACCAAAGCACTTTCTGAAGCGCTACGTAATAGCTGTTTGGTGCCAGCCAGGACCTGTACTGGTAGGCTTGCCAAACGCTCGACGAATTGCTTGGTCACATCGTTCAATGTGCCTGACGGAGAAATCTTTGTCACCAATCCAGTTTGATGTGCGNTTTTAACGTCAAACCCGTCCTCAGCTAGCAATAAGCGCAGCGCATTGCGCGCGCCAACCGCGCGGGTCAGCCCGAGAGAGCCGCCACCGTCTGGCGTTAACCCAATTGCGGCATAGGCGGGCACGAACTTTGTACCCTCTTCTGCGATGCAGAAATCCCCCATCGATATCATTGACAGACCCGCCCCCGCGACTACGCCATGTACCGCGAAAACGATGATCTTGTCGCTGGCATCAAGCTGCGCAAGAAACTCGTGCAACGGGTTGAGAATGTTGTCCAGCGCCATCTCGGTGCGTCCGACGAACTGTGAGATATAGACGAGATCCCCGCCTGCACAGAACCCTCGTCCCTCACCNGAAAACACGATAACTTTGACTGCTGTGTTCTCAAACACGGGTCGGCAGGCGTCGCGCAATGCCACGACCATATCTGCGCCCATGGCGTTCAGATTGTCCGGCGAGGATAGCGTGACGTAACAGATCTCGCCCTCCATCTCGGTGCGGATCAGCTCCGCCGCGCTTTCCGTCTTGNTCATGTCGTGTCCTTTCCTGCCCTGCGCCTCCACTGCTCAGCTCGCGACCAGCGAGCGTGCGATCAGCTCCTTCATAATCTCGTTGCTGCCGCCGTAGATCTTCTGCACGCGAGCATCGGCAAACATCTGGGCGATGGGATATTCGGTCATGTAGCCATAGCCGCCATGCAATTGCAGACATTCGTCCACCACGTCGCATTGCATCTGCGTGACCCACCATTTCGCCATNGAGGCCGTGGTTGCATCCAGCCCNCCGTTGANATGGCGCTCGATGCAGTTGTCCACGAAAACGCGCGCCACATGAGCAATGGTCTTGGCNTCGGCCAGCTTGAAACGGGTGTTCTGCATCTCCAGCAGCGACTTGCCAAAAACCTTGCGCTCGGTTGTGTAGCGCACTGTTTCCTCCAGCGCGGTTTCCATCACCGCCGCACCGCCAACGGCCAGCGCCAGACGTTCTTGCGGCAGGGCCACCATGAGCTGTTTAAAGCCTTGACCCTCCTCGCCACCCAGCAGGTTTTCCGGGCCGACGCGCACATTGTCAAAGAACAACTCGGACGTATCNTGACTTTTCAATCCGATCTTGTCGAGGTTGCGTCCACGCGCAAAGCCCTTTTTGTTCTCGGTCTCGACTACTATCAGCGAGATGCCTTTGCCCCCTTTGCTNGGATCGGTCTTGGCGACGACGATCACCAGATCGGCGTGCTGTCCGTTCGAGATAAAGGTCTTCGAGCCGTTGATGACATATTCATTGCCATCCATCAGCGCCGTGGTCTTGATGGACTGCAGGTCCGATCCTGTGCCGGGTTCGGTCATCGCGATTGCACAGACCGCATCGCCCGAAGCCATACGCGGCAACCAACGTTTCTTTTGCTCTTCGGTACCGTAATCCAGAATGTAATGCGCACAGATGGTGCTGTGGACCGCATTTGCAAAGCCGGACACTCCCCGCCCGCGGTGCTGTTCCTCAAGGATCACCGCCTCGTGGCGAAAGTCGCCGCCCGCGCCGCCGTATTCCTCGGGGACCGAAGCGCACAGGATGCCAGCCTCCCCCGCCCTGTTCCAGAAGTCGCGATCAACCTGACCCTGCTCTTGCCAGCGGGCTTCATGCGGCTCCATCTCGGTATCGTAGAATTTGCGCACCGCATCGCGCAGCATCTGCAGTTCGTCATCCATCCAGGAAGGTCTATAAGTCATGGGTTTTTCTCTTTCCAACTGTCTGTCGTATCGCCCAGCATGGCGATAATGTCCTTGGTATGTTCACCGCGCGCAGGAGGGCTCGCAGGGGTTTGCGCCTGCCCGTCAAAGCGAGGCGCGGGAGCGGCTTGCAGTGGGCCCTCGCCGTGCCAAATGCCGCGCGCTTTACTAAGCGGNTCGTTNAGCGCCTCATCCGGGCTGAGAATAGGGGCGGCGCAGGCGTCACTGCCTGCAAACAGATCGGCCCAGTGATCGCGCGGCTCTGTGGCGAACAGATTGACCAGCCGTGCCGTGGCCTGCGTCCAGCTTTCGGGCTTGAACTGTACGGCAAAATCAGGGTCATCCGTCAGCCCCAGCAGGTCGAGGAAGATACTGTAGAATTTGGGCTCCAGACATTGCACNCTGANAAANCCACCATCGGCNCANNCGTAGCTGCGGCTCCANTGNGGNCCGTCCAGCAGGCTNGNNCCNCGNATCGGAGTTTTGCGGNCCNCTCTGGCGCAGGGCCATCAGCAGGGTCATCATATGCGCCGAACCATCGACGATAGCGGCGTCCACCACCGTGCCCTCGCCAGTAGAGCGCGCATTAATGATGCCTGCCAGCATGCCGACTGTCAGATAAAGCGCCCCGCCGCCGATATCACCCACCAANGTGGCAGGCGCTACAGGCGGTTGGCCCGGCAGCGAGGCATACCACAACGCGCCCGACAGGCTAATGTAGTTCATGTCATGCCCGGCCATGGCGGACATCGGTCCGTCCTGCCCCCACCCGGTCATGCGTCCGTAAACGAGTGCAGGATTGACCGCATGACACTCTGCGGGGCCGAGGCCCAGTTTTTCCATCACGCCGGGGCGAAACCCCTCGATCAAGCCATCTGCGGTGGCGATCAACTTTTTCAGCGTTTCGACGTCATCCGAAGCTTTCAAATCCAGCTCGATTGAGCGTTTTCCGCGATCAATTACCGGTGCTTCAGGAAGGATCGGCAAGGCAGGCCCGCCCTTGCGATGCACCACGATGACATCCGCGCCCAAATCAGCCAGGTGCATAGCCGAGAATGGCGCGGGGCCGAGACCCTCGACTTCTATGATGCGAATTCCGTCAAGCATGGTGGTATCCCTTTGTGAGAACCGGCGCGCGCGGCGCAGGCGTTGCGCGCCGGTCAGGTGGCGTTGTCAGGCTGGATCAATATTCAAGGTCGTTCTCGACCACGACCCACTCGCCGCCTTGGTTTTGCAACAGTACAAAGGCGTCACCGCCCGCGTGTTTGTCCGGGCCAAAGGACAGGGAAGGACCTCCGAAGATGTCGTTGTATTCGCTGATCTGTTCTATGCCCTCGATCAAGCTGCCCGTGGTCAAGTCAGGTCCTGCGTTTTTCAGGCCCTTGACCGTGAGGTCTGCCGCGACCCAGCCCATCTGTGCTTGCAGCGTGGCAGGCTCACCGTAAGCCGTTTCGTAATCGGCGGCGAATTTCTGGACCGCCTCGTTGCCGCTGTCGAAATCGACCGCCAAAACGGAAGAGGCGAGATACAAGCCGTCGGTGAGCTTGCTATCTCCCGCACCCGCAACAATCGGCGTGTAGGGCACCATAGAGCCGACCATGGGTTTGTCCCAGCCCAACTGGCGCAGCGTTGCATAGAGGGTGATCGTGTCCTTGATTGTCGTGCCCATCACCAGCAATTCGCAATCGGTGTTCTTGATCGCGGTCGCGACACCGGCGAAATCGACCTCGGTGACCTTGTGCGCGCCCTTGTAGACCAGCTCGAGGTTCTCGTTCTCGACCGCAAGGCTAACACCCTCGTTCATCTCTTCGCCGTAATCATTGGCCACTGATTGAACGCAGATTTTCTTGACGCCCTGTTCGGCAAAGTGGCCAAGGCTGGCGATTACTCCGTCACGGTAGCTGGCAAACTGGCTGAAGTGAAGCTTGTTGAAAGGTTCAGTCATTGAGGCCGCTCCGGTCAACGGGAACAGGTTTGGAATGCCCTTTGGGTCGAGGATTTTCATCGCGGCCTGACTTTGAGAAGTACCTGTGCCCATCAGCATGGCAAAAATCTCTTCACGCTGTACCAGCTTGTTGGTAACACGCGCGGCCATGGGAACTTCGTACTTGGTGTCTTCTACGATAAATTCGATCTGGCGACCGTGGACGCCACCGGCCGCGTTAGCCTGGTCAAAGCGCATGCGTACCGCGTTGGACGCAGGCACACCCCAAATGGCAAGCGGGCCGGACAGATCGGCGTGCATGCCGATTTTGACGCTGTCTTCGGTCACACCCTGCTGGGCGCTAACACCCCCGGCCGCAGCGATCAGCGTGGCGGCAGTATAAGTCAGTAGTTTATTGGTCATGTTTGGTCCTCCCAGAGTGCCGCATATGGCGGCGGTTAATACATCTCGGCGATCAGCCCCTCGTATTTGGTTTCAACAAACTTGCGCTTGAGCTTCATTGTGGGCGTCATCTCGTCGTCTTCCGCCGTTAGCAACACGTTGATCAGGCGGAATTTCTTAATTTGCTCAACGCTGGCGAATTTCTTGTTGGCGCTCTCGATCTCAGCCTCGATCAGCGCAACGATTTCCGGATGCGCACAGAGCGAGCGGTAATCAGTGAACGGAATGTTACGGGTTTGAGCGAAATTCTCGACGTTCTCCTGATCAATCATGATCAGGCAGCTGAGGTATTTGCGCTTATCACCGATCACCACAGCATCCGAGATATAGGGCGAAAACTTTAGCTCGTTCTCGATTTGGCTGGGCGTGATGTTCTTGCCGCCAGCCGTGATAATGATGTCCTTCAGGCGGTCGGTGATCTTCCATGCGCCGTCATTGCCGACCATGCCCACGTCACCGGTGTGTATCCAGCCATCGACAAGCGCGCTGGCCGTGGCCTCCTCGTTATTGAGGTAGCCTGAGAACATTGAAGGGCCGCGCACAAGGATCTGATCCTGTTCGCCGAGTTTTAACTCCACACCGGGCACGGCATAGCCGATGGTGCCGGGGTTAGGATCGTCGGGATTAGTAATGGTCGCCAGACCGGTTTCAGTCTGACCGTAGATCTCCGCCACCGGTAGACCAAGAGCGAAATACCACCGCAGCAGATCCGCTGAAATCGGCGCGGCACCCGAGATCAGAAAAGTCGACCTATCCAGCCCTAAAAGCTGTTTGAGGTTGCGGAACACCAGCGAGTCAGCCAGCTTGAACTGCGCATTCAGCAAAGCAGGCACCGGTTTGCCGGCCAACAGGTAATCAGCCCGCTTGCGCCCGATGGACATGGCGATCTCGTAGCCCGTTTTGCCGATCCAAGTGGCCTCGCTCATGAGGGTGTTGATCCGCGAATAGAACTTTTCCCAAATGCGCGGAACGGCGAACAGCACTGTCGGCGATAGCTCTTGAATGTTTTGGAACACGGTTTCAGAGCTTTCGGCAAAGTTGATCCGCGTGCCGTGACCCAAATTCATGCACAGCGAAATCACCCGTTCTGCCGCGTGACACAGCGGTAGATAGGTCAATATGTCATCATCCCCGGTGATCGGAAAAGTGCCAGGCGCGGCCGTCATCTGGAACATCAGATAGCGGTGCGGGATCAACGCGCCTTTGGGCGCACCAGTGGTGCCGGAGGTGTAGATTAGAACCGCGATATCATCATTCGTGCCCGCATCGATGGCCGCATCAATCGCATCCGGGTTCGCCTTGCGGTACGCTGCTCCTGCCTCGTAGAGGTGTTCGATGGGCTCGACGATAGGGTCGGAGAAACCGCGCAACCCCTTCCAGTCGATGACATAGACGCGGATGACCGACGGGGTCTCGTCACGCACCGAAAGGAATTTGTCGAGCTGTTCCTCGTTCTCGACGATCAGCACGCGTGTCTTGGAATCGTTGAGCAAATGGCGCAACTGTCCGTCCTGATAGGTCGGGTACACCCCGTTTACCGTCAGGCCCGCACTATGAGCACCGATATCGGCAAAGGCCCATTCCTTGTTGTTTTCTGACAGGATCGAGACAACATCACCGCGCGTTAGCCCTAGCGACAGGAAACCACCCGCGCAATCATAGGCGAAGCGGCGATAGTCGGCCCAAGTCAGCGCGCTCCAGATGCCATAATCCTTTTCGCGCATGGCGACACGGTCGGCCCAGGCGGCGGAGCGGGCTCGGAACAGCTTGGCCAGCGTGTCATGCCCGTCGATAGAGACGAAATCGGATTTGATGACGGTGTCCATGACTACCTCCAGGTTTTTCGCTTTTTCCAACGTTTCTCGCCGCGCACGCCGACGTCAGTTTGTCCAAGGTAAAATTCCTTGATATCGTCAGAAGCCAAAAGCTCACTGGTTGGTGCATCCATGACGACGCGGCCCACCTCCATGATGAACCCGTGCTCAGCTACGTTCAGCGCCGCTTGTGCGTTCTGTTCCACGAGCATGATGGTCATACCCTGCTCAGCGTTGATGCGCCGGATGATCTCGAAGATGGTCTGCGTCAGCAAAGGCGACAGTCCCAGCGATGGCTCGTCAAGAATCATCAGCTTTGGCCGGCCCATAAAGGCGCGTCCAATGGCAAGCATCTGTTGCTGGCCGCCCGATAGAAACCCGGCCATGTCCCGTCGCTTGGTCTGCAGATCGGGGAAATAGGAATAGACGGTTTCGAAATCTCGCGCGATCGCGTCGCGATCATTGCGACCCCAGGCTCCTAATGTCAGGTTTTCCTCTACAGTCATAAAAGGGAAAACCTCGCGCCCCTCGGGCACATGGCCGATCCCCTTTGACGCGACCTTGTCAGGGGCGCGGTTCTGCACCTCTTCGTCCTCAAAGAGAACCTTGCCTTTGCGACAGTCAATCGCGCCGGAAATGGTTTTCAGCAGCGTCGTCTTGCCCGCGCCGTTCGCGCCGAGAATGGTGACGATCTTGCCCGCCTCCACCTTGAGGCTGACACCCGCGATGGCCATAATCGGACCATAGAACGTTTCGATATTGCGAAGTTCCAGCTGCGCCGTGCTCATGCCGCACCCCCCAGATATGCGGCCTGCACGGTAGGGTTAGATTGAACTTCGGCCACGCTGCCCACGGCCAAAACTTCGCCGCCCGCGATGGCTAGCACGCGGTCCGCGATGCGCCCCACGAGGTTCATGTCATGCTCGACCATCACGATGGTCACGCCCAGCTCTTCTTTGATGTCTTTGAGCCAAAACGACATATCTGTCGTTTCCTCCGGGTTCAGGCCCGAAGCTGGTTCATCCAGGAGCAACATCCTGGGTTCGGCACAAAGCGCGCGCGCCAGTTCGACGTTCTTGCGCGCACCGTAAGACAGATCTGCGACCTTTTCATAACGGTGATGCTGCATGTCCAGCAAATCGAGAATATCCTCGACCTTGCTGCGGTGTTCGTGCTCTTCGCGCCGCACGCGCGGAGTGAAGAAAAACTCTGCTAGCGCCCCTGTGCGCACCTTGGAGGCACGGCCGGCCAGCAGGTTATCGAGCACCGTGGCGTTTTCGAACAACTCGATGTTCTGAAAGGTACGCGCGATGCCTGCGCTGACCACCTCATGCGCCTCGCGCTCCAGCAGTTCCTGCCCCTGAAAGCGGATCGAACCCTTCTTCGGCGTATAGATGCGGCTGATCGCATTGAAGATCGTGCTCTTGCCTGCACCGTTCGGTCCGATGATGGCATAGATCTCGCCCGGATCAACCGAAAAGCTCACGTCGTTGATCGCCTTGACACCCCCAAAGGCGACGACCAGATTGTTAACTTCCAACTCGCTCATCTAAACCGCTCCGTCTTGAGATACTTTTTCTGTCGCGTGAAGGTCGCTTTTTTGTAGTAAGGAAAGGTCTCCAGAAAGAGGCGCAGCTTGCGCCAGCGTCCGTACAGTCCTTCGGGTTCGAAAATAATGAACCCCGCAATGATCGCGCCAAACAGGAACTGCTCCAGCCCCGCGGTTTGCGCGATGGACTGCGGCAGTATGCCCTGCAACAAACTGATCAGATTGGGCAAAATTGACACGAAGACTGCACCAAAGATCGCACCGGTGATGGTGCCCAGCCCGCCGACGATCACCATCAACAGCAGTTTTAGCGACTCGTTCACGCCAAAGGATTCCGGCGACAGGTAGAACATCAGGTGCGACAGCAACCCGCCCGCAAGGCCGGTCAACATGGCGCTGATGAAAAACGCCATGATCCGCGTGCGCGCGATGTTCAACCCCAGCGAACGCGCCGAAGTCTCGGAATCCCGCACCGCGATAAAGGCACGCCCGGTGGGCGAGCGCATTAAGTTGGCAACACCCCAGATGCAAAAGACCACGATGGCGAGGATCAGATAATATTGCATTGGTCCTGCGTTGATCGCCAGTCCCAGCCCGGCCATGGAGGGCACCGACAGACCCATGTGCCCGCCTGTAACATGCTCCCAGGCGCCGATGCCGGTTTCGACGACGATAGCAAAGGCCAACGTGGCGATGGCCATGTAAAAGCCGTGCATCTTGCTGGCCGCACGCCCTAGTGCTGCACCAATAAGACCGGCAAGCAGCGCGCCCGCTGGCAAGGTGATAAAGAACGGGACGCCATAGCCCAGTAGCACCGAGTTCGTGTAAGCGCCGATGCCGAGAAATGCGGCGTGGCCAAAGCTGACCATGCCGGTGAAGCCGACCAGCACCATCAGCCCAAGACCAGCCAAGATATAGACCAGAAAGATCGACAATTCCGACAGGAAGTATCCACCGACCACCAAGGGCGCGCCAAGGGCAAGCGCGAGGGCGAGCAGGATGCGGATCCGTTCCCCGCGGTTCACCATGTAATTGATGTCCTGGTCGTAGTCCGTTTTGAAAATCACCTGCATGCGATCACACCTTCTTTTGGAAGGTCTGGGAAATCAGACCCTCGGGGCGAATGAACAGGACCACGAGCATGATGATATAGGCATAGGTGCCCTTGAACGCGGGAAAATAGAAATCGAGGAAGGGCTCTGCGATGCCGATGATCAGACACCCAAGGATCGCACCGGGGATCGATCCGAAGCCGCCGACCACAGCCCCAGCCAGCGCCTTGATGCCGAATATGCTCATGCCGGTATCGACCTGCGTGACAGGTGCCATCATGATGCCCGCCACAGCGGCCACCATGGCACCGATTGCCCAGACTACAGCGATCAGGCGTTTGACCGGAATGCGCGAATAGTAAGCCGCAAGCTGGTTTTGCGATGCGGCCTGAATGGCCAGACCGGTGCGGGTGCGAGAGAAAAATGCATAAAGTAGCCCGGAGATTAGTACAGTGCCGACAATAATCGTGATCCGGTCCAGCCCGACCACCATACCGCCAAATGTGACGTTATTGGTGAACGGCACGCTCAGCGCAAGCGGACTCCAACCCCAGATCATGCCCGCAAGCGCGCGCAGCATGAGCGCGATTGCAACCGTCAGGATAAAGATCGTCGCCTGCGCCTGCCCCACAAGACGCCGCATCACTACGGCGTCCAGTAGATATCCGAACACTCCGAGCGACAGGATGCCGAGGGCCGCGCCAAGCCAGAAGCCAAAGCCCCATATTTCCGAAAAGGTAAACACCATGAACGCCCCGAGCATCATCAACTCACCATGGGCGAAATTGATGATCTCAGTTGCGCGGTAGATGAACACGAACCCGATGGCGATCAGTGCATATCCGCAGCCTTGTGAGATCCCAATCAGCAGTAATTGTATAGCATCTGAAAGTTCCATTCCGCTCCCCTCCCCAAAGTGTGAATTAGCCGAGCGTCATGCCACCACCCACAGTCAGCACCTGACCGGAGATGTAGTTGGATTCAGGTGAACACATCAGATAGACGCCATCTGCCGCCTCTTCGGGTGTGCCCGCACGGCCCATCGGGATTGCGGCCTCGAACCCGGCAATCACTTTTTTGGGAATGCCTACTGCAATCTCGTTGCCCTCGACCGTCAGTGTCTTTTTCTCGTCCGTGCCTTCGGTCAGGCGGGTCGTGATAAAGCCGAATGCTACACAATTGACGTTAACATTATGACGGCCCCATTCCTTGGACAGGGTCTTGGTCATGCCCAGAATGGCCGACTTGGCGGTGGAATAGTTTGCTTGCCCAGCATTGCCGCCCAGACCCGCGACAGACGAGATGTTGACCACCTTGCGGTAATTCACGACCCCCTCAGCCGCCTCTGCCTTGGCAGCAGGGATGAACACGTTGGAGGCCGCCCGCAGAATACGGAACGGGGCTTTGACGTGAACATCCATGATTGCGTCGAACTGTTTGTCGCTCATCTTGCCGATCATCGCATCCCAGGTATAGCCTGCGTTGTTTACTATGATATCGACACTGCCAAAGGCATCGACGCCCGTCTGGATAAAGGCTTCGGCAAAGCCGTCCTCGGTCACGCTGCCCACATGGACCACCGCGTTACCGCCTGCCGCCTTAATGGTTTGGACCACCTCTGCCGCTGGTTCATCTTCTAAATCGTTGACAACGACGTTCGCGCCCTCGGACGCCAGTTTAAGAGCTACGGCGCGGCCGATGCCGCGACCCGAGCCAGTGATGAATGCGGTTTTCCCGTTCAGTTTCGACATGCTGTTCCTCAGTTGTTATTTGGCAGTGCGATCACAGCCGCACCTGCCAGTTTGACCTCGCCCGCGCTATTCGCAGCCGTGAGTGCCAGTTTCACGAAGGTCTCACCCTCCTCGTCCCATTTTTCAGTGACCTCGCCGGAACAGGTGATTGCCTCAGTCAGATGGGTAATCGCGCGGAAGCGGCAGGAAAATTTGCGGATCGCGGTTTGCGGCACCCAGTCGGTCAGCAAACGGCCCAGATAAGCCATCGGCAGCATGCCCTGTGCAAATACATCGTCCATGCCCGCCTTTCTGGCGAAATCAATGTCGATGTGGATCTTGTTGTGATCCCCCGACGCCCCGGCAAACAGCGCCAGCGTCGTGCGCGTGATTGGCTTTGTGGTGTAGCCGGGGACTTCATCGCCGACCTCGATTGAGTGAAGCGTTTCAACCATTGTCAGTTCCTCACCACAAGTGTGCGTGTCATGTCCGCGACATGTTCACCACGCTGGTTTATGGCTTTGAAGGTTTGCACGATGAACTCCATCGCTCCCTCCTTCTTGTCGTAGATATCGGCGATGCGCGATTGCAACGTGATGCTGTCACCTGCACAGATGGGTTGGTGATACTCGAACTCCTGCTCGCCATGCAGCAAACGCGCGATATCAACGCCAAGCAGCTCAAGAAATCCCATGGGATTGTCTTGCTCCAGGTCGACCGAAAACAGAAAGGTTGGCGCAGCGGGCAGGCTAGAATAGCCCGCGGCCTTTGCGGCACCTTCGTCCAGATAGATCGGATCGTCCTGCCCTGTCGCGCGAGAAAAAAACTTCAGCCGCCCCTTTTCGATGTCAACCGTGAAAGGCTCGAAGCTATGGCCGATATATGATTTGTCGATCATTCCTGCCCCCTCTTTAAGATGCTTGATACACGGTCATGACGCAGGCACCGCCTAGACCAAGGTTGTGTTGCAGGGCCGTGCGCGCGCCCTCGACTTGGCGCTCGTCCGCGGTGCCGCGCAGCTGGTGTGTTAGCTCGTAGCACTGCGCCAGTCCGGTCGCACCAAGAGGGTGGCCCTTGGACAGCAGCCCGCCCGAGGGGTTAGTCACGACCTTGCCACCATAGGAGTTATCGCCATCCGCAATGAACTTTTGCGCGCCGCCCTCGGGGCAAAGACCAAGACCTTCGTAGGTGATTAATTCGTTGTGGGCGAAACAGTCATGTAGCTCGACCACATCCATGTCTTCCGCACCCAGGCCGGTCTGCTCGTANAGCTGCTTGGCNCCNGCGNCGGTCATGTCATAGCCGACCANCTGCATCATGTTGNNNGCNTCNAANGTNCTNNGCGTGTCGGTGGTCATCACNTGNCCTGCNANNTTCACATCCNTGCGNAGNCCGTGCTTCTTNGCAAATGCTTNCGGANACGATCACNGCTGCCGCNGCGCCNCAGGTCGGCGGGCAGGCCATCAGGCGNGTCATNACGCCGGGCCANATCACNTGNGCNTCCANCACGTCTNNTTCNGTCATNTCNTTNCGAAACAGCGCCAGCGGGTTGTTNACCGCATGNCGGCTCGCNTTGGCNCGNACNCGNGCGAAATCGCGCANCTCGGTNCCGTANTTGTCCATATGCGCCTTNCCCGCNCCGCCAAAGTANCGCAGCGCNAGNGGCANTTCGTCATGNCCGACCAGTTCNGCNGTNTTTTCNTCAAAGGNNTCAAANGGGCTNGNGCGNTCATCCCANTGGCTGGACAGNGCNCCGCGCTGCATCTGCCTCAAAGCCGANGGCCAGCGCGCAATCNACNGCNCCGGATTCNACNGCNTGACGCGCGAGATANAGCGCCGANGANCCNGTNGANCAGTTGTTGTTGACGTTGACGACTGGAATGCCAGTCATGCCGACCTCGTAAAGCACCTTTTGACCGCAGGTGCTGTCACCATAAACGTAACCCGCATAGGCCTGCTGGATCGCATCGTACTCGATTCCCGCATCCGAAAGGGCGTCGCGCACAGCGGCTGCACCAAATACCGGGTATGGATCATGAACTCCCGGCTTACTGAACTTCGTCATTCCAACGCCGGCGACATAAACTTTCTGGGCCATCTGTGCATCATCCTCTGAGTTCGAAATTACACCCTCCGGTTACCATTCCCCACTAAAGGTTACCTGTCAACAAATTTCTGTAACTGAAGAGTGTAAAGATTTACAATTTGGTTAAAGCGTGAAATATCCTCATGTANAAAAAGGGTTTTGTAGGCTGAGTACATGAGTAGCGATCAATGGCAGAACGTGGTTGAAAGCCGCGAGACACTGAAGCGGAAAAAGCGCCAAGCAGTTATCGAGGCGGGCGCCCGTCTCTTCAACGAGAACGGATTCGAAAAAACCTCGCTTGATGATCTGGCCAAATCTCTGGGAATTACAAAGCGCACCATATATTATTATGTTCAAAGTAAAGATGAGATTCTGATGGAGGCAATTCGTCAGAGCATGCACATACTTGAACGTATTGCNCTGACAGCTGATAACGACACGCGTAGCTTTATCCTTAAGATTGAAATCATTATCGATGAATATGCTCGCTGGATAACGACCGATTTTGGAGCTTGCCTCGTGCTGACACGTGAAAACATGCTCATAGACGAGGTTCGTCTTGAACTCCGAGCTAGGAAGAACCAGCTGGATTGGTCAATTCGTAATGCGGTAATCGAGGGGATAGCTGCAGGCGAGATCCGTGAAACCTGCGATCCCCGTTTAACTTCCGCAGCGATCTTTGGTGCTCTTAATTGGGTACCCTTCTGGAACCGCGGACCAAAATTCACACCGGCATCAGAAATATCCGATCAATTTAAGCAATCCTTCGTTCAGGGATTGCGGCGCTAATATATAGCAAGACTGCCGTCTCTTTTTGAATNGAAATGCCCTCACTTGAGTGGNCGACCTTTTGGGGGTGAATTATCCTGTTTCAGGAAGACNACGGGATGANTGGAAAGCGCAACGCTCATATGGCACCCCGGTATCACGCTGTAGCCGGTTTCAGCCGGCTCAGCTCGACCAACCAGCTTTGCCACCCCCTCGACATCGTGCAGGCGCGCCACGGGGAAACGGGACAGTAGCCATTCTGCCTGNACCTCGAAATAACGAAGACATCGCAGCGGTCCGCTGGGCATCAGGCGGACTTCAGGATTACCTNTCAGCGANACGCGCGCATCGGCAACCGCCGCCCGATGCTTCTTGCTGCCCGAGTTAACCTTGCACGTGGNTGCCAGAGCTTTCTTATATGATNTTCNGTAGANACGCTNGAAACGTACCTTCGCGAGGATAANAACATGAATTTTTTTCGCATAATACGAAGAAAACACGACNTGGTCGTGCGGGGTCNCGGCAGCACGAAGGCCCTNACCAACCTNGGCCTCATTTTTGNTGGCCTGCGCTGTGTCAATATGGCGGTAGNCTGAGGCGAGAGCCGCCTTGGTGATCTCTCGCACTTCGCCCGCGTTCATCTTGAAGGTGCCAAGGCCAAGCGCCAGAAACCCTATAGGGTTTTGCGTGAATAGACCGGTTTGCAAAGGGTCAATGCGTTTTATGCACGAATTACCCCGNACACGGGATCTCGCGCCTTTGCGGCGGTGGACGAGGGCGACGGGTTTGCCAAGACCGGGATGCGGCCGGGGGTGGCGCCTTCGACCCTGTCGCGCACGGTGACGCAGCTGGAGGCAATCTTAGGCATCACCCTGCTACGCCGCTCGGCCGGGGCGATCGAACTGACCCCGGAGGGGGCGGCAGCTGTTGGAGGCGGCGCAGGAGATCCTGCGCTAGACCGAGGCGCTCTCGGACATCGCCCAAGGCAGCCGCNCCCCGCGCGAGCNGNTGAAAGTGAACGCNCGAGTGCCCTTCGTGCTGCGTCATCGCGCCGCGCCTNTGAGGCGTCTCAAGCGCGTTTCCCGCAGGTGTCTGNAACGCTGGACATGATCGACCGCCCGGTGGACCTGATCGACAACCACGCTGATCTGGCGATCCGGTTCGATTTGCTGAAGGACAGCGATGTGCTGCACCGCAGGCTGGGGCGAACGGCATGGAAGCTCTGCACCGAACCCGCCTATCTGGAGCGGGCGAGTTGGCCCGCACGTCCTGCGGATTTCGCGGCGCTGTCACAGGTCGGCTTTCCCGCGCCCGTGCAAGCCGAGAACGGCGAGGCGGTCCGCGCGCTGGTGATGGGCGGCATGGGGGTGGTCCGGTTTTCCGACTACATGGTCGCCGACGACGTCGCGGCAAGACTGCTGGTGGAGCTGTTCCCCGGCCAACTCGACACGGCCCCGTTCGACATCACTGCGCTAGACCTTACCCGCGCCTCCGGCCCGCGGCGCCTTGCCGTGTTTCCCGATTGTCTGCGCGAGTTGCTGCCAGGAAGGGCGTGAGCGGGCCTTGCTGATCGTGCTGCTGGTGGTGGCCTGCACGATACCTGCCAATCAGGAAGATCCATGCAGGTCTTGCCGCGTGGTTCAGCTAATTGGGCAGAACTCGCGTGAAGTACGCCAAATAGTTTAGTGCTTCGTTCCGATATTCGGGGCCCAGGGATGTGCCGTCGCATTTTTCTGCTGCCTCTTGATCCGGTCAGGAACCGCCATAGTGCGAGTTCCAAGCTTCTAAAAACATTACGTTTCCGCGTCTCTTGTACGTTCGACCCGGTCATCCTGAACCGTGGTTATCCACAACAGATACGTCTGTCGCCCTTTTCCGCGAAGGAGCTCGGCGGGATCTTGGTCTTGCTAGTTTAACGATCAGCATCCGCAGCAGATCAAGAATCCGCAACCGGGCCAACTATGGACAAAGCACAGATGAAACGCCGAGCTCAGACCGATGAAAAAACCCACCCCCGAAAGGTGTCCCTTACGGACCCGGAGTGGGAGGAAATCAAGCTACGAGCCGACAGGAAGGGCGTATCGCGGTCAAGGTACATCGCTGAGCGGACATTGGGTGCTGCCATGTCCACCAGCGCCAGTGAGGATATTCTGGACTTGCTCTTTGCATATCGCGAAACGGATCGCGCATTGGACACTTTGCTAGAAACCGTCTCTGCCTCACCCAGTGAGATCGATATCTTGCATGTGGTACAAAGGCTGGACCGGCTTAACGAAAACCTCTGGCGAGGCCTCCAGTTTGCTGCCGGAGAAAACTGGACAGACGGGAGCGACCCGCTGTGAAGCTGCTCTGGTCGCCTCATTCTACCGGACCTGCAGCTCGCGTGGTCGGCTACCTGATGTCCGAAAGCCATGCAGCTCATATCGCGGGAGAGAGAAAAGTTTTGCCGAGGGACCCGACACCGGAGCTCATCGCGGGGGACGGGCGCCTGGTCGCCGCATGTATTGAAGCGTTGGAGACCATTCATCGCTACAGCTGCGCCACATTGTCGTTTGCTCCTGACGAAATCGATATGACCGCATGGCGGGCAGGCGACCGCGAGCTGAGGCGGAAAATCGATGCGGCTTTAGCCCTCTGGGCGGAAGTAGCTTGGACGGGCATTTCACCGGAAGCGCGCCCGCCAATGCTGGTCGGCACACACCTTCATACCGGACGCCTTGAGGTCAATATTCTGGTGCCACGAGCAGTTTTTCGAAGAATCAGTGGGAAGGTTGTGCCAAGGGCCTGGAACCCACATCCACCAACTACCGAAAGCCGCAGGATCTGGGCTGCGTATCAAGATACGGTCAACCATCACAATGGATGGTACGACCCTGCGGATCCTCATAAAGCGGCCGCGATCAGTGGTCCCTCCTGGGTGCTCAAACGGGCGGCTGCCTTGGATCGCTGGGCGGACTGCCTCTTCACACCTGATGGCGACTTCGCTGGCGAAGGCGCTGATCGCGTGGCTGCCGAGGATCCGAGGGTGCAAATCATGCTCGCGGCCCGCATTCTGGCACGGTGCGGTGTCGGTAGCCGGAAAGCGCTCTTGTCCGGGCTTAAGCCCGTCTTGTCCGATCTCGGATGGCGTATCGCTCATCGCCCTTCTGATACCATCGCCATGTGTTCGGAGCGGGAGGGACGAGATCAGCAGCTGATCCTGCGTGGAACACTTTGCCATCGGATCCCACCTACACCGGACCCCGCAATGGCCCAGGCGCGACGGCGCATCCTTTCGCTTGCCCTAGGGGACCTGACAGAGGCAATGGACAGGCGGGCGGATGATGCACGCCGCGTCCTCCACCGTGCTTTTTGTCGGCCACCGACTTCGGCAAATCCTATGGGCATCCTGCGCGCATGTAGACCTGTCCCTCTTTCCATCCGAGACCGGCTCGCGAAGCGTATCAGAGATTTGCTCGATCGAATCGCTGCACTGGTTCAGCCGGCCCAAGTCATGGATGCCTTGACCCGTTGGGCTGGACGCCCCGGCGATGGCTTCGGCGCAGCCCGCGAGCAACTTTCACGGTTGGAGAACATGCCGCCTATCAACATGCCTGACAGCCAAAACCCACACCAAACACATTCTCCATCGGCCGAACACAAAACGGAGACACCAACGCCATGACAGAAACTGAGATCCTTTACCGCGACCTGCGCCGCCTCCTTGATGCGATCGAGACGCTGCTGGAGCGCGGTGCGTCACCGATCGCCGCGCCGATTGAACAGATGCTTGCAGACCTTCATGCGATTCAGATCAGTCTCGAGGTCTGTGCCACCGCTATGTACAGGACCGCCGAGGCGGTCCAGGCGCTCGCAGACCGCCCCGATCCGACGGACGAAATCGCTCGGATCCATCGCAGGTTTGACCAGATGGATGTTCCGAAATGCTGAGGCTGGGTTCGACACCCGTGAATACCGCAGGTGTCGCCCGTATGCTCTACCTTTCTTGGAACCCAGACGTGCAGGAATGGCTCAAAATTGTGGATAACCGCTTCGGTGCGCTGTCGCTGCGCATAGGTGTAACCTGCGACAACAAAAAAAATGGGATCGATTACGATGAGCCGGAAGGCCAAACACACTAACCGAGAACTGGACGACTGCATCGTTGATTTCGTCGACAGAGCAGGTCGCAAGCCGACATATTTGGAAATCAAGGAGATGTGCCCGCTTGGAGTTTCCAATGACAGGATTTCGTCGGCGCTGAGCCGAGCAGAAGATTGTGGCTACGTCGCTGGTACGGCAGGAGGAGGCAATACTAAGGAAGTTCCTACGGCCCCGCTCGGAGTTTTCCGGGCAGTTTTCGACGAACTCTGTAAGGAGGTCGAAACACTGCAGCGAAAGGCTCGGAAGCTTGAAGCCGAGAACAGCAAGCTTCGCGCTACACAGGAACGCATTCTCGCTCGGCGCTCTGCAGATATCGCCAAGGCTGTGGAAGAAGTGCGGGAGGAAGCTGAAGGACATCTCAACGCCATGGCGCGTGCATTCCTTAAGGCAAAGCCCGGAGACTGATCGCGCTCACCCAGAACGGAAATAGGCGCTGACGATCAAGGAGATTGGCCCGTCCCACCGGCAGCACACCCTCTACCGCGAGATGCTGCAGAAGCTTCAAAAAGCCAGTCTTGCTGCCGTTCTGATCACTGACGAAGCTCGACTGGAAAGCTGTTCTAGTGAAGCCATCGCTTAGGCTATCTCGCCCGTGCCATCGTCAGAACACCGTCTGCAGTGGATATATTTCGGATGTCCGGTTAGCGCCCAAGTTGCCGACCGCCCGTTCGAACTCGAACCTATCTTTGGTGAGGCGCCCCGGCACTAGAGTTTGAGCGGAGTCAGAACACTCGGGGCAAAAGGTCGATCGCCGCTCTCTTCAGGTCGAACGGCATCCCATTCACATCCCCATACACCTCCTCGTTTAGGTCCGCACCGGCATGCCCAAGAAGATCGAGACGGACGTCCTTCAGGACCTCTGGTCGCGTCTTCAGAGCTTGATTGAAACTGTGGCGCAGGCTGTGACCATCGAGACCTTTCGGATTGCCACCCAACTGACCCTCGCGGATCTTCCTCCAGTTGTATCTCAGGGCGGACATGAATTTTTTCTTTACGCTGGTCGGGCGAAGTTCCGGAAACAACAACCTCTCCCCTTTGGCCATCATCCTGCCGCGGTAATCCAGCAAACCGAGTTCAAGCAGGTGCTCATGGATCGGGATCAGTCGCTCGCTGTGCGCGTTTTTAATGCGGCGTTCCTCATGAGTGCGAATATCAAGACCGTACTGGCCATCGACCTCGACGATGGCATTCACGGTCAGTCCGGCGATCTCCTCCATGCGCCCGCCTGAATAGGCGACAATCAGCGGAACGAAAAACAGTCCGTCTTTGATGACTTGATTGCCGTGCTCGTGCCGCCGCGCGTCACTGCGGCAGCCCTGCCAGACCGGGTGCTGGAAGAGCGCATTGATCTCGTCAGGCTGGAACGCATTGCGCTTGCTCCGGGCCCGCACTTTCTCTTGGCGACGTAGCAGAGATGGGTCAAGATCCCGGTCTACGGCGGACCCTTCGTTGAATCGCGCATGCTTCAACACCGCGCCAAATTGCTCAAGGTACGAGTTGTAGGTCGAGGGTGCGCGACCCAGTTGTTCGTCTTCCAGTTCCAGCGCTTCTGCTTCGAGATCCATCCACGTCAGGAGGGCGTCATCTTTTCGTTTCAGAAAGTTGTTCCTAAGATTCTCGACCCGCTCTTCGAAAACCCGGAAATGAAATTGCTCCACTTCGGTAACAGTCTGAACGCCCGCCAGCAGGCAAAACGTTTTCACCCGAGAACGCCGCGCATCGGCTGTCTTGTCGTCCATCTCGCCGTTTGCCTGGGCGATCTTGATGCTGCGTTCACAAGCGCCCGCGATGTCTACGCCGTAGGGCTGTTTGGCGGGCGAACGGTGCAGCGGCTCATTGCAGCCTCGCGCTGCCTCAAATTGCTCAGTCAGCCGCTGGATGGTCAACGGCTCATGAGCGAGTCTAACGCCGGGTGTCAGACACACTGGATCAAGCTCAGCGGTCGCAGGTTCATGCGCAATCGTTTTCGCCACAGGGGCGAGATTCGTGGGCGGCGCCAGAGTTTCCGGATGAGCAGGCTCTTGCATTGGGAGGCCTTCGGACACGGGCTTCGCGATTTCGCCGAGCATGTCCTGGTACGTTTTACAAACGGACACCTGGTCCGTGTCGAGGCAGTCCAGAGAGGCAAGCCGCGACTGAAGATAAACCTCCATGATTTGAGCGCGATGCTCCATCGACCTCGGGATCATTCCTGTCGCCTTGGTAAACTCCTCTGTCAGTGCATTCATCGTTTCCGGTGCCAAAAGGGCATGGGCCTCTGCATGGTGACACCGCATAATGTCAGCCAGCATGTCGGATGACCATTCCGGATTGATTTGGCTAGGGGGAAACGGCTTTCCAATCCCGTTCTGCAAGAGAGAAGCCAATGCAATTCGGAGAGGTTTACGATTTTCCGGAGCAGCAAAACCGGAACGGCCCAAGACCCATTCAAGCCGCCGCTGACGGCGCGACTTCTGAATTGACTGCGTCAACCGTACCTTCATGTAACGGTGCATCAGGTCTTCCGGGATCTCGTCCAGAACAAAGGTAAACGCATCCAGCACGTTCTCGAACTCCATGGTCAGCATCCCAACACATGTAAGCGCAAGATTCGGGTCTTTCGTCCCTAAGGAGACCAAGACGGGTGAACGAGATGTGGATAACTTTGGGATGCGCCGACGAAAATAGTACTGTCCGCGTTGCTGGTAGAGGTAAATTGAAAGGGGCATGCAATCTCCGGGTTTCGGAGAGCCTGCTTCGATGGGTGAAATGGAGCAGAGGCAACCTGATGTGCGACCTCATGTGCAACCAAATTCGCCAACTCTGGGAAACAACATCGGAGCCAAACACCAAATGCGTTTATTCTCAGATGCTTACCAGGAAATTGGCTCCGGCGGTAGGGATCGAACCTACGACCAATTGATTAACAGTCAACTGCTCTACCGCTGAGCTACGCCGGAATGCCTATGTCTGTCTTTCGGG
>PAKU01000006.1 GCA_002706265.1 Polycyclovorans sp. | reverse complement strand
GTGCTGCTGTCGGTGGGCGTCAGTGCGGCCGTGGGCGTCATCTTCGGGCTCTACCCCGCGCTCAAGGCCTCGCGGCTCGACCCGATTCAGGCGCTGCGCCACGAGCAGCCGCCTCGCCTGCCGGCTCACGCGAGTCGGGCAATCACCGCGTCCAGATCGGCCTGCGTGTCGACACCGTGGGGCGGCGGCACTTCGAGCACGCCCACCTGGATGCACAGGCCGTGGGTCAGCGCGCGCAGTTGCTCCAGTGCCTCGCAGACCTCCAGTGGCGCCGGCGGCAGCGCGCTGAAGCGCTTCAGCGCGGCCACCCGATACGCGTAAAGACCAATGTGTCGCAGGGGCGACGGCGCGCCCGGCATCTGGCCGTTGCCGTCGCGCCAGTACGGAATCGGCGCCCGCGAAAAATACAGCGCATGGCCCCGCACGTCGCGCACCACCTTGACGATGTTGGGATTGGCAAAGTGCGCGGGGTCCTCCAGCGGATGCGCGAAGGTGGCGATGTCGGCCGCCGCATCGCTGGCCAGCAGGGCGGCGGCGGCATCGAGCAACGCGGGCGGCATCAACGGTTCGTCGCCCTGCAGATTGACCAGCAGGGTGTCGTCGGCCCAAGCGCGCAAGGCCGCCACCTCGGCCAGGCGGTCGGTGCCGGACTGATGGGCCGCCGCCGTCATCACCACCTCGGCCCCGAAACCCCGCGCGACCTCGGCCACGGCGGGGTCGTCGGTGGCAATCAAGACCTCATCGGCCTGGCTGGCGCAGGCCGCCCGCCACACATGCTCGACCATGGGTTTGCCGTGAATCGGCAGCAGCACCTTGCCCGGCAACCGCGTGCTGTTCAGCCGCGCGGGAATGACGACCTTGAACGCGGCACCGCGCATCAGCGCAGCTGTTCCAGCTCGGCATCGCTGAGGGGGCGGGCGGCTTCTTCGAGCATCATCGGCACGCCCTCCCGCACCGGATACGCCAGCCGTGAGGCGCGGCACCAGAGTTCGCTGACATCCGGCTTCCAGGTCAAGGGCGCCTTGGTCACGGGGCAGACCAGCAGGGCGAGAATGCGGGCATCAGGTGCGGTCATGAATCAGGGTGTCCAGTCGTTGTTGGAGGTGCGCGGTCAGCGCCGGGGCGTGCAGATCCACCGTCACCGGCACCACCCACGCACGGTCGGGTGCCAGCCCGCGGGCCTTCACGGCATCCTTTTCGGTCATCAGTATCGGCGCACCGGACAGCGCTGCAAAGTCGGCGGCCGTGAAGGCGTGATGGTCGGGGAACGGGTGCGGCTGCACCTGCAGCCCCTGCGCGGTCAGCATCTCGAAGAATCGTGCCGGACGGCCGATGCCGGCCACCGCATGAACCCGCTGGCCCGCCAGTGCCGACAGGGCCCCGGCGGGCGTGCCATCGCCCAGTCTCCGCAGCGCACCCACCCGCAGCGCGAACCGGGCCCACGGCGTGCCTGCGGCCAGCGCGGGCGGTTGCCAGTCACCGCCGTTGACCAGAATGAAGTCCACCTCGGCCAGGCGTTGCGCGGGCTCGCGCAGCGGGCCGGCGGGCAGACAGGCCCCGTTGCCGAGGCCGCGCACGCCGTCGACCACGCAGATCTCCATGGCGCGGCCCAGGCGGTAATGCTGCAGTCCGTCGTCGGCGATGACGACGTCCACCGCGGCGTGTTCACACAGCAACCGGGCGGCGGCGACACGGTCGCGCCCGATCACCACCGGCGCGCCGGTGCTGGCGGCGATCAGACAGGGCTCGTCGCCCACCTCGGCCGGGGTGTGCTGCGGCAGCACCCGCACCGGCCTGCGTCCGAGCCGACCGCCATAGCCCCGCGACACCACGCCGGGGCGCAGCCCTGCATCCACGAGCTGCCGCACCAGCCACTCCACCACCGGGGTCTTGCCGGTGCCGCCGACGCTGATGTTGCCGACCACGATCACCGGCACCCCGACCGCCTGCGGCACCGTCGCCGCGCGGCGACGGGCGGCGATGGCGGTGTACAGCGCCGCCACCGGGGTCAACAGCGGAGACGGCGTCGCGCCGTACCAGCGGCGCTCAAGCCGCGTGGGCATCGTCGCTCTGGAACTGCATCTGATGCAGCGCCGCGTAGACACTGTTCTTCGCCAGCAGCGCCGAGTGGGTGCCCACTTCAACCACCCGCCCGTCCTGCATGACGACGATGCGGTCGGCGTTCTGAATGGTGGACAGGCGATGGGCAATGACCAGCGTGGTGCGGCCGCTGACCAGCCGATCGAGCGCCGCCTGCACCAGCCGCTCCGACTCGGTGTCGAGCGCCGAGGTCGCCTCGTCGAGAATCAGCAGCGGCGCATCCTTGAGCAATGCCCGGGCAATGGCCAGGCGCTGCCGCTGGCCGCCGGAAAGCTGCAGCCCGTTGGGGCCGATGACCGTGTCCAGCCCCTGGGGCAAGGCGGCGATGAAGTCCCAGGCATTGGCATCGCGCGCGGCCCGCTCGATGGCCTCCGCGTCGGGACGCGGCTGCTGACCATAGGCAATGTTGTCGGCCACGCTGGCGTTGAACAGGCGCACGTGCTGGTCCACCAGCGCAATCTGGCTGCGCAGCGCCCCGATCTGATATTCGCGGAGATCGTGACCATCCAGCGTGATGCGGCCCTGGCTGGGATCATAGAAGCGTGGAATCAACGCCAGCAGGGTGGACTTGCCACTGCCCGAACGCCCCACGAACGCCACCGTTTCGCCGGGCGCGATCTGCAGGTTCACGCCGTGCAGCACCGGCTCCAGCTCGGGCCGGTAGCGAAACTTCACGTCGTCGAACACCAGCGCACCGTGGGCGCGCGCCAGGGTTCGGCTGCCGCCCTGCGGCTCCGGCGCTTCGTTGAGGGTCTTGAACAGTTCGGTGCCCGCGGCGATGCCGCGCTGCAGGCGCTCGTTGAGGTTGCCCATGCTCTTGATGGGCTGCAGCAGCGACATCATTGCCAGCATGAAGGCGGCAAACGTACCCGCCGTCATGGTCTCGATCATGCCCGGCGTGGTGGCGAAATAGATGATGGCCGCCACCGCCCACGAGGCGACGAACTGGATGGTCGCGGAGCTGCCGGCCTGGGTGGCGGCGATCTTCATCATCAACTGCCGATTGCGGTTGTTGATGACGCCAAACTCAATGGCCTCCTGGCGCTGCGCGTTCGCGAGCTTGATCAGCCGCTGGCCCGACACCGACTCCTCGGCCGCGTCGGTCACGTCGCTCACGCTTTGCTGCACATGGCCGCTGATCTTGCGGAAGCGCTTGCTCACGTAGCGCACCACCACGGCAATGAATGGCATCACCACGAATGCAAACAGGGTGAGCTGCCAGTTGAGCCACAGCATGACGCCCAGCAGCGCGACGATGGTCAGCCCCTGTTTGAGCACCGTGGTCAGCACGCCGGTGACCGCGTCGGCCACCTGCTCGACGTGATAGGTCAGCCGCGAGATCACCTGCCCCGGCGTGATGACGTCGAAATAGCCCACCGGCAATTGCAGCAAATGGCCGTAGAGCTGACCGCGCAGGGCCATGATGACCCGGCGCGACACCCAGGCCATGCCGTAGGAGGAGGCGAACGCCGAGATGCCCCGAACGAAGAACAGGCCAATGATCATCACCGGCATCCAGCGGATGAACACCTCATCCTTGGCAACGAACGCCTCGTCCAGCAATGGCTTGACCAGCGCGGCGAAACCGGCGTCCACCGCGGCAAACACGGCCGTGAACAGCACCGCCACAATCAGCACGCGCCAGTGCACCAGCGAGTAGCCAAGCAGGCGCCGGTAAACCGACCAGGGACGCAGGTCGTCGGGCGCGGGAGAGAGCAGGATGCGGGCCATCAGCAAATCGGATTCATGAGGCGGCAATGGTAGCATCGGGCCCACTCCAGACCCCGATTCCGACCGTTCCGAGACCCTTATGGCCAAGACCCTTTTCGAGAAGATCATCGACCGCGAACTGCCGGCCACCATCGTGTATGAAGACGAGCATTGTCTGGCCTTTCGCGACATCAACCCCGGTGCGCCGGTGCACATTCTGGTGATTCCCCGCAAGCCGATTCCGCGGCTTTGCGATGCCACCGCCGACGACCAGACCCTGCTCGGTCACCTGATGCTGACGGCCAACAAGATCGCCGAGGCCGAGGGCTTCGGCGGGGCGTATCGCCTGGTCGTCAACAATGGCGCCGACGCAGGGCAGTCGGTATTTCACCTGCACCTGCATATTCTGGCGGGGCGCCCGCTGAAGTGGCCGCCGGGCTGATCGCAGGTGCGGTGTGCACAGGCGCTGACCCGAATCGGACTGCTGCTGCTGGGCGTCGTGCTGGGCGGCTGCGCGTGGAAAGGCGGCGGTTTGCCCGACGACAGCCCCGCCACCCAGGCACTGCGCCAGCAGATTCTGGTGGAAACGCTGGGGCAGATTGGCCGCCCCTATCGCTATGGCGGCGGTGACGGCGCCGGCTTCGACTGCAGCGGCCTGGCCCTGCACGTGTACGCCGATGTGGGCATTCAACTGCCACGCACCGCGGCCAAGCAGATGAAGGTCGGTCGGTCGATCCGCGCCAGCGACGCGCGGCCCGGCGATCTGCAGTTCTTCCGCATCAACGGCGGTCATCACGTGGTCGTTGACATCGGCAATGGCCGCGGCGTGCATGCCCCGGCCCCCGGCCGCACGGTCGAGATCGCCCGCATCGACAGCGACTGGTGGCAAAAGCGGCGGCTCAAGACCGTGCGCGTGCTCCCCTGACCATCGGCCTGGCCATCGGCCTCACACGAGGCTTGACCCGGTGCTGCATCACCGCCGCGGTGACGCGCTCCATCACATGAAGCCACATGAAGCGCGCTCCGCGCCCTGCCATCGCGGCAGGGCGCGCCCCTGTCAGTGCCGCAGCTGCGCGTGGAACATCTCGAAATACGCGGCGTTGAGCCAGAAATGCAGGGCGATGCCTGCCGCATAGCCCAGCGCAATGGCCCAGGTCCACTTCAGGTGCCCAAAGAAGGTGTACTGCCCCCGCGCCGCACCCATCACGGCAACGCCTGCCGCCGAGCCGATCGACAGCAGGGAGCCGCCAATGCCGGCCGTCAGGGTCACCAGCAGCCACTGGCCGTCGCTCATGCCGGGCATCATCGACAGCACGGCGAACATGACCGGAATGTTGTCGATCACGGCCGAGATCACCCCCACCAGAACGTTGGCAATGGTGGGCCCCAGGTCGCCATAAAGCAGCTGAGAACCCAGTGACAGATACCCCAGCATGCCCAGGCCGCCGACGCACATGATGATGCCGTAGAAGAACAGCAGGGTGTCCCACTCCGAGCGCGCCACCTGATTGAAGGTGTTGAGGCGCTGGTGAGGATCGCCGTGACCGGTATCGCCCAGACCGCCCTGATCCAGCATGCCGTGACGGATGCCCCGACCACTGCGGTTGAGGATGAAACTGACCAGCATGAGCAGGCCCAGCCCGCCCATCATCCCCAGCACCGGGGGCAGGTGCAGAAAGCTGTGCAGGCTCACGGTCAGCGCAATGGTGCCGATGAACAGGAAGATGATCAGAAAGCCGCCGTACTGCACCACCGGCCGCTCGGCCAGAGGCGTCGGCGTGGCCTTGGGCACGCTCATCACCATCAGCACGGCGGGAATCAGCCAGCTGAGCAGCGACGGCAGAAACAGCACCAGAAACTCGTGCGCACCGAGCACGCCTTTTTGCCAGACCATCAGGGTGGTGATGTCACCAAACGGGCTCCAGGCGCCACCGGCATTGGCCGCCACCACGATGTTGATGCAGGCCACCGCGACAAAACCCGGGTATCCACGCCCCACGGCGATGGCCACCGAGGCCATGACCAGGGCCGTGGTCATGTTGTCGGCCACCGGCGAGATGAAGAACGCGAGGATGCCGGTCAACCAGAACAGGGTGCGCAACGAGAACCCGCGCGACACCAGCCAGCCCCGCAGGGCATTGAACACCCCGCGCTCTTCCAGGGTGTTGATGTAGGTCATCGCCACCAGCAGGAACAGGAACAGTTCCGCGTATTCAAGCAGGCTGTGGCGCACGGTGGCGCTGACCGTGTCGGTGTCGCCCAACTGGGCATAGACGCTGGCGATCAGGATCCAGATCAGTGCGGCCGCGATCAGCACCGGGATCGACTTGCGCAGATGAATCCACTCTTCCATCACCACCAGGGCATAGGCCACGATGAACAGGGCCACGCAGGTGAAACCGACCCAATGCAGGGTGAGATTGAGCCCGGTGCCGGGCGGCACCTCCGCCGCAATTGCCAAGGAGGGCGAAAGGGCCAACAGCACACTCATCAACGATCGCAGCATTGGGGAACACCCGGGATGGCGGGGGCGCTTTTTAACACCTTCGTCATCTGACCGCCACAAAAATAATCAAGGTGCAGCATTGCGGCCTTCTGGCCATTGCAGGCCCGGCGCGCTCAGCCGCCTCCGACGTCAAAGGCGTGCCGAATCCACTGCGGCGGCGCGTCGCCATCGAAGGCCAGCACGTCGAAGCGGATGCTGCGGTGTTGATGACAGCGCTGCTGCTGCAACCAGGCCTGGGTGGCGCGGACCAGCCGGGCCTGTTTGGTGGGGGTGACGCTGTCGGCTGCCGTGCCGAAGCGGCCCACGGCGCGGGCACGGACTTCGATGATCACCAACTGCTCGCCGTCCAGCGCGACCAAGTCCAGCTCACCGCCCTTGAACCGTGCATTGCGCGCAAGCACCTGCAGGCCGGCACGCTGCACCTGCTGCACGGCCAGATCTTCGGCCTGTCGCCCCCGCGCCAGGGCGCGCAGGCGGTCGATCACCACGCCGAGCCACGAACGCCGTCTTCGACGCGCAGGGTTTCGAGATAGGGGTCTTCCACCTTGACCCGGCCGGGATCGGCCGCGCGCGGCAGCAGATCAATGCCGGTGGTGGTGAACCGTGCGCAATCGAGACGGCGCTGCACCGCGCCATTGACGTCGAACCACAATTCACCCGTACGGCCAAGCACGCTGTTGCCCAGGCCGGCCTGCCCGCGCGCCACATTGGCGGCCAGCGCGAAGGCATCTACCCCCATCGCGAACAGGCGCGACTGACTGCCGCTGCTGGGCAACTCGCGCGCCACGGCCGCCAGCGCGTCGTCGGTGCCGCGGGCGTCGTCGAACATCCACGGCATGTCACAGAAGCGGCTGCCGGCCAGATCGATGCCGGGGCGCATGCCCGGCTCATAGATCATGGCCGTGGCATAGGCCGGCAGATCCTGCGCCCGGTGGAAGCGAAACTGGCTCCAGATCAACCGTCCGTCGGTGGGGCGGCCGGCAAAAAACACGAAGTCGACATCGGCACGGCGGCGGGTCTGAAACACCGGACGCTCGCCCAGCATGGCGCTCACCTGCCGGTGCCGCGCCTCGCTCTCGCCAATTTGCATCAGGGCCTTGATCGACGCCGAAAAATCGTCGGTGCGTGGCGCATACCGCCGACTGCTCAGCAGCCGCCCGCCAAGGGCCTCGATGCGCTCCCGGAAAGCCTGCTCGACGCGCGCGCCCCAATCGTTGTCGGGCAGCAGGCTCACCGCCGTGCGCAGTCCCTGGCTGACCGCGTGATCGGCCGCAGCGCGCGCCTCGTCTTCGGGCGCCAGGGCAAATTGATAAAGGTTGGGCACCCAGTCCATCTCAGCAGGCAACTGGTTCAGCGCCACCACCGGCACCGGCAGTGGCCCGCGCTGGGCCACCGCCATCACCGACTCGCGCCGCAGCGGCCCGACAACCAGCACCGCACCACCTGCCATCGCCTCGTCAAGCGCGCGCAGCGCACCCTCCGGCGTCCCGCCGGTGTCGAAGAACTGGATGGGCGCCACGGCACCGGCCTTGAGGTACGCGCTGATCCAGCCGTCGCGAATCGCCTCGCCGACGCTGGCCAGCGGGCCGCTCATGGGCAGCAGCACCGCCCAGCGTCCGCCCCGCGGCAGGGGCACTTGCGAGAAACGCCCGGCACCGGGGCTCACCAATGAGGCGATGCGTGCCTGGCCGGGATGATTCGGGTACGCCGCGCGCCAGCGGTCCAGCGCGTCGGCAGCAGGCTGGCGCGCGACCAGCCCAAGGGCAATCCAGCCCTCGACATCACCTTTGAAGGCGCGCGCGCGCTCCAGGTCACTGGGCGTCAGCGGCGCGCGCATCAGCTCGGCCCAGAGCTGCTCCTGATTGGCGGCACGCGCTTCACCCTGCAGCCACCGATCACGTTCCGCCCATGCGTAGATCGCGCCGACAAAATCGCCGATCTCGCGCAAGGCATCGGCCCGCAGCGCTTCGGTGGCAGCGGCCACCTCGGCATTGATCATGGTGATGGGCAAGCGTTCGAGCACCGCATTGGGCCGGCCTTCGGCGGCGGCGACCCGGGCATTCAGCAGTTGCAGATACGGCAGTTGTTCAGGCGCGATCGACTGGTCGAAGATGGCATTGATGCGTGCCTTGGCCTGTTCCAGATCGCCAATATTGAGGGCCGCTTCGGCTGCGGCCAGTTCCGGGCTGCGGCGCACCGTTGGCGCCGTGCCGCGCAATGGCACGGGCGCTGCCGTGCCGGGTGGCGGCTGGGGCTCAGGTACGGTTTGCATCGACGGCGGCCGAGCGGGTTGCGGCGGCTGCGGTCTCGGCGGCGGCGCGCTGACACAGCCGGCCAGCAGTCCAAGCCCCGCAGCGAATCCGATGAAAGGCGTCAGCGGCCTTGTTTCACGTTGGTTTTGCGTCGATCTCATGGCCTCAAAAGTATGACACGCTGCCTCCGCGCAGCGGACCACCCTGCCGCAGCAATCAACCGCCAACAGACCTTTGAGCATGTCGAATCCTGAAATGATCGCGCGTGGCCACCTGTACATCGTGGCCACGCCCATCGGCAATCTGGCCGATCTCAGCCCGCGCGCGGCTGCGGTGCTGGCCGGGGTTGACCTGATCCTCGCCGAAGACACGCGCAACAGTCGCGTGCTGATGCAGCACATGGGCATCAACACCCCCATGGCGGCGCTGCACGACCACAACGAACGCAGCGCCGCGGGGCCGCTGATCACCCGTCTTGAAAATGGCGACGCACTCGCGCTGATCTCCGATGCCGGCACGCCGCTGATCTCGGACCCCGGCTTCGTGCTGGTGCGACAGGTGCGCGACGCAGGCTTGCCGGTCATCGCCATTCCCGGCCCCAGCGCGCTGATCGCGGCGCTGTCGATCGCCGGGCTGCCCACCGACCGGTTCTTGTTCATCGGCTTCCTGCCCGCCAAGGCCAGCGCGCGCCGCGCCGCGCTGGAGCCTCTGCGCCACGCGCCGGAAACCTGGGTCTGCTACGAGTCCAGCCACCGCATCGACGACTGTCTGCACGACATCGAAACCGTGCTGGGCCCGCAGCGCGAGGTGTTTCTGGCCCGCGAGCTGACCAAGCGCTTCGAGCAGAGCGTGCGCCTGCCCATCCGTGACCTGCGCGCCTGGCTGCGCGACGACCCGGTGCGCAGCAAGGGCGAGTTCGTGCTCTGCATCGCCGCTGCCGAGGCGCACAGTGACGAACTTCGGCAACTCGCCGAGGGCCGCCGGCTGATGGCCCGCCTGCGTCAGGAACTGCCTGCCTCGAAGGCTGCGCGCCTCGCCGCAGAACTGAGCGGCGCACCGCGCAAGCAGCTATACGACGATGCCCTGGCCGACGAGGCGCCTTAGGCCCGGCACCTGCGCCGCGACAGCCCGCAACAGTCGCACGATGTGCCGAGGCGCCATGCGCGCCTGAACCTACTGAGGCGCAGGGCTATCATTGCGCCATGAATTCCGTGCCCCCCGCAGCCCCCGCCCTTCCCGCTGCCAGCCCCCGTTCGGCCGACCTCATTGCGCGTTCCCGCGCCGTGGTCTGGCACCCCTGCACCCAGATGAAAGACCACGAATGGCTGCCGCTGGTCCCCGTGGCCAAGGCCGAAGGCGTGTGGCTGGAAACACCCGACGGCCATCGCATCATCGATGCCGTCAGCTCCTGGTGGACCAACATTTTTGGTCACCGCCACCCGGTGATCGTCGAGCACCTCAAGCGTCAGCTCGACACGCTTGACCATGTGCTGCTGGCCGGCTTCACGCACGAGCCGGTGGTCAGCCTGTCGGAGAAACTGGTGGCCCTCACCCCCGAGGGCCTGAGCCGCTGCTTCTACGCCGACAACGGATCCTCGGCCGTCGAGGTGGCGCTGAAGATGAGCGTGCACTACTGGCGCAACGTCGGCAGACCCGAAAAAACCCGCTTCGCCGCCCTGTCGAACGGCTATCACGGCGAAACCCTGGGCGCGCTGGGCGTTGGCGACACCGGCCTGTATCGCGACACCTACAAGTCGCTGCTGCTGGACCCGGTGGTGCTGCCCTCGCCCGATTGCAGCCTCATGCAGGTGGGCGGTCGCGGTGCCGGAGAGAGCTGGGAAGACTACAGCCGCCGCCGCTTCGCCGACGCGCGGCAGATACTCGAAGCCCACGCCGACACCCTGGCGGCGGTCATCGTCGAACCACTGGTGCAGTGCGCCGGCGGCATGCGCATGTACCACGCCATCTGGCTCAAGCTGTTGCGCGAGGCCTGCGACGCACTGGGCATTCACCTGATCGCCGATGAAATCGCCACCGGCTTTGGCCGCACCGGGCAGCTGTTTGCCTGCGATCACGCCAACATCACGCCCGACTTCATCTGCCTCTCAAAAGGCATCACCGGCGGCACCCTGCCGCTGGCCGTCACGCTGACCAACGAGCGCGTCTACGAGGCGTTCTACGACGACTACGCCACCGGCAAGGCGTTTCTGCATTCGCATTCCTACACCGGCAATCCGCTGGCCTGCGCGGCGGCGCTGGGCACGCTGGCGGTGTTTGACCAGTGCAACTGGATGGCCATCGTCCGGGGCCTGGGCCAGTTGATGTGGACCCAGACCGCCGCACTGCGCCAGCATCCCCAGGTCGCCGAGGTGCGGCAGCAGGGGATGATTCTGGCGGTTGAACTGGCGCAGTCACCGCACCAGCGCGCACCCTACCCCGCTGCCGATCGCCGCGGTCTGCGCGCCTACCAGCACGCGCTCACCCGAGGCGTGTTGCTGCGGCCGCTGGGCAACACGCTCTACCTGATGCCGCCCTACGTCATCACCGCGGCCGAACTGGGCCGCGTCTGCGACGTGCTGATCGAAGCCGTGGACGTGGCCACCCGCCCGTGACGCGCGTCCATCTCGACCAGACCCTGGTCGCCCACGCCGAACTCGAACTGCCGGAGCCCGCCCACCGGCATTTGATTCAGGTACTGCGGCTGCGGGTCGGTGACACGCTGACCGTGTTCGACGGCCGCGGCAATGAGGCGCCCGCCACCCTGATCGCGGTTGAAAAGCGCAGCAGCCGCATCGTGCTGGCGGCGCCCACCCAGCCGCGGGTCGAGTCACCCCTGCACATCACCCTGCTGCAAGGCGTGTCCAAGGGCGACCGCATGGACTACACCCTGCAAAAAGCAGTGGAACTGGGCGTGACACGCATCCAGCCGCTGACCACCCAGCGCTCGGTGGTCAAACTCGACGCGGAGCGTTGGGCCAAGAAGCGCGACCACTGGCAGGGCGTGATCGTCAGTGCCTGCGAACAATCGGGCCGCACCCGGCTGCCGCCCCTGCTGCCGGTGACCGCGCTTGAAGCGGCGGTGACCGCGCTGCCCGGCGCAGCGCTGAAACTGGCCTTGATGCCCGACCAGGGCGTGGCACTGCGCAGCCTCACCCCGCCCGCCGAGGGCATCGTGCTGCTGGTGGGCCCCGAGGGCGGCCTCAGCCCCGCCGAGACCGACGCCTGCCGGGCCGCCGGCTTCGTGGCGGTGCAACTGGGGCCGCGGGTGCTGCGCACCGAGACCGCCGGGGTGGCGACGCTGGCGGCACTACAGGCGCTGTGGGGCGACTGGGCGGCGTAGGCGCGGCAACCCTGCAGGGCCTGCGCCGGATCACCCGATTTCACGATGAAGGGTTTACCCTTGCAACGTTCCCCATTGCAAGGAAGCACCGCCCGTGTTGATCACCAACGCCTGCGTCATCAATGAAGGCAAACAGTTCGACGCCGATGTCCTGATCGTGGGCGAACGCATCGAACGGATCGCGCCGCAGATCAGCTGCCCTGCCGGCCACGCGGTGTACGACGCGAAGGGCCGGACGCTGATCC
This sequence comes from Polycyclovorans sp., assembly GCA_002706265.1. GTDB lineage: Bacteria > Pseudomonadota > Gammaproteobacteria > Nevskiales > Nevskiaceae > Polycyclovorans. The sequence goes on along the minus strand of PAKU01000006.1, from coordinate 175,841 downwards.
CCGGCATGATCGACGATCAGGTGCATTTCCGTGAGCCCGGCCTGACGCACAAGGGCAACCTGGCCACCGAGTCGGCGGCGGCCGTGGCGGGCGGCATCACCAGCGTGTTCGACATGCCGAACAACAACCCCACCATCACCACCCGCGAGCGTCTGGCCGAAAAATACGCCATGGCGGCCGGGCGCATGCACAGCAACTACGCCTTCTACTTTGGCGCCGCCAACGACAACGCCGAAGAAGTCGCGCGGCTGCAACCGGACGAAGCCTGTGCAGTGAAGGTGTTCATGGGCGCATCCACCGGCAATATGCTGGTGGATGATCCCACCACGCTGTCGGCGATCTTCTCGCGCTCGAAGCTGATGGTGGTCACCCATTGCGAAGACACGCCCATGATCCTCGTCAACGAAGCCGCCGCGCGGGCGCGCTGGGGCGAGGACGTGCCGTTCGAGCAGCACCCGCTGATCCGCTCCGAAGCGGCCTGCTACGCCTCGACCGAGCTGGCCGTGCGCCTGGCCAAGGAACACGGCGCGCGTCTGCACGTGCTGCACCTGACCACCGCCCGGGAACTGGCCTTCTTTGCGGCCGGCCCGGTGAAGGACAAGCAGATCACCGTGGAGGCCTGCGTCCATCACCTGTACTTCGATGAACGGGGCTATGCGACGCGCGGCGCCGACATCAAGTGCAACCCGGCGGTCAAGCGGGCCGAAGACCGCGTGGCGCTGGTCGCCGCAGTCAAGGCCGGCATCATCGACGTGGTCGCCACCGACCATGCGCCGCACACCCGTGAAGAGAAAGACCGCAGCTATTTCAAGGCGCCGTCCGGCCTGCCGCTGGTGCAGCACGCACTGCCGATGCTGCTCACCCTGGCGGCGCGGGGCGAACTCAGTCTGTTCGACGTCGTGGAACGCACCAGCCACAACGTGGCGCGGTTGTTCGGCGTGCAGGAGCGCGGCTTCATCCGCGAGGGCGCCTACGCCGACCTGGCGCTGATCGACCCTGACCAGTCGTTCCGCGTCACCCGCGACAGCGTGCGCTACCACTGCGGATGGTCACCGCTGGAAGGCGACACCCTCACCGGCCAGGTGGAAGCCACCTGGGTCAATGGCGAGAAGGTGTACGACGGCGGTGTGCTGCAGCCGGCGCCCAAGGGTCAGCGACTGCGCTTCGCCTCACGCTTCTAGGGCCGCCCGATGGCTGATCTTGACCGGCTGATTCATCAGCTCTACCGCGCCGTGGCCCTGGAACCGGACTGGGACCGCGCCCGCATTTCGGCGCTGCGCGAATGGGTGGCCTGGGGCCAGGCGCACAGCGCCTTCTGGCTCACCGGCACCGTGGGGCAGCACCCGCACAAACCCGTGATCACCGCGACCCACCCGGTCGCTGACCCCCTGATCCGGGCGCTGACCGACCTCGACCTGAGCCCGACCCCGCGCGGCACCTGGCTCGACAGACTGCCCCCGGCGCTGAGCGACGCTGCCGGCGTGGCGACGCGCGGTTATCTCATCGACCTGCACCACCGCGACACGCAACTGACCAGCCGTCTGCTGATCCGCTACTCGGGCGCGGCGCCGTTCAATGCCGAGGTACTGAGTCACGCGGCCGGCCATTTGATTGAAGCCGGCACGCTGGCGCTGGACCTGCTGCTGGCCCGCGACGGCTGGCTGGTCGCCATGGGCCGCACGGCCCGGGGTGCCGGCGCGCTGGTCGATGCCTCGGGGGTCTATTACGCCGTCAGTCCCACCTTCACCCGACTGATTGCCGAGCACTTTCCGCAGCACGCCGCGGCCGGACAACTGCCGGTCCCGCTCGACGAGGGCGCGCTGGGCGCCCACAAAGTCTTCGCTCTGGGCAGTCTGCAGGCGCGCGCCTCGCCGCAGGGTCCGCTGTGGCTGATGCACCTGCGCGCGGCGCTGCCCATCGACAAGCTCTCCCCGCGCGAGCAGGAAGTGGCGCGTCATCTGTCAGAAGGCAAAACCTTCAAGCGCATCGCCCAGCAACTGGGGCTGTCGCCGTCAACCGTCGCCAATCACAGTGCCTCGATCTACCGCAAGCTCGGCGTGTACCGCCGGGAAGAGCTGATCAGCCAAGTGCGCACCGACGCCACTCGAAAACCCGCCTGAACCCGCGTCAGCGCGACGCACCTCACTTCGCACGGAATCCTGCATGGCCCAAACACACTCCACCGCGCTTGCCTCCCTGGCCCGCCAGCTCGGCAGACCGCCGCGAGACGTCGCGTTTCTTGAGGCGCTGGACGATGCCGCCCGCCAACAACTGACGCGCGACATCGAACATGCCCAGTCGCTGCACGCGCAGTCGTTGCGCGACGCGATGGAGGGCGCGCTGAACCAGCTGCCCCGGCTGCTGCGCATTCCCATTCGCACGCTGTTCGGGCTGTAACCGCACCATGGACCGCCCCACCGAACTCCGCCGCCTGGCCCGGCTGCTGCATCGCGACACCGACGCGCTGGACTACCTGGCCCCACTCGATGCCGCGCACCTCATGCAGTTGCGACGACTGCTGCAAGAGGCGTTCATCGAGCGCTTCGCCGGCACCTTCAAGCGCCTGGCGGCAGGGGGCCGCCTGATTCCTGACGCGCTCAATGCCAAGCTGTGTACCGGTGTGTTTGGCCCGGCACTGACGGCCAACCTGTCGTACTTCACGCCCATCGACCAGGCCGTGCGGCTGGCCAAACATTTCGATGATGATTTTCTGACCGATACGGCGCGTCATCAGGTGCCCGAGCGCGCGCAGGCGCTGTTGGCGGCGCTGCCGGTGGAGATCATGCGCGGCGTCACGCGCAAGTTACTGGCGGCCCAAGAGTTCGCGATCATGGGCGGCTTCACCGATTACCTGCCCGAAGACAAGGCACTGGTGCTGGTCAAGGAGATTCACGGGCCCGCCGAGCGGCTGCGCGTGTCGGCCTACGCACAGCGCAAGGACCGCATTGCCCGCATCATGGCCCAGCTTGACGACGATGCCGTGGCCGCGCAGATCGCCGCCGCCGCGGCCGAACCCGAGTTGATGCACGAGGTGGTCCTGACGCTGGCGGAAATGCCCGCACCCGAGCAGCAGCGCATGGCGCGCATCAGCGACCGCGTCGATCCCGCATTGCGGGGCGCCCTCAAGGCGCAGCTCGCGGCGGACCCGATCGCACCGCGCATGTCGGCTTATTTCGAGGCGTGAGCCAGCCCTTGGTCTGGGTTGCGGCCTCACCCGCCGAGGCCAGGGGCCGCGTGTTGGCCCAAAAAAGGGCGAAGAGCACTTGCGCGCTCTCCGCCAGTCCCAGCCATCTCGCTCGCCCACAGGGCTGACAGTGCCCATACCCTTCTCGTGCGTGCATGGATGCAGATGCGCGGCCCAGGACCGCTGATGCGCTGGCTGGCGCCGCTGCTGCTGCTGCTGGTGATGCTCAGCGGCTGTGGCAAGGTCGGGTACTACCTGCATCTGGCCGAAGGGCAATGGCAGTTGAGCGCGGCCCGAACCCCCATCGGCAAGGTCATTGCCGCGCCCGAAACGCCCGCCGGGCTTGCGGCCGCGCTGCGCGACGTGCGCGACGTCAGGGCCTTTGCCATCGACACGCTCGCGCTGCCGGACAACGGCAGCTACACCCACTACGTCGATCTGCACCGCGACTACGTGGTGTGGAACGTGATGGCGGCACCCGCCTATTCCCTGGAGGCGCGGGAGACCTGTCACTGGTTCGTCGGCTGCCTCGCGTACCGGGGCTACTTCGCGCAGGCGCGCGCAGAGGCCGAAGTGGCGCGCCTCAGCGCCGAAGGCTGGGACGCCATGGTCTCGCCGGTGCCCGCCTATTCGACGCTCGGCAAATTTCGTGACCCGGTGCTCAACACCATGCTGCGCGGCGGTGTGGCCGCATTGCTGGGCACCGTGATTCACGAGATGACGCACGAGCGCCTGTTCGTGCCCGGTGATACCGCTTTCAACGAGAGCTACGCCAGCTTTGTGGAACACGAAGGGCTGCGCCAGTGGCGCGCCGCCCGCGACCGCGCGCCCGACGCCCAGGAGGCCATGCTGGCGCGCCGGCGGCGCCAGTTCGTGGGCCTGGTGCTGGACACCCGCGAACAACTGGCCCGGGACTACGCCGCCCATGCGGGCGACCCCGCGGCACTGGCCGCCGCCAAACACGCGGCCTTCGATGCGTTGCGCCAACGCTATCGCCACCTCCGCGATCAGGACTGGGGCGGCTGGACCGGCTACGACGCGTGGTTCGACCGGCCGCTCAACAACGCCCACCTGCTGCCATTCGGCCTGTATGACCAATGGGTGCCCGCCTTTGCCGCCCTGTTCGACCGCGTTGCGGGCGATTGGCCCGCGTTTCACACCGCCGTGGAGCGGCTGGCACAGCTGCCGCCCGACGCCCGCCACGCAAGATTGGCGCAGTTGCTAGCATCCTCGCCATGCACGGCGTCCAACGATCAGGAGTGTGGCTGAGTCTGCTGCTGGTCTGCGCCTGCGCGGGTCCGGTCGTGGTGCGGGGCGACACCGAAGCCAAACGCGACGTCATCACCTACATCGACCGCCTGCTTGGCCGTGAGCAGGGCGATGGCTGGGCCCGCACCGGCCAGTACTTCGCCTGGGGGTTCGATTTCAGCCGTGACGGCTGCACGCTCAACATGACCCGCCGCGAACTGACCGGCTCACGGGTGTTGCGCCAGACCATTCCGCTGGATCGCACGCGCCCCGGCTGGGACGGCGGCAGCAGCGTGCTGTTCGCCTGCGATCACGGCAACGCCTGCATCGCCACGCTGCATGAGGGGGTGGGTCTGCGCGACGAATACGCCGCCCGGCAGACCCGCGTGTTCACCCCCGACCCGCACGACCTGCCCAAGCTGGCCGACGCCTTCACCGAGCTGAAGCGCCTCTGCGACGACCCCTATCGGCTGCCGCCGCAAGGCCCGGCCTTTCCGCGCGGGCAGGATTTCTCCGGCGGCGCCTACCAGTAAACCGTTTCGCCCGGCGCCGGAACGCGGAACGCATCGGCGGGCAATCCGGCGGCGTCCAACGCCCGGGCCAGCCAGCGCGGCGGCTCGTCCAGAGGCTCGATCGTCAGCCGGAACGTGCCCCAGTGCATGGCCAGCGACAGCCTGCTGCCCACCTCCTGGTGGATTTTCACCGCCTCGTCGGGGTCGACGTGCACCGGGCGCATGAAGCTGCGCGGGGCGTACGCGCCGATGGGCAGCAGCGACAGATCGATGGGCGCAAAGCGCCGGCCGATCTCGGCGAAGTCGGGGGAGTAGCCGGTGTCGCCGGCAAAGAACAGCTTGCGCCCGTCCGCCTCGAAGACGAAGCCCGCCCACAGCCGGCGGTTGCGATCGCGCAGGCCGCGCCCCGAGAAATGCTGCACCGGCACGGCCGTCACGCTGAACCCGCGACGCCGGTGCTGCGCCCACCAGTCCAGCTCGGTCACGCTGCGACAGCCCAGCGCCGCCAGCAGCGCGGCGTGCCCCAGGGGGGCAATGACGGTGGGGTCGTGCGCCTCGGCCAGCGCACGCAGGGTGGGCGCGTCCAGGTGGTCGTAGTGATCGTGTGACAGCAGCACCACGTCAATCGGCGGCAGATTGGCCAGGTCGATGGCCGGGGGAATCAAGCGCTCCGGGCCGGCAAAGCCGAACGGCGAGGCCCGGGGCGACAGGTGCGGGTCGGTGAGAATGTTCAGCCCGTCCAGCTGCACCAGATAGGTTGCGTGCCCCAGCCAGGTGGCGGTGGGCACCGAGCGGTTGCCGCGCAGAAAGCTCAGGTCGGCGCGCTGCACCATCGGGGGTTCGCCCGTGGGCCGGCTGCGCGCCCATTCCCACAGAAACGATGCCAGCCCCGAGCCGCCGTGGCGGTCGCGGCTGTGCGGGTTGCGATAACCCCTGGGTCGGTGGTGGGCGGGCGCAGACATGGGCATCCAGCATAGCAACGCCCATGGGCACACCGGCGGCCCCGATATCGACCGGGAGCGGTATGCTTCGCCGTCATTTTTTTCGCAGCCTTCGCATGCAGCTTTACAACACGCTGAGCGGCAACAAGACCCCGTTCGTCCCGCAGGACGCCAACCGCGTCACCGTGTATGTCTGCGGCCCCACGGTGTACAGCTACGCGCACATCGGCAACGCGCGTCCGGCGGTGGTGTTCGACGTGCTCACCCGCTGGCTGCGCCGTCGTTATCCGCAGGTGGTGTATGTCCGCAACATCACCGACATCGACGACAAGATCAACGCCGCCGCGGTCAAAGAAGGCGTCGACATTCGCACCATCACCGACCGCTACGCTGCGGCCTACCACGAAGACCTCGCGGCGCTGGGCGTGGCCCTGCCCGACCTGGAGCCGCGCGTCACCGAGCACCTGCCGCAGATCATCGACATGATCGGCCGGCTGATCGGCAGCGGTCACGCCTACGCGGCAGAGGGTCATGTGCTGTTCCACACCCGCAGCTTCGCCGACTACGGCGCCCTGTCGCGCCGCGACGCAGAAAGCCTGCAGGCCGGCGCCCGGGTTGAAGTGGCGCCCTACAAGAAAGACCCCGGCGATTTCGTGCTGTGGAAACCCTCTACCGAGGCGCAACCCGGCTGGGATTCTCCCTGGGGCCGCGGCCGCCCCGGCTGGCACATCGAATGCTCGGCCATGGCCGAAGCGCTGCTCGGGGACACCCTCGACATTCACGGCGGCGGCCACGACCTGGTGTTTCCGCATCACGAGAACGAGATTGCGCAAAGCCGCTGCGCGCACGGCGGCGCGCCCTTCGCCCGCTACTGGGTGCACAACGGCTTCGTCAACGTCAACGCCGAAAAGATGAGCAAGTCCATCGGCAACGTGCTGCTGGTGCGCAAGCTGCTGGAACAGGGGCCGGGCGAGGCCATCCGTCTGGTGCTGCTCACCGCGCATTACCGCCAGCCGCTGGACTGGACCGACGCGGTCATTCCCGAGGCCAACAAGAAGCTGGACCGTCTGTACGGTGCCCTGCGCAGCCTGGCCGACGTGCCCGCGGCAGCCGATGCGGGCCTGCCCGAGTCGGTTGCCGCCGCCCTGGACGACGACCTGAACACGCCGCAGGCGCTGGCCGCGCTGTTCGAGCTGGCGCGTGATGCCAACAAGGCCACCGACCCCGCCGACAAAGCCCGCATCAAGGCTCAGCTCCAGGCCGCCGGCGATGCCCTGGGCCTGTTGCAGATGGGACACGAACAATGGTTTGCCGGTGGCGCCGAGGTCGACGGCCTGTCCGCAGAGGCCGAAGCCCTGCTGGACGAACGTGCCGCGGCCCGTGCGGCCAGGGACTGGGCGGGGTCAGACCGTCTGCGCGACCAGCTCAAAGCCCTGGGTGTGGCGGTCGAAGACGGCAAGGACGGGCAGCGCTGGCGGCGGCTCTAGGCCCCTGGCGGCCGGCCTCGGGGGTCATCGCATTCTGGAGGGAGATTGCGGCTTGCCGGACGGTCCTGTTCTGCCAAGATGGGCCCCATGCCTCGCCCCGCTCCCCTGGAAGATCCGCACCTGCTGCTCAGCGAAACAGACCTTCGCCGGGCGCGCCGGTCGATGTGGCGTCGCCTGACCTTCAACGCGCCGCTGGAGCGGGCGTATCGCGCCTCGCAGGGCCGTCGGTATCGCACGCCCAGAACGCTGTTGTTCGGTCTGGCGGCACTGTCGTTTCTGATTGCCCCCATGCTGAACAAGGCGCTTTTTCAGGCAGACCCGGAAACCGTTCCGATGCTGCTGTTCATCCAGCTGGCGTGGGCGCTGCCGGTGCTTGGCCTGGGCGCCCTCGCGCCCTGGCTGGCCCTGAGCCGCTCTGCGCACAACGCGATCAACATGGCCGGCTGCCTGACACTCTGGGCCAGTTGCTACGCCCAGCTTTACCTGACGCAACTGGGATGGATGACGTTTCCCCTGCACATGGTGAATTTCACGGTGGTGGCGGTGGCGGTGTTCGGCGGCTTCCGCGCGCGGCTGATGGTTGTGGGCGGCAGCCTGACCATGGCGCTCAGCCTGATCACGGTGATCCACTTCGACCGGCCTGATGGCGACCCTGATCGCTTGTTCGCCTATGAAACGGCCTATTTGTGGCTGATTGGCATCGGCGGCGCGGTGACGACCGACCTGCTCAATCGCGAAGGCTGGCTTTACCGCGCGCAGATTCGGCTGCTGTCGCGCACCGATGCCCTGAGCGGGCTGCTGACCCGCGGCGCCTTCGATGAGCATTACCGCCGGGTGATTGCCGCAGCGAGCCGCGAACAGCGGCATGTGGCCGTGGCACTGATCGACCTCGATCACTTCAAGACATTCAATGACCGCTACGGGCACCTCAAGGGCGATGAAGTGCTCACCCAGACCGGCACCGCCCTGCTGTCGGTGGAGGGCGGGCGGCCACTGGACCTGCGGGCGCGCTACGGCGGCGAGGAGTTCATCGCGGTCTGGTACGACGTTCAGCCCGATGACCTTGAGGTGATGGGCCAGCGCTTCCTGAATGCCATCCGATGTGTGGATATAAGGATAGAAAAGCACGGCGAGCGCATCCCCGTGACCGCCAGCATCGGCATTGCGGCGGGCATTCCGACGCGCCGCGGCGGCGATGCGCTGATCGAGGCCGCCGACCGGCAGCTGTATGCCGCAAAGGCGGCAGGGCGCAATTGCATGCAGGCGGTGGTCCTGACCGCCGACGGCGCGCCACTGCAGCACAACGCCTGAGCTGCGCGCTGGCGCCGGTGGTCTCCGGCTGGCGTCAGGTCAAGGCGTCGCGCGTGGGCGGTGCCGCGGGGGTGTCGGGCCGGATGCGGTTCCACGCCGCATAAAGCGCCGGCAGAAACAGCACCGTCAGCCCCGTGGCGGCAATCAAGCCACCCATGATGGCCACCGCCATCGGCCCATAAAAAACGCTGCGCGACAGCGGAATCATCGCCAGCACGGCGGCCAGCGCGGTCAGCACGATGGGGCGAAAACGCCGCACGGTGGCGTCAATCACCGCGTCATAGGGCCGCACGCCAATCGCGCGGTCATGCTCGATCTGGTCCACCAGAATGATCGAGTTGCGCATGATCATTCCGGACAGGGCAATGGTGCCCAGCATCGCGACAAACCCGAACGGCACCTGCAAGACCATCAGGAACAGGGCCACGCCGATGATGCCCAGCGGCGCGGTCAGCACCACCATCATCACCAGCGAAAAGCGCTTCAACTGGAAGATGAGCAAGGTGAGCACCACCACCACGAACGCGGGCATGCCCTTGAAGACCGAGCCCTGTCCCTTGGCCGCTTCTTCGACCGACCCGCCCAACTCGATGTGGATGCCCGGCGGCAGCGATGCCTGCAGCGACGCCAGTTGGCGCGACACCTGCGCGGTGATCACCGGGGCCTGCACGTCGGTGTACACATCGGCGCGTGCGGTGATGGTGGGAATGCGGTCGCGACGCCAGGTGATTCCGGGCTCGAAGCCATATTCGAAAGTGGCGACCTGGTTCAGCGCAATGCTGCCGCCGCTGGCGGTCGGCACGCTGGTGGACTCCAACAGGCTGAGGCGTCCGCGCTCGTCTTTTGGCCCCCGGAACAGCACGTCGATCAACTTGTTGTCTTCCCTGAACTGGGTGACGCGGGCGCCCAGCAGTGAGTTGCCCAGAAACTGGGAGACCGACTCCGCACTGACGCCCAGCGCCTGCGCGCGGTCTGGATCGACCTTGATGCGCACCACCTTCGAGGGCTCGTCCCAGTCAAGATGCACGTTGGTCAGGTCGGGATGGGCGCGCATGGTCTCGGCCACCTGGTCGGCGATCTTGCGGATGGCCTCGCGGTCACGCCCGGACACGCGGAACTGCACCGGATAGCCCACTGGCGGGCCTTGCTCCAGCCGCAGCACACGCCAGCGCGCCTCGGGAATGGCCGCCGGCAAGGTTTCGACCAGCCGCCTGCGGATCGCCTCGCGCGCCTTGAAGTTGCGGGTGCTCAGCACGTACTGGGTGAAGCTGGGCTGCGGCAGTTGCTGGTCCAGCGGCAGGTAGAAGCGCGGCGCGCCGGTGCCCACGTAGCCCACGTAATGCTCGATGCCCTCTTGCACCACCGGGTCGGTTTCGAGCAGTTCTTCGAGCTTGCGCGCCGCCGCCTGCGTGGCCGAGAGGCTGGCGGATTCGGCCAGTTTGAGATCGACCAGCAATTCCAGCCGCGTGGAGGACGGGAAAAACTGCTGCGGCACCTTGGTGAACACCACCAGACTGCCGACGAACAACAGCGCCGTTGCGCCCATCACGATGAATCGGTGATCGACGCACCAGCAGATGATCTGCCGCAGAGACCGATAGAACCGCGTCTGGTAAGGGTCATGCGCCTCGGCCTGATGCCGCTCGGGCAGCAGCTTGTAGCCCAGGTAGGGCACAAAGATGACGGCCGCCACCCACGAGATCAGCAGCGCCAGGGTCACGACCTGAAAGATGGCCCGCGTGTACTCACCGGTGCTGCTCTGCGCCAGGGCAATGGGCAGAAATCCGGCGGCCGTCACCAGCGTGCCCGACAGCATCGGGAAGGCCGTCGTGGTGTACATGAACGACGCCGCCTTGGTGCGCTCCCAGCCCTGCTCCATCTTCACCGCCATCATCTCGACCGCGATGATCGCGTCGTCCACCAGCAGCCCCAGGGCCAGCACCAGGGCGCCAAGGCTGATCTTGTGCAGGTCGATGGCCAGCAGCTTCATGGCCAGAAAGGTCATGGCCAGCACCAGCGGGATCGACAGCGCCACCACCAGCCCGGTCCGCAGCCCGAGTGAAAAGAAGCTGACGACCAGCACGATGGCCACGGCCTCGGCCAGAACCTTGACGAACTCGTTGACGCTGTGCCGCACCGCGCGCGGCTGGTCGGCAACGCGTGACAGCGTCAGGCCCAGCGGCAGTTCGCTCTCGATGCGCGCAAACGCCGCGTCCAGCGCCTTGCCCAAGCGGACGATGTCACCGCCTTTTTCCATCGACACGCCCAAGGCCAGCGCCGGTTCGCCGTTGAATCGCACCTGCGGGTCTTGCGGGTCGGCGTAGCCGCGCGAGAGCGTGGCAATGTCGCCCAGCCGGAAGCTGCGGCCCTCGAAACTGATCACCGTGTTGGCGAGCCGCTCCACACTGTCGATGCGGTCGTTGAGACGCAGGTAGATGCGGTCGTCAGCGAGCTCGAAATAACCCGCGCGATTGACCGAGTTTGCCGCGCGCACCGCGTCGATGACCCGCTCCAGCGGCACGCCCAGCTGACTGCGCCGGGTGTTGGCGAGCTGAATTTCGATCACCTCACTGGGATTGCCAAAGAATTCAACCTTGGCCACGTCGGGCACCCGCAACAGTTGGTCGCGAATGCGATCACCGTAAAACTTGAGCTCGGCCGCCGAGTAGTCCTTGCCGGTCAGCGAGTAGATGTTGCCGAAGGTGTCGCCAAACTCGTCGTTGTAGAACGGGCCCACGGTGCCCTGCGGCAACAGGTGCTCGATGTCGCCGACCTTTTTGCGCATCTCATAGAAGGCGTCGTCGTTGCGCGACGCCTCAAGGTCGTCACGAATGATGATGAAGACCTGGCTCTCACCGGGCCGCGAATAGGAGCGCATGAAGTCGACATAGGCGCTTTCCTGCAGCTTTTCCTCGACGCGGTCGGTGACCTGGCGCTCAACCTCGACGGCTGAGGCGCCGGGCCACAGGGTGGTGATCACCATCACCCGGAAGGTGAACGGCGGATCTTCGCTCTGGCCCAGATTGAGATAGCTGTAGGTGCCGAGCACGCCGAACAGCACCATGAGGTACACCACGATGCCGCGGTGCCGCAGCGCCCAGTCGGACAGGTTGAGGCTCATGGAGCGGCCCCAGCCTCAACCTTCGCCCCGGCATCAGCCTCAGCCTCGCGCTCAGCGGCGTTACGGTCGGCATAGGGCCGCTCGTTGACCGCCACGGCCTGCCCTGCAATCAATCGGTGCACGCCGGCCGAGACCACCTGCTCCCCGGCCTTCAGGGCACCGCGCACCACCGCGCCGGCTTCCTGGTAGCGCACCACCTCGACCGCTTGCGGTTCGACCGTGCCGTCGTCGTGCACCCGCCAGACCACCGGCTGGCCTTCATGTTCACCCACGGCCGAGTGCCGCACCAGAAACTCGGTCTGCTCGTTCGCCCGGTCGATGATCACGTTGGCGCTCATGCCCAGTCGCACCCGCTCGTCGGCGTCGACGAATTGCAGCCGCACCCGGTGGGTGCGCGTGGCCGGGTCGGCCTGCGGCGTGATTTCGCGCACCTTGCCCAGGTAGCGCCTGTCTTGATGCGCCCACAACCCGATGCTGGCTTCGGTGCCCACCGAGAACTCGCTCAAACGGCCTTCCGGCACCTGAATCTCAACCTCGCGTCCCTCATCGGGCACGAAACGCAGCACCGGCTGGCCGGGACTCACCACCTCGCCGACTTCGACTGAGGTAGACGTCACCAAGCCGTTCTGCGGCGCCAGCAGGCGGGTGTAGCGCGACTGGTTGCGATTGACCGCGGCCTCGGCCTTGGCCTGATCCCCCCGCGCCTTTGCCAGCGCGTACTGGTTCTCGCGCAGCTCGAAGCCCGAAGCGCTGATGAAACCTCGTTCCAGAAGATCCCGGTAGCGGTTCATCTCGGCCTCGGCCAGACGGGCATCGGCCTCGGCGGCCGAGACAGCCGCTTCGGCGGCGCGCAAGGCCAGTCTGGCGTCTTGCGGGTCCAGCTCGGCCAGCAGATCGCCCGGCTTCACGCGATCACCCGCATCCACCGGCATCCGGGTCACCTCACCGGCAACGCGGAAGCTCAGCAGGCTGTCATCACGTGCCGTGACCGTGCCGGGATAGAGCTTGATCCCCACCTGGTCGACCGCCACCACCGGCTCGACCACCACCGGGCGCACCGAGGTGTCACCCTCTTCGGGCGCCTCACAGGCCGCCAGGGCGATCGCCAGCAGCGCGCCCAAACCGGCCAACATGTAGGTCCCCCGACCCCGTACGAACTGCGATGCCTTTGGCATTGATCATCCCTGTAGGAGCCGTCGCTCCAGCCGTTCGATTTAATAAACTGAACGGTATAGTATATTTTCAACGAGCGTCAACCAAGGCGTAGGAATTGCCCAAAGCCCCCCTCCCCACCCCACCGGAAACTGCGAACGACGCTGCCAGGCAGGCAGCCGGCACCGCCCGGCGCGGTCGGCCCAAAGACCCCCGAAAGCGCGTCGCGATCCTGCGTGCCGCCAAGACGCTGTTCGCCGCACGGGGCTACAGCGACACCAGCATGGAGGCGCTGGCGCGCGCCGCAGGGGTGTCCAAACTGACGCTGTATTCCCACTTCGCCGACAAGGAGGCGCTGTTCGCGGCCGCGGTTGTCGCCACCAGCGAAGCCCACGCGCCCCCCGCCTTCTTCGAACCCAGCGGCACGCGGCCCCTGCGTGAACGGTTGACCCAGATCGGCCTCGGCTTCGTCGACCTGGTGATGGACGAGGAGGTGATCAGCTTCTTTCGCATGATGGCCGCGCAGGCGCGCACCGATGACCGCATGGGCAAGTTGTTTTACGCCGCCGGGCCGGCCCTCACGCTGCGCCAGTTCGCGCAACTGCTGGGCAGCGCGCACGAGCGTCAGGAGCTGCTGGTCAACGATCCGCAAACCGCCGCCGAGCACTTCTTCTGCCTGCTCAAGGGCGTCCACCACCTGCAGGTCTTGATGGCCTGTCGTGGGCCGCTGGATGCGGCGGAGCGACAGCAACACGTCGCCAACGTGGTCGACCTGTTTTTGCGGGCCTATCAGGCGCCGTCGGTCGGCAAGGTCAAGGCATCACACAGCCAGTCGACCAAGGGCGCCAGGGGCTGATAGCGGCGGGTCAGCCACGCCGGCAGGTCGGGGCGCATCACGTCCTCATCTGCCACCGCTGCCGAGGCGATGAAGTCCTTGCGCTTCAGATCGTTGATCAGGGCGTGCTGGGCATCGAACCCCTTGGGCGGCCGCACCAGGACCTCACCGCCCAGCGTGTAGTGCCGGGCGAAGGCCGGGCCCTGCGTGACCGCGCGCCAGCTCGCCGGGTTGTCCACCAGGTATTCGCGAATCTGCCGCAGCGCCGGGGCCTGCGGGTGCCAGATGCCGCCACCCATGAAACTGGCGCCCGGCGCAATGTGCAGATAGAACACCGGGGCGTCGAGACGCCCGCGCGCGGCATTGCCGGTGTCGGCAGTGCGGGCGGTGGCCCGGGTGGCGGCGTGAAAGAAGGTGATGCCGATGTGGGTCTTGTACGGCGTTTTGTCACCGCTGAAACGGGTGTCGCGGTGAATGCGGAACAGCGATCCGCCGACCTTTTTCGGGCTGGCCATGAAGGCCGGATGCACCTCGCGAATCCGCGCTTCCATGGCCGTGATCAGCCGCAGGGCCGGTTCGCGCACGTCCTGTTCATAGGCGCCACGATGCGCCTCGAACCAGTCACGGCGATTGTTCGCCGCCAGGTCGTTCAGGAAGCGCAGGGTCTTGGGGGTGAAGTGGTGCATGGCGAAGAGCGTGGAACAAGAATGGCCAGCAGCGCCAGGTGCAGCGGCAGCCACAGCAGCAACCAGTGCAGGTGCTGCTGGGCGCCGGGCAGCAGCTGCGCCACCAGTGCGGCCAGGGTGGTCATTACCGGCAGCACCAGCAGGCCGGTGCCGATCGGCCCCAGCGGCGTGCGACGCCAGGCGCTGCGAACCACAATGGGCAACAGCAGCAATGACGCCGGCGAAAACGCCAACAGGCTGAGATTGCCATGCATGACTTCATGGTCGGTCAGTGTCCAGCCCAGCAACAGCACCCAGCCGACGACGCCGCTGACCATCACCAGCAGGCCGGCCAGACCCCGGGCGAGGCGCGCGGCCACCACGCTTCCGGTCGTCAGCGTCCGCTGCCCGCCCCAGGCCGACAGCAGCAGCAACAGGCCGGCCACCGCCAGCCCGGTCACCGCAAACGGCATGACCAGCCGCGGCGGCGCATCGCGGCTGGCCCCCGCGCGGCCCGGCACCAGCATCCGTTCGCGGCGCACCAGCGGGCGACCATCGGCAAGGCGCACCTGACGCACCGCGTCCATCAGCACTTCGGGCAGAAAGCTGCGCTGCCAAAGATCGATGGGGCGGTCGGTGGCAGGCCCCAGCAGCACGTCGGTCAGCCACATCATGGGCGGCAGATCGGCCATCATCCGCGCCGCATCCTGGCGGTAGGTGGCCGGGGTCATCACCGGGGTCAGCGCCGCTGCCAGCGCCCCGTCGGCGCCGAGGTTGATCACATCCCGGACCTGGGTACTGCAATTGGCGGTGAAGTAGTCGTAGCGGTATTCGGCGTTCTCGGGCAAGGCATTGCGGGCCAGGTACTGGGCCACGCGGCGCGCCTGCTCGGGGGAGTAGTCGAGGATCTGCTCGTTGACCCAGCGCCCTGACTGCCCGTAAGCGGCCAGGGTGTACTCGATGGGCTCGGTGGCGAGTCGGTAGCGCATGCGCCCGCGGGCGAAATTGAGCGCGAAGTTCTTCTGCTGAAAGTCGAAGACGCCGTAGTTGTAAACCACCTGACGGCCCGCCTCGACCACCCGCAGGGCATTGTGGCCGTAGCGCTGCCAGTAGATCTCGCCCGGCTGAAACGTCAGCAGGCTGATCTGCGGCGCCGGCGCGGCGGCAGGCTGGGCGCCCGCAGTGCCGCACAGCGCCGCCAGCAGCAGCCACAGCGCGCAACGCATCAGCCGGCCGACCGCATCACTTGCAGCAGGTGCAGGCGCCGCGAATCAGCGCGCTGCACGTTGAAGTTGAAGCCCGCGAGCTGCAGGGTTTCACCGCGCCGCGGCATGTGCCCGAAATGGTGGACGACCAGGCCGCCGATGGTGTCGAAGTCATCGTCCGGCAGCCGGCACTCGAAGTACTCGTTGAAGTCTTCGATGGGCGTCAGCGCGTTGACCAGAAAGCGCCGTTCGTCCTGGCGCAGAATCGTGGCGCCTTCGGCTTCGTCATGCTCGTCGTCAATCTCGCCGACGATCTGCTCCAGCACGTCTTCGATGGTGACCAGCCCGGCGACGCCGCCGTACTCGTCGGCCACGATGGCCATGTGATTGCGCCCACGCTTGAAATCCTTGAGCAGCACGTTGACGCGCTTGGACTCGGGCACGAACACGGCAGGCCGCAGGATGTCGCGCAATGACAGCTCGCCCGGTCCCAGGTCGGGAATGATGGCCGCGTACTGCAGCAGATCCTTGGCCAGCAGCACACCGATCACTTCATCGCGGGAATCGCCAATCACCGGATAGCGCGAGTGGCCCGACTCCACCACCAGCCGCAACAGGGTTTCCATGGGCAGGTCGGCTTCGATCACCACCATCTGCGATCGCGGCACCATGATGTCGCCCACCTGGGTGTCGGCGGTCTGGAGCACGCCCTGAAACATGGTCAGGGCATCGGCGTCCATCAGTTCCGCGTCGCGGGCCTCGATGAGCACCTCCATCAGCTCTTCGCGGGTGGCGGGGGCGTGCGTGAAGGACTGCGTCACGCGGCGCCACCAGCGGCCTATCGGGGTGTCGTCTGAGGCGGGTGTACTGGGAGGTTCGTCGTTCATTCTCAATAGGGGTTGCGAAACCCCAAAGCGGCCAGGATGGCCGTTTCCGTCGCTTCCATGTGCGCCGCATCCGGCTCACATTCGTGATCAAAGCCCTGCAGATGCAAACAGCCGTGGACCACCATGTGTGCCCAGTGGGCCCGGGGCACTTTGCCCTGCTCGGCGGCTTCCTGCGCCACCACGTCGGCACAGATCACCAGGTCGCCCAGCATGTCCGGCACATCGTAGCCAAACGACAGGACGTTGGTGGGCTTGTCCTTGCCGCGAAAGTCGCGGTTGAGTGCGCGCGACTCCTCGGCGTCGGTGATGCGCAGGGTGAGCTCGCCGCCTGCCCCCGGCTGCAGTGCCGCCCGGGCGAAGGCCCGCAGGCTCTCGGCACTGGGAATGCCGCGCGCCGGCACCCGGCGCTGCACCTGGATGCTGACCTCGGGGGCCACGGGCGTGCTAGTGCGCCGCGCCATCCGGGTGCTGCGCTTCAAACACTTCGTAGGCCTCGACGATGGCCTGCACCAGCGGGTGGCGCACCACGTCTTCTTTCTTGAAATGGGTGACGCTCACACCCGGAATGTTGGCGACGATGTTGAGCGCGTGCTTGAGGCCCGACTTCTCGTGGCGCGGCAGGTCGATCTGCGTCACGTCGCCGGTCACCACCGCCACGCTGCCGAAGCCCAGGCGCGTCAGGAACATCTTCATTTGTTCCAGCGTGGTGTTCTGCGCCTCGTCGAGAATCACGTAGCTTTCGTTGAGCGTGCGGCCGCGCATGAACGCCAGCGGCGCCACTTCGATCACGTTCTTCTCGGTCAGCCGCGCCACCTTCTCGAACCCCATCATCTCGTAGAGCGCGTCGTACAGCGGCCGCAGATAGGGATTGATCTTGTCGGCCATGTCGCCGGGCAGAAACCCCAGCTTCTCGCCGGCCTCGACCGCCGGGCGCACCAGCACGATGCGCCGCACGCGGTCGCGCTCCAGCGCGTTGACCGCGCTGGCCACGGCCAGATAGGTCTTGCCGGTGCCGGCGGGGCCGACGCCAAAATTCAGGTCGTGGCGATTGATGGCGCTCAGGTAAGCCTTCTGCTGGGCACTGCGGCCCCGCACCACCCCGCGCTTGGTGCGGATGATGACCTCGCCCTCGACGGTCTCTTCCTGACGCGCCAGCGGCGCTTCGGCAGGCTCGGTGTGCTCGGCAAGCGCCAGATGCACCTGCTCGGTGCCGATGGGCTGCTCCAGGGTCAGGTTGAACAGGCTGTTGAGCACCGCCTCGCCGCGCTGGGCGTCTGCGCGGGTACCGACCAGCTGGAACAGGTTGCCGCGATTGCGGATCTCGATGCCCAACCGCAGCTCGATCTGCCGCAGATGCGCATCGAACGGCCCGGCCAGATTGGCCAGCCGCTGGCCGTCATCGGGCGACAGCACCACATCGATTCGGGCCTGGGTGGGCCGCGTGGGGGCGCTCATGGGGTGGGCGGCACCCAGCGGCCACGCAGCGAGTTGGGCTGCACTTCGGTCACGTCCACTTCGGTGAAATGGCCGATCAGCGCTTCCGGAGCCTCGAAGTTGATCCAGCGGTTGGTGCTGGTGCGGCCGGCAATCTGCCCGCCGCCTTTTTTGGCGATCTTCTCGACCAGCACCGTCTGGCGGCTGCCGACCAGGGCGTGCTTGAACTGGGTATCGAGCCCGCGAATCCGGTCCTGCAGAATGCTCAGGCGCTGCTTCTTGACCTCGGGCGGCACGTTGTCGCGCAGGTTCGCCGCCGGCGTGCCGGGGCGCGGGCTGTAGACGAAACTGAAGGCTCCGTCGAAGCCGGCCTCGGCAATCAGGTCCATGGTCTGCACGAAGTCGTCATCCGACTCGGACGGGAAGCCGATGATGAAGTCCGATGACAGTGAAATGTCGGGGCGCGCGGCGCGGATGCGCTTGATCTTGGCCAGATATTCGGCGCGGGTGTAGCCGCGCTTCATCATGCCGAGGATGCGATCGGCACCACTTTGCACCGGCAGGTGCAAGTAACTCGCCAGCTTGGGTTCGTCGGCGAAGGAGTCGATCAGCGCGTCGGTGAACTCGGCCGGATGGCTGGTGGTGTAGCGGATGCGTTTGAGGCCGTCGAAGCGCGCCAGATAAGTGATCAGCAAGGCCAGATCACACCACTCGCCGCTGTTGCCCATGGGGCCGCGATAGGCGTTGACGTTCTGCCCCAGCAGGGTGATTTCCTTGACGCCCTGATCGATCAATTGCGCGCACTCGGTGAGCACGTCATCAAGTGGCCGGCTGACCTCGGTTCCGCGGGTGTAGGGCACCACGCAGAACGTGCAGTACTTGGAGCAGCCTTCCATGATGCTGACGAAGGCCGTCACGCCTTCGGCACGCGGCTCGGGCAGGCGATCGAATTTCTCGATTTCGGGAAAGCTGATGTCCACCGCCGGCTTGCGGGTGCGCCGCGTGGTGNCGAGCAGCTCCGGCAGCCGATGCAGGGTCTGCGGGCCAAACACCAGATCGACCATGGGCGCGCGGCGGGCAATGGCCTCGCCTTCCTGGCTGGCCACGCAACCGCCGACGCCGATCACCCGACCAGGCTGGGCGGCTTTCCAGTCTTTCCAGCGACCCAGTTCGGAAAACACCTTCTCCTGCGCCTTTTCGCGCACCGAGCAGGTGTTGAGCAGCAGCAGATCGGCCTCGTCCGGGTCCTGGGTGCGGGTGTAGCCGTGAGAGGCTTCGAGCACGCTGGCCATTTTGGTGGAGTCGTACTCGTTCATCTGGCACCCGTAGGTGATGAGGTAAAGCTTTTTGGACATGCTCGGAACAGGGAAACGTTGGCCCGCAGTATACCGGTCGCGCCGGCATCGCCTTAAAGCCGCTTGACCCAGTCGTGCGTGCCCTGGGTGATTTCGGCGTAGACCCGCTCGAACATGGAACGCGGCATCTGGTAAGGATCGTCCACATCGAGATTGTCGTGCCAGCGCAGCATCTTGTGGACCTTGCCGCGATGCTGGGGATAGCGCGGCGTCAGCGCGTCGATATGCCCCTGATCCATGACCAGCACCAAATCGGCCGCCTGCATCATCTGGCCGGTGAGCTGACGGGCGCGATGGGCGCCGAGGTCGACGCCCGCCTCGGCGCAGACCGCCACCGAGTGCGGATCGGCCGGCCAGCCGACCATCGCGCCGATGCCGGCCGAGTGCACATGCCGCCCCGGCAGGGCGTTCTTGAGCAGCGCTTCAGCGATCGGGCTGCGACAGATGTTGCCGGTGCAGAGCACCAGAATGGTGTTGAACATGAAAACCTGATGCGTGATTAAGCAGCGTCTGGGACCAGCACAATTTTGCCCGTGACCTTGCGCGCCAGCATGTCGTGCAGGGCGCGAGGCGCTTCGGCCAGAGGATACTGCCCCGAGATGACAGGTTTGAACTTGCCCTCACCGTACCAGCGTGCCAATTGCGCAAAATTTGCCGCATTGACCTCCGGCTCACGCGCCACGAAGGCACCCCAGGCCACGCCCTTGGCCGACAGTTCCTTGAGCAGCAACCGATTGGCCGGCAGGGCCGGAATGTTGCCCTCGGCAAACCCGACCACCAGATAGCGTGCGCCCCAGGCCGCGGCCGACAGACACTCGATGGCAAGCGGTCCGCCAACCGGGTCGAAGATCACGTTCGCCCCCTCGCCCTGGGTCAGCGCCTTCACCTCGCCCTTCAAGGATTGTTCGCGGTAATTGATCGTGTCATCGGCGCCGTGCGCGCGGGTCAGTGCCAGCTTGTCGGCGGTGGATGCGGCCGCGATCACGCGCGCGCCCATCAGCTTGCCCAGCTGCACGGCGGCCAGTCCCACGCCACCGGCGGCGCCCAGCACCAGCAACGTCTCGCCCGGCTGCAGGTTGGCGCACTGCATCAGCGCATGACTGACCGTGCCGTAGACCAGCCCGTAGCCGCCGCCCTCGATCAGGCTCATGCCATCCGGCAGGGCCAGGCATTCGTGCTCGCTGGCGACGGCCTTGGCGGCATAACCGCCCACCGGCACGAAGGCCGCGACACGGTCGCCGACCGCAAACCGCGTCACCTCGGCACCCACCTCGATCACCTCGCCCGCCACTTCGGCGCCCGGCACGAACGGCAGCGGCGGGCGGACCTGGTATTTGCCCTGAATCATCAGCGTGTCAGGAAAATTGATGCCCGCCGCAGCGACCGCGATGCACACTTCGTGCGGGCCGGGCCTGGGGTCGGGCAGCGACTGCAGGGTCAACTGATCAGGGCCACCCAATTGGGTGCAGACGATGGCTTTCATGAGGTGTCCATTCCGAAACGGGGTCGCAACGATAACCCGGTGACGCCACCACTGGCGGGCTGCGAAGAAACCGTTCGGCGGATTTCCTGAAAATTTCCGTTGCAACTTTCGTGCCTGTTCTGCCTATGATGCGGCCATGTTCACGAACACATCGTCACCGCGCACATGAAGGCCGGACTCAGTCTGCGAATGGGCCAGTCCCTGTCGATGACGCCTGCCCTGCAGCAGGCCATCCGGCTGCTGCAGCTGTCGAGCCTCGACCTCGAACTGGAGATTCAGCAGGCCCTGGACGGCAACGTGATGCTGGAGCGCGACGAGGCCGACACCGACGTCGACACGCCCGCCGAGGCGGCGGAAAGCAGCCCGGACGGCGACAGCACGGCGGTGCGCGAGGGCCCTGAGGCCGAGGTCTTTGGCGACGCCGATGTACTGGGCGAAAGTCTGCCGGTCGATGCCGACTGGAGCGACTGCTGCGATCTCGACCCGGCGCCCAGCAGCGGCACGCCCAACGATGAGCTGCAGCAGTTCCTCGATGCCAACCGCTGCGCCGCGCGCACGCTCTACGACCACCTGCTGGAACAGCTGCAACTCTGCGAGCTGAGCGGAGTGATGGCCGAAATCGGCCTGCACCTCATCGACTCGGTTGACGCGGATGGCTACCTGCGCGACTTCGACGCAGTGTCCGAGGACCTGCGCAGCCGCTACGGCGTCAGCGACGCGCAGATCGGCGCGGCACTGGAGACGGTTCAGGGCTTCGACCCTTCTGGCGTGGCCGCCCGCGACCTGCGCGAATGTCTGCAACTGCAACTGTGGAACCTGCCCTCGCGCACGCCGGGCGCCACCACGGCCCTGCGCCTGGTCGAAGACTTTCTGACGCGCCTGCCGCAGACGCCCGATGCCACGCTGGCCAACCAGCTCAAGGTTGACGTCGCCGAGATCGACCATGCCCGCACCCTGATCCGCAGCCTGCAGCCGCACCCCGGCCGGCCGTTCATGGACCACGAGGCCGACTACGTGGCGCCCGACGTGTTCGTGCGCCGCGAGAAAGACCGCTGGCAGGTCAACCTCAACCCGGCACACCGACCCAAGGTACGCATCAATGCAACGTATCCGCAGTTGATCAAGCGCGCCGACACCAGCCCCGACCAGAAGCTGATGAAGGGCCATCTGCAGGAAGCGCGGCAGTTTATTCATGCGCTCGAAGCGCGGAACGAAACGCTGTTGCGCGTTGCCCAAGCCATAGTTGAAAGCCAACGGGCTTTTCTTGAATATGGACCTGAGGCCATGCGGCCGATGGTGTTACGTGACATATCAGCGCAACTGGGGATTCACGAGTCCACTGTGTCGAGAGCCACCGCCAACAAGTACATGGCCACCCCCCGCGGGCTCTTCGAGCTGAAGTTCTTTTTTTCCAGCCACGTGTCGACCACCGAGGGCGGCACCGCCTCGGCGACCGCCATTCAGGCCATCATCAAACGTCTGGTCGCGGCGGAGCCTGCCGACCAGCCCCTTTCCGATTCGGCCCTCTCCGACCAGATTCTGGCCGAGGGCATCAAGGTCGCTCGTCGCACGGTGGCCAAGTACCGCGAAGGTCTTGGCATTGCACCGTCGCACGAACGCAGGAGCGTGTTTTCGTGAGGACCCGTCTTATCCGCATGAGCTGACACGCGTTCAATCCGCCGGGTTACCCGGCTCAAGGCAGGAGCGTCTCGATGAACCTTAATCTTTCAGGCCACCATGTCGATCTCACCCCCGCGCTGCGCGAATACGTGCACGAGAAACTGAAGCGGGTGGAGCGCCATTTCGACCATTTGATCAGCGCCGAAATCGTGCTCACGGTCGAGAAGGACCGCCAGAAAGCCGAAGCCACCGTTCACGCCTCGGGTGCTGACCTGCACGCCGAAGCCACTGAAGGCGACATGTACGCCGCCATCGATCGCCTGATGGACAAGCTCGACCGTCAAACCCGCCGCCACAAGGAGAAGGTGCGCGATCATCACCAGGAAGAAGCGCATAAGCGCATGACCATCCAGTAAGCTTCGCGGCCCGGGCGAGGCTGATCGATCGGCCTCGCCCGGGCCATTCACTTACTCAAATGATCATCGGCGGATTGCATGACCATCAGCGACATTCTGGGCGCGGATCGCGTCGCCTCAGGCGTGACGTTCACAAGCAAGAAAAAAGCCCTCGAAGAACTCTCGAACCTGCTGGCACTGGGCCAGCCGTCGCTCTCTGCCCATGACGTGCTGAGCAGCCTGACCGCCCGCGAAAAACTCGGCAGCACCGGACTCGGGCGCGGCGTGGCCATTCCCCATGGCCGCCTGGCCGGGGTAAACCAGAGTATCGGCGCGATCATGCGCCTCAAGCACCCCCTCGATTACGACGCCCACGACAGCACCCGCGTGGACCTCATGTTCGGTCTGATCGTGCCGCAGACCGCAACCGAAGAGCACCTCAAGCACCTGGCCGCCATCGCCGAAATGTTTTCCGACGAGGCCTTCTGCGCACGGCTGCGCAGCGCCGACGACAGCGCCCAGCTCCACGCCCTGGTGGCGCAGTACACCCCCGCGCACTAGCCGTCTCGGCCCGGATGTCCACCCCTGCCCCGCCCGTCACCCGTCACGGCGTGTTCATGCGGGTCTGGGGCCTGGGCGTTCTGCTGACGGGTGACTCCGGCGTCGGCAAGTCGGAACTGGCCCTGGAGTTGCTGGCACGCGGCCACCCGCTGGTGGCGGACGATGCCACCGAGTTCGTGCGCCAGGGGCCGCACGTCATTGGCCATTGTCCCGAGGTGATTTCCGGATTCCTCGAAGCGCGCAGCCTCGGCATTCTCAACATTCGCAAGATCTTCGGCCCCAGGTCGGTCATTCAGTCCGCGGCGCTGGGACTGATGATCGCACTGGACCCGCCGCCTGACCCCGAGCGCCCGTGGTGGAGCGACGGCATGGAGCGCATCATGGGCCGCCGCGAAACCGTGCGCCTGTGCGGCGTCGATTTGCCGAGGCTCTCCATCCCCATCCGCGTTGGGCATAATCTGGCGGTGCTGGTCGAGACCGCCTGTCGTGACCAGCAGATTCGCAACGGTGGCTATCGCGCCGATCGCGACTTTGCCGCGCGCCAGTTGCGCGCCATCCGCCAAACCCAGAGCGACCTGCCGCCCGAGACCCCATGAGCTTCATCGTCCCCACGCTTTTGCCGCATCACAGCGGAGCCGGCCGATGAAGCTGGTGATCGTGAGCGGCCTCTCGGGTGCCGGCAAGACGGTCGCGCTCAAGCAGTATGAAGACCTCGGCTACACCTGCATCGACAACCTGCCCTTGAACCTGCTGGAGTCGCTGGTGGTGGACGCGCTGGCCCGCCCCGGGCCGCGCTATGAAGAACTGGCGCTGGGCATCGACGCCCGCGAAAGCCCGGACCTGATCGCCGCCTTCAGTCATTACCTTGAGCAGATTCAGGCGCGCGGCGTGACCACCCGCGTGGTGTTTCTCACCGCCAGCGAAGACACGCTGCTGTCGCGCTACAGCGAAACCCGCCGCCGGCACCCCCTGAGCCACGACGAACGCCCCTTGATCGAGGCCATACGCCTCGAACAGCAGTTGCTTGCGCCCATTGCCAACGCCGCAGATTCGGTGCTCGACACCAGCCCGCTGAATCTGCACGAACTGCGCGAGCGCATTCAGGCCGAAATTCCCGGCGGAGGGCGCGACACGCTGGCCCTGACGCTGATGTCATTCGGCTTCAAACACGGCGCGCCCAACAACGCCGACTTCGTGTTCGACGTGCGCTGCCTGCCCAATCCGCACTGGAACCGCACGCTGCGCAGCCAGAACGGCCGCGATGCCGCCGTGCGCCATTGGCTGGAAGCCCAGCCCGCCGTGCTGGAAATGCGCGGCGACCTGCTGATGCTACTGCAACGCTGGCTGCCCGCCTTCCGTGCGCAGGATCGCGCCTACCTCACCGTGGCGGTCGGCTGTACCGGCGGCCAGCACCGCAGCGTTTACCTCGTCGAGACCCTGGCCGCGGCCTTGCGGCCCATGTTCGACAAGCTCGTGGTCCGCCACCGCGAACTGCGGAACCTTGCGCATGACGCGCCCTGAACCGGCCACCGTGGGCATCCTGCTGGTGACCCACGGCAAGCTCGGTGACGTGCTGCTCGAAACCCTGCGCGAAATGATGCCGCTCAGCCTGCCGGCCGACGTGCTGGAGGTGCGCCGGGTGCAATCCGATCAAATTCTGCTCAGCCAGGGCTGCAGAATGATTGAACGGCTGAACCGGGGCGCCGGCGTGCTGCTGCTGACCGACGCCTTCGGCGCCACCCCCAGCAACATCGCCAACAAGCTCGGCGAGCTGCACGCATTGCCGGTGGTCGCCGGCCTGAGCCTGCCCATGCTGATCCGCGTGTTCAACTATCCGGCGCAGTCACTGGCCGAGCTCACGCAAACCGCGGTTGACGGTGGCAGGCGCGGTGTCTTTCACTGCAACGAAGCCGCTCACTGACTGATCTGATCTGGAGTCACCCGCCTTGGAACGCACCGTCGCCATCGTCAATCGCCTGGGTCTGCATGCCCGTGCCGCGGCCAAGCTGGTCACCATGGCCAGCCTGTTCCAGGCCGACATCCGCGTGCGCAAGGGCCCCCGCGAGGTCAGCGGCAAATCCATCATGGGCGTGATGATGCTGGCCGCCGCCAAGGGCAGCCAGATCACCCTGATCGCCGAGGGAGATGACGCCGCCATCGCGCTGGAGCGCATGGCCGAGCTGGTCGCCAACCGCTTCGGCGAAGACTCTTGAGGGGCCGTTGCGCATGAGTCTCTGGCTCTCAGGCATCGGCGTGTCGCGCGGGATCGCCATTGCCCGCGTGCAAAAGCTGCACGGCGCCGACCTCGATGCGCCCGAATACAGCCTGCAGCCGGGCGAGATCGACGCCGAGGTGGCGCGCTTCTCGCTGGCCATCGGGCGGGCGCGTGACCAGTTGCAGGCCATCAAGGCGCAGATTCCCAGCGGCACGCCCGGTGACATCACCGCGTTCATCGACACCCACCTGCTGATGGTGGAAGACCGCTCCATCAGCGAAACGACCCTGCAGACGATCCGCGACCAGCGGATCAACGCCGAAGCCGCACTGCGGCGCGCGCGGGACGCACTGATGGATGTGTTCGAGCAGATGGACGACCCCTATCTGCGCACCCGCCGTGACGACGTGCAGCACGTTTGCGGGCGCGTGCTTGGCATCTTGCTCAAGAGCGAGCGGCAACTGCCGGAGCGCAGCGAGCAGGCCGACCCGCTGGTGGTGGTGGCCGATGACATCACGCCGGCCGACATCATCCTGCTGGCGCAGCAACAGATTGCAGCCGTGGTCACCGAGTTTGGCGGGCCGCTGTCGCACACCGCCATCCTGGCCCGGTCACTGGGCATCCCCGCCATCGTCGGTCTGCGTGACGCGCGGCGCCTGCTCACCGACGGCGAGTGGATCATCGTCGACGGCGAAGCCGGGCACGTGCTGGCCGCGCCGGAAGAATCGGCCAAGCGTTTCTATCGCGAAAAACAGGCGCAACAGGCCGCGTATCGCGTCGAACTGAACAAGCTCAAGAACGAGCCCGCAACCTCGCTGGACGGCGTGCAGTGCCGTCTGCTGGCCAACATCGAGATGGCCGGCGATGCCGCCATGGCCGCCGAATATGGCGCCGAGGGCGTGGGCCTGTATCGCACCGAGTTCCTGTTCATGAACCGGGCCGGTCTGCCCACCGAAAGCGAGCAGTACGAGGCCTACTCCGCCATCATCTCGGCCGTCAGCGGCCCCATCACCATCCGCACGCTCGACCTGGGCGCCGACAAGCAGGTCGACTCCGGCCGCAGCCACGGGCCGACGCCCAACAACCCGGCGCTGGGTCTGCGTGCCATTCGTCTCTGCCTCAAGGAGCCGGACCTGTTTCGCACCCAGGTGCGCGCCCTGCTGCGCGCGGCCCGGCACGGCCGGGTCAAGATCATGCTGCCGATGATTTCCAGCCTGCACGAGTACCGTCAGGCCACCGCCCTGATCGAGGCCGCGCGTGAGGAGTTGCTGCTGGAAGGCGTGCCCCTGGGCGAGCCGGTGGCGATCGGCGCCATGATCGAGGTCCCGGCGGCGGCCATCGCGGCGCCCATGCTGGCGCGCTCAGCGCAGTTCTTCTCGATCGGCACCAACGACCTTATCCAGTACACGCTCGCCATCGACCGGGTCGATGACGAGGTCAACTATCTCTACGACCCGCTGCATCCGGCGGTGCTGCGGTTGATTGCGATGACCATCGAGGCCGGCGAGCAGGCCGGCATTCCCGTGGCCATGTGCGGTGAAATGGCCGGCGATGCGCGCTTCACCCGCCTGCTGCTGGGCTTGGGGCTGACCGAATTCTCGATGCACCCGTCCAGCGTGCTGGAGGTGAAACGCATCATTCGCGAATCACGCGTCCAGGACCTGCGCCGCCGTGCCAAACGGTTACTGGCCTGTACCGACCCGGTCGAGATGCAGGAACTGCTCGAGCAATTCTGATTGTCGCGAGATCGAGGGGACACGGTCGTGAACCCGGCAGAGACAAAGCGTCGGAGGCGCAAGCGGCGTCAGGAAGGAGGCGACAACAGCCGCAATGCCGAAGCGTCCTCCCTTGAGAAGCCGGCGCCTGATGCATGTCCATGCGGAGCGCGCGAATCAGACGAGGTGCAGCACCAGCCCCGCCGCGCCGCAGGCCAGCAGCGTGCGGATCAGTCCGAGGTGAAAACGCAGCATCGCCAGCATGGCTGCGGTTGCCAGCAGCAGCGCGGCAAAGTCCAGCGAGGCCGGGTTGGGCACCGACAGACTCAGGCCATAGCCCTGCCAGGTGTCCACGTCGGCGAACAGCACGTGCAGGGCGAACCACACCGACAGGTTGAGGATCACCCCCACCACCGCCGCCGTGATGGCGGTGAGCGCCGCCGACAGCCAGCGATTGCCGCGCAGGCGCTCGATGTAGGGCGCGCCCAGGAAAATCCACAGGAAGCAGGGCACGAAGGTCACCCAGGTCGACAAGGTCGCGCCCAGCACGCCGGCCAGCAGCGGGTCCAGCGTGCCGGGATCGCGGTAGGCGCCGAGGAAGCCGACGTAGGTCAGCACCAGAATCAGCGGCCCCGGCGTGGTCTCGGCAAGGGCCAGGCCCTGCACCATTTCGCCCGGCGCCAGCCAGCCGTACTGCTCGACCGCCTGCTGCGCCATGTAGGCCAGCACCGCGTAGGCGCCGCCGAAGGTGACCACCGCCATCTGGCTGAAAAAAATCGACTCCTGGGTAAACACATGCTGCGGTCCAAGCTGGGTCCACAGCAGCACCACCGGCGTCAACCACAGCAGCAGGCCGACGCACAGCACCGTCAGCAGGCGGCGCAGGCTGGGCTGCGCGTGGTCGGGCACCGGCTCGGCCAACGCTTCGCCGGGGTCGCCCGTCTTGTCCCCCAACGAGAAGAACTGCGGCGCCCAGCGCGCCCCGGCCAGGCCGATCAGCCCGGCCGCCAGCACGATCAGCGGGAACGGCGCCGCGAACGCGAAGATGGCCACGAACGAGGCCACCGCCAGCAGCTTCATCGCGCGATTCTTCAGCGCCTTCCTGCCCACCCGAATCACCGCCTCGATGACGATGGCCAGCGTCGCCGCCTGCATGCCGAACAGCAGGCCCTGCATCCAGTCCAGCTCGCCGTAGCGCACATACAGCACCGCGATGCCAAGGATGATCAGAAACCCCGGCAGGATGAACAGCAGGCCCGCCACCAGCCCGCCCCAGGTACGGTGCTGCAGCCAGCCGATGTAGGTGGCGAGCTGCTGCGCCTCCGGCCCCGGCAGCAACATGCAGTAGTTGAGCGCGTGCAAGAAGCGCGTCTCGCTGATCCAGCGCCGCTCCTCCACCAGAATCCGATGCATCAGCGCGATCTGCCCCGCCGGCCCGCCGAAGTTGATGAAGCCGATCTTCAGCCACACGCGGAAGGCCTCCCAGAAACCGGGGACCGGCGGGGCGGCGCTCATGCGCGCACCATTGCGGCAGCGGCGCGCAGCGCCGCTTCGAAACGCTGCTCGACGATCTCCCAGTCGACATTGGCCAGGAAGGCGTCGAGGTACTTGGCCGCCGCGCTGCCGTAGTCCAGGTGATAGCTGTGCTCGTACATGTCCAGCACCAGCAGCGGCAGGCCGCCGATGGCGCCGTGCATGTGGTCCCAGGCCCACTGGTTGCGCAGCTCGCCGCTGCAAGCGTTGAAACTCAGCACGCACCAGCCGGCGCCGCCGGAGAGCGACATCGCGGTGCGGCGGAACTCCGCCTCCCAGGCCTCGACGCTGCCATAAGCGGCGGCGAGTGCGCGCGCCAGCGCCCCGCCCGGACGACCGTCGCCGCCGAGGTTGTCGAAATAGTGCTCGTGCAGGATCACCGAGCCGACGCGGTGCAACTCCTCGCGCTTGAGCCCGCCGTAGACGATGGCGGGAAAATCAGCCTCGGCCATCGCCGCCGCAAGGCGCGCCTCGATCAGGTTCAGCGTCTTCACCGAACCGATGTAGTTGTTCTCCCAGTGGGAGCGGATCAGGCGCTCCGACAGGCCGCGCAGCTTGGCGGGATCAAAGCGCAGGGGACGCGGCTGGAGGTTGCCGCGAAAGACCTTGGGAATGGTGAGGGATGCGGGTGAAGGGGTTTCGGGGGCCGCAGCCGTGGCGGCCAGCAGCGGCGCGCTGGCGCTGGCCAACATGACGCCGAGGGCGTCCCGACGGGTGATGGGGTTCATGACGAAATACTCCGGATAGGGATGGAACGACGTGCGGCGCAAGCGCGCCACGGGGGTGATGTCCATCTCGGAGCAGGCGGGTCACGGCCGCGCGACGGCGAACCCGGAAACCGCATCGACAGCACCATGTCCACAAACAAGCCCCCTCATTAATGCAGATGAGATCAGGAGCAGGTCTTGGACGGCGAGCCGTCTGGAAGGGGCGCCTGTAGCCCCACTGCCACAGTACCATGCAACGCGGCAGCGGGCGACGTCAGCTTACGGTCACGATCAGAACGCTCGAAGAACGGCGCTAAAACGACGAAGCGATGTTTCGGGGCTTCATGATCTGTGCGCCTACCGAACTCCGGTCGCCGAAGACCGCCAGAAAGACGAATCACCGACGTCGTGCCGGCGCGGAGGCCAGCAACGCCCTAGGAAAGGTCAATCTGAGTGAAGCGCTACCGGCAGAGGAATGGATTTCCCTTGCCCCACTCGACCTCAATGATGGGCGGCTTCACCGGTCACCGGCGCGACGGCGCGCACGGGCGCCTTGATCTCAACCGCATCGGCGCCCTCGAACACCAGCCGCAGGGTCACCTCATCGCCTGCCGCCAAGGCCACCGGTGGGGCCATCAGCATCAGGTGGATGCCGCCCGGCGCCAAGCTCACCGGCTGGCCGGGGTCGAGCAGCACGCCGTCGGTCAGCGGGCGCATCTGCATCACACCGTCGACGGTGCGCTGCTCGTGAATCTCCACACGGGCCGCGGCCGGGGCTTCAACGGCCACCAGCCGCAGGGGCTGATCCGAGGTATTGGTCAGGGTCAGGTATCCGCCCGCCACCGCCGCACCCGGCGGCGTCGCCCGCACCCAGGCATCGCCGACGGTCACCCTGGGGCGCGTGGCGTCGGGCGCGGTGTCGCCCGATCGGCAGGCGGCGATACTGGACAGGATCAACAGAACAAGCGCAGCCACACGAACACTGGCGAACATCGATTCATCTCGAAAGCGGGGACTCTATGCTCCACCAAAGTGAGGCCCCGTGCAGGCCGCTGGACAGGAACACCCCCCGCGGGCGATAAGGCCCCATGCTCGCCACCATTGAACGTCTGGGCAATCGACTGCCCGATCCCGCCATCCTGTTTGTCTGGTTGCTGCTGATCGTCTGGGGGGCATCCTGGGCCCTGGCGGGGATCGACTGGAACCTGATCGACCCGCGAGACGGCGCGCCGCTGGTGGTGCGCAATCAGCTGACCGGCGAGGCCCTGACCACGTTCCTGTCCAACGTGGTGCCCACATTCGCGCACTTCCATCCGGTCGGCGTGGTGCTGGTCGCCATGCTCGGCATCGGCGTGGCGGAGCGCACCGGCTTCATCCACGCCGGGCTGCGCGGCATGCTGGCCATCACCTCGCCACGCCTGCTGACGCCGATGCTGATTCTGGTGGCCATTGCCAGTCACAGCGCCGCCGACGCCGGTTATGTGCTGGTCATTCCCCTCGGCGGCGTGCTGTTCTATGCCGCCGGCCGCCACCCCCTGGCGGGCATTGGCGCGGCGTTCGCCGGAGTGTCTGGCGGCTACTCGGCCAATTTTCTGCCCTCGTCCCTGGACCCTTTGCTGGCCGGGCTGACCCAGGCGGCCGGTCAATTGATCGACCCGGACCTGGCCATCAACCCGCTCAACAACTACTTTTTCACCGCCGCGTCATCACTGCTGATCGTTGGACTCGGGTGGTGGATCACCGATCGCGTCGTCGAGCCACGCCTGCGCGGCACGGCGGTTGACGGTGACATTCAGGACCTGCCAAAGCTCACGCCGCTGGCCGATGCCGAGCAGCGCGCGCTGCGCGTGGCCGGCCTGGTGATGCTCGCGGGCCTTGCGGCCCTGGTGCTGACCACCCTGCCCGGCGGCTCGCCCTGGCGCGGCCCTGATGGCGGCCTCACCGAAGCCGGCGCGCCCTTGATGCGTTCGCTGGTGGCGCTGATCTTCATCCTGTTTCTGTTGCCGGGCGTCACCTATGGCGTCATCGCCGGCACCGTCAAAACCCATCGCGACGTGATCGCGGGGATGACCTGGGCCATGCAGAGCATGGGCTACTACCTGGTCATCATGTTTTTCATTGCCCAGTTCGTTGCCGCGTTCGGCAACTCGAACCTGGGCGTTCTGCTGGCGCTCAAGGGTGCACAGGCCCTGCAGGCCCTTGCGCTGCCGGCGGCCATCACCGTGGTCGGCATGGTGCTGCTCACCGGACTGCTGAACCTGTTCGTCGGCTCGGCCTCGGCCAAGTGGGCGCTGATGGGCCCGGTGCTGGTGCCGATGCTGATGCAACTGGGCATCTCGCCCGACCTGACCCAGGCGGCGTATCGCATCGGTGACTCGTCGACCAACATCATCACCCCGCTGATGCCGTACTTTCCGCTGATCGTGGTGTTCTGCCAGCGCTACGTGCGCGGCACCGGCATCGGCACCCTGACCGCCCTGATGCTGCCGTACGCGGCGACCTTCCTGTCGGTCTGGACTCTTTTTCTGCTGCTGTACTGGCGCGCGGGGTTGCCACTGGGGTTCTGAGGCCTTGGGCGCTGACTCCGCACCGCCGCGGATGCGGCAGCGCAGATCGGGGCAATCGGGCTAGAAATTGTAGGTGACGTTGATTGCCGCATTGTCGCGATCGCGACGGGTGTTGAACTGCCCGCCGCCCCAGAACCACTGGTACTGGAAGC
Source organism: Polycyclovorans sp. (assembly GCA_002706265.1). GTDB lineage: Bacteria > Pseudomonadota > Gammaproteobacteria > Nevskiales > Nevskiaceae > Polycyclovorans. The sequence goes on along the minus strand of PAKU01000006.1, from coordinate 143,556 downwards.
GCAGGTTGAGGTCCTGTCCGATCAGCACATTGGTCGACAGGATGGCTTCTTTGCGCCCTTCGACGAAGTTCTGCGACGGAAACGGTGCCGTGCCGCCCACATCCCAGCCGGCGATGAGCTGCGGAAAATAGTTGAAGCCAAACAGGCGGCTGTTGTACTCGCCGCGAATGATGGTCCGCAGCCCCCATGAGAACGGCGTCGCAAAGCCGTCGGTCTGCTGTGTGGGGTTGAGCCGGCGCGCGCATTCGGCGACCGGCGTGTCGGGCGAGCCTGAGCAGTCGGCACCGGGGCTGGCGTGGGTGCGGTTCACGTATCCGGTTTCAAACTGCAGCACATCACGACCGGGCATGCCCTGCACGTAGGTGGCGCCGACTTCGGCAATGATCAGCAGCTGGTCGGCGCCAATCGGGTTGGAGGAAAGACCCCGGATGCCGGTGAAGCCCATCTGGTGCACCTTCATCTCTTCCCAGCCGTTGATGACCTGCCCCGGCTGCACGCGCTCGTCGCCCCGGTAGCGTTGCAAGAAGCTGGGAATGGCATCGGTGGACGCGGGAAACGTGGACGCGCCCAGCTCGGCCACTGCACCCAGGTCAATCACGCCCAGGTCGGGGCCCAGCGGCATCAGCGCACCCAGCAGGTCGCCCACCACCGGCAATGCATTGAGCTGATTGGCGGGAAACGCGGGCTGCAGTCCGTAATAGAGCACGTCGGTCAGTTGCACCAGCAACGGCAGGTTCGGCCGGTAGACGTATTCGCCCGCCAGCGACCAGCGGCCCACGTTGGTGTTGAAGCTGAGGCCGTACATCTGGATGTCTTCGGGGTAGATCAGGTTGATCCCCACCGTGTCGATCGGCAGGGGCTCGCGTTCGGGGTTGTGCTGGTCCTGACGGCCCAGCAGGGCGCCGTTGAAGCCGCGGCAATCGGCAATGGCTTCCACCAGATTGGCCGAATCGGCACGGCCGTTGGTTTCCACCCGCAGGCACGACGCGTCGGTGGCGCGCACCTGCGCCAGGGGCAGGCGGCTGTGGTAGTTCATGGCGTAGGCGTTGAGCTCGGTGCCGCCATTCAACCACTCGGCGTAGTAACTGATCTTGGCGCCGAACTGGCCACCGTCGCGAGGCTCGATCTCAGGGCCGACCAAACTGGTCGTCGAGCTGCTCGAAATCTGCCCCAACGCACCCGCAAACCGGAACGCCTGGTCGGGGTCTTCCCCAAACTGGCCCAGCGACACCGCCGCGAAGTCCCCTTCGATCAGGTCCAGGTCGGAGAAGAACTGGCCTCGCGCATCAGGCTGCGCGCCCTTCCACTGCAGCTGGTAGAACACTTCGGCCGACAGGCTGGGCGCCAGCTCCATGCCCAGGGTCAGCAGCGGGACCGGCAAGAAGATCTCGTTGAACTCGACGCCGGGGAAGCGCAGAAACGCTTGGCTGGGTGGGCTCACTTCGTTGATCGAGTTGATGGCCACCAGGGTGCTTTCACCCCAGCGCAGATACTGGTTGCCGATCGAGACGCTGACGAACCGGTCGGCGATGGAAAACTCGCGGGTCACGAAGGCCTCGAACAGCTCGACCCCCAGCGCGCTGACGTCTTCCACCCGCTCGGGCCGATCCACGCGCGAAGGCTGAAAGCGCGTGTCGTTGTTGCGCTCTTCGAAGTCGTGGTTGACGGGGTCGTAATAGCCCAGCGCGCGGAACCGCCCGAACCAATTTCCAAATTCCAGCGACCAGTCGGTGCTGAGCCGGATCGGCGCCGAGACCACATCGTGCTTCTGATAATTGATGTTGCCATCGTCGCTGTTGACGGCGCTGAAAGCGCCCGGCGCGTCGATGAGCCGCTGGTTCGGTGCCGGGTCGCCGGTGAACGACAGGCAGTTGTCGAAACACAGATCCTGCTGCCCCGGCACATTCAGCTTGCCAAGCAGGTCGGTGGCGGGATCCTGCATGCGGATGCCGATGCCGGCACTGAAGGCATTCTTGCTGGTGGCCGAAAACGACCCGATCTGCACCTCGAAGGCCGCTGCGGGCAACGACGAAAACAGCAGCGCAGCGACGACAGACAATCCGCAACATTTCATGGCTTTCTCCCTCATTATTGTGTGACGCTGCGGCTGCGGCACCCGTCTCTGGCGCATCAATGGGCGGGTTCAGATGTGCTAAAGGTATCAGCGCTCCATGCGAGTGCAACACGATTTCGGGTCATTCACGTTGGCGGCAACGCCACTCCACTGCGTCTCTCCAATCCATTACAACGAAAACGATGCGGGATTCAGGACAACTGCTGCAGCTCGTGCACACCGGACTCGTCAAGGCGGGCTACGACGTGGGCGCCATTTATCGGGAACTGGGCTTCCAGGCCGAGGGCCTGCCGTTCAAGGAAATCCGCATGCATCACCCGATGCAGGTGGTGTTCTGGGAGACGGTGGAGTCGGTCACCGGCGAGCGCGACATCGCACTGAAGATCTGTCCGCACCTGCCGCCGTATCGCGCCGAGGTGCTGGAGTACCTGATGTACTCCAGCCCGACCATGGCCGACGGTTGCCTTCGCGCATTCAAGTATCTGCGGCTGGTCAGCGACGCGCTCAACGTGCGCATCGAGCGCGAGCACGGGCCGGCACGCCTGGTCATCGTCAGCTCGCCGGAACGCACTGCCGTGCTGCGCCACACCGAAATTTGCGCGGTGTGGAGCATCATCCAGTTCGCCAAGCATGCGACCGAGGGGGCCTTCCATCCCCAGGCCATTCGCCTGAGCTACGAGCAGCGTTCGCCCATCGAAGACTACGAAAACCTGTTCGGGTGCCCGGTGGCCTTCAATGCGCCGCATTGCGAGGTCGACTTTCCGGCCAGCATGCTCGACTGGACGTCGCCGCGCTGGGACCCCGACCTGTTGCGCGTTCACGAGGAAGTGGCCGAACGCCGGCTGCTGCGCATCGAACGGCAAGACCTGATCGAACGCGTTGAAGCGCAGATTGCCCTGCGACTCGAAACCGGCCAGTGCGAGCTCGAACCCATTGCCCGCGCGCTGGGGCTCAGTGAGCGGCGTTTGCGTTTCGATCTGTCGCAGGCCGGCACCAGTTTCACCCAGCTATTGGCCGACTTTCGCTATCGACTGGCGCGGCGGCTATTGGCACAGACCCCTGAAACCATCGATAACATCGTTTATCTCACCGGGTTCTCGGAACCGAGCACCTTCTACAGAGCATTCAAACGATGGTCGGGCCTCACGCCCGTGCAGTATCGAGACCAAAAAAGAGGGGCGGACAAAACCCGCCACCCTCCCGGCAGCCACCGGTAGTTGGATGCGGCCCCGCCCGGGAGCAGGCTTTTCATTTCAGGAGACGAATCATGAAGTCAAAAACACTGCGGGTCCTGGCCACCTGTGCCGCTGGATGGCTGGGCACCTCGGCGGCACTGGCCGCTGTCAGCGCTGACGAGGCCGAGCGTCTGGGCAAGGATCTGACGCCCGTGGGCGCCATTCACGCCGGTAACGAAGACGGCAGCATCCCGGAGTGGACCGGCAAGGCCAACTTTCCGCAGGACACCATCGACATGACGCGCGACGAGCTGGAGCGTCTGCGGACCAAGGAGCCCGAGAAGCTCGTCGCGCAGTTTCGCGGCACCATGGACGAAGAACTGCTGAAGCCGATCTTCACCATCACCCGCGAGAACATGGCCGAACACGCCGCGCTGCTCACCGAGGGCCACAAGGCCATGTTCACGGCCTACCCGACGTTCAAGATTCCGGTTTACAAGTCGGTGCGCACCGCCTTTTTCCCCGACAAGATTTACGCAGAAACCAAGCTCAACGCCACGCGCGCCACGCTGGAAGGCACCGACAGCGTCAAGGGGGCCGTGCTGGGCTTCCCCTTCCCCATCCCGCAGAACGGCGCCGAGGTGATCTGGAATCACAAGCTCAAGTTCCGCGGCTCGGCCGCCAAGCGCTACAACAACCAGGCCATCGTTCAGCCGAACGGCAGCTACGTGATCACCAAGATCATCGAAGACGTGAAGTTCAAGTACGCCAACCTTGAAGAGCAGGACAACCGCTCCAGCAAGATCATTGCGTTCTATCTGTCGACCACCGTGGCGCCGCCGCGCGTGGCCGGTCAGTTGACCCTGGTACACGAGACGGCCGACCAGGCCTCCGGCGGTCGCGCGGCGTGGCTGTTCTCGCCGGGGCTGGGGCGTGTCAACCGCGCGCCGGATGTCGGCTACGACAACCCTGCGGTCGGCACCGACAACGAGCAGTACAACGACCAGATCGACATGTTCAATGGCGCCCTGGACCGTTTCAACTGGAAGCTGCTGGGTCGCAGGGAAATGTACATTCCGTACAACGCCTACGAGATCAATTCGCCGCTGGTGACGTACGACGACATTCTCACGCCCAACCATGCCAATCCGGCCTACACGCGCTTCGAGAAGCACCGCGTCTGGGTCGTCGAGGCCAATCTCAAGCCGGGCACGCGGCACAATTTCGCCAAGCGCGTGTTCTACATCGACGAGGATTCGTGGAGCATTGCCGTGATCGACAATTACGACGGTCGCGGCGAACTCTGGAAGGTGCAGGAAGGCCACCTGCTGACCGCGCCCTTCGTGCCCACCACCACGGGCATTCCCGAATTCATCTATGACCTGCAATCCAAGCGCTACTTCGCCACCACCCTGGCCAACGAAGATGAGGTGACCGATTTCGACATCACCTACGAAGATCGCCACTTCGAACCGGCCAACCTCAACCGGCTGGCGCGGCGACGCTGATCAGGCCCCGCCGCGCTATTCGCCGCCGGGCCGCAGCCCAAACTGGCCCAAGGCCCGAAGGTCGTCACTCCAGTTTTCCTTGACCTTGCACCACAGTTGCAGAAAAAGCTTGCGGTCGCTGCCGCGTTCCCATTCCTTGCGGGCGGCCTCGCCGATCTTGCGCAATTGCTGGCCTTTGTCACCGATGACAATCCCCTTCTGCCCCTCGCGCTCGACCCAGATGATGGCGTGCACGCGATCCAGTCGCCCCTCGACCTCCCACTGCTCGATGCCCACGGCCGTGGCGTAGGGCATTTCCTGGTGCAGGTTGCGCACCACCTTCTCGCGAATCAGCTCCGCCAGGGCGAAGCGCTGATCGTGGCCCACCGCCATGTCTTCCGGATAGAACGCCGGGCCTTCACTGGCGCGGTTGAACAGCTCCTCGGTCAGGGCCTCAAGCTGCACCCGCCGCAGCGCCGAGATGGGCACGATGAAGGCGAAACCATGCAGGCCCTGCAATCGCTGCAGCGTGGGCAGCAGCCGGGTCTTGTCGTCCATGCGGTCGATCATGTTCATCACCAGGCCGACAGGCGTCGACAGGCCCTTGAGACGATTCAGCACCTGCTGGTCTTCGTCGGTCCAGCGGTTGGCATCGACCACGAACAGCACCACGTCGACGTCTTCCAGCGCCGAAAACGCCGCGTCATTCATCACCCGGTTGAGCGCGCGTTTGCCGTCACCGTGGATGCCCGGCGTGTCCACGAATACCAGTTGTCCGCGCGGGTCGTGCACCACGCCCTGAATCTGGTGACGCGTGGTCTGCGGCTTGTGGCTGACGATGCTGACCTTGCGGCCCACCAGCGCATTGACCAGCGACGACTTGCCCACATTGGGGCGACCCACCACGGCGATCATGGCGCTAAGCATGGGGTATGTTCTCGGTGAGGTGTTGAAGCAGCCGTTCGGCTGCCTGTTGTTCGGCATGACGCCGCGATCCGGCGGTGGCCTCGGCCTGCTGGGGCGCGTCGGTGAGGGTGCAGCGTGCCACGAACGTCCGCCGGTGCGGCGGGCCGGAGGCATCGACGACCGTGTACACCGGCAGTGCCCGGTTGCGTGACTGCAACCATTCCTGCAGGCGCGTCTTGGGGTCTTTCAATGCTTCGGGATCCGGCAGGGTGGCCAGGGCGTCGGCGAACCAGCGATGGCAGCTCTGCCGCGCGGCGTCGAAGCCGCCGTCGAGATAAATGGCCGCCAGGATCGCTTCCACGGCATCGGCAAGAATCGAGTCGCGCCGCTGACCGCCGGACTTGCGCTCGCTTTCACCCAGCCGCAGGTGCGGCCCCAGATCAAGGCGACGCGCCAGCGCACACAGCGTCGCCTCGCGCACCAGACTGGACCGCAGACGCGACAGCGCGCCCTCGTCGTGTCGGGGATTTTGCAGGTACAGCGCCTCGCCGATCAGTGCGTTGAGCAGGCCGTCGCCCAGAAACTCGAGGCGCTCGTTGTCGATGCCGCCCATCGAGCGATGCGTCAAGGCTTGCACCAGTCGCTGCAGGTCGACGAACCGATACCCCAGTCGCGTTTGCAGGCCGTCGAGTGTCGTCAAGGCATCGGGCCGGCCAACGGCACGTCGCCACCGAATTCCAGCACCAGTGACACGTTGGCAAACAGGTGGCGCCGCGCCTCGTAGTCATAGCTCAGGCGGCGGCCGCTGGCGCTGCGCACCACTTTCACATCGCGCGGCGACAGGTCGTCAATGTCTTCGATGTCCCAGTAGCGCTGCAGCGCGCTGCGGATCTCGACCACCGAGCCGGGGGCATCCATTGCCACAGCACTGACGGCACGGCTGATCTTCATCTGGTTCAGATACACCGGGACGCATTTGAACGCGATCAACATCACGAAGCCCAGCCCCGCGAAGAGAATCAGCAGCCCGAACCCGCCCAGACCACGCTGCCTTTGACGATTGATCATGCTCCGCTCCTCACCGTATGCGCATGCCAATGCGGCTGAAGTCGACGCGCTTGTTGTCGCCGTCCCAACTCATCCAGATGAAAAATGCACGGCCGACCAGATTGGCCTCGGGGACGGTGCCCCAACCCCGGGAGTCGTCGCTGCCGTCGCGGTTGTCACCCATGACGAAATACTCCCCCGGTGGCACGGTAAAGTCGAATGACTGCGCGCGGCGGTCGTTGGTGAGAATGATCTCGTGGCTGCCGTTGTCGGTCAGCCGCTCCTCGAAGCGTTCGATGCGGCCGATCGGGCTGCTGAAGACCCCGTCGTCTTCCTGGGCGATGCGCTCACCATTGATGATGAGCTGCTTGTCGCGGTACTGGATGAAATCTCCCGGCAAGCCGATCACGCGCTTGATGAAATCTTTCGACGGGTCCACCGGCCAGCGAAACACCACCACATCACCGCGGTCGGGCGCGCCGGCCCACGGCAGCAGCTTGTGGTGGGTGACCGGTTCGCGAAGGCCATAGGTGAATTTGTTCACCAGGATGAAGTCGCCGACATTGAGCGTCGGAATCATCGAGCCCGAGGGAATGCGGAAGGGTTCGACGATCCAGGCACGCAACACCAGCACGACGACGATGACCGGAAAAAACGAACGACAGAACTCGACCGCGCCGTTGGCCTTTTCAGGGCCACCCGACGCGCGGCGCGCCGGCGCGAAACGCCAAGTCTCCAGCGCCCACACCACGCCGGTGACCGCGGCGGCGAGGCTCAAGAACACCATGAAATCCCAATGGAACTGCGACATCAATGACTCCATGAACCGCGCTGAGGTGAAACCGCTGACTATTTGCGCCGATCGATGCCCAGCACGGCCAGAAAGGCCTCCTGGGGAATCTCGACACTCCCGACCTGCTTCATGCGCTTTTTGCCTTCTTTCTGCTTTTCCAACAGCTTGCGCTTGCGCGACACGTCGCCGCCGTAACACTTGGCAATCACGTCCTTGCGCAGCGCCTTGACGGTGCTGCGGGAAATGATCTTGGAGCCGATTGCCGCCTGAATGGCGACGTCGAACATCTGCCGGTGAATCACTTCCTTCATCTTCTCGCAGAGGTCACGGCCGCGGTTGTAGGCGGTGTCGCGGTGGACGATGCTGGCCAGCGCGTCCACCTTCTCGCCGTTGACCAGCACATCGAGGCGCACCAGATCGGCGGGCTGAAAGCGCACGAACTCGTATTCGAAACTGGCAAAGCCGCGCGACACGCTCTTGAGGCGATCGAAGAAATCGACCACCACCTCGGCCATGGGCATCTCCACTTCCATCTGCACCTGGGCGCCCAGATAACGCAGGTTTTTCTGCACACCGCGCTTTTCCATGCACAACTGCATGACCGAGCCCACGTGCTCCTGCGGCATCAGGACCCGGGCGTTGATGATGGGTTCGTTGAGAGAGTCGTACTCGCCCGGCGTGGGCAGGTCAGAGGGGTTTTCGATCTTGGTGACCGACCCGTCGTTCATCAGCACTTCGTAAACCACCGACGGCGCGGTGGTGATCAGGTTGAGGTTGTACTCGCGTTCGAGCCGCTCCTGCACGATCTCCATGTGCAGCATGCCGAGAAAGCCGATGCGGAACCCGAAGCCCAGCGCCGACGAGCTTTCGGGCTCGAACTGCAGGGCCGAGTCGTTGAGGCGCAGTTTCTGCAATGACTCTCGGAAGTCTTCGAAGTCATCGGCATCGATGGGAAACATGCCGGCAAACACGCGGGGCTGCACCTTGCGAAACCCCGGCAACGCGGCGCTGCAGGGTTTGGCGGCATCGGTGATGGTATCGCCCACCGGGGCGCCAAAAATCTCCTTGATGCCCGACACCATGAAGCCGACTTCACCGGTCTTCAGGCAGTCTTTGACCACCCGTTTGGGCGTGTGTACGCCCAGCACCGAGACTTCGTGGTCGCGGCCGGTGGTCCAGATGCGAATCTTCTGTCCCTTGCGCATCGAGCCGTTGATGATGCGCACCAGCGACACGACGCCCAGATAAGGGTCGAACCACGAGTCGGCGATCAGCGCCTGCAGCGGCGCGTCGGGGTCTCCCTGCGGGGCCGGCAGTTTCTCGATGAGGCTTTCCAGCACCGCTTCGACATTGAGCCCGGTCTTGGCCGAGATGCGCAGCGCGTTTTTCGCCTCGATGCCGATGACCTGCTCGATCTCGTCGGCCACGCGTTCGGGCTCGGCGTTGGCAAGGTCCACCTTGTTGAGCACCGGCAGCACTTCGAGGTTCTGCTCCAGCGCGGTGTAGCAGTTGGCCACCGACTGCGCCTCGACACCCTGCGAGGCGTCGACCACCAGCAGCGCGCCTTCGCAGGCCTCCAGCGAGCGCGACACTTCATAGCTGAAATCGACGTGCCCGGGCGTGTCGATCAGGTTGAGCTGGTAGGTCTTGCCGTCCAGAGCGGTGTAGTCCAACGACACGGCCTGCGCCTTGATGGTGATGCCGCGTTCACGCTCAATGGGGTTGCTGTCGAGCACCTGCTCCTGCATTTCGCGGAGCTCAAGCCCCTTGCAGATCTGGATGAAACGATCCGCCAGTGTCGACTTGCCGTGATCAATGTGCGCGATGATGCAGAAATTGCGGATGTGCGAAATGGTTTGCTTCATTTAGGGGCTGGCCTTGAACAACGCGCAGTATACCGAAGGCCCTCAGCGCCCCGGCGGCGGCGGCCATCATGGCGATTCAGCGCAGGGCCGGCGGGAGCCGCGCGGCGTCGAATGTGCCGCTCATCACCACCAGGCCGTTGGCGTCCAGCACCACGGGGATCTTCAGCCCGTAGCGGCGCTGCCAGTCTTCGCGTTCGTCCACATCGCGCCAGACCAACGCGGCCCGCCCCTGCAGATGCTGCTGCAGGGCCAGCCCCAGATACTCACACAGCTCGCAGTCGGGGCGGGAAAGCACGGTGAGGGTCGGGGTCATGGCGTGCGACGCGGCAGGTCGAGGGTGAGAAACAGCGGCGCGCCGCGCCGTTGCACCAGCAGCGGCACGGAGGCTTCAGGGGCCAGTCGCCCCACCACTTCGTCAAAGCGCTCGAGGGAGTTCACCGATTGGCCATTGACCTGCAGCAGCAGGTCATCCACCCGCAGGCCGGCCCTGACCGCCGCCTCACTGTCCACGCGAACGATGCGCACGCCGCCGCGCAACAGCGGAATGCTGTTGCGCTGTTGCGCATCCAACGATTCGACGCGGATCCCCAGCGGGTTGTCGCGCAGACCCGTCGCAGGCCGCGACGCGACGGGCGGTGGCGTGGCCGGCGGGCTGCTCGGCGCCCCCCAGGGTGCGGGCGGCGGCCGGTTCCGCGAGGCAGACGGCTCAGGTTCGGCCTCGCCCAGTTCCACGCGGATCTGTACCGAACGCCCCTCGCGAATCAGCTCGACGTCGGCCATCGTGCCCGGACTGAATTGGCCCATCAGCGGCGGCAGGTCTCGCGAATCGTTCAAGGGCCGGCCGTTGATGCGCAACACCACGTCTCCGGCGCGCAGGCCGGATTCGGCGGCGGGCGAATCGGGCGTCACTTCAAGGATCCGCGCGCCACGGACCGTGTCGAGGCCCAGCGCGGTCGCCGAGGGGGCGTCAAGGCCTTCGACCACCAATCCAAGCCAGGCCCGACGCACGCGTCCGTCGTCGCGCAACTGCTCAGCCACCCGCAGCGCGAGGTCGATGGGAATCGCGAACCCGACGCCGGTGCCAGCAGCACCGCGCGGATCGGTCAGCATCTGCGTACTGACCCCCACCACCCGGCCAAAAGCATCAAACAGGGGCCCGCCTGAATGTCCCGGATGGATGGCGGCATCGGTTTGCAGGTAGGGCACATAGGGGTCTGCGGCAAAACTGCGCGCCTTGGCCGACAGGATGCCGGTGGTCACCATGTGCTCGAAGCCGTAAGGCGCGGCGATGGCCACCAGCGACATGCCGACGCGCAAGGTCGAAAGATCGGCAATCTGCACGGCCACAAGTTCGGGCGCGTCGATCTTGAGCACGGCGAGGTCGGTGGCTTCGTCGATTCCAACCAGGCGCGCCGCGTAGCTGTGGCGATTCTGTAGTTTGACCACCACGCCCTGCGGCGCCTGATTGACCACATGCGCGTTGGTGACGATGTGACCATCGGCCTGCCAGACGAAGCCGCTGCCCAGTGACGACGCCTGCCGCGACGTGCGGGGCGCATCACCCGACGCAGCCGCGCTGATATTGACCACGGACGGCGTCAGGGTCACCACCAGATCGGGCAAGGCGGGCGGCGAACCCTCGCGCCCGCAGGCGGCGAGGACAATCGCAAGGAACAGGGCAAGGGCCCGGGGCAAGACCCGCAACGGCCGCCGCAGTTGCGGGCCGCCGAGCCGAGTCGAGAGGAACGAATGCGCCATCGCCGCATTATCGGCGGCAGGGGCGGTCTGCGTCGAACCCATGCGGTCGCAGGCCCGCGGCCCGAAGACGCTCAAAAACCTGCGTCGACCGGCGCGCAAGGGTCGTCAGTGCGGGCAAGTCCGAGGATGCGCGGCTGGGTCTGCCCGACCGCCTGCCAGTGCTCACCCAGCCAGCGGGTCACCAGAAAGCCCCCCACCAGACCGATCCCGGCAAACGCCGCAACCAGCAGGTCATGGGCGCCGAGCAGCTGGTGCGCAAACGTTCCCGCCGCCAGCAGGCCCACGATCGGCAACGCAAAGATGGCGAGCGCCGCCTTCATCAACGCGCCCTCCTCCACCCCGACCCGGACCACCGCGCCCACCGCAGGCGCCGGCCCGACGTGGGCAACCTCGATGTCGGCGCGCCGACGGCTGACCAGCCGCCCGATGACGCCGCCACCACACCCCTGGCCGCGCTGGCAGCGAGCACAGCTTTCGCTGCCAAAGGGCTTGACCCAAACCTGGGCTCCCTCAACACGACTGACGACGGCGCGCTCTTCAAGCATGGCGATCAGGGGCTCAGGGCGTGGCGCGCGCCGCGACGGGCGCGCCTTTGCTCAAGCGCCGCGAGGTGCCCTCGGCGATGACCTGCACGGTTTGCGATGGCACTTCGCCCACGACCGTGATCTCGACCTGGCCGGAAATCTGCCGATAGGCGTGCATCGCCCCCACCGAGGTGGCCGGCTGCGGCATTGACGCGGCCGGCTGCTCGCCGATGCTGTGGCGGCCAAAAATGGACACGAAGGTCAGGCCATCGGAAATGATCCAGTGCCGCAATGTGCCGGTGTTGCCGGTGTTGCCGGTGTTGCCGGGCAGATTACGCTCCGCGAACATCACCACTTCAAACCCATCGGGAATGGACACCAGATCCAGCTGCGCGTCGCTGATGCGCCCCAAAGGCGCCGAGGGCGCGCTGTCAGCCGCCTGGATGCGGTCCTGCGCAATCGACTGGTAGCCCTGATCCAGTTGCGGCGTGATGTCGAACACTTCATCGGCGATCGTCTCGGGAAATCGCACCTCGGTGAACATGATCTGCTCCACCGCCTTGCCGTCACTGTCGGTCAGCAACACCTTGAGCGGCACCTTGGTTTCCTTGTCGGCCCAGACCTCGTAGCCATAGCGCAGCGGATCGTGTGGCGTGATGGCCAAGCCCTCGCAGCGTCGCCCGGCAATGCGCTGTTCACCCAGTTCCGAGAGCGTGTAGCTTTGCTCGATCCGCCGCAGTTGCGGCGCGTCAAGCTTGGGAATCATCGACTGCGGCACGCCATGCAAGGCAGATGCCGGCAATCGGTTTCCCGGCGGCACCAGGCAGATGACCTTGTCACCGCGACGCACCACATCGCGTTGTTCACCCGTGAGGGTCTGCAGCCGTTCCCGCGCCTCACCGTTCTTGTAACGATGCGTGACCCTGAAAGAGTCGATGGCATCACCACTGCGATAGAGCAGAACGCCCTGAAAATTGCTGTGCCGCTGGGCGTGACTGACGTCGATCAGCCAGTCTCGCTCGTCATCGATGGCCTCCCCTCGGGTGGGGACCAAGGCGACGGCACAAACAGCCACCAGCAAGGCCCCGCAATGCCTCAAGGCCGAGACTCCTCGGGCACATAGTTACTGGCAATCACATCGAACTGCGCCTGACGCAGGGTGCTGCCCATGCCCTGGGAGCTGGCCAGCTGGTGGTGCTCCATCAGGTAATCGTTGATCAGCCAGGTGTTGCCCCGCGTCGAGGCCCTGACGGACGGCGGTGTTGCGGGCAATCCGCCACCCAATCCTGCTTCGACCACCTGGGCCGGCGCGACCGAATCACCGACCGCACCCTGATTCGCACCCAGCATCCAGCCCAGCGCCACCGCACTCAGCGATGCCGCGGCACCTGCAGCGGCCCACGCGCCCCGCCGGCGACGCCGCGGCGCCTGCACCACGCGCAGGCCACGTTGCGGCAACGGCATTGCAGAGGGCACCGACATCCCGGGCGCTGCTTCCATGGAAATGGACTTCATGACGGCATTGGACCAGTCCGCCGAAACCCGGCCGACCCGCACGCCGCCCATGGCCGCCTTGGTGGCTGACCACGATTGCCAACGCTGCACCGCGGCAGGCTCGCTGGCAAGGCCGGCAAGCAACTGATCCAGCTCTTCAGGCGTGCATTCGCCATCCAGGGCAGCGGAAAGCATTTCATCAATTTTCATTCAGACATCCCAGGCAGAAGCACATGATTGGTGAACGAATTGTGAACCCATTGTTCAGTCATTGCGCATCAATGGACCCACGACCGCATCGATGGCCTCGCGTGCCCGGAAGATCCGTGAACGGACCGTTCCGATCGGGCACTGCATGACCTCGGCAATCTCTTCATACGACAAACCTTCAAGCTCTCTGAGGGTGATGGCCTGGCGCAAATCGGCAGGCAAGTTCGAGATCACATCGATGATTTTCTGCTTGATCTCATCAGACAAAAGATGGGCTTCTGGCGTATCGATGTCGCTTAGATGCTCGGTGTGGCCATAAAGTTCGGCATCGGCCACATCGATGTTGTCGCGGCCCGAGGGTCGGCGGCCCATCGACACCAGGTGATTTTTGGCCGTGTTGATGCCGATGCGGTAAAGCCAGGTGTAGAACGCGCTGTTGCCCTGGAAGCCGCCAAGTGCCCGATAGGCCTTGATGAAGGTCTCCTGCGCCACATCGGGGGCGTCAGCATCGCCCACCAGTCGGGAGACCAGCTGCACGATCTTGTGTTGATACTTCCGAAAAAGTAGTTCGAACGCTCGGATGTCGCCGGCCTGGGCGCGGGCCACCAATTGCTCGTCGACGCTGACTTCGCTCATGAATCCTTGGAAATTGAGATGACCGCCTGCGGGGCGATGAATCGCTACAATTGAGACGGGAGTGATGCTCGAGGGCGGCAATCATCTTCAATACAAAAACCAGATGGCGCGTGCGGCAAACGCATCGCGAACCCACCCTCCTAGTGTACTGAAAGGCAGGCAATGCAGGAGCCAGCGGTTCTCGTGATTGGCAGCGGTGCGGCCGGCCTGAGTTGTGCGTTGCGCCTTGCCGACGGTGGCCGCCGGGTGTGCGTGGTGTCCAAGGGGCCGCTCGCCGGGGGCAGTACGCTCTGGGCCCAGGGCGGCATCTCGGCAGTGCTCGACGCGGAAGACTCTCTTGAAAATCACATCCGCGACACCCACGCCGCCGGCGCCGGATTGTGCGATGCCGAGGCGGTGCGCTTCACCGTGACCCGTGGCGCGCGCTGCATTCGCTGGCTGATGGCCCGAGGCGTGGAATTTTCGGTGGACGAAAGCGACCCGCAGCGGCGCCTGCACCTGACCCGCGAAGGGGGGCATTCGCATCGTCGCGTGGTCCACGCCGCCGATGCCACCGGACTGGCGGTGGAGACCACCCTGTGCTCCCTGGTGGAGCAGCATCCGCTGATCACGGCCATCGAGCATCACGTGGCCATCGACCTGATTGCCGACCCGACCACCGGCCGCATCTGTGGCGCCTACCTGCTCGACATCGAAACCGGCGCCGTTCGCTCGCACGGCGCGTCTGCGGTCATCCTGGCCACCGGCGGCGCCAATCAGGTGTATCTGTATTCCAGCAACCCCAATGGCGCCTCCGGTGACGGCATTGCCATGGCCTGGCGCGCCGGTTGCCGCGTGGCCAACATGGAATTCATGCAGTTCCACCCCACCACGCTGTACCACCCGAGTCGTCGCAACTTCCTGATCAGTGAGGCGCTGCGCGGCGAAGGGGCGACCCTGCGTCTGCCCGACGAAGACAACGCGCCCGGCGAACGCTTCATGCCGCGTTTCGACAGCCGGGGCGAGCTGGCCCCGCGCGACGTGGTGGCCCGCGCCATCGACCACGAAATGAAGCGGCTGGGGCTGAAATACGTCTACCTCGACATTCGTCATCAATCGGCCGAGTTCATTCAGCACCATTTTCCGAGCATCTACCGGGAGTGCCTGGCCCTGGGTCTCGACATCACCCGGTCGCCCATCCCGGTGGTGCCCTCGGCCCACTTCACCTGCGGCGGGGTGATGACCAACCTGCACGGTGAAACCGACCTGCCCGGGCTCTACGCGATTGGCGAGGTGGCCTACACCGGGCTGCACGGCGCCAACCGGCTGGCGTCGAATTCGCTGCTGGAATGTCTGGTTTTTGGCGAGTCGGCCGCCCACCACATTCTGTCGCAGCCGGCGCCCGGGCACATCGGCGCCGCGCTGCCCAACTGGGACGACAGCCAGGTCACCGACTCCGACGAAGAGGTGGTCGTGGCGCACAACTGGCTGGAGCTGCGCACCTTCATGTGGGACTACGTGGGCATCGTCCGCACCAACAAACGCCTGGAGCGCGCACTGCATCGGGTCCGCATGCTGGCCGACGAGATCGCCGACTATTACGTCAACTTCAGGGTCGGTCCCGACCTGCTGGAGCTGCGCAATCTGGTGGTGGTTGCCGAGCTGATCGTGCGCTCGGCCATGCAGCGTGATGAAAGCCGCGGCCTGCACTACAACCTCGATCATCCCGAGGCCGACCCGGTCGCCAGGCCGACCGTTCTTCCGGGGCGCGCCCGCCCCGGCTGAGCCCACCGCGGCGCGCCCGTCGGCGCTGGCCTTGCTACCGATTGACCGCGGCCCGCCGTTCGCCCTCGCGCGCGGCGCCCGCAGGGTGGGTTCGCCACAGACCTTCAAAAAACTGGCGGGCATTGATGCCCAGCGTGCGGGTGCGATAGCCGCCTTCCTGCACGACCAAAGTCGGCACGCCCAAGGCCCCGAGCAGGGCGCCGTTGGCGGCAAAGTCCGGCGCCTTCAGCGGCCAGGTGCCGGTGGGGTCGGCCTGAGCCGTGTCCAGCCCCAGGGCGACCACCACATACTGCGGGGCGAAACGGCGAATCGCCTTCAGCGCCTTGGCCAGCGTCTCGCGGTAACGCTCGGCGGTGATGCGATCCGGCAGCGGCAGATTGAGGTTGTAACCGAGTCCCGGGCCGTCACCGCGCTCGTCGGCAAAGCCTGCGCAATAGGGATACGCCGCCGGCGGCGCGCCGTGGACCGACACCGTGAACACATCGTCGCGGGTGTAGAAGATGTCCTGCTGGCCGTTGCCGTGGTGATAGTCCAGATCCAGGACCGCTACCCGCCCGAAGCGGCTCAGGTAATGCGCCGCCACCGCCGCATTGTTGAGATAACAAAAGCCGCCATAAACGCGCCTTTCGGCGTGATGCCCCGGTGGCCTCACCAGCGCGTACGCCAGCTCGAAGCCTTCGAACAGGCTTTGCGCCGCAGTCACGGCGCAGTCCACCGCACCGCGTGCGGCCGGCCACACATTGCGATTGAGCGGCGTGAACGTGTCGGTGCCGTAATAGCCGACCTGGGCTTCGATGTCCTTGGGCGGTCGCTGCCAGTTGCGCACCGGAAACACCACCGGGTAGATCGACTTGCCCGGCGGCAGCTTGGCGCTGGCGCTGCGCAGGTAATCGACCATGGGTCTGGCGTGCACGGCGTGGATCAAGGCATCGGGCGCATGGCGGGGCATCAGGCGGTGGAACAGGCCGGTCTTGTCCAGCTCGTCGAGGATCACCGCAATGCGCACCGGCGCCTCCACATAGCCGCGATCGCGCACGTGGTGAATGTCGTGCCCCTCGTTGACCACCAAGGCAATGCCCGGATGCCGGGGACGGCGCGCCGCGACGGCCTTGGGGCGATAACGCGGCGCCCGCAACTGCGCAATCGGGTCCGCAAACGAGGCGACGCAGTCGGCGATCTCGGCAGCGCTCATCAACGACGCGTACTTGCGCTGCAGCAAGGCCCGAACCACCGCCTGCACCTTGTCGCGCCGCAAGCCGGACGGGGCGTCCAGTGGGTCCAGCATCAGAAAGTAGACGTTCTCGTCGCCCGCATGGCCCGGCTTGGCGTAGTCGTTGTTGAGCAAGGGCCGGGCGCCGTAGCGCTCGTAGAAGCGCAGGCGGGCGATGTTCTGCCTCAGCGCGGCGGCGTCCGAGATCAACGCGGGCTCATCGACCAGGCACTCGAAAAACAGCCCCGACACGCCCAGACTGAGCGCCTCGTCGCGTACGGTTTCATACAGCGCACCACCCAGCCCGCCGCCGCCGTGCGCGCCAGGCGCGGTCGAGACGTACTCCAGCAATGCGGCGTCCACATCCGGCAGGTGCAACATCATGGCGAAGCCGCGCACCTGCCCCAGCGGCGTGTCGGCCACCCACAGGACAGACCGGTAGCCATGCGCCAGCGGGTCTTCAAGCTGCCGCGGAATCTTCGCCAGATCGGCGGCCTGCGCCAGCGGAAACTGCGCCCGCAAAATGGCCTGCACCTGCGCAATCGCCTCGCGATTGGCCGGACTGGTCGTGTCCTGCAGTTTGCGAATGCGCAGCATGGCGGGGGCGAGCGAAGAAAACGCTCAGCCGCAAACCCCCGCCAGAGCGCGCGCACTCATCGGGCTAGAGCTGAATCCGCCCGCCGCCGCCCTGCCCCGGCACCACGATGGAACTGGCCTGATCGCGACGCATGCGCTCCATCTCTTCCACCATCTCTTGCAAGGCCTTGTTGGCCGCAGCCGGAAAAGCCGCCAACGCGGCTTCGAGGCTATCGGCCTCAATGCCGAAATGCAGCGGCAACTGACCGCCCTGCGTCATCAACGACGCCTGACCTTCATAGATCGTCGGCCGCGACGGGTCGTCGGCGCCGTCCACGGTGACCGGCACCAAACGACGCAATACGCCGATGCGTCGGTCGGTGAAGGCTTCTTCGCGGTGCAATTGGGTGACATCGAGGCGAATGTCGGGGAGTTCGGGATTCATATTGTTTGGGTCTGACGGATGAGAATGAAAGGGATCAGGACGGGCGATACAACTCGGCGCCCGTCTGCTTGAACTCGGCCGCCTTGTCGGCCATGCCCTGCTGCAACGCGGCCTGTTCGTCGGCGCCGATTTTCGCGGCGTAGTCGCGCACGTCCTGGGTGATTTTCATGCTGCAGAAGTGCGGGCCGCACATGGAGCAGAAGTGGGCCACCTTGGCGCCTTCCTGCGGCAGGGTCTGGTCGTGGAAGTCGCGGGCTTTTTCGGGGTCGAGGCCGAGGTTGAACTGGTCTTCCCAGCGGAATTCGAAGCGCGCCTTGGAGAGGGCGTTGTCGCGCACCTGCGCACCGGGCAGGCCCTTGGCCAGGTCCGCCGCGTGGGCGGCGAGCTTGTAGGTGATGATGCCTTCGCGCACGTCGTGCTTGTCGGGCAGGCCCAGGTGCTCCTTGGGCGTGACGTAGCAGAGCATGGCGGTGCCGTACCAGCCAATGTTGGCCGCGCCAATGCCGCTGGTGATGTGGTCGTAGCCGGGCGCGATGTCGGTGGTCAGCGGCCCCAGGGTGTAGAACGGCGCCTCGAAGCAGTGCTTGAGCTGCTCGTCCATGTTCTCCTTGATGAGCTGCATCGGCACGTGGCCGGGGCCTTCGATCATGACCTGCACGTCGTGCTTCCAGGCGATCTGTGTGAGTTCACCGAGGGTGCGCAGCTCGCCCATCTGCGCGTCGTCGTTGGCATCGGCGATGCAGCCGGGGCGCAGGCCGTCGCCAAGGCTGAACGACACGTCGTAGGCCTTCATGATCTGGCAGATGTCTTCGAAGTGTTCGTAGAGGAACGACTCCTTGTGGTGCGCGAGGCACCACTTGGCCATGATCGACCCGCCGCGCGAGACGATGCCGGTGAGCCGGTCCGCCGTCCACGGGATGTAGCGCAGCAATACCCCGGCGTGGATGGTGAAGTAGTCCACGCCCTGCTCGGCCTGCTCGATGAGCGTGTCGCGGAACAGTTCCCAGGTGAGGTCTTCGGCCTTGCCGTTCACCTTCTCCAGCGCCTGATAGATGGGCACGGTGCCGATGGGTACGGGCGAGTTGCGCAGTATCCATTCGCGGGTTTCGTGGATGTGCTTGCCGGTGGACAGGTCCATCACCGTGTCGCCGCCCCAGCGGGTGGACCACACCATTTTTTCCACTTCTTCGGCGATGGAACTGCTGACCGCCGAGTTGCCGATGTTGGCGTTGATCTTCACCCGGAAGTTGCGGCCGATGATCATCGGCTCCAGCTCCGGGTGATTGATGTTGGCGGGAATAATGGCCCGGCCGCTGGCGACCTCGCTGCGCACGAACTCGGCGGTCACCACTTCGGGCAGATTGGCGCCGAAGGATTGGCCCTTGTGCATGCGGCGCAGATACCCGGCCTGCTGGTAGTGCTCGCGCAGTTCCTGCAGGCGCGCATTTTCACGGATGGCGATGTATTCCATCTCGGGCGTGATGATGCCCTGCCGGGCGTAGTGCATCTGGCTGACATTGGCGCCGGCCTTGGCCTTGCGCGGCGCGCGAATGTGATCAAAGCGCAGCGACTGGGTCTTGTCATCGGCGGCGCGGATGCGGCCGAAGATGGAGCTGGGGCCGCGCAGTTGCTCGGTGTCACCCCGCGCGTCGATCCAGTCGGCGCGCAGGGCCGGCAAGCCTTTGAGCAGGTCGATGCGCACCTCGGGGTCGGTGTAGGGGCCCGAGGTGTCGTACACGGTGACCGGCGCGTTGGGCGTCAGGCCGGCCTCGCTGCGGGTGGCCGAAAGACTGATCTCGCGCATCGGCACGCGCAGGCCGCCGGGCCCCTCAACATAAATTTTGCGGCTGGCGGGAAAGGGTTGACACACCTCGTCCGACAGTTGCACGGCTCGGCTGTGAATGGGGTCGATGACAGCGCTCATGGGGTCTCCTTGAGGCGGCGCGAGGAGACGGCAACGGGCACGGCGCGCCCAGGTCAGCCTTCCCTCGCCGCCTGAATGCAGTGGCCAGGTTCCAAGGGTGTGATCTCAGCCCCGATTCAATGAACCGCGGGCACCCCCAGCTAGAGCGTCACGATAGCAAACCACCGCAGAGACGGCGGCGCTCACCCCTGGGCGATGAAAAACGGCGCCGCATACACCTTGGGCTCGACCCGGCAGCCGCGTGCTTGTGCGGCCTGGAGCCACGCGCCCAGATGGTCGAGCGGCACCCGGTGCACGGTGATGTTTTCGTCATCGACGCCGCCGCCCGCGTGTACGCGGGTCAGCCCCGTGGCCAGCACCAGATGGCTCATTTCGGCGCTCAGGCCGGGCGCGGTGGGGCCGCACAGCACGACCCGCGCATCACGGCACTGGAAGCCGGTTTCTTCCAGCAGTTCGCGGCGCGCCGAGGCCTCGACGCTCTCGCTGGCGAAGGCGGGATCGTCGCCAATCACGCCTGCCGGCAGTTCGATGGTGTTGGCCGCCACGGGAATGCGGTACTGCTCGACCAGAATGAGTTCCCGCGCATCGGTGACCGCGATGATCGCCGCTGCGCCGTTGGCCGCGCGCCGCTGGACATATTCCCAATGGCCGTGCCGTACAAGGCGCAAAAACTCGCCGTCGTGCAGCAGACGGGGTGGTTCACTCGGAATGCGGGTCATGGGGTGTGGTGCTCGATGTGATGGGCGGCGCCGCGGTCCTGTGCCAGCACGGCCTGCAGCGCCCGCAGCGCGTCGGGCAGTGCTTGGGCGAAGGCCCACGGCGGATTGAGAATGGCCAGGCCGCAGCCGCACATGCGGCCGTCACGCGGGGCCTCGATGTGCAGGCGCGCGTCCAGCACGTCGCGCCCCACCTGCTGCGCCAGCCGCCGGGCGAAGCGATCGACCGAATGCTGACTTTTCACCGGATACCAGAACGCATAGATGCCGTGCGCGAAGCGGCCGACGGCCTGTCTGGCAAAGGTCAGCATCTGGTCCAGCTCATCGCGTGCTTCAAAGGCCGGGTCCACCAGCACCAGTCCCCGCTTCTCGGCGGGCGGCAGCAGGGCCCAGGCGCCGTAGCCGTCGCGCTGATGCACGGCAATGCCGGGGCCGCGCATCTCGGCCCTGAGCGTCTCAACCACGGCGGGGGCGTTTTCGCACAGCATCAGCCGGTCATCCTGGCGCCGCATGGTGTCGGCGATGGCGGGTGAACCGGGCAGCATGAAGGGGTCATCGCGAACCCGGCTGGCGTAGCGCGCCAGCCAGCCGGTGAGGCCCTCGGCCGCCAGCATGCGGCGGGCGCCGCCCTCCACTTCGCCGGTTCGGGCCAGGGCTTCGTCATCCCAGCGGTAACGACCGGCGCCGGCGTGGGTGTCGAGAAAGGCCCACGGCGCGGGCTTGGCATTGAGCGCGTCCAGCAGGCCAATCAGCAGCACGTGCTTGAACACGTCGGCAAAGTTTCCTGCGTGATAGCGATGCTGGTAGTGCATGGCCTCAGTCCGGGGCCAGCGCGTCGATCAGCGTTTGTATGACGGCAAGCCGGGCATGACGCTTACAGTTGGCGGGCACCAGGGTCCACGGTGCCTTGGCACTGTGGGTGCGGGCCACGGCGTCTTCCACGGCGACGCGGTAGTCGTCCCATTTTTCGCGGTTGCGCCAGTCTTCGTCGGTGAGTTTGTGCCGCTTGTGGGGGGTCTCGGCGCGGTCTTCGAAGCGCTTGAGCTGTTCCTCGGGACTGATGTGCAACCAGAACTTGCGCACCACCGCACCGTGATCGGTCAGTTGCGCCTCAAAGTCATTGATCTCGTCAAATGCCCGCTGCCATTCATCCCGCCGACAAAATGCTTCAACCCGCTCGACGAGGACCCGGCCATACCAGCTTCGGTCGAAGATCAGCACCTGGCCCGCCTTGGGGAGATGACGCCAGAAGCGCCACAGGTACGGCCGGGCGCGCTCTTCGTCGCTGGGCGCGGCAACCGGCACGACCTGGAAGAGCCGCGCATCCAGCGGGTCGGTGAGGCGGCGGATCACGCCCCCCTTGCCAGCGGCATCAGCGCCTTCAAGCACCACCACGGTGGATTGACCGCGCGCCCTTGCCGCCCAGATCCGCCGTGCAAGCTCAGCCTGGGCTTCGGGCAACTGCTTGTTGGAAGCCTTCTTGCTGAGCGCGGCACTCATGTCGAGCGCTGCCAGTGCCTGCGCGCCTCGATTGCGATGGTGGCCCGGGACCGGGACCGGCGGAGTCGGTGCTGACATCGCGGCGATCAGCGCCTCACGCGCCTGATCGGCGGCCACCTCGGGCGCCTTGCCACTCAGCATGGTCCAGCCTTCGCTGTGCGCGCGCAGGGCATCGAGTTGATCCTGCGCGCCATCCTCGGCAGCCAACACGCGCTGCTCGCTCAGAGTCGGGTCTCGCGCCTCACGCTTGAGCCGCTTGCGCAGATCACGCCGCGCCTCGGCCAAGGGCCTTTCAACCCAGAGCTTCACCAGCACCGAACCGTGACCGATCAGCTGTGCCTCAAGCTGCCGGATGGCGGACAACTCGGGCGACGCCCCGCGCAGCGCCCTATCCAGCGGCTCGGCATACCAACCGTCGAGGTACACCGCCACCTGCCCCTGGGCGGGCAGTCCCTGCCAGTACTTCCACAACGGCGGCCGATCGGAGCCGGGCGCATCCTCGCGGCTCCAGGCGTGGACCTTCACGCCGCGGGTGTCGAGGCCGTGCGTCAGGGCATTGACGAGGCGGTGTCGCCCACTGCCATCCACTCCGGTCACCACCACCACGGCCGAGCGTCCCTCTGCGCGCAGGCGCTGCTGCGCGTTGATCAGGTCGAGCCGCTGTTCCTCACTGGCCTTGGGCATTCGTGATGTGCTCCGGTTGTTGCAGGTGCCGCAGGCGACTCAATGACTCGGCCATGTCTTCCAGCAGACGTTGCCCCGAGAGCGCCCGCATCGACTCATCGACGCTTCGTTGCCCCTCGGCGGTCTGCGCCAGGATGGTCTCTCGGGTGTGCACACCTTGCAGTGCGGCCGAGACGGAGTGCGCAGGGTATTGGTCCAATACCGCCCGCAAGGCGGCCCGCTGCGGTGCCAGCAGGGTGCTGTCCAGAAGGTTGCCCATGGCCACGTCGTCGTTCATCCGCCGGGCCAGGCGCCGGGCATCGTCGAGCTGCTGCAACAGCAGCGACCAGTCCGGCAGTCGCTGGGTTTCGACGTTCGGCAACTGGCCGATAAAACGCGTGACCTTTTCCAGCGCCTCGTGAATGGCCACCAGGGACCGGCCATGGCCGGTAGACAGTCGCGCGCGCAAGGCCTGAACCAGTTCGATCACGATTTCATCGAGGGCGCGACGACCTGCGTCCAGGGCGAGCGCCGGAACCGTGGCCAAACTCGGATCCAAGTGACGTTCCAGGCTATTTTTCGGTTCGGAAACGATCCATTCGGCCGCGCGCGCCAGCCTGGGAATCAGGGGCACGAAGATGGCGGCCCCCAGCAGGTTGAACGCGGTGTGGAAGGCCGCAATCGACAGCGCGGCGTCGTCGCCGATCCAGGTTTCCGTCATCAGGTCGACTGTGGCCAGAAACACCGGCAGCAACAGCAGCGCCACGGTGCCGGTCCCGAGATTGAAAATCACGTGAACCAGCGCGGTGCGCTGGGCCAGCCTTTGCGCGCCGATGGCAGCGAGTGCAGCCGTGACGGTCGTGCCGACGTTCTGGCCGATCACCAGCGCCGCGGCTTGCTCAAAGCTGACCGTGCCGGTCGCCAGCGCGGTGAGCGTGGTGGCCACCGCCGCACTGGACGATTGCATCACCACCGTCATCACCACACCCACGCCCACCATCATCAAGCGGCCCGAAAAGCCCTCGACGGTGTAGCGGCTGAGGTCAATGTGGGTCGAGAGATCGGCCATGCCGGTTTGCAGCACGTCGATTCCGACAAAAATCACGCCAAAACCAGCCAGCGCCGTCCCGGCCTGCGCCAGCCGGTCACGCCCGAGCAGCCGCGCCAAAGCGCCGATGCCAATCAATGGCAGCGCCAGCGTGCTCACCGAGAGCTTGAGGCCCAGCAGCGCGACAATCCAGCCGGTGCTGGTGGTGCCGAGATTCGCGCCGATGATGACGCCGATCGCATTGTTGAAACTGAGCAGGCCCGCCGAGACAAAGCCGATGGTCGCCAGGGTGGTCGCGCTGGAACTTTGCACCAAGGCCGTGAGCCCGGCGCCGGAGGCAACCGCTGACCAGCGATTGCCGGTGAAACGCGCCAAAAAACCTCTCAGCGCGTCGCCGGCCACGGCCTTGAGGCCGTCGGTCATGAGGATCATCCCCAGCAGGAACAATCCGATACCGCCAAAAACGGTGGCCGAGGTGCCGAGCATGTGGGGCTAGCTCCGGTCCCGCGCGCTGGCCGCGTGCGCGGCCAGCCCTTCGGCGTCGGCAATGCGGGCTGCGATGGGCGCGAGCACCTTTGCGCCTTCAGGCGTGCACTCGATGAGGCTGGTGCGTTTCTGGAATTCGTACACGCCCAGCGGATTGGAGAAGCGCGCGGCGCGCGAGGTCGGCAGCACATGGTTGGGGCCGGCGCAGTAGTCGCCAAATGCTTCCGGCGTGTGGCGCCCCAGAAAGATCGCGCCGGCGTGGCGGATCTGTTCCATCAGCGCGCGCGGGTCGTCCACGGCCAGCTCAAGGTGCTCGGGGGCGATGCGGTTGCTGATGGCGGCGGCATCGTCAAAGTCCCTGGCCAGAATCAGCGCGCCACGATGGCCGACCGAGGCGCGCACGATGTCTTGCCGGCCCAGCGCGCTGAGTCGCGTGTTCATGGCGGCCTCCACGGCATCCAGACAGGCCGCGTCCGGGCTGATCAGAATCGACTGCGCCAGCTCGTCGTGCTCGGCCTGGCTGAACAGGTCCATCGCCAGCCAGCGCGGATCGGTGTTGCCGTCGCTGATGATGACGATCTCGGAGGGCCCGGCAATCGAGTCGATGCCCACCCGGCCGAAGACGCGGCGCTTGGCCGCCGCCACATAGGCATTGCCGGGGCCGACAATCTTGTCGACCGCGGCAATGGTCTGCGTGCCATAAGCCAGCGCCGCCACCGCCTGCGCGCCGCCGATGGTGATGACCCGGTCGATGCCCGCCAGATGCGCGGCCCCCAGCACCACCGGGTTGAGGTCCCCGCCCGGCGCCGGCACGACCATGACCACTTCGCCCACCCCGGCCACCTTGGCGGGAAGGGCGTTCATCAACACCGATGACGGGTACGCGGCCTTGCCGCCGGGCACGTACAGCCCCACGCGGTCCATGGGCGTGACGCGCTGGCCCAGCCGGTTGCCGTGGGCGTCGGTGAACTCGAAGGCGGCGATCTTCTGGTGTTCGGCATAGGCGGTGATGCGCGCGGCGGCGGCGCTCAGGGCATCGCGCAGGTCGGCGGGCAGGCCCTTCCAGGCGGTTTCGAGCGCGGCGGCTTCCAGCACCAGTTCGCTGGCCTGTTGCACCGAGCGGCGGTCGAAGCGATTGGTCAGGGCCACCACCGCGGCGTCGCCGTCGGCGCGCACCTGGGCAATCAGGTCGTCAACGACCTGGGTGATGTCGGCACTGATCTCGGGCGCGCGGTCCAGCAGTGCGTCCAATTGCAGGGTGAAGGCCGCGTCGCGGCTGTCGAGCCGCTGGGGCTTTAGGGCCGTCATGCCCGCGCCTCCACCGCCTCCGCAAAGCGCGCCAACCAGCCCTTGATGGCCGCGTGCTTGGTTTTCATCGCCGCCTTGTTGACGACCATGCGCGCGGTGATGTGGGTGATGATTTCGGTCTCGACCAGGCCATTGGCCCTGAGGGTGTTGCCGGTGTCGACCAGATCGACGATCACGTCGGCCAGGCCCACCAGCGGCGCGAGCTCCATGGAGCCGTAGAGCTTGATCATCTCCACCTGCATGTCGCGCTGCGCAAAATGCGCCCGGGTGATGGCCGGGTACTTGGTGGCCACCCGCAGCCGGTGCTGCGGCGGCAGCGCCGGCGAATCCTTCACCTGCGCCACTGACAGGCGGCAGCCGGCAATCTTCAGATCCAGCGGCTCGTAGAGGCCTTCGCCGCCGTGCTCCATCAGCACATCCTTGCCGGTCACGCCCAGGTCGGCGGCGCCGTAGGCCACATAAGTGGGCACGTCGGCAGGCCGGATGATGACCAACTGCAGGTCGGGCTCGGTGGTCGGCACCCGCAGCAAACGGCCAATGTCACCGGCGGGCTCGATGCCCATGGACTTGAGCATGGGCAGGGTGTCTTCAAGGATTCGGCCCTTGGAAAGTGCAAGCGTGATCATGGCGCGCATTGTAGCGGGGCGGACCCGCCGGCTGACCTAAAGCCGCGCAGCGGATCAGCTAAGTGGTTGATTGGGCGCGTTCAATACATCGGGTTGCCATTTTTCGTTTGCTCCGGGATCGGCTGGATCGAATCCCAATGCTCAACAATCTTTCCGTTGTCATCGAAACGGAAGAAATCCATGGTCACGTACTCCTTGCCCTCAGGCCACGTCTGATGGGTGTGAAGCGCAACCAGGTCGCCCTCGGCAATGACCCGAACGAATTCGATCGATTTTTCCGGAAACTGCTCGGCCATTTCGGTGAAGTAGTCAATGAAGGACTGCTTGCCGTTGCCCACCAGTGGGTTGTGCTGAAGGTAGTGTTCGCCGACATACCGCTCCACGGCGTTGGCAGGATCGCCGGTATAGGCCATGCGATAGAACGCGATGGCGTGTTGCTTGTTCGCTTCCAGGTCGTGAACCACTTGAACCTCCGAAGGGATTGATCTCGGCGCATCGACCGAGAGGCGTGTCGGCCGGTTACTCGAAGGGCGGCAGCTTCGGGTGGCGCGGCAAGGTGTCGGCGTATTCGGCCCACGAAAGATGTTTGGAATGCCAGCTGTGCAGCACCGGCGGTACTGCTTCGGGGTCGTCAAGGCTGCCGATGGTGATGTCGATCAGTCCCGGCAAGAAGCTGGCGGTGAACGAAATCTGCGTGCCACAGACCTCGCAGAATCCGCGCTGTGCTTCGGGCGACGACGCGTAGATTTTGAGTGGCGCCTTGCTGAAGCGGACCTGGCCTTCCGGGTACATCGCCCACGCCACAGACGGGGCGGCGCTGGCGCGACGACACATGCTGCAGTGGCAAATGGCCGCCACGACCGGATCGCCGGTCACGACGTAACGAACCGCACCGCACTGACAGCCGCCTTCGATTTGGTTTGCCTGATCCATTGCAGATAACTCCTTTAGAACGCGCTCTTGAGCACACCGCCATCCACACGCAAGGCCGCGCCGGTGGTCGCCGACGCGAGCGGGCTGGCCACGTACACCGCCAACGACGCCACCTCGGCCGGCCTTGCGAAGCGTTTGATCAGCGACGTGGGCCGTACTTTTTCGAAGAACGCTTGCTCGTAGGCCTCGAACGACATGCCCTCGCTTTTCGCCAGCGTTTCCACAAAGTCACCCACGCCGCGTGACTTGGTCGGCCCGGGCAAGATGCAGTTGACGGTAATGCCCGTGCCGGAAAGGTCTTCGGCCAGGCCTCGCGACACGGCCAGCTGCGCGGTTTTGGTCATGCCTTAATGAATCATTTCGGCCGGAATCTGCACGGCGCTTTCACTGGAAATGAAGATGACGCGGCCCCAGTTGGCCTGCTTCATCGCCGGCAGGCACAAGCGCGTCAGGCGAACGCCGCTGAGCACGTTGACGTCGAAGAAACGCATCCAGTCTGCGTCTTCGATTTCGCCGAACGGCTTGGGCTCAAAGATGCCCAGGTTGTTCACCAGAATCTCGATGTCGGCGTGCGTGCGCACCAGCGCTTCGGCCACCTCCGACTTGCTCAGATCACCCGCAAAGCCCAGCGCGTCGTGACCGGTGGCCTTCTTGATCGAAGCAATCGCGGCATCGACCGCCGTCTGCGTACGACCATTGACGATGACCTTGGCACCTTCGGCCGCCAAGGCTTCAGCAATGGCGTAACCGATCCCCGCCGTGCTGCCCGACACCAGTCCGAGACGGTTGTTGAGTTGCATGTCCATAACGACTCTCAGTGTGGGTGGGAAGTGGGAGCGGCGACGCTATCGTGCCGGCGCGTCAATCTGGCGATCGGGGTGCGCGGCCGCGATTTCGGGCAAGGCCATCAAGGCTTTGCCCACGGCCCCCACGCGCGGGAAGCCATCCAGCGACACATTGAATCGCGCCGCGCCAATCAAATGACTGGCCAAGGCCAGGTCGGCGATGCTCAACATCTCGCCGTGACAACGTGTGGCGCCTTCGGGCAGCAGGGCTTCGTAGGCCGCCAAGCCTTCGCGAAACCAGTGCCCGGCCCAGTCAGCACAGGCCGCTTCATCGGCACCAAAACGCTGGGCCAGCTGCGCCCGCACGCGCGGCACGACGATCGGGTGCGTGTCGGCGGCCGTCAGCAAAAACAGGGTGCGCACCTTGGCGCGGCCGGCGGCATCGGTCGGCATCAACGGCGGCGCCGGATAGGTTTCTTCCAGCCATTCGATAATGGCCAGGCTTTGAGTCAGTGGCTCAGGCGTTGCGCCCTCAAGCGCCGGCACCGCGCCGGCCGGGTTCAACGCTCGAAACGCCGCAGCGTGCTGTTGACCTTGCGTGAGGTCGTGCGTGCGCTCTTCAAAGGCAACGCCTTTTACCGTCAAGGCGATGCGCACACGGTAGGTCGCCAGAGACAACCAAAAGCTGTGAAGAATGATCATGAGTCCAGTCTAGCGGCTCGCCCGTGACACAACGGCCTCACCATGGACGGGACTGAGGTTGTCGAACGGCGCAGCACCCGACAATGGCGGCACTACACTCCGGCCACCCCAACCCACACTCAGATCACTGATATGCCGACCTCCACCCGCGGCACTTCGAAGCACCGACTACTGTTCGTCCTGCTGACAGGCGCGGGATTGATGGCGGGCTGCAATCAGCCACAGAACACCGATCTGCAAGAAGACGCGGCGACCGCTGGCGCTGAATCGGCCGAGGCGTCGCCCACCGAAGCCACTGAAACCGATGACCCCTACGCGGCCGAAGGCGAGCGCCGCGCACAAGCAGTGGCGGCGCAGCTCATCGGAACGCCGGGGCCAACCGCCGTGTTGACGACCCTCGACGGCGACAAGATTGATCTGGCGAGCCTGCATGGAAGAATGCCCGTCTATCTGAAATTCTGGGCCACATGGTGCGGGCCATGCCGCGAGCAAATGCCGGGCTTCGAGACGATTTATCAAGCCAAGGGCGACGAGATGCAAGTGGTGGCCATCAACACCGGTTTCACCGACACCGAAGACCAGGTTCGCAAGTACCGCGAGGCGCTAAAACTGAGTATGCCGGTCGCGATTGATGATGGCACGCTGGCCGCAGTGTTGGACTTACGCGTGACCCCGCAGCACGTGCTGATCGACCGCAACGGACTGATCGCCTACGTCGGCCACAAAGATGGCCCCGAGCTGGATCGCGCCATTGAGCAGGTGCTAAGCCGCGACGGCGACGAGCCCGCCATCGCCCAGGCCGATCAGCCCGCCACCGCACCCGTCATCGCGGAAGGGGATCTGGTGGGTGATTTCACCGTCACATTAATGTCGGGCGACAAGATGCCACTCGGCGGCGCAGACGCCCCGCGCCCCCGCGCCGTGTTGTTCTTCTCTCCTTGGTGCGAGTCCTATCTCGCTGAAACACGACCGGCCATCTCGGCGCAGTGCAAGCGCTATCGCGAAGCGGTCGAAAAGCTCGCCGAGACCGGCGAGGTTGATTGGGTGGCACTGTCCAATCCGCTTTGGGCGTCAGCGCAAGACGTGCATGATTATCGCGAAGCCACCGGAACCCAAGTGCCTTTGGCGCTAGACCCCGATGGCTCAATCTTTCGTGCCTTCGGCGTTCGCCAAGTGCCCAGTGTTGCGGTCATCGACCGGCGCGGCACCTTGATCGAATTGCTGAGCGCCGAAGACAGCGACATCGCCGCAGCGGTGGCGATTGCGCCTTAAGCCAGCTCGCACAAACCCTCAACGCGCCTTGCGCATGTAGTGCGCGCCCGACTTGCCGTCAGCCCCTTTACGCGTCTGCAGTTCGTAGCCGGTGGTGGCCGCCACCAGATCGCTGAGCCGCTTCTGGCCATAGTTGCGGGCGTCGAAATCGGGCTGCTGCTTGTTGATGTATTGGCCGATGGCGCCCAGGTGGGCCCAGCCGTCATCGTCTACCGAGGCTTCCAGCGCGGCGTCGAACATGGCCTTCAATTGCGGGTCGGCCTTGGCCAGCTTGGGCGCTGCGGCGGCTTCGGCCTTGGGCGTTGCAGGCTCGCCGGCCTTGGCCTTGGTCTTTTTGGCGGGCGTGGGCTTGGCGGCGGGTTCGGGCCGCAGAATGTCGACGTAGACGAACTTGTCGCAGGCAGCGATCAGCGACCGCGGTGTCTTGCGCTCGCCAAAGCCGTACACGGTTTTGCCCGACTCCCGCAGGCGCGTGGCCAGGCGGGTGAAGTCGCTGTCGGACGACACCAGGCAGAAGCCATCGAAGTTGCCGGTGTACAGCAGGTCCATGGCATCGATGATCAGCGCGCTGTCGGTGGCATTTTTGCCGGTGGTGTAGCCGAACTGCTGCATGGGCTGGATGGCATGGGCGACCAGCTTCTGCTTCCAGCTGCCGAGATTGGGCTGAGTCCAGTCCCCGTAAATGCGCTTGACGCTGGCCACGCCATATTTGGCCACCTCGGCCAGCAGCGGCTCGATCAAATCGGCCCTGGCGTTGTCGGCATCGATGAGGACCGCGAGTCGGGGACTGTCCATGCCCGCAACGCTACCGTATTCGCGGCCCCGGGGCGCGGCCGACCGCCGCGATGCCGCGCCGGGTCATCGACCGCGCCGGCGGCCCTGTGACACGATCCGCGGCAGCCCTTTGGCCTCTGCCGCAGGTTCGTCATCCACCTGGAATCGATATGAACATCACCCTCAGCCTTGCCCCGCTGGTGTCGCTGATTGCCGGCATCCTGATCTTGGTCAAACCCCGGCTGCTCAACTACATCGTCGCGGGTTATCTGATTCTGCTCGGCATCATCGGGCTGCTGGGCACCGGGGCCTGAGGCGACGTGTTGATGACCCACCGCGCCGCCACGCCACGCCGGCCGCGCGCGCGGCGCCTGGGGCGCCTGTTGCTGAGCGTCGTGCTCGCGGTCATGGCCAGTGGCTGCGGGGCATCACGCAGCGCAACGGCGCCTGCGCCTGCGCTGCTCGACGCCCTGCAGCGCGGCGTGAACCTGAGTCACTGGTTCACGCACCGCGCCGCGTTTGAAGCGGTCGCCGCGCAGTCGGCCATTGGCCCTGACGATCTGCGCCTGATCGGGCAACTGGGCCTCGGCCACGTGCGCATTGGCGTCGATCCCGAGTGGCTGATGGCCAGCGCCACTGCGCTCGATGAGCTGATGGCAGGTTTGGATGCCGCCCGCGCCGCCGGGCTGGCCGTGGTGCTGGCCCTGCAGCCACAAGCGGCCTACAAGCACGCGCTGTTTGCCGACCCCGCCGCCCGCAAACAGCTGATGCAGGCCTGGGCCCGCGTGGCGCAGCCGCTGTCGCGCTGGCCGGTCTCCGCCGTGGCCTTCGAGGCGCTCAACGAGCCTGAGCATGACGACCCGGCGGCGGTCCGGCAGTTGATGACCGAGATCGTCGCCACCCTGCGGCAGATCGCGCCCCAACACACGGTGATCGTGTCCCCCGGCGGCTATGCCGACGTTGACGATCTGGTGGCCTTTGCGCCGCTGGCCGCGCGCAACCTGATCTACACCTTTCACTTCTACGAGCCTAAGAACTTCACCCATCAGGGCGCGTACTGGGGCTGGCCCATGTGGGTGTCGTTTTCGGGATTCCCCTACCCGTCTTCACCCGAGGCGGTGGCCGCGCCGTTGCAGCGCGCGGCACCCGACGTACAACCCCACCTCGCGCACTACGGTGACGAACGCTGGAACCGCGCGCGCCTCGCCCGTACGCTCGATCGCGCCAGCGAATGGGCAAGGCGCCACGGCGTGCCGATCTGGTGCGGCGAGTTCGGCGTGTACCGCGCCAACGCCGCGCCGGCGCATCGGCGGGCGTGGCTGAACGATGTCACCGGGTTGATGCAGGCCCGCGGCATCGGCTGGGCGCTGTGGGACTACGCCGGGCCTTTCGGCCTCACCCAGGGCGCCCGGCCCCCGCGCGAACTCGACACCGATATGGCGGCGGCCATGGGTTTACGGACCGTCCAGCCCTGAGCACGCACACCGTCGGCGCCCCTGCCTGTGAACGGGCATCGCGTAAAGTTGCGCTCGGCCAAATCCCTCGGCCGTACACCTCAGGACAGATTGCCCATGTCGCGAACGCTCGGCGTCGTGATGGACCCCATCGGGGCCATCAAGCCCTACAAAGACACCACCCTCGCGCTGCTGCTCGCCGCGCAGCGTCACGGCTACGCGATCCGCTATTTTGAGATGAACGATCTGTGGGTGCGTGACGGCGTGGCGCTGGGGCGTGGACGCGCGCTGAACGTGCGTGACGACACGCACGACTGGTTCACCCTGGGCGATGCCAGCGTTGCACCGCTGGGCCAACTCGACGCGTTGCTGATGCGCAAGGACCCACCGTTCGACATGGCCTTCGTCAACGCCACCTACACCCTGGAGCTGGCCGAGACGCAGGGCTGTCTGGTCGTCAACCGGCCACAGAGCCTGCGGGACTGCAACGAGAAGTTCTTCATCAGCCGCTTTCCGCAGTGCTGCGCGCCCACGCTGATCGCCAGCGACCCCGCGACCTTGCGCGCCTTTCACGCCGAGCACGGTGACGTCATCTTCAAACCGCTGGACGGCATGGGCGGCAGCGGCATCTTTCGCGTGGGCCGTGATGGCCTGAATCTGGGCGCCGTGATCGAAGCCCTCACCGCCGGGCGGCATCTGATCATGGCGCAGCGCTACCTGCCCGCCATCAAGGACGGCGACAAACGCATTCTCATGGTCGATGGAGCGCCCGTTCCCTACTGTCTGGCGCGGGTGCCGATGCAGGGCGAAACGCGCGGCAATCTCGCCGCCGGCGGCAGCGGCCGCCCGCAACCGCTGACCGAGCGCGACCGCTGGATTGCCAATCAGGTCGGCCCCGAACTGCAACGCCGCGGCCTGCTTTTCGTGGGCCTCGACGTGATCGGCGATTGCCTGACCGAGATCAACG
Source organism: Polycyclovorans sp. (assembly GCA_002706265.1). GTDB lineage: Bacteria > Pseudomonadota > Gammaproteobacteria > Nevskiales > Nevskiaceae > Polycyclovorans. The sequence continues at coordinate 110,434 of PAKU01000006.1, read as the reverse complement.
TCACCTCCCCGACCTGCGCCCGCGAACTCGACGCCGCCTATGCGCTCGACATTGGCGGGCAACTGATGCAGGCCATCACCGCCCGCCTGGTCGCACGCTGATGGATGAGCGCCTGAAGCAGTTCTTCAAGCGGGCCGCCTGGGGCGTGGCCCTGGCGCTGCTGTTCGTCTGGCTGGCGCAGCGGCAGCCGGAACACGACCAGGTGGTCATCGAAGAATTCCTCGGTCTGGGCACGCTCATCAATGTCAGCGTCTATCTCGAATCGGGGCAGACAGAGGACCAGTTCGATGCCGCGATGCATGACATCCGCCCCATGATCGCGGCCTACCAGCAGCGCTGGAGCGTCATCACCGACGGCGGCTTGAGCGCCGTCAACCAGGCGCTGGCCAAGGGCGAGGCCGCCCGCATCGATGCCGAACTGCACCCCCTGTTCGCCCGCGCCGCCGCGTTGTCCACCGCCAGCCGGGGCCTGTTCGACGTGCGCGTCGGCGGGCTGGTGGACCTCTGGGGCTGGAACCGTCAGGAGGCATTCGGCACGCAACCCCCGGATGACGAGGCCATTGCCGCAACACTGGCGGCCATTGCCGCGGCCCCCGCACTGGACGCCGCGCACTATGGTCCCGCACCCGGCGTGCAACTCAACTTTGGCGGCATCGCCAAGGGCGACGCCGCAGGCAAGATCGGCGCATCGCTGCGCGCGGCAGGCTTTGAGCATTACCTGGTCAACATGGGCGGCGACGTGGTCGCCCGCGGCCGCAAGGGCGACGGGCCCTGGCGCATCGGCGTGCGCCACCCCCGCCCGCCGCGCGCCGAGCAGCCGTTGATGGGCATCGTCACCACCCGGGGCGACGAAACCATTTTCACCAGCGGCGACTACGAGCGTTACTTCGAGTTCGAAGGCCAGCGCTACCACCACCTGATCGACCCGCGCAGCGGGCGGCCGGCCCGCGGCCTGACCTCGGCAACGGTGATCACCTCCGACCCGGTGCTGGCCGATGCGGCGAGCACCGCCTTGTTCGTGGCCGGACCGGACGGCTGGCGCGACACCGCCCGGGCAATGGGCATCGATCAGGCCATGGTCATGGGTGCCGACGGCCGCGTGCAGGCCACGCAAGCCTTCGCCGATCGCTTTCAGGCGTCGACCGGGGTTGCGGTCACCGTGCTGCCGTGAGCCTTGCCGACCGGCTGCTGGTGATGGTGCTGTTCGGCGTTGTCGGCCTGAGCTTTGCCGCCTTCTGGACGCCGGGCGGCCCCGCCACCGAGGCCGAGATCCGCGTGGGCGGCGAACTGGTGGCCACACTCGATCTCAGCCACCCCGGAGAACACCACATCGAGGGCCATCAGGGGATCAGCGTGCTGCGGGTCGAGCCGGGCCGGCTGCGCTTCGTCGAAAGCCCCTGCCGCAACCGCGTGTGCATCCATCGCGGCTGGCTCAACACCGCCGGCGACAGCAGCGCCTGCCTGCCGAACCGCGTGTCGGTGAGCCTGCGTGGAAGCGGGGCCGGCGCGGTGGATGCGGTGAATCATTGAGCCCCGGGCGGCCATCGCTGTCGGACGCGCAGATCGCCGGCTTTGCGGCGATCGCGGTGCTGGTGCACCTGGTTGAAGCCGGCATTCCGTCGCCGGTGCCCGGCATCAAGCCTGGTCTCGCCAACGTGATCACCCTCATCGTCTGGGCGCGCTGGGGATTGCGCAGCGCCGTGTGGGTGACCGGCCTGCGGGTGCTGGTGGGCAGCCTGCTGGTCGGCAGCTTCATGGCCCCGGGCTTCTGGCTGGCCGCCGCCGGCGCCAGCCTCAGCCTCGGCACCCTGGCCCTGGCCACCGGCTGGAACCGCGCGCTGCCAAGGCTGCCGCTGACGGTGGTCGGCGCCTCTGCGCTGTCGGCCGTGGCCCACGTCAGTGGCCAGTTTCTGCTGGCCTGGCGGGTGTTCGTGCCCCACCCTGGGCTGCTGCATCTGCTGCCGCTGCTACTGGCCATGGCACTGGCCCTGGGCCTGGCCACCGGCTGGCTGGCGCAACGCCTGCTGCAACGCCTGCCGGCCACGACGGCGGACGGATACACTTCGACCCATGAGTGACTTCTTCAAAAACCAGTTCCTGATCGCCATGCCGGCGATGCAGGATGAACATTTTTCGCGCACCGTCTCGCTGCTGTGCGAACACAACGATCACGGCGCCATTGGCCTGGTCATCAACCGGCCGATGGACCTCAAGCTGGTGGACGTGCTGCGCCAGATGGACCTCGACGGCGCCGCGCTGGACGAAGACGCGCCGGTGTTCTGGGGCGGCCCGGTACAACCCGAGCGCGGCTTCGTGATTCACGACGCGCCGGGCGGCTGGGAATCGACACTGGACCTGCCGGGCGGCCTGCACATCACCACCTCGCGCGACGTGCTGCGCGCCCTGGGCACCGAAGACGGCCCCAAGCATTACTTCGTCGCCCTAGGGTTCGCCGGCTGGGACGAGGGGCAACTGGAACAAGAAGTGCTGGCCAATGCCTGGCTCAACACCCCGGTGGACCGGCAGATTCTGTTCGACACCCCCGCCCACGACCGCTGGCAGGCCGCAACCCGGTTGCTGGGGGTCGACGTCACGCAGCTCACCCAGAACGCCGGTCACGCTTAGGGAGTCGACGCGCGTGCCCCGGACCGATGACGAAACGCCCGAAGCCGCCGCGCCACCGGGGCACGCCGTGGTCACCCCCCAGCTGCGCCAGGCGCCTGCCGCCCTGCCGGTCAGCTGATGGCCGTTCTCGCCTTTGATGTGGGCCACAAGCGCATCGGCGTGGCCGTTGGCGAGGCGCTGACCGGCAACGCCCGCGCCCTGCCCACGCTGCATCCGGATGACATCGCCCGCCTCGACCGGTTGTGGCGCGACTGGGCGCCCGACGCCGTGGTGATCGGCTGGCCGCTCACCGAAGACGGGCAAACGCAGGCCGCCACCGCGCTGGCCGCCTCGTTCGCGCTGCAGTTGCAGCACCGCTACGGCGTGGCCGTGTACCTGTGCGACGAACGCTACAGCTCGCGCAGCGCCGACGATCATTTGCGCCGAGCCCGCGCCAGCGGGCAGATGAGCCGACGCGTGCGCAAGACCGACCGCGATGCCGAGGCCGCCAGAATCATTCTTGAGCAATGGTTTCTGGAGGCCGCAGCAGGCCGGCTGCGGCCCTTCTGCGATTCCGCATCGGCCCCGCCTCGCGCATAATCCGCGCCATGATCGCTGTCTCTCAACTCGATGCCGAAGGTCACCTGCAACACCTGCTGACCCTCGAAGGACTGCCCGCCGCGACCTTGACCGATCTGCTCGATCACGCCGATCACTATCTGGACGCCGGTCGTCAGGGCGACAAGAAGCACAGCAGCCTGCTGGGCCGCACGGTCATCAATCTGTTCTTCGAGGCCTCGACGCGCACCCGCACCACCTTCGAGCTGGCCGCCAAACGGCTGTCGGCCGACGTGCTCAACCTGCAGGTCGCAGCCTCGTCGACGTCCAAGGGTGAGACCCTGTTCGACACGCTGAAAACGCTGGAGGCGATGCAGGCCGACATGTTCGTGATTCGCCACGACGCCTCGGGTGCCGCGCACTTCTTTGCCGCGCATGCCGCGCCCGGCGTGGCGATTCTCAATGCCGGTGACGGCCGTCACGCCCACCCCACCCAGGGCTTGCTGGACCTGCTCACGGTGCGCCAGCGCATGGGCCGCATCGCGGGGCTGAAGTTCTGCCTGGTGGGCGACATCCTGCACTCGCGGGTGGCGCGTTCGGCCATCCATGGACTGCGCACCCTGGGGGCGGCAGAGATTCGCGTGGCCGCGCCGCCGACCCTCATTCCTGCGGGCATCGACGCGCTGGGCGTGCAGGTGTTCCACGACGTTGACGCCGCCCTGAGCGACGTCGATGTGGTGATGCTGCTGCGGCTGCAGAAGGAACGCATGCTGGGGGCGTTTCTGCCCAGCCTCGGTGAATTTCACCGCGACTACGGCCTCACCCACCAGCGCGCCGCACGACTGCCCGAGCACGCCATCGTCATGCACCCCGGCCCGATCAACCGCGGCGTCGAGATCGAGGGCGACATGGCCTATGGCGCGCGCTCGGTGATTCTTGAGCAGGTCAACAACGGCATCGCGGTCCGCATGGCGGTCATGGACCGCATTCTCGGGGCACGCCCATGAGTCGCACGCTCATTGCCAACGCCCGCGTGCTTGATCCCGCCCAAGCGCTGGACGGCACTCGCCACGTGCTGATCGACGGCACAAAGATCGCCGCCGTGCTGACGCCCGGTACCGCGCCCGAGGGCACGGTGGACCATCATGTGGACGCCAGCGGCCAGTGGCTGGTGCCCGGCGCGGTCGATCTGGCCGCCCGCTTCCGCGAGCCGGGCCACACGGCCAAGGCCGACTTCGCCAGTGAAACCCGCGCCGCCTTTGCCGGCGGCATCACCCGTTTCGCACTGCCGCCCGACACCCATCCGGTGCTCGACACACCCGCGATGGTGGTGCGCGTGCTGCGTATTTCCAAAGCCGCCCGCAGCCCCTGGGTCATGCCGCTGGGCGCGCTCACCCAGGGTCTGGCCGGGCAGGCGCTGGCCGAGATGAGCGCCCTCAAGGCGGCCGGCTGCGTGGGGCTTTCGCAGGCCTCGGCGCCGCTGGATGACCCGCTGCTGGCACGGCGCGCGCTGGAATACGCCCGCGGGCTGGGCATGACCGTGCACATCCAGCCTCTGGACGCGCGGCTTGCCAACGGCGGCTGTGCCCATGAGGGCGCCACCGCAACCCGGCTGGGGCTGTCGCCGATTCCGGTGGCGGCCGAGGTGGCGGCCATGCGCTTCTGGATCTCGCTGGTGGAAGACACCGGCGCGCGCCTGCACTTCGGCCGGCTGTCCACGGCACGCGGCGCCGAACTGGTTGCCAACGCTCAGGCCCGCGATCTGCCGATCAGTGCCGATGTGGCCGCGCACCAACTGTTCCTGACCGATGCCGCGCTGGCCGGCTTCGACCCGGCCGCGCATCTGATGCCGCCGCTGCGCAGCGAGGCGGACCGTCTGGCGCTGCGCGACGCGGTGAGGACCGGGGTGATCGAGGCCATCTGCTCCGATCACCAGCCCCACGAAGCCGATGCCAAGCGTGATCCATTCCCGCTCACCGCGGCCGGCGCCTCCGGGCTGGAACTGCTGTGGCCATTGACACTGAAATGGATGACCGAAGACCAGGTGCCGGCGCTGACGGCCGTGCATCGGCTCACCTGTGCCCCGGCCCGGCGTCTGGGGCTGAGCCTGCCACGCATCGAGGCCGGTCAACCTGCGGATCTGGCGCTGATCCAGCCCGACGCGCCATGGACGCTGGACCCGGCCCGGCTGCTGAGCCGCGGCCGCAATACGCCGCTGGCTGGCCTGTCTTTCGACCATCGCGTGGCGGCCTGCTGGCACCTGGGCGTGGCGCGTCACCAATGCTCCGATTAAGCCGCCGCAACGGCCATTTTGTCCGGTATAGTCAAGTCGAAACAGGCGCTTGCGCGGGGCCGCCCGCAACCCCGAACGGCGCTTCGGGGTCAACCACTCAGGCCGACAGGGACTCCAAAGAATGGCGAAGATCATGGTGGTGGATGACTCACCCACCGATGCGGCAAATCTGAAACGCATTCTCGAAAAAGCCCGGCACGAGGTCAGCATCGCCGGCGACGCCGCAGACGCACTGCAGCGCATTCGCGAAGAACAGCCCGACGCGGTGTTGATGGACGTGGTCATGCCGGGCGTCAACGGCTTTCAGGCCACCCGCACCCTGTCCCGCGACCCGGCAACAGCACAGATTCCGGTGATCGTGGTCAGCGCCAAGAATCAGGAAACCGATCGGGTATGGGCGCTGCGCCAGGGTGCCAAGGCGTATCTGGTCAAGCCGTTCAAGGACGCCGACTTGGTCAAGATGATCGAGCAGGTTCTGGGCGAGCGCTGAGCAGCACGGCATTCGCCACACGCGGCACCACACTGAATCGGGGACAAGGGAATGGCAGACACCACCGGGCAGGACATCGGCGCGATGCTGCGACGACAAGACTCTGTACTGCTCATCGGCGCCATCGGGTTGCTGGTTTTGGCCCTGCTGATCGCCCTCTTCACCCAAGCCGCCCAAAACCGGGGCCGACTGTGGCTGGAAACCGTGCGCAGCATCCCGGAGAGCGCTGCGCGCATTGCCCGTGCCAGCGGCGAGATCAGTCGCGGCGTGGCGCCCGACCTGCAGGTGATTGGTACGCTCACCGCTGCGGTGGACGAGCAGACCCTGGGTCTGATCCAGGGCAACGAGATCAATGATCTGCCTGCGATGCCATCGTCGATGCAGGACGACGCGGCGGCCCTGCGGGCCGCCTGGGGCCAACTGCAGGCCCCTTCGGATCGCATCATCGGCCTGAGGCCCGAGTTCGACACCGGCCTCACCGAAGCACGCGGGCTGGCCGAGATGGTGCGCGGTCCTGAGGGTCTTTATGCGATGCACCTTGAGCTGGCGCAGCGCCTGGTGGGTCAACGGGCCAATGCGGTTGCCAGCCTGTTGGTGGCGCAGCAATTGGTGGGCCTCGATCGACTCGCCGGCGCGGCGTCGCGCCTGTTCAGTGAAGGCCAGGCCACGCGCGAGCGCTACGAGCAGATGGTCGCGCTGGTGAACGACATCCAGTCCCGTCATGCGCAAATGCTGGGCGAGCCGGCCACGCGCGCGCTGGCCGAGTTGGTGGCGCCCGACCTGGTGGCACTGACCACCACGGTCGATGGCCTGCGCCCGCGGGTCGACGCCGCCGTCATGCTACAGGCACTGGCCGCTGACCTGCCCAAGGCCGTTCCCGGCGTCACCCGCACTGCGGGCGTGCTTGCCGGTCAATTGGAGCAGCGCGAGGCACAGCTGGCGTTTTATCCGGTGATCAGCGCCATCGCCGTGGCACTGGCCATCGCACTGCTGGTGGCCTACGGCCTGATTGCGACCCGCGGCATGACCAAGCGCCTGGTCGCCGCCGAAACCAACGATGCCCAGCGACAGCAGGCGATCCTCGGCCTGCTGGATGAAATCACCAACCTCGCCGACGGCGATCTGACCGTCGACGTGACCGTGACCGAAGATTTCACCGGGGCCATCGCCGACTCGCTCAACTACACCGTGGAGAACATGCGCGCGCTGGTGGGTACCATCAACCAGACCTCGGAGCGGGTCGCCGCTGGTGCGACCGCCACCCAGCAGCTGGCCCAGGACATGTCCGCAGGCTCCGAGCGTCAGGCCAGCGACATCGCCTCGCTGACCCTGCAGATGACCGAAACCGCCGCCACGCTGTCGGGCGTGGCCGAACGCGCCGAGTCGGTGGCCGATCAGGCCGAGGAGTCGGTGGATGTTGCCCGGGGTGGGGCCGAAACGGCGCGCGGCACCATCAATGTGATGGCGGCGTTGCGCGAGCAGATTCAGGACACGTCCAAGCGCATCAAGCGCCTTGGCGAATCGTCACAGGAAATCGGCAACATCATCGAGCTGATCAACGACATCTCAGAACAGACAGGAACCCTGGCCCTGAATGCGGCCATTCAGGCCGCGATGGCGGGCGAACAGGGGCGTGGATTTGCGGTGGTGGCCGAAGAGGTACAACGCCTCGCCGAACGCGCCTCCACCGCCACCCGCCAGGTCGAAACGCTGGTCAAGACCATTCAGGCCGACACCAACGAAGCCATCGTGTCGATGGAGCGGTCGACGCACAACGTGGTCAACGGCGCGCGCAGTGCTGAAGAAGCCGGTGGCGCCCTGAGCCGGGTGCAGCTCAGCTCGCAGACCATGGCCGAGCTGATCGCCGGAATCGCCGGGGATGCCCGCCGCCAGTCGGCAAGCACCACCGATGCTGCGCAACGCATGCAGGCGGTCCGTGAGATTTCGACGCAGACCTCACGCGCCTCTGCCGAAACCGCCCGAGCCGTGGCCGAGCTCTCGTCTCTGTCGGCGCAACTGCGTCAGTCGGTCGCCGGCTTCAAGCTGCCCGAAGGCAGCTGAGTCAGGCCCGGTCGGCTTCAGTCGACTCAGTCCAGTGGGCGGTCCAGCGTCAGATAGGGCGCGCCCGCCGGCGGGTCCCGCCGTGGGGCCGGAGCGGTCGCCGAACGTGCCGGGGGCACCGGCACTTCCTGAAAACGCTCGACCGGCGTGCCTTCGAGCATCGGCACCGAGCCCTCCTGCACCCGACTGAAGTTGTACCGCCGGAACTCGCCGCGGCTGGCATCGCCAAAATACCCTTGGGCGGGGTCGCCAAACTGCCCTTTGTCCGGATCGCCATAGGCCTCCGGCGAGCGATTGGGCTGGGCGCCCGACACCAGGCTCACACCCCAGCAGGTCAAGCCCGCCAGCACTTTCACCCAAGACATCATGGCGTTGCTCCAGCATGTTCGAGCCGCCAGTATAAGAGCCGCGGGAACGCTTCCGGGGGCCGTCCGGCTTGCGGTGCGACACCGCGCTACTTAACATGCGCGGCTCTCCGCACCCGGCGACTCAAGGATCACGAATGAGCTTACAGGCTGACCTCGAACAACTTTTTGGACTCAAGACCGTCAGTTACAAGGTCAACCTCAGCAAGCCCGAATTGTTTCATGAAGCCGTCGCCAACGACCGGGGCCGGGTCCGCCGCGGTGGTCCCTCGGACGAACGGAAAGCCTTCCCGACCCGACTCGGTGTCGACGGTCCGCTGGTGTTCTACACCGACCCGGACTGCACGGGCCGGCGCACCAAGGACACCTTCGCCGTCAAATGGCCCGAGGTGGCCGATGAGATCTGGTTCAAGGCCGACCTGGGCGGCTATGACCCCGAGAAATACGAGGGTCTGATCAAACGCGTGGTGGCGCACCTCAACGCCAGGCAGGCCACCTTGTATGTGAAGGACCTGTTCATGGGCTCCGATCCCGACTTCGCGGTGCCCTACCGCTTTGTCGGCGAATACGCGACCCACGCGTTTTTCTGCGACAACATGTTTCCGAAAGATCTGCCCGGCGTCAAAGACGTGGACGCCCGCCGCTGGACCATGCTCAACGTGCCGAGTTTCGTCTGCGAGCCCGAGCGCGACGGCAGCCGCTCAGAAGCGGCGGTGATCATCGACACCCGGAACCGCATCTGCCTGGTGGCCGGTCGCGCCGACTATTGCGGCGTCAACAAGAAAACCATTTTCACGGTTGGCAACTATCTGCTGCCCAAGCAGGGTCGCCTGAGCATGCACTGCTCGGCCAATGTCGGCGAGAAGGGCGACGGGGCCATCCTGTTCGGCCTGTCCGGCACCGGCAAGACCACCCTTTCGGCCGATGCCTCGCGCCGGCTGATCGGAGACGACGAAACCATCTGGTCGGACAACGGCCTGTGCAACCTCGAAGGCGGTTGCTACGCCAAGCTCATCAACCTCGACAAGGCCGCCGAACCGGTCATTGCCGAAGCGTTGTCGAAGCCCGGAACCATCATCGAAAACGTGCCGCCGCTGCCCGGCAAGAAGATGGAAGAGTGCCACCCCGACGAGCTTGACCTCAACGACGGCGCCATCGCCGAGAACACCCGCTTCAGCTACCCGCTTGAGGTCGTGCCCAACACCATGCCCAACGGGCGTGGTCCGCATCCCGAAACCATCGTGCTGCTCACCGCCGACGCGTTTGGCGTGCTGCCGCCGATCAGTATTCTTGAGCCGAAAGACGTGATGTATCACTTCGTTTCGGGCTTCACGGCTCGGGTCGCCGGTACCGAGGTGGGCGTCACCGAGCCGCAACCCACCTTCTCGGCCTGTTTTGGCGGTCCGTTCATGGCCCACAAGCCCAACGTTTACGCCGAGTTGCTGGCGAAAAAGATGCAGCAGCACAATGTGCGCTGCATCTTGCTCAACACCGGCTGGAGCGGCGGCCCCTACGGCACCGGCAAGCGCATGAGCCTGAAGGTGACGCGTGCCCTGCTCAACTCGGCCCTGAACGGCGAGCTGGACGCGGTCGAGACCGAGACCCAGCCCATTCTCAACCTGAAAATGCCGAAAAGCTGCCCGGGGGTTGACAGCGCCATCCTCAACCCGCGCAACACCTGGGCCGACAAGGGCGCCTACGACGCCACGGCGACCAAGCTGCGCGACATGTTCCGCGACAATTTCAACAAGAAGGACTTTGCCCGCTTCGGGATCGAAGCCCGCATCTGAGAACCTGCAGTTTGTCTCAAGCCCGGCTCAATGCCGGGTTTTTTGTGCCCGGCGACTGGCACACTACGGACACCTGACGCTACCGGGGCCCCGCGCCGCCATGAACCCTCATCGCATCTTCTGCATCGGCAAGAACTACGCGGCGCATGTGGCGGAGCTTGCGCAGCCCGGTGAAGCGATCGACGATGACTGCGTTATCTTCATGAAACCCGCTTCGGCGCTGGTCGCGGAAGGTGAGTCCATCGTGCTGCCGCGCGGCCTGGGCAGCGTTCACCACGAAGCCGAACTGGTGGTGATGCTGACCGGCGGCGGCCGAGACATTGCCGAAGACGAGGCCCTCGACTGTGTCGCAGGTTTGACGCTGGGGCTGGACCTGACGCTGCGGGACCTGCAATCGCAACTCAAGCGCCGCGGCGAGCCTTGGGAGCGGGCCAAGGCTTTCGACTGCAGTGCGCCGCTGGGCGATTTCAAGCCCTACCTCGCGCAGGACCTGCAGGCGCTGAGCTTCACCTGCCACGTGAACGGTGAATTGCGGCAGCACGGCCACACCCGCGACATGTGCCATTCGGTGGCACGGCAAATTCACCTGATCTCGCAGCTCTGGGCCTTGATGCCCGGCGACGTGTTGTTCACCGGCACCCCCGAAGGCGTCGGCCCCCTCTCCCCCGGCGATCGCATCACGCTGGCCAGTCCCACCTTGGGCGCCTATGCCTGGACCTGTTCATGAGTTCGCAACCCGTTTTTGACCGACGCACCAAAGTGCGCCTGCGACGGCTCAGCAGCACCTTTCTGGCCGGCTTGCTGGCGGTGCTGCCGATCATGATCACTGCCGCCGTCGTGATGTGGCTGATCGGGGCCGCCGAATCGCTGCTTGGCGGCCTGTTGAACGCGGTGCTGCCGGGGCCGCTTTACCTTCCGGGCATGGGCCTGATTCTCGCCGTTCTGTTGATCTTCCTGGTCGGCATCGGGGTCCGCGGTGTGGTGTTCCGTCAGGTGCTGGCCTGGATCGAGGCGGCGATGAACCGCATTCCGCTGGTCAAGACGGTCTACGGTGCCGTGCGCGACCTCACCGGTCTGATGTCCGGCGACTCCAATCGTCGCTTCAGCCAGGTGGTCACGGTGCAACTGCCGAACATGCCAATCCGGCTGGTGGGCTTTGTCACGGTCGAGGATCTGGCCGGCAGCCCGATGGCGGGCGAACAGGATGAAGTGGCCGTGTACCTGCCCATGAGCTATCAGATCGGCGGCTACACCCTGCTGTTACCCCGCGCCCTGTTGACGCCACTGGACCTGGGTTTTGAAGAAGCGATGCGCTTCGTCATCACCGCAGGCCTGTCGCGCACCGGCGAGGGCGCCGCGCCCACTGCCCCGCCACCCCCGCCCGCGCCGCCGCCGCCGCCGCCCACAACGGCACAACCGCCACCGGGCGAAGCATGATGACCCGGTGAGCAAGCACCGGTTGTTCCTGCTGCTGGCGGCGCTGTATCTGGCGCAGGGCTTGCCCTACGGCTTTTTCACCCAGGCGCTGCCGGTGCTGATGCGCGAGCAGGGATATTCCTTGACGGCCATCAGCGCCGTGAGCCTGCTGTTCATCCCCTGGGCCACGAAGTTCCTATGGGCCCCCTGGGTCGACCACCGCGGCACCCGGCGCGGCTGGCTGCTGCCCCTGCAGATTGCCGGCGTGGTGCTGGCGCTGGGGCTGACCGCACTGCCGCTGGATGGCCACTTCACGGCGCTGTTCATCGCGCTGTTCCTGTTCAATTGCGTGGCCGCAACCCAAGACATTGCCACCGATGGCCTGGCGGTCAGGCTGCTCACGGCGCCGCAGCGTGGTCTGGGCAACGGCATTCAGGTGGGTGGCTACCGCATCGGCATGATCCTCGGCGGGGGACTGCTGCTGTGGCTGTACGCCGTGGCAGGCTGGGCGGTGATGCTCACCGGCATGGCGGCGCTGCTGGCACTGACGGTGATTCCGGTGTTCTTCATGCACGAGCCCGCGCCGGTCGCGGCCCGCGCCCCGGAAGTGGTCACCCCGGCGTTCAAGCAGTTGATGCTGGGTTGGTGGTCACGCCTGCGTCGCCCCGGCATGGCGGGCTTCATCGGCCTAATTGCCGCCTACAAGTTTGGCGACACCATGGCCTCGGCGCACATTGGACCGATGATGGTGGACCTGGGCCTGAGCAACACCGACATCGCCCTCGTCAAAGGCACGGTGGGCTCGGTGATGGCGCTGGCGGGCGCGGCGCTGGGCGGTCTGCTGGTCTGGTCGCTGCAACGCCGCACGGCGCTGTATCTGTGCGGCATGTTGCAGGCGCTCAGCATCGCGCCCTACCTTCTGGCGTCGCTGGGGGTCGCGCCGCTGGCGATGCTGTGGACGGGCAGCGTGGTCGAAAGCCTGTGCGGCGCCATGGCCACGGTGGCCCTGTTCACCTTGATGATGGATGCCTCGGACCCCGAACACGGCGGCACCGACTACACCCTGCTGGCCTGCATCATCGTGCTGGTGATGGGCACGGCCGTCTTCGCCGGCGGCCTGATCGGTGACCACTTGGGCTACGCGGTGCTGCTGGTCGTGGGCATGGCCGCTTCGGCGGCCGGTTGCCTGGCATTGGTGGCGGCGCTGGACCGTGGCAGCCCGCTGGAGCGGGTCAATCAGGCTTGGCGGTCGCCGACGTCCCCTCAGCGCTGAGCATGTGGGCCATGCGCGCGTCTTTTTCGTGCCAAAGGTCGGCCAGCCAACGCTGAAAGCCTGCGCGAAATGGCTGGCTGCCCTCGTAGTCGCCCTCGAACCACTCATCGGGGATACGCAGTTCGCGCACGTCGATCCGCACCTGCTTGACCTGGCCGCACAGGAACGGCCAGAAGCCCTGCGCACCGCCCGGATAGGCAATGGTGACATCCAGCAGAGAGTCCAGGTTTCGCCCCATGGCCGACAAGGCAAAGGCAAAGCCCCCGGCCTTGGGCTTGAGCAGATGGGTGTAGGGCGATTTCTGGCGCCGGTGCTTCTCGGCGGTGAAGCGGGTGCCTTCAAGAAAATTGAGGATCATCACCGGCTGTCCCTTATAGCGGGCGCAGGCGCGTTTGGTGGTTTCGATATCGCTGCCACGCAGTGCCGGATTCTTCGCCAGATCCTGGCGTGAATGGCGCTTCATAAAGGGATAGTCGAGCCCCCACCACGCCAGCCCCAGGAGCGGCACCCAGATCAGTTCCTGCTTCAAAAAGAACTTGAAAAACGGCGCCCGACGGCCGAAGGCGTACATCAGCATGAAGATGTCGTTCCAGGTCTGGTGGTTGCAGCAGACGAGGTACTGGCCCTTGGGATTGAGCTGGGGCTCGATGTTGACCTCGACCTCTACGGCCATCAACACCTTCGAAAACATAATGTTGCACATGGACCACGACTGCGCGAGCCAGGCGATGGCGCGGTCCAGGGCGCGCCTTGGCGCGGTGCCGCTGGGCGTCAGCAACTTGACCACAATCAGCACGTACAGCGGAGCCACCCAGAACAGGGTGTTGACGAGCAGCAGCAGCGCCATGATCGCGCCGTGTATCGGCGCGGGCAGTCCTTTCAACATGGGTCAGTGTCCTTCAGATCGTTGCGCGGTGGCTGGTCAGTCGCGTTCAAAAGGATGCGCTGACCAGTGAATGTGGGCAATCTTCCACCCATCGGCGTACTGGCGCAGGATCATGGTTTCGGTCTGCCGAAGGGCAATGGGATCGGTGCCGGGTTTGCTGGTCAGTTCGGAGCGTGTCAGCCCCCAGGCGATCTTGTCTTCGACCCGCTCCACCTGTTCAACGATCCGCCGGTCAGTGACCACGGCAAACGCCAGATCGAGCGCCAGATTATTGTCGGCGTAGGCGCGCGGATGGGCTTCGGCAAAGCCGGTTTCGAACACCACCAGATCGGGTGCCAACTGCAGAATCGCCGTCTCGGGATCGCTGGATTTCAGGGCCTCATGAAAGCGCTGAACCGCCTCGATGGGGGTGGCAGCGCCCACCACCGGTTGCGCGGCCGCCCAGCCGGGCATCAGCGCCACGAAACAGCAGACCCACGTGTAAATACGGCTCATGTCTTCGGCACCAGTTTGAGGGTGGCACGACGGTCACCCTGTTCGTCGACCAGCTCGACCCTGTCGATTGCCATGTCGGGCAACCTGATCAGGGAGCAGGGGCTCACCGCCTCGCCACTGGGCTCGGCGCCGGCGCGCGGCTCGATGAAGGTGGCGCGCAGAATCAAGGTGTCTCCCTTGCGTCGCGCCACGCGGCTGACGGCCATGCCATAGCCCGCAAAGCCCCGGCGGCCCATTTCGACCAGCAGGTATTGGCCGGCCGGCAGCACCGCATCGCCGTAGAGTTGCGCACCGCGCTGGGCCTCCCATTGCGCGTAGGCAGTCGGGCCATCGAACAGCGTCAGCAGCACCGTCTCGGTGATGCTGCCGCAGGCCAGCGCGCGGCGGACCTCGCGCACCTCGACCTCATCCGGCGCGCCCCAACCCGAAAACAAGCCACCGGTGGCGGCACAGCCTGAAAGCCCGCACAGCGCGGCCACCAGCGCCACCCACATCAGCTTCGGTCGTTGTGTCACCCATCCTCCTGAACCCAGATTCACGCTGCCAGCCCCTCGGGGCTGCCGCAGCGCGTCTTGCGTTGATCATGCGTGCCGCATTTTCACCGATCGGGGGCGAGCGCGCTGGTACTTGTGCGCATGGCCGAGCCCTGACCCGAAACACGACCTGCGCCACCTCGGTCCCTTGCGGACCGGACCCGAGCCGCGCCTCCACCCGCCGCTTGCGTTAGCGTTGCCGGATGAACGCAGCCTCACCCCGTCGAGTTGCACTCCCCCGCGGTCGCCTGCACCTGCGCGCGCTGCTGGATGCCCTGGTCGCCGCACAGCGGCTGGACGCCGCCAGCGCCAAGGACTGCTGGGTGCGCCAGTCGCAGGTCAGCTCGCAACGTCACCCGATTGTCCTGATCGCCGATCAGGCGCTGCCTGACCTTGCCCACCCCGGCACGGTCTGGACCGCCGACCGCCTCACCCAATGGCTCGCCGCCGAGAGCGGCCTGCGCTATCAAAAGATCGACCCACTGGGCCTCGATGCTCGGGCAATCACCTCCCTGGTGCCATTTGCCTATGCCAGCCGCGCCGGCATCCTGCCGCTGTCGGTCAGTCACGACAAGGTGATCATCGCCACCGCAGAGCCTTACTGGACCGAATGGCAGGATGACTTGAGCGCAGCCATTGGCCGGCCCATCGAACGGGTGCTCGCCAACCCGCAGGACATCGAGCGCTATCTGGCGGAGTTTTATGCCCTGGCGCGATCGGTCAAGGGCGCCGAGGCTATGCGCGGCGGCAGCGCCGTGCCCGGCAGCCTGCAGAATCTCGAACAACTGGTCGAACTGTCGCGCAGCGGGCAGCTCGATGCCGAAGCCCAGCCCATCGTCGCCATCGTCGACTGGCTGCTGCAATACGCCTTCGAGAGTCGCGCCAGCGACATTCACCTGGAACCACGTCGCGAACATGGCCGCGTGCGCTTCCGCATCGACGGCGCCCTCAACGACGTTTACCAGATCCCCGCCGCAGTCATGCCGCCGGTCACCAGCCGCCTGAAAATGCTGGCGCGCATGGACCTTGCCGAGAAGCGTCGCCCGCAGGACGGCCGCATCAAGACCCGGGCGCCGGGCGGTACCGAGATCGAGTTGCGCTGCTCGGCACTGCCCACCGCGTTTGGCGAAAAACTGGTCATGCGCATCTTCGACCCCGACGTGCTCAAGCGCGACTTTCATTCATTGGGACTCGACGATGCGGAGGCCGCGCTGTGGCGGTCGATGGCAGCGCAACCGCACGGCATCATCCTGGTCACCGGCCCCACCGGTTCGGGCAAGACCACGACGCTCTACGCCACCCTGAAACACTGCGCACGGCCCGAGGTCAATGTCTGCACCATCGAGGACCCCATCGAACTGGTCGAGCCGGCCTTCAACCAGATGCAGGTCATGACCGCCATCGGGCTGGGGTTCGCCGACGGCGTGCGCGCCCTGCTGCGCCAAGACCCGGACATCATCATGATCGGCGAGATTCGTGATCTGGAAACCGCCGAGGTCGCCACCCAGGCCGCGCTGACGGGGCACCTGGTGTTCTCGACCCTGCACACCAACGATGCGGTGGGCGCCATCACCCGCCTCATCGACCTCGGCGTGGCACCGTACCTGCTGCGGGCGACGCTGGTCGGCGTGGTCGCCCAGCGGCTGGTGCGCCGCCTGTGCACGCACTGCAAGACCACCACTCCGGCCCGCCCCGAGCAGTGGCTGGCCCTGGTGGGGCCCGAAAGCCACCTGCCCTGCCCCACCACCACCCACACCCCCGCAGGCTGCGAACACTGCCGCCATACCGGCTATCTCGGCCGGGTCGGCGTCTACGAAATGATGCGCATGTCGGCGTCCTTGCAGGCCGCGATTCGCGCCGATGTGGATGACGTCAGTCTGCGTGCGGCCGCCCTGGCCGAGGGCATGACGTCGCTGCGCTGCGCCGCCGCGACGCGCGTGCTGCGCGGTGACACCAGCGTCGAAGAGGCCCTGGGCGTCGTGCCGCCACAACCGTGACGCCGGGCGCGCTGGCGT
This sequence comes from Polycyclovorans sp., assembly GCA_002706265.1. Taxonomy (GTDB): domain Bacteria; phylum Pseudomonadota; class Gammaproteobacteria; order Nevskiales; family Nevskiaceae; genus Polycyclovorans. Next base: position 93,655 of record PAKU01000006.1, on the reverse strand, counting down.
CACGGCCACGGCAGCCGGCCCCTGCCTGCGGCACCATCGAACCGCCGGAAAGGGCCGGTTGCCGGCTTGACAACCCCGTATGCTCAGAATCGCCTTAGGGCCCACCCTCCTCCAGCCAACGAGACGCAGCCGTGCCGCAGAGTGACCCTGTAGACCCCGTCGACCGTTACGTTGCCCGCCTGTATCGATGGGCGCTGTCGGTGGCGCCGGAAAAGTACCGCGCCTGGGCCCTCAATGAGTTGCGCAGCGTCGTCGATCACGACTTCGCCCTGTGGGGCACGGGCCTGCTGTCCGACGCGCGCTTTCACAGCGTGACCGTGACCGGTGGCCTGCCGCAAGACTTCCCGCATCTGCTCGAAGAGACCCGCAGCATCAACCCGATACTGCCGGTCATGCTGCGCCAGCTCGACGAACCTGTGGACCTGCAGCGCGTCATGCCCGACGAAGCCCTTTTCAAGTCCGCGTTTTATCAGCGGACCTTTGCGCCGCACGGCATCACCCGGGTGCTGGCCACCGCACACCTGGACCCGCGCAGCGGCCTGTACTCGCTGATCACGCTGTACCGGCGCGACCCGGCCCGCGTCTGGACCGAAACCGACCTGGCCCGACAACGCCGGCTGCCGTTCCACCTGGTCAACGCCGCCTCGCACCTGTTCTTCCTGCACCTCGCCAAAATCCACGAGAAGCTGCCGTCAGGCGCAGCAGCGGTGGTGGATGCGCAAGGCCGCTTCCACGAATCCCAACCCCGCTTCCTGGATTTTCTTGATCGGCATTTTCCCGGCCGCCGCGACCCGCAGACACTGCCCTTCGATCTGCCGCCCCCCGGCACCCAACAAATGATCAACGACGCCCTGTGCGTGCGCTGCGAGTCGATGGGCGACCTGTGGGTGCTGCACCTGTGGCCGGCCGGCCCACTGGACCGTCTGACCACCCGCGAGCGCGAGATCGTACTGGCAGTCTCGCAAGGGCTGTCGTTCAAACAGGCAGCCCGTAAAATCGGTATCGCGCCGTCTACCGTCGCCAATCACCTCTACCGCATCTACCGCAAGCTCGACGTCTACAGCCGCACCGAGCTGGCCTTGCTGGTGTACCCCGAAAACCCGCCCGACAAAACGGACGCCCCCCGCGCAGTGACGGCACCGCTGTCACCCGCGCATTGAACAACAGCCCGCCAACCCGACCCTGAAACACCTTAAACTCCTCGCGATGCGACAGACAGCCGCATCAAGACCGTCGGTCACGCTGAACGGCAAGTTGGCCGCCGCGTCGTCGATGACCGAACACGCGATGCCCAGCAGCGTGACGCAACAACCGCATCATCAAGCCGAGGACCTCGGCAAAACCGCGGCACCGAGGTCGGTCATCGTTTCAACAACGCGCCTGTAGCTCAACTGGATAGAGCACGGACCTTCTAAGTCCGGGGTTAGGGGTTCGATTCCCTTCGGGCGCACCACTCCGCAACCAAAAGCGTCGCGCTTTGCCGCAGGGCCGTTTTTCGAGTTCCCGGAGATGTGATGCAACGCGCGCAACGACGTTGAGAAGGGCTCAGACTTTGTCGTTCGCAGGCTTCCCGGGGGGATCACGGTCAAAGCACTTCCTGGGCGCGGCAAACGCGTGGCTCGCTTGATTGTATTGGTGCCGGATGAGGGATTTGAACCCCCGACCTTCGGTTTACAAAACCGCTGCACTGCCACTGTGCTAATCCGGCATGACGCGTTGCGGGGCGCAGTTTAGTCAGTCGCTTCCAACATTGCCATGAGCCCGCTCAAAACCGGGTTGGGCACGACGCGCCAGTCGGGCAAATCGCGCGCGAGGGTGGCGGCGTCTCCGCCGCCAATCCATTTTTGGGCATTGGCGGGCGCCAGGGCGGCGCCTCGGTCGAGGGCGCCCAGGCAGGCCAGTCGCGCGCCGCTGGCCACACAGGCTTCGGTGGTCGTGCCCAGGCCGGCAGGGTCTTCTTGCCCCGACTGGTGATCAAACCGGGTGGAGGCCAGCATGGCGTGCCGGGCGGTGTGCAAACCGGGCGCGATGAACCCGCCCAGGTGCCGACCGTGGGCGTCGACGACATCGAGCGTCAGCGCCGTGCCGGCCATGGCGACGATGACTGGCTGCGCAGAAGACAGCCGCCGCGCGGCCAGCATGGCCAGCCAGCGATCGACGCCGAGGCGGGCGGGATCGGCATACGCGATCCGCAGCCCGCAATGGTCTGGCCGCACGCGCGCCAGAACCGGCGCGATGCCGTAGCGCGACTGAAGGGCCAAGCCCAGCCGTGCGCCGAGCTCTGCGCCAAGCACCTGCGACACCGCAATGCGCGCCGGCCGGCATTCGGGCAGCAGCGCGACGATGCCGGCGGGATCCGCCTGGTGCGCGGCCGCCTCGTGTTCGGCCAGCGCGCCCGTCTGCCGTAGCGGGGTCAGCGCCCATTTGACGCGGGAATTGCCGATGTCGATCAGCAGGTCGGGGGCGGTCATGCCCATCGCATCGACACCTCGCCGCTGAACACGCTGTGCAGCCCGTCGGCCGCCTGCACCTGCAGCGCGCCGCGCGCATCGACGCCCTGGGCAAGGCCCTCGATCACCGGGCCGACGCCGATGATGCGCACAAACCGTCCGTAACTGGCGTCCAGACGTTGCCAACTGTCCCGACAGGCGGCAAATCCCGCGCTCGGATAATCGCTGAGCAGGGCGAACAACGCCTGGCTGATGGCCGCAGCCACGGCGTTACGTGCAACCGGCACCGGCAGCAACTGATCCAGACTGATCCACGGCTGGTCGGGTACGTGATCGTCGGTGAAGCGTTGCAGGTTCAAGCCCAGCCCGATGATCACCCGGCAGGCGCCACCGATTTCGCCGCGGTGTTCCAGCAAGATGCCGCCCAGCTTGCACCCGTCCACCACCAGGTCATTGGGCCATTTCACCTGGACGGTGGTCGCACCGAGCCGGTGCAGGGTGTCGGCGAGGCGACAGCCCACCGCCAGCGGCAGACAGCCCAGATCGTCGGGCCACGAGGCAAACGACCAGGCCAGCGACATCATCAACTGTTGGCCGTAGGGCGCCTGCCAGACCCGGCCGCGACGCCCGCGTCCGGCGGTTTGAAACTCGGCAAAACGAATCTGTGGATCGTGCGCCGCATCGGCCGCCAACAGGTCGGCGTTGGTGGATTCGGTGACGCGCACGACGCTGCCCCGCAGGCCATCGGGCAGTTTCAGGGCGTCCAGCGACAGGGGCTCGAACGGCGTGAGGAGCTGGTAGCCCAGGCCGCTGCGCGACGCCACCTGCACGCCGAAGCGCGACAGCTGTCCGACGCGTTTGGAGAGCGCCGCGCGGCTGATGCCGGCCTCGCTGGCCAGCGCTTCGCCCGAATGCCAGTCGCCGTCAGCCAACTGGTGCATCAGCCACAACAGGTCGTCACCCGGCGCCGAGCTGCTCATGGGCGGCGGAACAATCGGTGAACAAGCCGCGCGTTCTCGAATCGGGACTCGCGGCCGGCCACAAGATTGCGGAGGTTGCTGCGGTGCTTCCAGACCACCAGCACCACCATGGCGGCGACGAAGGCGCCGCGCGTCGAGCCGAGACCGGCGGCGTCGAAGCAGGCAACGTGCAGCATGGCCAGCACGCAGGCGGTCAGCGTCGCCAGGCTCACGTAGCCGCTCAGAATCACCACCAGCGCAAAGCCGCCGAGGACCAGCGGCAGGGCGGCCGGCAACAGCACCGCGAAGACGCCCGCCAGAGTCGCCACGCCCTTGCCGCCCCTGAATCCGTAGAGGACCGGGTAGCAGTGCCCGACGGTGACGGCGGCGCCGGCCACGTAGGCCAGCAGACTCTGCAGGGTGGCATCGTCGGTCATCAGGCGCGGTAGCGCCCAGACGGCAATGACGCCTTTGGCAACGTCGATCAGCAGCACCCCGGCCGCAAAGCCCTTGCCGCGCGTGCGCAGTGCGTTGGTGGCGCCCACATTGCCGCTGCCGGTATCGCGCAGGTCGGCGCCCCCTTTAAGGGCGGTCATCACCATGCCGCCCATCACCAGGCCCAGGGCATAGGCCAGCAGCGCCGTGATGACGACCGCCCAGGTTCCGGAAAGTACCAGCACGGTCAGACGCCCAGCCAGGCCTTGCGCCGGGCCGCCACGTCCGGCGCGGGGTCGCTGACCAGCGAGAACGTCCAGGTGTCGGCCACGGGCGCCTGGGTCGTGAGGACCGAGCTGATCAGCTTTTCATCGCGGAATCGATGCACCGTCACCGGCTCGCCCGGCGCCAGGGCCGCCCATTGCGCGGCCAGCTTGGCCGGCTTGATCTGCCAGCCGTCGATCGCGATCAGGCGATCACCCACGGCAAGGTCGGCGCGCTCGGCCGGGCCGTCCGCCACCACACCGGTGACCTGGAAGCCACCGTCGACCGGCTTGCCGCGCACGCCGATGAAATTGGGCTCGGGCCGGCCCGTTTTGCGGCCGCCGCGGTCTGTGGCGCCGTGGCTGACGCGCAACTCGGCCTCGACCCCGAACACCGCCAGGTCTTGCGCCAAGGGCAGGTCTTCGGTGCCGTGCAGGGCACGGTCAAAGTAGTTGCGCAGGGCCGTGGCCCCCTGCTCGCCGCCGCATTCGTGGGCCAGGGCCATGATCACCTGCGCCAACCCGCCTTCGGGCACCGGCTGCTGCGCCGCGCCGAACTGCTGCCACAACCGCTTCATTGCCTCATCGAGGTGGGTGCCGAGCACCCGCAGACGCAGGTCCACCCCCAAGGCCATGACCGCGCCCTTGCCGTAGTAGCTGACGGTAAGGTTGGGTGTCGATTCGTCGGATTGATAGAACTTGGTCCAGGCCTCGAAACTCGACTCGGCCAGGCTGTGACGATGCCGCCCCGGCGTGCGCCAGACGCGCGTGGCCTGTCGGGCGATCAGGTCCAGGTAATCGGCCGCCTCCACCACGCCGGCACGCAGCAGGAACAGGTCGTCGTAATAGCTGGTGACGCCCTCGTAGTGCCAAAGATCGCGGGTGTAGGCCTCTTCGCCCAGATCACTTTCGGCAAAAGCCTGCGGCACCAGCCGCTTGACGTTCCACAGGTGAAAGTACTCGTGCGCGCACAGGCCCAGAAAGTTGCGATAGCCCTCGTCAAGGCCAGACGCCCCGGGGCGGGGCAGATCATCGCGCGAGCAGACCAGGGCGGTGGAATTGCGATGCTCCAGACCGCCGTATCCGCCGGCGGTGACCTGGGTCAGGAACAGGTAGCGGTCCAGCGGCGTCGCGTTGTCGAACAGGGCATGCTCGACCGCGCAGATGCGCTTCAGGTCGGACACGACCCGGTCGGTGTCGACGCTGCCATGCCCGGACAGCACCAGCGCGTGCGGCATGCCGTTGACCTCGAAGTCAACGCGCTCGAAGCGCCCCATTTCCACCGGCTGATCGATCAGGTCTTCGTAATCGTCGGCTCGGTAGCGCCCGAAGCCGCGGGCATCAATGGCCAGCGGCTGCAAGGACGTGGCGACCTTCCAGTCGGCGCAGTCCGCATCATCCGGGGCGATCAGGCGCAGTTCGACCGGCATCTGCGCCGCAGCATCCACGCGGTAGCACAGCGAACTGGGGTTGAAAAACCCACGATCGGTGCCGAGAAAGGCCTTGCGCACCGACGGATCGAAGGCATACACGCGATAGGCAACCGTCACCGGCGCGCCACGGCCGTCGATTACCAGGCGGCGCTTGTCGATGCGCCGCCACGGCACCGCGGCGCCGTCGGCATCGGTCACCGCGACATCGCTCACATGCTTGGCGAAATCGCGGATGCGATAACTGCCGCGCAGCCAGCTGGGCAGGCTCAAGGTGGCGCCGGCGGCCGCGTCAAAGGTCAGTTCAACGCTGAACCAGTGGCCACGGGGGTCGGCTGGGCGAATCGAATACACAATCGACATGGCGTTGGCTTGGGCGATTCAATGAAAACGGACCGCCATGTTAAGCCCGCAGCCGGGGCCCGCCGCAGAATGCGTCTGCAATCACGGCGGTCAAAGTCCGCCGTAGCGCTGCTTTCTGCGGCCCAGCGCGGGCAACAGCAGCCCCAGCACGACGCCGCCGCCCACCAGGCCCGCACCGGTCAGCATCAGGGCGCGCCGTTCGCGATCGGCCTTGCCCTTCTCCCGCAAGCGCTGCTCGCTGTCCTGAAGTTCGGTGATGACGCTTTTCAACTGCTCGTTTTCGTCCGCCAGTTCCAGGGCCGACGCCGCATCGACCAGGCGCGCCTGCGCGGCATCGAACTCGACCTGCAAGGCGCTCAAGGCCCGGTTGGACTGCGCCAGTGCAGCCTCGGCTTTCTCCAGTTGAACGCGCGCCGCGGGCTCTGGGGTCAGGTAGCGCGAGGTCACCCACCCTTCGCGGCCATTGGCGTCGCGAATGCGGGTGAAGCTCTGCGGCCCCAGCGACTCCAGCACCTCCACCGATTCGCCGCTGGAGACCTGCCCGATCACGCCGGCATCGTTGGCCGGTCGCTCACGGATCGACAGGTTGATCACGTCAGAAACAAAAAGATCTTCGGCAGCGGCGGCAAACACAACCGACAGCGACAACGCGGCGACGGCGGCAAAACGAATCATCATGGGCATGGGATAAAAATGGTCATTTTTGGTTTTTACACCACCTCGTTAACGGGTGGCAGCGTGTACCTCAAGGGGCACGCCGTTAAGAATGCCTTCAGTTTCCTGACCGTGCGCCGAACACGCGCTTCATGATCTCGGTGCCTCGGGCCGCCGGATCCTGACGAATGCGTCGCTCTTCGTGGGCCATCATCGCAAACAGGCCTTATCAAGGTCTCGTCGGTCACGAAGGGGTCGAGCTCCAGCTTGGCCGAGCGCCTGCGCGGGGCGCCACTGAACGCCAGGGCCCGTGTGGCGGTGACCCACATGAAGCGGACCCTTTTCATTACGTGGGGCCAGAGTCTTGAAAGGGGCTGAGCATACCCAGCCGACCGCCATCCTGCTGATCAGCGCGCGCTGTCGTGGGCGCGGGGGTTGCGTATCCTGTCGGCCCGACTGATCCACGAGCCTCTTCCACGTGACCGCCCAGACCTCGCCGTGGCCGCGCCCGATGTCGTTGCGCGCCGCCTTGTTTCGCAAAGTCGTGCGCCTGAGCCTCGGGCCCATCTTCTCGTCGCCGGACATGCCGCTGCCGGTGCGCCGCGAAAAGCTCGGGCAGTTGACCCGCCTCATGGGGCTGCCGCCGCCGGGGGGTGTGCGCATCGAGCCGGCACGCGTGGGCGGCGTGCCGGGAGAGTGGGTGATCCCGAAAGCCGGCGATTCCGAAGGTGCACTGCTGTACCTGCACGGCGGCGCCTATGTGGTCGGTCAGCCGCCCACCTACCGCGCGCTCAACGCCCAGATCGCCCGCGAAGCGCGGGTGAAGGTCTGCGTACTCGACTATCGGCTGGCGCCAGAGCACCCCTGCCCGGCCGCCATCGACGACGCGCTGGCTGCCTACCGCGCTCTGCTCGACGAACGGCCTCCCTCGCGCCTCGTGCTGGGCGGCGATTCCGCCGGTGGCGGCCTGGTGATGGCCCTGCTGCTGGCCATTCGCGACGCCAAGCTGCCCATGCCCAGCGGCGCCTTTCTGATTTCGCCCTGGGTGGACCTGCACTGCGAGGCCGACAGCTACATCCGCGAGGCCGACCGTGACGTGGTGCTGTCGCTGCCGGTCATGCGCCAGGCGGCCGGCCATTACGCGGGTGATCTGCCCCACCACGACCCGCGCGTGTCGCCGGTGCGGGCCGACCTGAGCGGTCTGCCGCCGCTGTTCATCCAGTCCACCGATGCCGAAGTGCTGGCCGATGACAGCGCTGCGCTGCTGGCGCGCGCCCAAGCGGCCGAGGTGGACGCCACCCTGGAGAGCTGGCCCGGCCTGTGGCACGACTGGCAGGTGTTTGCCGGCAAGGTCCCCGAGGCGACGCAGGCGGTGCGCCACCTGGCGCAGTTTGTGGCCGCCTGCCTGAAATGAGCCTTATCCAGCGCACTTTCAATCGCGGCTTTTCGCGGGTGTTCGGCCCTGCCACGCAAGCTTCACCCGCTGCGCTGGATGCCTTCTGGTCGTTGCTGACCCTGCATCACGGCCATCGGCAGCTGCATCGACTGATCCGCTACATCGATGACCGCATCCAGCATCGCGGCCGCTGGATGGGCGCGTTGCAGAACGCCCGCTGCCCGCTGCGGCTGATCAATGGTCCCGAAGACCCGGTGTCGGGTGCCCACAGGGTGGCGCGTTGCCGTGAGTTGGTGCCGCGGCCCGACACCGTGCGCCTGCCCGGGATCGGCCACGACCCGCAGATGGAGGGCCCCGACGGCGTCTGGGCTGCCCTGACTCCCCTTTTCGACGCCCTGCCCGCCCTGCCGCAATGAACCGTTCCGTTCGGGAGGTGCTGCTGTTCCACGCCGGTTTCGGTCTGCTGGCGACCGGCGTGGTTTTGGCCACCCCCGCCGCACAGTTCGGGCGCTGGGCGATGGTGCTGGCCATCGCCTACAACCTGCTGCTGCCGCTGTACGCCATGCTGCGCGGCGAGCACGATTGGGTCGGCCGATGGCTGTTCATGCTGGGGGTTTCGGCGCTGACGGTCCTGCCCGACTGGGTACGGGTGTCGGTCACCGAAACCCTACACTTTCACGACCACGGCATTGACCGGATCGGCGGCGCGGTACCGCTGTATTTCGTGGGCCTGTGGGTCATGATTCTGTTCCCGGTGACGCTGATGGCCGATCAAGGTCGATCGGCGCGCTACCTGGTTGCGGCGCTGCTGGGCGGCCTGGTCTTTACTGCCGCCGAGTGGATGGCCGGGCCGCTGCGGCTCTGATCGCCGCGCAATGTCGACACGCTGGCGGGCTTCGCGCTCTACCCGATTCCCGCTGAAATGGCCTTGTGCGTGGCCGCGTTGTGGCTCTATCGCAGCACTGCGCACACCGGCCTGTTCAGCCGTCTCTGGGCCGTCAGCGTGGCGCCGGTCTACTACACCGGCGCGTTGATGCTGTCGCTGCTGTGGCTCACCTGAATTTCCTCCCTGCAACCCTGACCTGTAACCGCCCATGAACGATCGCATTCACTCCACCCCCGGCCACACCGTCATGGTGGTGGGCAATGGCGGCCGCGAGCACGCACTGGCCTGGAAGCTGGCGCAGTCGCCCGAGGTGTCGCGCGTGCTGGTCGCGCCCGGCAATGCGGGCACCGCCGCCGAGCCCGGCTGCGAGAACGTCGACATCGCCGCCGATGATGTGCACCAACTGGTGGCGCTGGCACAGCGCGAACGGGTGCATCTCACCGTCGTCGGGCCTGAAGGGCCGCTGGCCAAGGGCCTGGTGGACGCCTTTCGCGCCTCCAAGCTGCGCGTGTTCGGGCCGACCCGGGCGGCCGCCCAGCTCGAGTCGAGCAAATCGTTCACCAAGGATTTTCTGGCCCGGCACGGTATTCCCACCGCGCAGTACGCGGTGTTCACCGAGATTGCGCCGGCGCTGGTGCATCTGCGGGCGCGCGGTGCGCCCATCGTCATCAAGGCCGATGGTCTGGCGGCGGGCAAAGGCGTCGTGGTGGCCATGACCCTGGCCGAGGCCGAAGCCGCCGTCGAGGACATGCTGGGCGGCAGCCTGCTCGGCGAGGCCGGCGCAAGAGTGGTCATTGAAGATTTTCTGGACGGCGAAGAAGCCAGCTTCATCGTCGTTGCCGACGGCACCGACTACGTGCCGCTGGCCACCAGTCAGGATCACAAACGCGTCTTCGACGGTGATGCCGGCCCCAACACCGGCGGCATGGGCGCCTATTCACCGGCACCGGTGGTCACCGAGGCCATCCACGCCCGCATCTGCCGCACCATCATCGAACCCACCCTGGCCGGCATGGTGGCCGAGGGCACGCCGTTCACCGGCTTTCTGTACGCGGGGCTGATGATCGACCCCGACGGCGGCGCCAAGGTCATCGAGTTCAACGCCCGCCTCGGCGATCCCGAAACCCAGCCGCTGCTCAGCCGCCTGCGCAGCGACCTGCTGGCGCTGCTCGATGCGGCGGTTGATCATCAGCTCGCGCGCCACCAACCGTCGTGGGACCCGCGCGCCGCGCTGGGCGTGGTCATGGCGGCCGAGCACTATCCGGCCTCACCGGCGAAAGATGACGCGATCAATGGCCTTGGCAACGTGCCGGCGGGCGTCAAGGTGTTCCACGCCGGCACTCGCCTCCAGGCCGGCGAGGTCCTCACCAGCGGCGGCCGGGTGCTGTGCGTGGTGGGCTTGGGCGACGACATCATCGACGCCCAGCAGCAGGCCTACGAAGGCGTCAAGGCCATCCGCTGGCGCGGCGAGCACCACCGCAATGACATCGGCTGGCGGGCAATCGCAAGGCTGAAGGGCTGATCCCGGCGCGGCATCCGGCCGGGATCAGAGTCGTCGTTGCCCGGCATGTCGCCGCACGCGGGGCAATCTGGCAGAATGCGCGGCTCGGTCGCGAGGCTGGGGCCTGGCGCCGCCCATTTCGGCAGCACGCCATCCACCGTCACGATCGCGCTGACCGTCAATACACCACCACTTCGCAGATAATGGTTCGCCGTGACATCACGGCGAACCATGTGCCACCACTACAGGAGATGGCCGATGCCCTCCCGAGCGACCCGGAAGGAAGCTGACATTCCCGACGCCGAGGCCAAGGCCAAGGCCAAGGCAAACAAGAATGCGCCCGCCGCAAAAGCGGGTGCTGCGGCCAGCAAGGCGGCCACCAAGGCAGCGCCCGCCGCAGCGGGCGAGCTGACCGAAGCCATGGTCCGCGCGATGCCGGAAGACGAGTACATGAACGAAGTGCAGACCGCGTTCTTCCGCGCTCGTTTGCTCGAAATGCGCCAGGAGGTACTGTCGCGCGAGGTCGACGCCAAAGAACGCCTGCACCAGCGCGAGGTCTTCGCCGACCCCGCAGACCGCGCCACGGCCGAAGAGGAACACTGGCTGGACCTGCGCCTGCGCGAGCGCGAGTCGCTGTTGTTGCGCAAGATCGATGAAGCCCTGAAACGCATCGCAGATCGCGAATACGGCTACTGCGAAAAAACCGGCGACCCGATCGGCATTCCGCGCCTGCTGGCGCGCCCCACCGCCACCGTCTGCGTTGACATCAAGGGTCAGGACGAGCGGGTCGAAGCGCAATACCGAGACCGATAAATCAACCATCACCCCGTCGGGGAGTAGCTCAGCTTGGTAGAGCATCTGCTTTGGGAGCAGAGGGTCGCAGGTTCGAATCCTGTCTCCCCGACCATTTCAATTCACATCATTGGCGTCCGTCCGCCCGCCCGGCGGACTTTTTTGTGGCTCGTGGATCACGCCAACAATCCACCAGCCCCCCCCCGGAATCCCGACCGACCCCCTGGGGTGACGACATCTGAGCCGCCACCGTGCCTGAAAGATGTTGACGCCGTCCGGTTCGCGCCGCCCAATGCCCAGGCCGGGCGGCATCGTGGGGACCAAACGGGTGACGGATGGCGCAATCACTCTGAAATGCGGGCCGCTCGCTTGAGGGCGCTTTGCTAGACTCACCTACGTGTTTTCCCGAACCCTGATCTCGATGAATCGACCCGCGCGATGGGCGTTACTTGCCCCGACGTTGCTTTGCTGGTGCACGGCCTTCGCCCAGCACGCCGCGCCTACCGAACCCGAGCTGCTCAAGCGCGATCAGGTGGCTGAACAATTACGCCTCGAAACACTGCGCTTCAACGCCGCGGCGCAGGCCGTCGAAGACGAAGTGCGTTACCCCCGCCTGACCCGCACCGCGGTCTACCTTGGGGTTGAGCTTGATGACCTGCTGGTGTCTGAAGCCTCGGTGCAGATCGATGAGCGCCCGGTCGTCACGGTGAAGATCGAAGAGACGCAAGCCCTCGCCCTGCAGCGCAGCGAAGGCTTGAAGCGCTTGTTGCTCGCCAATCTTGACCCGGGCCCACATCGCGTTCATCTGCGGATGACCGGCCAATACGCAAGCGCCAAGGAGGGTGCCGAGCCTGTGGTGATGGAACACGCCGTCGAGTTTGAAAAGCTGCCCAAGACCACTTCGGTCGTTTTCAGGGCGCGGTGGACCAAGCCCGGCGGCCAGGCGGAGCGGAGTGCCTTCATCCGCACCGGCGGCAGCCGGCGCGGCCTCGATGCGCAGGTCCTGCGCGAGCAACCATGATGAACTTCCGATCCACTGCACCGTGGCTGGCACCGCTGCTGGTCTGCACATGGGCCGCGCCTGCGTTGGCGCAAACCGTTTCCGGCGTGCCCCCCCAGCTGCCGTACAGCGATTCGGAGCGCGCCGTACAGACCGAACGCGATGGCCCCGTGCTGATCGAGAGCACCAATTCGCCGGGCTTCTACAAGGCCGGCAGCGATCAAGACGTACGGGTGCAGACCGCCAAGGCCCTGATGGCCGAAAAGCGCTACCTGAGCGCGGCAATCGAGCTGAACGGCGCTGCAGGCCGCACCCCGATCGACGACATGCCCAGGGACTTTCAGTGGCTCATGGGCGACGCCTATCTGGGCTTCTCGATCCTTGAGGCCCGACAGCTTTACCGGCTGGCCGGCGTGGGCCGCAATGACAGCATGCAGTACGTCCGTTCCCAGATGCTGGTGGCCGACCAGGACTTCCGCCGCGGGCGCTACGATTCGGCACTGCGCACCCTGAACACGCTGCGCGACAGCCTTCCGGAAGACGAGCTCAATGCCTGGAAGTATCAGGTCACCCGGGTCCTGCTGGCCAAGGGCCAGTACGGCGACGCCATCGAGATGCTCAAGGCGCTGTCCGAGGTCGATGACGGCGGGCGCCACGATCCCTTCGTGCAATACAACCTCGGGCTGGCGCTGATCAACGACGGTCGCGCTCTGGAAGGCCGCGACACCCTCGACCGCGTTGGCCGCATGACGGCCCGGACCGAGGAGGAGTATGCGATTCGAGACCGCGCCAATCTGGTGCTGGGCTGGAATTTCCTGCAGAACGAACAGGGCGGCACCGCCAAGGCGACGCTGCAACGCATCCGCGCCGAGGGCCCTTCATCCAGCCGCGCGCTGCTGGGCCTGGGTTGGGCCGAGCTGCAACCGCGGGGCGATCGCCAGATTCGCACCTCGACCCTCGATGACGAAACCGACCCCTACAACACCATGATGAGCCTGGGCGGCGTCCTGCGCCCCGGCTACATCGAAGACGGGGTTTTTCGCCGCTCGGGCTTTGCCATCTATTCCCGCGCCAAAATGGGCGAAGACGAAGAAGAGTCGCTGCAGCGGGCGCTTGCCGCATGGACCCAGCTCATGGGCCGCGACCCCATGGACCCGGCCGTGCAAGAGGCCTCGCTGGCCATTCCCTACACGCTGGACCGCATCGGCGCCCACACCCAGGCACTCGAATACTACGAGAAGGCGATCGACCTGCTGGAGCTCAACCGCCAGCGCCAACGTGCCGCCCAGCAGTCCATCGAAAGTGGCGTGATGCTCAACACCCTGGTGCTGCGCGACGCCAATGACGAGTCCAGTCGTGATTGGGAATTGCGCGACCTGCCCGACGTGCCTGAAACCTATTACCTGCAGTCGCTGCTGGCCTCCCACCGCTTTCAGGAAGGCTTGAAACATTATCGCGACCTGCGCCTGCTCAGCCGCACCGTTACCGGCTGGAAAGATCGCCTTGACGGCGTACTCGAACTGTACCGCCGCAACATCCGCGAACCCGTGGCCCCTGAGCTGCTGTTCGCCGCTGCGACGCTGGATCGCAAGCCCCCCAGGACGAAGATTGTGCTGCGCCTGAAGGCCGACCCCGACCTCGCGCCCCCCGGCCGCTATCAGCGGCCACCAGATTTCGCCGAGGGCGCCACCGTCAAATTGACGCCCGCCGCGCTTCCGGCGCAATTCAACGGCAGTTATGAACAGGCCATGCGCCTTCGCGAAGAAGCCACCGTGCTGGAACGACAGCTCGAACTTGCCGTGGCCGAACAGACGCTGGTGCTCAACGACATTGCCAAGAACGCACTCGCCGAGCAGCAGCTCACCATTGAGAAATACCTGGTCGAGGCCCGTTTCGCGCTGGCCCGCCTGTACGACCGCAAACGCAAGAGCCCGGCCCCGGCAGCCGAATCAAACGATGAGGCGCGCTGAGCACATGGCAACCCGCTGGCTGAACCACACCTCTGCGCTGCTTGCGGCCCTGGCGCTGACGGGCTGCGCCACCCGGGGCATCGATCCCGGGCCCAGCGTGGGTGACGTGATGAAGGGTCAAACCGCACCCGACCCCGATGTATTGCCCATCATCAAGTCAGAGCCGATTGCCAGCGACCCGCAGCGCGCCATCGACAACTACCGCGAGTTGCTGAAACTGGAGTCTGATCGGCTGACGCGCGAGGAATCCGAGCGTCGCCTTGCCGACCTTCAGGTGCGCATGGCCGATGCCGAGGGCGCCACCGAGGCGGCGGCCGAAACCATGGCCGAATCGATTGCGCTGTACGAAAAGCTGCTGAAAGAAAATCCGGACTCGCCTGACAACGACCGCATCTACTATCAGTTGGCGCGCGCCCATCAGAATCTGGGCAACACGCCGCAGGCCATTGAGGTACTTGCCAAGCTGACGGCCAGGCACCCCGAGAGCGACCTGCTGGGCGATGCCCGTTTTCGGCGTGCTGAGCTGCTGTTTTTCGAATCCCGCTACGTCGAGGCCGAGGCCGAGTACGCCGAGGTCATGGCGCTGGCCGATGCCACCCCGTTCTTCGACGTTGCCCAGTACAAGCTGGGCTGGTCCCGGTATCGCCAGTCGCGCTATGACGCCGCCGTGGACGTGTTCATCGAAATTCTGGAACGCGAACTGCCGCCCGGCGAAGCCTATGACCTCGAAACGGCGCTGGCCGGCCTCGACAGCCGCAAGGTCGACTACACCCGCGATTCAATACGCGTCATCGGGCTGGCCTTCACCCAGCTCGGCGGCGGTGACGCGGCCAATGAATATTTCGCGCGCCAGGGAGATCCGCGATTCTTTCCGTTGCTCTATGCCGCGCTTGGCGACCAGTTGCTGGAGCGGAAGCGTTACACCGACGCGGCCGATGCCAGCGCCGCCTTCATCGAGCGTCATCGTCAACATCCGCTCGCACCCGACTTCCAGGAGCGCGTCATTGCCGCGCACGAGGCGGGTGGATTCAGTGACCTCGTGGTCCGCGAGAAGCAGCGCTACGCCGAAACCTACGACCCCGACGCGCCCTACTGGGCCGGTCGCGCCCCCACCCCGGAGGTGCTGACCGCGCTTCGAGGGCACCTGGGCGATCTGTCCGCGCACTTTTACGCCAGTGGCCAGCGTCCCGCCGACGACACCACCCAGCCGGGCGCCAAGACGGCCGATTTCATGACGGCGGCCGGCTACTACCGGCGCATCATCGAGGTCTATCCCCGCGACGAGAAGGTCGCCGAGATGAACTTCCTGCTGGGCGAATCGCTGTTCAATGGCGGCGAGCCGCTCAACGCCGCGCGCGAGTACGAACGCACCGCCTACGACTACCCCGCGCACGAACGCTCGGCCGAAGCCGGTCATGCCGCCGTGCTGGCCTATCAGCGGCATGCCGAAACGCAGCCTGCCGCCGCCCGGCCCGCCGCCCTGGAACTCGCCATCACCGGCGCGCTGCGCTTCGCCGATGCCTTTCCCAACCACGGCGAAGCGCTGCGGGTCACCACCCGGGCGGCCGAAGACCTGTACGAGTTGCAGCGCTACGACCAGGCCATCGAGGTTGCGCAGCGCGTCATCACCCACCCGGGGAAGGCCGACGAAAACTTGATGGGCAGTGCGTGGGCGGTCGCCGCCGACAGCCACTACGCACTCAAGCAGTACCCGGAGGCCGAGAAGGGCTTTGTCGCATCGCTGAACCTCATGTCCAAGGGCGCTGAAGAACGGCCGGAAACGGTCGAGAAGCTGGCGGCCAGCGTCTACAAACAGGGCGAAATTGCCCGCGAAGGCGGTGAGCTGCGACAAGCGGTGTTCCACTTCCTGCGGGTCAAAACCATCGCACCCACCGCCAGCATCGTCGCCACGGCCGATTTCGATGGCGCCTCGACCCTGTTTGAACTCGAAGACTGGCCACAAACCGCCCAGGTGCTTGAGGCCTACCGCAGCAATCATCCCGACAGCCCGCGCATCGCCGACGCCGACAAGATGCTCGCCCTCGCCTATCAGCGCGACGAAAAGCCCTACGAGGCGGCGACGGTCTACGCCCGCGTTGCCGACCGTACCGGCGAAGCGCCCGACATTCGGCAGGAGTCGGCCTGGCTGGCGGCCACGCTGTTCGACGCGTCCGGTCGTGATCCCGCCGCCGCCGGCCAAGCCTATGAACGCTATGTCACCGCCTACCCCCGGCCGGTCGATCGCGCAATGGTGGCGCGCAGCCGTCTGGTCGAGATGGCCGGCAGTGACCCGGCGCGCCGCAGCCGTTGGCTGAGGGACATCGTGGCGGCTGACGCCAGCGCCGGTGCCGAACGTACCGACGCGACGCGCCTGCTGGCCGCCGAGTCATCGCTGGCTTTGGGTCGGGCGCTGGCCCAGAAAACCGCTGCCATGCGCATCACCCTGCCCTTGAATGAGTCATTGACGGCACGCCGCAAGGCCATGGAAGAAACCGTCGCCATGCTCAACCAGGCCGCGGCCTTCGGCTTCACCGAAGTCACCACCGAGGCCACGCAGCAGCTCGGCGTGGTCTATCTCAACTTCGCAGCGGCGTTGAACGCCTCCGAGCGACCCGGCAATCTGGACGCGCTGGCGCTGGAACAGTACGAATTGCTGCTGGAGGAGCAGGCCTTCCCGTTCGAGGAGCGCGCCATCGAAACCTTTGAAACCAATCTCAAGCGCATTCCCCAGGGCATTTATGACGATGCCATCCGCAACAGCTACCGCGAACTGGTGAAGATCGCGCCGGCCATCTACGGCCGCAACGAACGGGGGATTTCGATCTATGAACCCTTCCAGTAAGCCCCACCTGGCCGCACTGGCGGCGCTGATGTCGGCGCTGGTGCTGGCCGGCTGCGCCGCTCCAGGCGCACGCCCGGATGCAGGCGACGACCCGGACGCGCCCAAAGAAAGCGTGATCGGCGACGCCGGTCAATCGGTGGAAGCGCGCTATCTCGAAGCGCTCGATCTGATGAAGCGCAATCAGTTCGATGACGCCCAGGCCGCCTTCGAGGCACTGACGCAGGAGGCTCCAGAGGTTTCCGGCCCGCCCACCAACCTGGGCATTCTGCATCTGCGCGCCAAGCGTCTTCCGCAGGCCAGAGCGGCGCTGCAACAGGCGGTGCAGATCAATCCCAAGAACGCCGTGGCCTGGCATGAGCTGGGACGCACCGAACGCCAGCTCAACAACCCGGCGGGCGCACGCGACGCCTATCTGAAGGCCCTGGCGCTGGACGATCAGCTGGCCGAAGCGCACCTCAACCTTGGCCTGGTGCTCGACCAGCCGCTCAATGATGTCGAGGGCGCGCTGACCCACTACCGCCGCTATCTGGCGCTCACCGGCAGCGAGGATCTTCGCGTCCTGGTCTGGATTGCCGAGCTGGAACGCAAGGCCGCGCCCGACACCGCTGGCCAGAACGAGGGGCCGACCCCATGACGCACATTCATCGACCCCTGCGTGCGGCGGTGCTGGGCGCCCTGCTGATCGGCATCACCGGTCTGGCATCTGCCCAAGACGAGGGCCCGGCGGTGCAGACCTCCAATGTCGGGGCCGAGCAACCGGCGCCGCCCGCCCCGCCCGCCGCTGCCGAAGGCGAAGGTTCAGGGACGGTGATCATCGGCGATCGCGAATCGCCGATCGGCCTGTACATCATGCCGTGGCGTGACAGCAGTGCCGCCGCCGACATGGATCGCCCCGCCAGACTCGTGAAGGCCAGCCTGCTGCCCATCGACCGCCCGGTTTTTTTGCGAGAGCTCAAGTACCATCGCGCGCTGACCGGCGCTTTGGCGGAACGTAACCAGGTCACGCCCGACGTCCCCCTCAACACCCCTTGAAATCCAACGTGACGGACCGCCCGTCATGCATCCAGAACAGCCCCGAGAGTCAATTTTCATGGACGTATTCGCCACCATCATCAACTTCTTCCAGCAGGGCGGGCCCTTCATGTTCCCGCTCCTCATCATCATGGTCATCGGCATGGCCATTGCACTGGAGCGATTCCTGTATCTGCGCCGCGCACGCCGCGAGAACCGCCGCCTGTGGGAGCAGTTGCTGCCCATGCTCAACCAGGGCGACTACGAAGGCGCCGAGCGCGTCGCCACCCATTCTGAAACCGCCATTGGCCGCGTTCTGGGCTATGGCCTGGCCCGCTCCAAGTCGGCGTCCAGCCGTGCCGACGTCGAAATGGCGATGGAAGAATCACTGATGGAAGTGACGCCGCTGCTGGAACGCCGCACCCACTACCTCGCCACCTTCGCCAACATCGCGACGCTGATGGGGCTGCTGGGCACCATCATCGGTCTGATCAAGGGCTTCACCGCCGTGGCCAACGTCAACCCGGCTGAAAAGGCTGACCTGCTCTCGGCGTCGATTTCAGTGGCCATGAACACCACCGCCTTCGGCCTGATGGTGGCCATTCCGCTGCTGCTGTTGCACGCCGTGCTGCAGTCCAATGCCAATGAGCTGGTCGAGAACGTCGAAATGGCCGCGATCAAATTCCTGAACAGTTTCGGGTTCAAAAGCTAAATGATTGGACGCTTGCGAAAGGCCCGTCGGGTCGACGCAGAAGAGCTCAACATCACGGCCTTCATGAATTTGATGGTCGTGTTGGTCCCCTTTCTGCTGATCACCGCTGTCTTCACCCAGATGGCGGTGAAGCAGCTCAACCTGCCCGACAACTCGGAATCCCAGCCGCTGGACGAGGAGCGTCGCAGTCTGACGCTGTTCGTGCGTGAAGAGACCCTGACGCTCCAAGACAAGTCAGGGTCGGTCCGTAACTGGCCCCGCATTGGCGACCGCTTCCCCTTCGACGCGGTCAACACCGCCTTGGCCGAAATCAAGAACGCAGCGCCCGGTGAAGACAGCATCACCCTGATGATCGAACCCGGTGTGCCTTACCAGACCGTCATCGCTGCAATGGACGCGGTGCACTACCTGCCTGCCGCACGCGACGGGATTCTCGTCGACATGTTCCCGCGCATTTCGGTCGGTGAAGCCACGCCCCTGGAGCAGGCGCCATGATCCGCAGTGCTTCGATACGCTCGCAGCGTGTCGCGCGCCGGGCGCACAACACGCGCCGAGTACCGGGATTGAACCTGGTGTCGCTGATGGACATCTTCACCATTCTGGTGTTCTTCCTGATGGTGAACAGCGCTCAGATTGAAGTGCTGCCCAACGCCAAGGCCATGACGCTGCCCAGCTCGGTGAGCACCGAAAAGCCGTCTGAACACATCCTGCTGATGCTGTCACGCGAAGACCTGCAGTTGAACGGTCGCGTCATCATGCGGCTGGAGGAAGCGGCCAACAGTGCGGGGGCCGTGATTGAGCCCCTGAAGACCGCCCTGCTGACCACCCCGCTGCAGCCGGTTGAAGGCGGCGAACCCGGTCAGGTGTCGCGCGGCGAAGTCAACATCATGGCCGACAAGGACATTCCGTTTCAGCTGATTCGCCGGGTGATGGCCACCTGCACCGACGCCAACTTCTCGCGCATCTCGCTGGCCGTGATCACCCAGTCACCGGGGGCGTCGGAATGAGCGCTGAGGTGATCCGCTGGCAAAGCTGGGAACTGGCCGAAGACGCGGACCGCAAATTCCGGCGTCTGCTGCTCGCCCTGGCCCTGCCGGTCGTGGCCTTCATGCTGATTCTGCCGTTCATCAACCTGGTTGGGCTGACGCCTGGCGGCGGCACCCTGGCCGGAGAGCGCTATGTCGAACTGATCAGCGAGCGCGAAGACGTGCCGGTCGCCGAAAAGACCGAAGAAGCCGCGCCCGCTGAAAAAGATGAGCCCGATCCGATCGAACCCGAGGCCGAGCCGGCACCCGAACCGGAACCGGTGAAAGAAGTGGTGGCCCCGCAGCCCACCCGCGCACCGAAACCGGTGCCGACCGTGGACCCGGCCATCGCCCAGCGCCAGGCCGAGGCCCGCGCCCAGGAAGACGCCCGCCGTCGTGCCCAGGAGGCGGCAGCGGCATTCGACCAACTGTCACCCCTGCGTGACAGCACCTTGACCGGCATCGACCCCTCGCAACCCCTCACCTCATCGACCGTGGTGGGCTCGCGAGGCGGCAGCGGCGCGGGGTCAGGCACCGCGGCAGACCCCAACCGGGTGGCCGATTCGGCCCAGACCCGCAGCAGCGGCATCACCTCGCCAGGCGCCGGCCAGACGCGCCGCACCAACGCCGGCACCGGCCTGGGCTCGCGCAACACCACGCAGCTGGAAAGCCCGGTGGGCTTTGGCGAAGACCGGACGCGCCCGGGTGAAAGCGGGGACGCCGTGGTGTCAGGCCGCAGCCTGCAAGAGATCCAGCTGGTGTTTGACCGCAACAAGGGCGCCATCACGGCCATCGTCAACCGCGCGCTTCGCACCAATCCCGACCTGCGCGGCAAGATCGTGATCAGCTTCGTCATCAATCCCGATGGCAGCATCAGTAACCTGCAACTGGTCAGCAGCGAATTGGGCGATGCCGAAGTGGATCGCCAACTGATGACCCGCATCCAGTTGATCAATTTCGGGGCCAAGGCCGTTCCGGCGTTCCCGGTGCGCAACTACCCCATCGTCCTGTTATAACCGCGCCGAACAGACGGGCGGCGCCATCACAACAATCCAATCCAAGGAGAGGCCGTATGGGTTTCCTCAACGGTAAAAAAGCCCTGATCACCGGTGTGGCCAGTGATCGATCCATCGCCGTGGGCATTGCCGAAGCCTTTGCCCGGGAGGGTGCCGAGCTGGCGTTCACCTATCAGGGTGATCGGTTGAAAGGCCGGGTGGAAGACGTCGCCGCCCGCTGCAACGACAGCAAGCTGGTGCTGCCGCTGGATGTCACCGATGACGCACAGATTGCCAACGTCATGCAGGAAGTCGAGCAGCAGTGGGGCGGGATCGATATCGTCATCCATGCCATCGGCTTCGCGCCGCGCGAGCAGTTGCAGGGGCGTTACCTTGACGCGGTGACGCGTGAAGGCTTTGCGATCTCGCACGATATCTCGGCCTATTCGTTTGCGGCGCTCGGCAAGGCGGCGCGGCCACTGATGCAGGGGCGCAATGCGGCCCTGCTCACCCTCACCTATCTGGGCGCCGTGCGGGCCGTGCCCATGTACAACGTCATGGGGCCGGCCAAGGCCAGCCTTGAGGCCAATGTGCGATTCATGGCCGCCGACCTGGGGAGCGAGGGCATTCGCGTCAACGGCATTTCGGCCGGGCCGATCAAGACTCTTGCGGCCGCGGGCATCAGCGGGTTCCGCAACATGCTGGCCAGCGCCGCGACCGCCAGCCCGCTGAAACGCAACGTCACCATCGAAGATGTCGGCAACACCGCCGCCTTCCTCTGCTCCGACCTCGCCGCCGGCATCACCGGCGAGATCATCTACGTCGACGCCGGCTACCGCATCATGGGCATGCAATTCCCGGAAGAAGGCTGATCCACCGGCCGCGTGGCGCCCTGCATCAGCCCGAGGCGTCTGATGCAGGGGGTGCAACGGCGGCCTGGGCCTCCGTTGCACCGGGCAGCACCTGCTCGCCCTCCAGGTGCGCCATCAGCACGGCGCCGACGGTGTCACCGAACACGTTCACCGCCGTGCGCGCCATGTCGAGCACGCGATCCACGGCCAGAATCAGCCCTACGCCCTCCAGCGGCAGCCCGACCGCCGTCAGGATGATGGCGATGGCCACCAGGCTGGCCGAAGGGATGCCGGCGACGCCGATCGAGGTGAGCAAGGCCAAGGCCACCACGGTGAACTGCGTGAGAATACTCAGCTCCAGACCATAAGCCTGGGCGATGAACAGTGCAGCGGCGCATTCATACAGGGCCGTGCCGTTCATATTGACCGTGGTGCCCAGCGGCATCACGAATCCTGAGACCTTCGCCGACACACCCGCCTCCGACTGCAGTCGTTGCAAGGAAACCGGCAAGGTGGCTGCCGAGCTGCTGGTCGAAAACGCCGTCAGCAGCGCCGGCCCCACCGCCTTGAAATGGCGCAGCGGCGACAGGCCGAAGCTGCGCAAGATCAGCGGCAGCCAGACCAGCATCTGGATCAGCAGCGCGGCAACGACCACGCCAAAAAACAACGCCAAAGGCAGCAGCGCGTCAAGCCCGGTCTGCGCCACCGTCTGGCTCACCAGGGCAAAGACGCCCAGCGGAGCGAACCACATGATCAGCCCGGTCAACCGGATCATGACCTCGTAAATGCCCTGCCAGAAGCGCTGCTGCGACTGCATCAACCCATCAGGCAGACGCGCCGCAAAGTAGCCGAACAGGATCGAGAAGAAAATCAGCCCCAGCATGTCGGCCTTGGCAGCTGCTTCAAAAACATTGACCGGGATCATGCGCACCAGAATGTCCAGCAGGTCCCCCTGGCCCCGGTCGGCGACGCTTTCGGTGACCCGCGCGGTGTCTGCGGACAGACCCAGCCGCTCACCTGCGGGCACGCCGTCGATGATGCCGGGCGACACCAGGTTGACCAGCACCAGCGCCGTGGTCACCGAGATCAATGTGGTGGCGAGGAAATAGACCACCGTGCGCCCGCCCAGACGCGCCAGGCCGGCGCCATTGCCGATGCCCAGCAGCGCACAGATCATGGCCGACACGATCAGCGGCACGATCAGCATGCGCAGCGCGTTGAGGAACATGGTGCCGAGCATGTCCATCGTGCGGATGAACAGCGGAACGTCGCCGAGCAGCGAACCCGCAGCGAAAGCCGCGACCAGCGCGATCAGGATCTGCCAATGAAGTTTCATGGACTGAGCCTATCAGGCACGCCGCCGCCGTTGCGCACCCACGGCATCAAACGGTCACCAACCAGGACATTGGGCCACGAGGCCCGTCCACATGCGATCGGGTGGCAGGGCCCGGCAAGGCTCGCGCCTACGGAGCAGATTCGTCGTCCGTCAGCGAGCGACGCTGCTTCACCGGCACCGCGTCGCGCATGATCGCCTGGTAGGCCTCGAACTCACGACCGGCGAGCATCTGCGTGATGCGGTCGCGGGCGGCGACGCGATCGACTTCGCTCACCGTGGCCTGCTGCACCCCCGAGAACGCGATCACGGCCGCATCGCCATCGTCGCGCATGACGACGCTCAAGGTGGGCGCTGCGGCATCCTCCGCCGGCTTCGGCAGCGCGAACAACCGGGCAAGCACGGCAGGGTCGACATTGGCGCTGTCACGCCCCACCGGGCCGATGACGCGGTAGGTCAGCCCGTGCTTTTCTGCCAGCGTCGCCAAGCTTTCTGACGAGGGCGCGGCGGCCGCCTCTTCCTTGATCTGTTCCGCCAGGGCCAGTGCCTGAACGCGCGCGCCCTCCTGCTTCAAGGCTTGGCGAATGTCATCGACGACCGTGTCCAGCGCCATCAACGAGGGGGCCTCATATTCCGCCTTGCGCACCACGACCACCCGGCCATCCGAGAGGGCGATGGGGCGGCTGTTCTCATTGGCATCGATCAACTCGGGCGTGAACGCGACATTGAGAATGCCGCGCTCGGCCAGTAGCCCGGTGCCGCCCTCGCGGGTGAACCAGTCGGTCTGCTGCACCTCAAGATCCAGCGCCTCGGCCACCGGCTGTAGTGAATTGGCGTTCTCGAACGTCAGTTGGTCGAGCTGCTCCTGCCGATCCTGCATGCGCAGCGCGCGCTCACGCTCGCGATAACGCGTCAATAATTGTTCGCGCACACCCTCGTCTTCCAGGGTCAAGACCTGTTCGGGCTTGACCTCGTCGGCACGGATCAGGTGCACGCCAAATTCGGTGACGACCGGCTCGCTCACTTCGCCCTCGTCCAGTGCGAACAATGCCGCTTCAAAGTCGGCGGCCATCTGGCCCTTTTCGATCCAGCCGAGGTCACCGCCCTGGTCCTTGGAGCCGGTATCGGACGAGAATTCGGCGGCAAGCTCGGCAAAATCAGCGCCCGCAGAAATCCGCGCCCGCAATTCAGCCGCCTTGTCACGCGCGGCATCTTTATCTGCATCCAGGGGAATCAGGATGTGGCGCGCTCGGCGCTTTTCGCCGGTGACAAAACGCGCCTTCTCGGCCTCGTACAAGGCCTCAAGTACCGACGGCTCGGGATCGGGAACCTCCGCCAACTGCGCGGGATCAAGCATCACGTAGTCCAGGCGCACACGTTCGGGCTTCTGGTACTGCGCCTGGTTCTGCTCGTAACGCGCGTTGATTTCGGCTTCGGTGGGCTCGATGGACGCGACGAACGGCGCCGAGGGCACCACCAGAGTGCTCAGCGAGCGCTGCTGCTGCTGCAGGCGAATGCGATTGTCGAGCAGCGCGTCGGGGACCACCGCACTTTCGAGCACGCCCGAGCGCATCTGGTCGATGGCCAAGGCGTTGCGCAGCTGGGATTCAAAGTACTCCGGATCGATGCCCTGACCGGCCAGCACGTCCCGATAAGCCTCGGCCGAGAAGCGACCGTCGCGCTGAAAAGCCGGCAGGCCGCGCAGGTACTCCATCACTTCGGCATCGCTGCCGCGATAACCCTGCTCGCGCGCATATTGCAGCAGCAGGGCCTCATTGCTCATGTCCTGCAGCACCGCCGCGCGAAACTCGGCGGTGTTGATCATGTCGGGCCGGAAGCTGTCGCCCATCATCTGCTGCAACTGCCGGAATCGTTGATCAAACGCGGCCCGGAACTGCGATTCGGTGATCTCAGTGTCACCCACTTCAACCAGCACCGGATCACTGTTGCCCATCCGGAACGATTCAATGCCGACAAACGCGAACGGCACCGCGATCAAGCCCACGACAAACCACAAGACCCAGCCGGAAAGGCTGTCACGAATTGACTGAAGCATCTAAGGGAACGTCCTTGGCAGCGCCGTCTTGCAGCGGCGGTTGGCGAATCGTGAAGTATAGCCGTCGCCACTCGATCACCGGGGCAACGGAACTGGCAGACCTAAAAAAACCACCGTGCCGGTGGTTGCATGCCAGAAACCCATCATGAACGCGTCTGGGAGGCATCACGGAGCCCGCCAACAAGCTTCCGTAACGCGTTGATTCAATGGTGGGCTGCCCCAGACTCGAACTGGGAACCTACTGATTAAGAGTCAGCTGCTCTACCAATTGAGCTAGCAGCCCGCATCATTAAATCGACAAAGGGAGTGGGGTGACCGACGGGGCTCGAACCCGCGACAACCAGAATCACAATCTGGGACTCTACCAACTGAGCTACGGCCACCACCGAGGGCGCGATTGTAGCCAAATCGTCACCGTCGCGCACGCCTGATTAGACTTCGATGAAGGATCGGCCTCGCCCCGCGCTGAAGCGCGTCCGCCCGGCCGAGGCTCAGAGCCCGAGAACCTCCAGCGGACCGCTGCCTTTGCGCAGAATCACGGGCGCGGCGCCGGTCAGATCCACCACGGTCGTGGGCAGCACGCCGCAATGGCCGCTGGTCAGCACCCAGTCGACCTCGCGGATGAGTTGTTCGCGCCAGTCTTCCGGGTCGTCCACCGGCCGATCTTCACCGGGAAATTGCAGCGTGCAGGCAATCAACGGTTCATCGAGCGCGTCCAGCAACGCACGCGCCACCGGATGCGTGGGCACGCGAATGCCGATGGTCTTGCGCCGTTCGTGGGCAATCCGCTTCGGCAATTCCTTGCTCGCGTCCAAGACGAAGGTGTAGGCCCCGGGCGTTGCGCTTTTCAGCAGCCGGAACTGGGTATTGTCGACCCTTGCATAGCGGGCGATCTCCGAAAGGTCACGACACATCAGGGTGAACTGGTGGTGTTTGTCGAAGTTGCGGATGCGGCGCAGTCGATCGGCCGCCGCACGGTCATCCAGATGGCAGCCCAGGGAATAGCCGGACTCGGTGGGATAGGCGATGACTGCCCCGCCCCGCACCGCGTCGACCACTTGCCCGATGAGACGGGCCTGCGGGTTTTCGGGGTGCAGGTCAACCCAGCGCGCGGCCATCAGACCGTAATGCCGTCAGGCGGCGGCATGTGGGCAGGAATGAACAGATCATCGGCCAGCGGCCCCGACCCGGGCTTGACCCGGTAGGCCGAGAAATCGGTGACGCCATCGGCCGCCAGAACCCGATCGTCAATGCAGTGCTGGCCGGTGAATTCACGACTGTCGCGCGTGAGGATCACGTGCGCCGCATCGGCCATGATCTCGGGTGTGCGCGATTGGTCGATGAGCTGCCCGGCGCCGGGAATGGCCTGCAACGCGGCGGTGGCAATCATGGTGCGCGGCCACAAGGTGTTGAAGGCGATGCCGTCGCGCTTGAACTCGGTGGCCATGGCCATCGCGTACAGGCTCATGGCGTACTTGGCGAGGGTGTAGGCGGCGTGGGGCGCGAAGAAGGCCGCATTCAGATCCAGTGGCGGCGACAGGTTGAGCACGTGCGCGTTGTCCGCCTTCTTCAGGAAAGGGATGCAGGCGCGCGACATGAAGAACGTTCCGCGGGCATTGATGCCGTGCATCAGGTCGTACCGCTTGGGCTCGGTATCGAGCGTGCCGGTCAGACTGATGGCGCTGGCGTTGTTGACCAACACGTCGATACCGCCGAAGGTTTCGACGGTTTTGGCCACCGCAGCGTCGATCTGCTCGGTGTCGCGAATGTCACAGGCCAACGGCAGCGCCCGCCCGCCCGCGGCCTCGATGGCCTGCGCGGCGCTGTAGATGGTGCCGGGCAGCTTGGGGTGCGCTTCCACGGTCTTGGCCAGCACCGCAATGTTGGCGCCATCTCGCGCCGCACGCAGTGCAATGGCCAGGCCAATGCCGCGCGAGGCGCCGCTGATGACCAGAGTCTTGCCGGAAAGGGACCGTTTCATGTGCCTGCCTCAGCTTGAGCCGCACCGAATGGGTTGTGCAGAATGATGGTGTGGTCACGGTCGGGGCCGGTCGAGACGATGGCGATGGGCGTGCGCGTCACCTCCTCCAGTTTCTTGAGGTAGTCGCGCGCCTTCTCGGGCAACCGGTCGTAATCGTTGATGCCGTAGGTCGAGGTCTTCCACCCCGGCATCGATTCGTAGACCGCCTCGATGCGGGCGAAACCCTCCGCCCCGATCGGCGGCACCTCGACCGGCTGGCCATCGACGCGATAGCCCGTGCAGATGCGAATCTCGTCCAGCTCGTCCAGCACGTCCATCTTGGTCACGCACAAACCCGACACGCTGTTGTTGAAGATCGACCGCCGCGCCGCAATCGCGTCGAACCAGCCGCAGCGGCGCGGCCGCTTGGTGACCGTGCCGTACTCCATGCCCTTGTCGCGAATGTGCTGGCCAATGTCGTTGTCAAGCTCGGTTGGGAAGGGGCCGGAGCCAACCCGCGTGGCGTAGGCCTTGACGATGCCCAGCACGTAATCGAGGTTGCGGGGGCCCACCCCGGTACCGGTCGCCGCGCCACCGGCCGTGGTGTTCGACGAGGTCACATACGGGTAGGTGCCGTGATCGATGTCGAGCAAGGCGCCCTGCGCGCCTTCGAACAGCACATTGTCACCGCGCTCCAGGTGTTGACGCAGGCGCTCGGTCACATCGGCGACCATGGGCTTGATCAGCTCAGCCTGGGCCAGCAGGGTGTTCAGGGTTTCGTCGAAATCAACCGTGTCGGTGTGGAAATAATCCCGCAGCACGAAGTTGTGATACGCCAGCAACTCGCCCAGCTTGGCGGCCAGCAGATCGCGCGAGAACAGATCACCCACCCGCACGGCACGGCGTGCGATCTTGTCTTCGTAGGCGGGGCCGATGCCCTTGCCGGTGGTGCCGATCTTGGCTTCACCACGGGCGAGTTCACGGGCCACGTCGAGCTTGACGTGGGTGGGCAGCACCAGCGGCGCTGCCTCGGAAATGAACAGCCGATCACGCACGCTGGCGCCCGTGGCCTCGACCTTTTCGATCTCACTCAGCAGGGCGCTGAGCGACAACACCACGCCGTTGCCGATCAGGCACGACACACCGGGACGCATGATGCCGCTGGGAATCAGGTTGAGCGCCGTCTTGACGCCGTTGATGACCAACGTGTGGCCGGCGTTGTGCCCGCCCTGGAAGCGCACCACGGCCTGGACACGATCGGTGAGCAGATCCACGACCTTGCCCTTGCCCTCATCGCCCCACTGGGCGCCGATCACCACCACTGACTGACCCATAAAACCACTCCTTGAATTCTTGGTTGCGCAGGGCGCACGAGGCCCCGCGGGCCTCACTCGTGAACGATCAGAACACTGGACTGTGACGCCTTAGAGGCCCAGGCGCAGCAATTCGTTGATGTCTGCGGAAAAACCGGTCGCCGGCCGGTGCTCACCAAAGGCTGCACCAACACCATCGTAACGCCCGCCACGGGCAATCTCGCGGCCGTGATCCGCCACGAATGCGGCGAACACCAGGCCGGTCTTGTAGCGGTAACCCCGCAGTTCGGCGAGGTCAACATGGATATCGGGCGGTGACGGCTGCGCCTGTATGGCCTCGCAGACCGCACGCAACTGGGCCAGCGCCTGCTGCACCGTGTCGCCGGCCGCGGCCAGCCGTGAGGCGGCGGCGTCGAGCACGTCCAGGCCGCCGTTGAGGTCCAGCAAATCGATCAGCAATTGGCGGACCGAAGCCTCCAGCCCCAACGCCGACATCCATTGCCGCATGTCCGGACCCGACTTGCGCTGCACCATCCGGAACAACTCGCCTTCATCGGCGGCGCTGAGGGCCAGATGCTGCACCACGCCGCGATACACGCCGACATGGCCGAGGTCGAGTGCCACCGAGCTGACGCCGGCCAGCGCGAGGCTCTGCAGCATCAGGTTGATGGCTTCAATGTCAGCGCCAAGGCCCGGCTCGCCGAAGATCTCGCAGCCCACCTGGCGTGGCGATCGCGACTGGCCTGGCTCCGGCGCCGTGGCCCGCAATACGGTGCCCAGATAGCAGAGCTTGACGATGTCTTGATGGGCGTAATGACGCGCCGCCACCCGCGCGGCCTGTGGGGTCATGTCGGCACGCAGGCCCAGCAGGCGACCCGACTCCGGGTCGATCAACTTGAATGTCTGTTGTTCCAGGTCTTCGGCCGAACCGGTCAACAGGCTGTCCAGATGCTCGACCAGCGGCGTCAGGATCAAGGCATACCCGGCCACACGGTAATGGTCGAGCAGCTTGCGCCGCAGGTCCTCAAGCGCCCAGGACGACGGCGCCAAGGTTTCGGCCATGCCTTCCGGCAACATCCACCGGGCCTGGCTCACAGGAAATTGAGCGCCAGCGCGCCCGCAGTGATGAACATGAAACCCATGATTCTCAATGTCCGCACGTTGAGTCCAGCGACTTGCAGCAGCAACTCGCGCCAGCGGTGCGGGGCGATGAAGGGCATCACGCCCTCGATGATCAACACGAGCGCCAGCGCCCGCATCAGCTCAGCCCAGTCCACCGCGCCGCCGCGCCGCCGCTATCGGGAGGAGGGATTGAAGTGCTGGAAGAATTTGCCCTTGGGCTCCAGAACCAGCACGTCATCCTTACTGTTGAAACTGTCGCGATAGATGTTGATCGACCGGTAGAACTCGTAGAACGCCGGATCGGCACCAAACGCCTTGGCATAGACTTGAGCCGCCTTGGCATCGCCCTCACCGCGCAGCGTTTCGGCTTCACGATAGGCCTCGGCCAACAACACCTGTGCCTCGCGGTCCACATCCGCACGAATGCGCTCACCTTCTTCGGCACCGCGGGCCCGCAGGTCAGAGGCCACCCGCAAACGCTCGGCACGCATGCGGTCGAACACCGATTCACTGACCCCCCGCGGCAGATCGATGCGCTTGACGCGCACGTCGGCCAACTCGATGCCCAGCTCGACCAGGTTGTTGCTGGCCTGTTTGATCACCGTGTTGGTGATGCTGTCGCGCTCATCTGACACCGCCTGCTGAATGGTCAGCGAGCCGAACTGGTCACGCAGGCCGCGGTTGACGATGGACGAGAGCCGGTCGGCGGCGACCAATTGCTGCCCCCCCGTGGCACGAATGAAGGCCTGGGTATCGGCAATACGCCACAGAATGTAGTAATCGACGTCCACGTTTTTCTTTTCGGACGTCAGGAAGCTCTCGGTGCCGCTGTCGAGAATCAGCAGGCGGCGATCGAACTTGCGCACTTCCTGAATGAAGGGAATCTTCAGGTGCAGGCCGGGCGGATAGTCGGCGCCCTTGAATTCGCCCAGCTGGATCAGCACGGCACGTTCACGCTGGTCCACCACGAAAAAGGCGTTGGAGATGGTCAGCAACAGGACCAGCGCAATGGCCAGCCAAACAATAGGATTTTTCATGATCAACGGCTCCGGTCGCGCGAGGCGCGGTTGGGATCTTGCGGCGTGGCGCCGCCCCTGGGCGCGGCTGCGGGATCACCGCCGCCCGAGGCGCTGCGATCGCCACGCGCATCGCCGCCGGCCATGCCGCCGCGTAGCTGATCCAGCGGCAAGACCATCAGCGGCGCGTTGGAGTCGACGTCGATGATGACCTTGGTCGTGCGTCCGAAAACCTCGCTCATCACGTCCAGATACAGACGTTCACGGGTGATCGCCGGCGCCTGCCTGTATTCGGTCAGCAGCGCGCTGAAGCGCGACGCATCACCTTCGGCGCGGGCCACGGCCTGTTCGCTGTAACCGCGCGCTTCTTCAACCAGACGTGCTGACGCACCGCGGGCACGCGGCAGGCGATCGTTGGCATAGGCCTGGGCTTCATTGACCAGACGAACCTGGTCTTCTCTGGCCTTGATGGCGTCTTCAAACGCGCTCTGCACCGGCGCCGGAGGCCGTGCCGCACGCAGGTTGACCTCGGTGATGAACAGGCCCGTGCCGTAGCTGTCGAGCTTCTGCTGCAACAGCAGCTTGGTGCGCTCCGCAACCTCCTGCCGGCCTTCGGTGATGATGAAATCCATCGTCGAGGTGCCCACCACCTCGCGCACGGCCGATTGCGTGGACTGGCGCAGTGCGCGATCCGGCTCGGCCACCGCAAAGAGGAATTTTTCGACGTCGGAGAGGCGGTACTGCACCGTCAACTCCACATCCACGATGTTTTCGTCCTGGGTCAGCATGGTGGAGTTCTCGGCCACCGAGCGAACGCCGGTGACGTTGATCACTTCCACGGTGTCGACCGGCCACGGCACATGCCAGCGCAGGCCCGGCTCATTGGTCTGAATATGCTGACCAAATCGCAACACCACGCCGCGCTGCTGTTCATCGACCACATAGAAGCCGGACAGGCCCCAGAGCACGACCAGCGCGCCGACCAGCAACAACACCAGCCCGCGGGAAATGCCGCCGCCCCCGCCCGACGACGGCAAGCCGGTGCCATTGCCCTTGCCGCCCCCCAAGGACTGCTTGAAGCGCTTGAACAGTGCGTCAAGATCGGGAGGCTTGCCCCCGCCGCCGCCTTTCTTGGGGCCCTGATTCCAAGGGTCCTTGTTGGGGCCGGGTTCATTCCAAGCCATAGTGTTGCTGTCCTTCAGGTTGGTGGCCCAGGCGAATGCCCGGGCTGAGGATGCTGTCGTGGCCGCCCGAAACGGCGGCACGCGAACTCATGATTTTACGTTGTCCGCTTCCCACGCCTCAACCGGACCTGGATCTGGCGGCGGGTCGATGCCCGCGGCCACGCACAGACCGCGCAGGCGTTCGAACGGCATTTCAACGTCGATTTCCAGATCGCCAGTTTCGAGCAGGCGCTCGGCCCGGACCGATCGATGGGCGAACAACTGTGCCCGAAGTCGTCCCGCCCTGCTGGGAATTCGCAAGGTGTAGGTGCCAAGGTCACGCTCGGCGAGACGTTCGGCCAGCACCTCGCGCAGCGTGTCCAGGCCCTCGCCGGTCAGCGCCGACACCCATACCCGCTGCGCCACGCCGGCATCATCGCGCTCGACGCGCGGCAACTCGCCTTCGCGCTGGTCGATCTTGTTGAACACCAGCAGACGCGGCACCGACTCGGCTTCAATTTCGTCGATGACCGCCACCACCTGCTCGATGCGCGCCGCCCGCTCGGGGTCTGCCGCGTCCACCACATGCACCAGCAGATCGGCGTTGCGGGCCTCCTCCAGCGTGGCTCGGAAGGCGGCGATCAGATCGTGCGGCAGGTCGCGAATAAAACCCACGGTGTCGGCCAGCACCGCGTGTTCCAGGCCCGGCAGTTCCACGCGTCGCACGGTGGTGTCCAGGGTGGCGAAGAGTTGCCGGGAGGCAAACACCTGCTGGTGTGTCAGCGCATTGAACAGCGTCGACTTGCCCGCATTGGTGTAGCCCACCAGCGACGCGATGGGAATTTCGTTGCGCGTCCGGGCCTGGCGGTTCTGGGCGCGGCGGGCGCGAACGCCCTCGAGGTGCCGCTTGAGCGTGGCAATGCGGTCACGCAGCATGCGGCGGTCGAGCTCCAGCTGGGTTTCACCCGGCCCGGTCAGGCCAATGCCGCCGCCGCGCTGGCGCTCAAGGTGGGTCCAGCCGCGGATCAGTCGGGTCGACATGTGCTGCAACTGCGCCAACTCGACCTGCAGCTTGCCCTCGTGGGTGCGGGCGCGCTGGGCAAAGATGTCGAGAATCAGCCCCGAACGCCCGACCACACGGCACTTCACGCAACGCTCGAGGTTGCGCTCCTGGCTGGGCGACAGCGGGTGGTTGACGATCACCAGTTCGGCGCACTGCGCCTGAACGCTCTCGGCAATTTCTTCGGCCTTGCCGGTGCCGACGAACAGCCCGGCATCAGGCTGACGCCGGCTGCCGCCGATCACCGACAACACCTCGGCGCCGGCAGCCCGGGCCAGTTCTATGAACTCAAGACGGTCTGCCTCGTAATCGCCACCCGGCAGGTCGAGATGCACCAGAACCGCTTGCTGTCCGGCTTTGGGGCGCTCAAACATGCAAGCGATGTGAACTCGGGATGATCAAGCTGCCGGTGCGCCCTGGTCGTCTGCGGTGGCCGCGTCGGCTTCCGGGTCGTAGAGACGGACCGGACGCGACGGCACCACCGTCGAAATGGCGTGCTTGTAAACCATCTGGCTGACGGTGTTCTTCAGCAGCACCACAAATGAGTCAAATGACTCGATCTGGCCTTGCAGCTTGATGCCGTTGACCAGATAAATGGAAACTGGAATGCGTTCTTTACGGAGCACATTGAGAAATGGTTCTTGCAGTGTGTGAACCTTCGACATGCGGCGACCCCTGTTTTCGTGATTGTTGTCTTGCGCAACTCTGCCACCCGAGGGTAGGCCGGCAGTGTACACCGGACACCTTGTTTTCGCCGTTGTCAAGCCATTGATCGGCCGACGACTTTCAGCAGCAGCGCAACGCGCGGATGACCGCCTGCCCCTGTCACTCTGGGCAGCGCCCCAGGGTTTTCAAGGTGCGGGCAACCTCGTCGAGCTGCCCTGCCAGCCCGCCGTGCAGTAGCTGCCAGCCAGGCTCGTTGCGCAACCAGGTCAACTGCCGTTTGGCCAATTGTCGGGTGGCCGCAACGCCCTGCTCCACCGCCACCGGCAAGGCCACATCCGCAGCCAGCGTGGCCCAAAGCTGCCGATAGCCGACGCTGCGTATCGACGGCAGCGCGTCGTGCAGATCTCCGCGCCGGAACAATGCTTCTACCTCGTCCAGCAGACCGGCCTCCATCATCTGGTGAAAGCGCTGCTCGATACGCTGATGCAGCACGCTGCGATCGGCAACCATCACCGCAACCCGGCAGACCGGACCCAGGTCGGGCGCCGGCACCGGCACCCGGTACGCCTGACTCGCCGGCTGGCCCGTGAGGCGAACAATCTCCAGCGCCCGTTGAATGCGCTGCCAGTCGTTGGGGTGCAGGCGCTCTGCCGTTTCTGCGTCGCGCGTCGCCAGCTCGGCATGCATGGCGGCCACGCCGCGCTCATCGGCCTCGGCTTGCAGCGTGGCGCGCAGCGCCGGCGAAGACGACGGCAATCGGCTCAGGCCACCCAGCAAGGCCTTGAGGTACAGAAGGGTGCCGCCCACCAGCACCGGCAAATGGCGCCGCGCCCGCACCTCTGAAATGGCGCGCGTCGCGTCCACCGCGAACCGGGCCGCAGAGTAGGGGTCTGCAGGGTCGCAGAGGTCCAGCAGGTGATGCCGCACCTGCTGCTGCTCAAGCGCGCTCGGCTTGGCGGTGCCGATGTCCATGCCGCGATACACCTGCGCCGAATCGGCACTGATCAGCTCGACCGGCATCCGCCGGGCCAGCGCCATGGCCAGCGCCGACTTGCCGCTCGCGGTGGCACCGGCAATCACCAGCAGCGGCAATCGGTCTGGCGTGCTCATCGGCCTCGCAGAAACCAGTGGTCGAGCGTGCCGCGCGGAATCTGCACCCAGGTGCGCCGACCATGGTTGCATTGGCCCGACAGCTCGGTGCCTTCGATGTCACGCAGCAGCGCATTCATCTCGGGCAGCGTCAGACGCCGGTTGGCCTTGATGGCCGCCTTGCACGCCACCTCAGCCAGCACCCGTTGCTGGGCGCTCTGGGCGCCATCATCGATGCGGTGCAGTTCATCGTCGCCGGCATCACCGCTGCCCGCCCAGCGCTTGAGCAGGCCGGCCACCGGCGTCCGCTGCAACAGCGCTGGAACCGCGCGCACCCACAGCGAATCAGGCCCGGTCTGGTCCAGCTCGAAACCAACGGACGCCAGGGCCTCACGCTGCGCCATCAGCGTCTCGACGGCGACTTCGTCGAGCGCCACCGGCTCCGGCACCAGCAAACGCTGGCTCGCCGCCTGCCCCGACGCGAGCTGTTGCTTGAGGCGCTCGTACAACACGCGCTCGTGGGCGGCGTGGGCATCGACCACCACCAGCCCATCGGTGTTCTCGGCCAGAATGAAAATGCCGTGGAGCTGCGCGATGGCATGCCCCAGCGGGGCTGCCGCCTCCACCTGGGCCGCCGCTGCACGCCAAGGCGACGGCGGGGCTGCGGCCGGGTCTGGGCAGGCCTCACCGTCGGCACGATCTTCAACCTGGAATGCCAAAGGCGGCCCGCCGCCGACCGCGTACTGCGGCACGAATGACGCGGCGCCGGCCCTCGGCGGCAGCGGCCCCAGCGCCAAGGGAACCTGCCATTGCGGCGCCGGGTCGTCGGGCCGAATCTGGTGGTGGCGATCTGGCTCGGGTCGAACCGCCCGCAATTGATGATGAATCACACCGAAGATAAAGTCGTGGACCTCGGCCGAGCGCCTGAAGCGCACCTCGGTCTTCTGCGGATGCACGTTGACATCGACCGCCGCCGGGTCCAGCGCCAACGACAGGACAAAGGCCGGGTGGTGTTGACTGTGCATCACATCGGCATAGGCACGGCGAATCGCCGAGGCCATCACCCGATCACGCACCGGACGGCCATTGACATGCACATGCTGGCAGTCGGCGCGCGCCCGGGCCGCGGCGGGCAGGCCCACCCAGCCCTGCAAATGAAGGCCGAGACGCGCCTCGTCAACCGCCACGCTCTCGGTCAGGAAGGCATCTCCCAGCAGCGCGGCAATGCGGGCCGCCTGCGACTGGGGCGGCAACTTGAGCGTGCAGCGGCCGTTGTGCAGCAGTTCGATGCGCATCGCCGGGCGCCACAGGGCCAGCTTGTGCACCACTTGCACAATGGCCCGGAACTCCGCCGCCGCGCTGCGCATGAACTTGCGACGGGCCGGGGTGTTGAAGAACAGGTCGCGCACGTCAATAGTCGTGCCGACCGGGTGGGCAGCCGGCTCGCCGACCATGTCATCG
Source organism: Polycyclovorans sp. (assembly GCA_002706265.1). GTDB lineage: Bacteria > Pseudomonadota > Gammaproteobacteria > Nevskiales > Nevskiaceae > Polycyclovorans. Next base: position 57,881 of record PAKU01000006.1, on the reverse strand, counting down.
GCCAGACGGCCCTCCCCGTGAACCTGGTGGGCGTGCGCGGCCTGCTGGGGCCGGCTGGTCACGCGCAGGCGCGAGACCGACAGAATGCTGGGCAAGGCTTCGCCACGAAAGCCGAGACTGGCCACCGATTCCAGATCTGCCAAGACGCGAATCTTGCTGGTCGCGTGGCGCGCAAGCGCGCCAACCAGCGCCTCGGCCGGGATGCCGCAGCCGTCATCGGTCACGCGGATCCGGTTGAGGCCGCCTTCGACCACGTCGATCACGATCGATTGCGCACCGGCATCGAGGCTGTTCTCGACCAGTTCCTTGACCACTGCAGCAGGCCGCTCGACCACTTCTCCGGCCTTGATCTGATCGATCAGCAGGTCGGGGAGGATGGCGATGGCAGTCATGGGCGCAAGCGGTCGGCGAATCGGGCCAGCCAGTTTACGCGGGCAAGGCCGTTGCCCGGGGCCTCATGAGTATCAGCTCAGGGCAGGTCGCGCATGATCAGGCTGGAATCGGCCGATTGCACCACCGGCATCTGCGGCCGGTAATGGTCAAAGTAGCCACGGATGCCCGCCATGATGGACTTGGCAAACCGCTCCTGATGCTTGGGGTCGCGCAGCAGACGCTCTTCTTGCGGGTTGCTGATGAACGCCGTTTCGACCAGCACCGAGGGAATGTCGGGCGCCTTGAGCACCATGAAGCCGGCCTGCTGCACCACCGTTTTCTGCAGGCGGTTGATCTGCCCCAGCGAATTGAGGATGCGGCCGCCCAGATCGAAACTGGCTTCCAGCGAGGCGCTCTGCGACAGATCGATCAACACCGACGCGAGGTCGCTGTCCTTGCTGGCGATCTCGATGCCGCCCACCAGGTCGGCGGCGTTCTCGCGTCGCGCCAGCCAGCGGGCATGCTCACTGGACGCGCCCCGGTTCGACAGCACATAAACCGAGCTGCCGCGCAGCTCGCGCTTGCGGAAGGCGTTGGCATGGATCGAGACGAACAGGTCTGCCTGGTACTCACGGGCGACCTCGACGCGGCGCTGCAGGCCCACGGAGTAATCGCCGCTGCGTGTCAGCACCGCGCGCATGCCGGGCTGGGCGTCGATCAACGCGGCGAGGCGGCGCGCCATGACCAGCGACACGTCCTTTTCACGCGTGCCCGCCGGACCGATGGCGCCGGGGTCTTCGCCGCCGTGACCGGCATCCACCGCGATGGTGATGAGTTTTTCGCCCAGGGTGACGGCGGGCTTCTGCACGCGCGCGGTGGGCATCGACAGCGGCACATCGAGGTCCAGCACCACGCGGTGGCCAAACTGGTCGCTGGGCGTGAGGCTGAAACTGCGCGGCGTGATGGGCTGGTTCACGTCCAGCACCACGCGCACGGTTTTTTCGTCGCGCTTGCCCGAGCGGATGCGCTGCACCACGCCCTGGCCGGCCGCCCGGTTGGCGACACGCACGCTTTCGGGCGACATGCCGTGCAGGTCGATGACGATGCGATGCGGATTGTCCAGGGTGAAAACACTGTGCTGCACGGCGCCATCAAGGTCGAACACGACGCGGGTCGATTCCGGCCCCGCCCACAGCCGTACGTCGCGCAGCTCGGCGGCCACGGCAGGCCGCGTCATCACGACCAAGAGGCTCAACATCACTAGCAAGTGTCGCGTCATCGTCACCACTGACTCCCTGATGCAGCGCTTATAGCGCTGATTGCCCGGCAACGCAAGATTTTTCTAATTTATATATAGCGTGTTACACCACAATCTTCATGTGAGTTGTGACGATCTTCGCGGCCCCGTCCCCAGCGTCCTTCCAGCGCAGCCGCGCCACACGCCCGCCGGCAGCGGCTTCGAGGCTGATCGTCAACCGCGCGGCCGGCAGGGCGTCGCCGGCCATCGAAGGCCACTCCACGCACCACAGCGACTGATCGGGCGGCTCGTCTTCAAGCCCCAGCCCCCACCAGTCCTCCACCGCAGCCAGGCGGTAGAGGTCAAGGTGCAGAACCCGGCCGCCGCCGGGCAGATCGTAGGGCTCGACCAGGGTGTAGGTGGGGCTCTTCACCGGCCCGGCAACCCCCAGCGCCCGCAGCAGGCTGCGCACCAGGTGGGTCTTTCCTGCCCCCAGCCCGCCCTCGAGGGCGATCAGCCCCAAGGGCTGCGGGCCCAGGCCCGCGGCCAGCGCCGCACCCAGGGCGTCGGTGGCATCCGGGTCGGGCAACACCAGGGTCTGGGTCAGGCCGCTCATGGATTCAACACGCCCGGCAGCGCATCGATGAGGTCGCTGGGGATCATGCCGCGCTGGCCGATGCGGGCCGCGACCCGGTCGCCCGCGTCGGCGTGGGCACGCACGCCCAGCGCCGCCGCGGCGTCCGGCGCGATGCCCTGGGCCATGAGAGCGGCGATGACGCCGGTCAACACGTCGCCCATGCCGGCCACCGCCATGCCCGGGTTGCCGGCCGGACAACAGCGCAGCGTCGCTGCACCGCTCGCCACCAGCGTGCCGGCGCCTTTGAGCACCACCGCTCCGCCAAACCGTTGCTGCAACTGACGGACTGCGGCGGCGCGATCGGCCTCGACGGCGCCAGGCGCGCAGCGCAGCAGCCGCGCCGCCTCCCGGGGATGCGGCGTCATCACGGTGCCGCCCAGACGCTGCGGCCGCTGCGCAAGTCCGTTCAGTGCATCGGCATCGAGCACCGCCGGCAACCCTGCGGCCAGCGCGGCGTCCAGCACCCAGCGCGCCCAATCGTCCTGCCCAAGCCCTGGCCCCACGGCCAGCACGCTGGCGCGCCGAATCAGCGTGGCCAGCACGGCGGGCGACTCCGCCGCGCTGACCATCAATTCAGGCTGGGCCGCAACCATGACGCCCGCATGCGCGCCGCGGGTGGCGACACTCACATACCCCGCACCGCTGCGCAGCGCCGCGCGGGCGCACATCAGGGCCGCGCCCATCGCCCCATTGTTGCCACCGATCACCAGCACATGGCCATGTTGGCCCTTGTGGGCATCGGCGCGCCGTCGCGGCAGGTCGGCAGCGGTGATCGCCGGGATCAAGGTCGCGGCTGGCGCGACGCCCTGCACGGCGGAATACGGAACCGACAAATCGGCCAGCACACGCCGGCCCGCCACATGCGGCCCCGACCCGGTCCAGAGCCCGAGCTTGTGGGCGATGAAGCTGACCGTCAGTTGCGCCTCGAAGGCGGCGCCCATCACCTGCCCCGTGCTGGCGTTGAGGCCGGACGGCAGGTCCAGCGCCAGCACCGCGTGCCGGCGTGCATTAAAGGCATTGATCACCCCCTGCACCTCATCGTCGACCGGGCGGTCCAACCCGATGCCGAGCAGCCCGTCGACCCAAACATCGGCCGACGCTTCCAGCGCGGCCTGAAGGGGCGCAACCTCACCGCCGGCCGATCGCCAGGCCCTGACGAAAGGGCGCGCCGTGTCGGTGTCGGGCACCGACCCCCACTGGTACAAGCGCACCTGACAGCCGGCATCACGGGCAATGGCCGCGAGCGCATAGCCATCGCCGCCGTTGTGACCCGGCCCGCAGAGCACGCCGATGCGGCGCGCCTCGGGCCAGCGATCCCGCAGCGCCTGCCATGCCGCCTCGGCTGCACGCTGCATGAGCGCCGAATCTGGAATGCCCCCGGCGATGGCGGCCGCGTCAATCTGGCGCACGGCCCGAGCCTCGTACAATGCCGTCTCGATCGCTTTGGTCATCGCTGGATTATAGGGAGTCACCTTGGCGCCGACGCCCCACCCCATGGCACTCGACGACATCCGCCGTCACGCCCGAACCCTGGGTTTCGCAGACGTGGGCGTGGCCCATCTTGACCTGGGCGAAGACCTCGCCCACCTCGATGCCTACCTGGAGGCGGGCTTCCACGGCGAGATGGACTACCTGGCCCGCAACATCGCGCTGCGCGCCAGCCCTGCCGCCTTGCAGCCCGGAACCCTCAGCGTGCTGTCATTGCGCATGCCGTATCTCAGCGACACGGTCGAGCGCGCCATGGACACGCTGCGTGATCCGGAACGCGCCTATGTGTCGCGCTACGCGCTGGGGCGCGACTATCACAAGCGCATGCGCAAGCAGCTCGCAGCCCTGGCCGAATGGATGGCAGAGGCGCTGGCACCGCACGGCTACCGGGTGTTCTGCGACAGCGCGCCGTCTCTGGAAAAAGCGCTGGCCCGCAACGCCGGCCTGGGCTGGATCGGCAAGAACACCCTGCTGCTCAACCGTGATGCCGGCTCGTTCTTCTTTCTCGGTGAAATTTATACCGATCTCGTCTTGCCCCCGGCCGACACTGACCCGGTGCCCGCTGAATGCGGGCGCTGCCAGGCCTGCCTGAAAATCTGCCCCACAAACGCCTTTGTCGGGCCCTACCGCCTCGACGCGCGACGCTGCATCTCTTACCTGACCATTGAGCAACGCGGCAGCATTCCCGAGCCCCTGCGCCGGGCCATCGGCAATCGCATCTTTGGCTGTGACGACTGCCAGCTGGTGTGCCCTTGGAACCGCTATGCGCAGCGCAGCCAGGCGCCCGACTTTGCGCCGCGACATGGGCTGGACCGGCCTGCCCTGCTTGACCTGTGGGCCTGGACACAGGCCGACTGGCACGCCCGAACCGAGGGCATGGCCCTGCGCCGGGCCGGCTGGTCAGGCTGGCGTCGCAATCTCGCGGTGGCCTTGGGCAACGCACCGTTCAGCGAGCAGGTGCTCAGCGCGCTGGAACAGGGCCGTGAAGGCGCCGATGCGCTGGTGGCCGAACACATCGACTGGGCGATGGACGAGCAGCGTCAAAAAGGGCAGTCGCGGGCCGCAACCTGAGTCGACAGGCTGCGCACCCGGTCGCGGGCGCTCAGCATCGCCGGATGACGGGCCTGCGCGGCATCGACCGCCTGCAGCGCATCGTCGGCCGCATCGAAACAGCCATTCGACGCCAGGATGATCGCAAGATTGTGCGCACCCCCCACCGAGGGCCGCAGCGCCTGGGCGTGGCGGAAGGCCTGCACCGCGCCCGCCACATCCTCGTCTGCATAGCGTGCGTTGCCGGCCGCCAACCACGGGGCGGGATGATCGGGCCACCGCCGGGTCGCGGCTTCGGCGGCTACTGCGGCGGCGGCCGGCGCGGTGCGTGACCAGACGGCCACGGTCTGCATCCAGTCTTCAAGCGCCGCCCACGGCGGCGGCGCGTCGGGCGGGTGCAGGGTCACGCCCCAGGTGTCGCTGGCTGCCCAGCTCTTGGCGAAGGCTTTGAACGGCGTCCGCAGCCGGGGCTCGGTGCCCGAGCGCAGCGTGACGTTCTGGCTCGAGGTGTCGACGCCAACCACCACCGCGTAATGCCAGGCCGGCAACATCTTCAGGCCGATGTTCTGCATCACCAGCACCGGCTGGTCAGCACGCAGCGCCTCGGCCAGAGCCTCGAAAGCGCCCGGCCCGGTGGGCAACTGCACCGGCACCCGCCCACGCTTGCGCGCGGCGCCGAGCATTTCGGCCTGCAGGCTGCCCTTGCGGGCGGGAATGTACACCTCGGACACCAGCGCCTCGGGCGCCACCTCCACGCCGCTGGCACCGAGCAGGGTGGCCAGCGCGGCAGGGCCGCATTGATACGCGTCCTGCGGAAAAAATGGGGTACGACTGATTTCAGCGGCGCTCTGCGCGGGCGCCACCGGCGGCACCGGGCCCCGCGTGGCGCATCCTGCGGTGGTGAGCGCCAGCAACAGCGCGCACCACCGCAGATTCAACAATGGAAAGCGCAAGGTGACTCGATCAGATCGCGTTGAACACGTTGATCACGCCGACCAGTTCCAGCACCAACAGCACCACGAAGACAACACCCACGACGGCCAGCGCGCCGGCACCGGCCGGTGCCTGGTCAAGCTCGGCGGCGAAAGCCTGCAGTTCCTGCTCGGACAACTGCGCCAGACGCATGTCGATGGTGGCGGCATCCACGCCCCACGCGGTCAACTGCTGGGCCACGTCTTCGCGGGCCAGTTTTGCTGAAATGTCGGCGCGAAGATCCTGCTGCGTGGTTTCAGCCACCAAGGCTTCGGTCGACAGCAAGGTCTCGGCCTGAGCCGGCACGCTCACGACCATGACCCCGGCCAGTGACAACCCCAAAAGAACGCGACGAATCAGATATTTAGCTTGCATGGTGACTCCCTGTGGATAAACTCGCCGCAGCTTACGGCGCTCAAGCTTGAGTCTGCCTGAACCGTTCGACCCAATAAGCGGTCGCGGCGTCCAGGGGCGCGCCATCGGTGCCGGTCGCCAGCGCACGGTCGATGGTCTTGGCGATGGCCTTGCCCAATTCGACCCCCCACTGATCGAAGGGCAGCACACCCCACAGCACCGAGAGCACGAAGGTGCGGTGCTCGTAGGCGGCCATCAGGGCGCCGAGGTGAAAAGCATCAAGTCTTGGCATCACCAGCAGGCTGCTGGGGCGATTGCCCGGAAAAATGCGATGCGGCGCCATGGCCGCGCGCTGCGCGGCATCGAGGCCCTGTGCCGTCAGTTCTGACTCGACCGTCGCCGCGCTTTTGCCGAAGCTCAGCGCCGAGCGCTGCGCCAGCGCGTTGGCCAGCAGCAGGCGATGGGAGGCGACATCGGCGGGGTCGTCAGACACCGGCGCCGCCGCCACGATGAAGTCCACCGGCTGGGCCTGCGGACCCTGATGCAGCATCTGGAAGAACGCGTGCTGCCCGTTGGTGCCCACGTCACCCCACAGCGGCGGCGTGCTGCTGAGGGCGGCCGTGCCATCGCGACGCACGCCTTTGCCGTTGGACTCCATTTCAAGCTGCTGCAGCCACGGCACAAAATGAATCAGGCGCTGCAGATAGGGCACGACCACCTGGGTCGGCAGGCCCAGGGCTTCGCGGTTCCACCAGGCCACCAGCGCCATCTGCACCGGCAGGTTGTCGGCCAGCGGCGCGTCGCGAAAATGCTCATCCATCGCCCAGGCGCCGGCCCGCAAATCGGCGAAGGCCTGCGGGCCCAGCGCGATCATCGCGCTCAGGCCGACGGCGCTCCAGACCGAATAGCGGCCGCCAACCCAGTCCCAGAAGCCGAAGCATTGTTCACCGGGAATACCGAAGGCCGCGGCCGCATCGAGATGGGTCGAGACCGCAACGAAATGCTGACCCACCGCCGCGTCGGGCAGGCGCTGGCACAGCCAGTCGCGGGCCAGCCGCGCGTTGGTCATGGTCTCGACCGTGGTGAAGGTCTTGCTGGTGATCACGAACAGGGTGCGCGCCGGATCCAGGCCAGCGAGCACGTCGCGCAGCTCAATGGCATCGACATTGGCGACAAAGTGCGCGCGCACCGCCGCGACCTGCCCTGCCAGGGCCGTCACCACCATTCGCGGCCCCAGGTCGGAGCCGCCGATGCCGATGTTGACCACGTCGGTGATCACCTCGCCGGTGTGGCCGCGCCAGGTGCCGCTGCGCACCGCTTCGGCGAAGACGGTCATGGCATCGAGCACGGCGTGTACATCGCCCGAGACCTCGGCGCCATCGACCGTGAAGCCCGCATCGCGCGGGGCACGCAGCGCCATGTGGGCCGCGGCGCGGTCTTCGGTGACATTGACGCGGGCGCCGGCAAACAGGCTGCGCCGGGCCTCGATCAGGCCTTGCTGCTCGGCATGTGCGGTCAGGGCCTGCAGCACGGGGCCATCAACCCGCTGGGTGGCCAGGTCCAGCGTCAGTCCGGCGGCACTGACCTGCAACCGCGCCGCACGGCCGGGGTCATCGACCAGCACCCGTCGCAGGTCGATGGGGTTTTGCGCACGCTGCGCCAGCGATTCGGGAAGCTGCGGGGACGGCATGACAGGCATAAGGCGATCACCAGGTTCGAATACGGGCACGAGCGTAACCAATTCCCTGGTCCCTGCCCGACCTCGCCGGCGCAGCCCTCAGCGCAGGTGGTAGTTGAAACTCACGCTGATGCGCAGGGCGTCGATACGGCTGGGCGGCACTTCGTGGCGCAGCCAGCTTTCGAACAGCAGAACGTCTCCGGCACGCGGCTTGAGGCGCACATGCGAGCGCTGCACCGCCTCGGCCCGACGGCGCGGCGCGGCCATCATCTTGGTGAGCCGCGGGTCTTCAAAGGTGATGGGGCTGGCGCCGCGCGGGGTCTGTACGTAGTAGGTGCCGCTGATCACCGACTGCGGGTGCACGTGAAAACTGTGCGCGCAGCCGCGCGGCATCAGGTTGATCCAGCAGTCGGTCATCGCCAGCTGATCGGGGGTCACGTCCCACTCCAGCGCGTCGGCATAGCGCGCCACGTGCCGGTCGATGCGCCGACGCAGGGTGTCGAAGGTCGATGAAAACCGATGCAGCCGATCCATCGACCCGTAGCTGGTGTAGCCACCGGGGTAATTGTCTTTCGACCAGCGCTGCCCCGGCACGTCGAAGTCGCGGATCTTGCCGCACTCCTCGGCCAGATCGGCGTTGATCGCCCTCAGCCCCCGGGTGAGCAGTGGCGCGCGGTAGATCAGGGTTGCAAAGTGGGCTTCAGTCATGGAATCGGGCATAAAAAAACCCGCAGCGGGGCTGCGGGCTCGTCAAACCAGAAAGGGCGTCAAGCGGCTTTCTGGACCGGAATCACGTTGCTGGCGCGCGCCACGCCGTTGTCATCGTTGCAATAAACCAGACGCGGTTTGTAAACACGGGCGGCGGCTTCATCCATCTGCGCATACGCGGCGATGATCACGCGGTCACCGACCCGGGCCTTGTGCGCCGCAGCGCCATTGACCGAGACGATGCCCGAACCTTCTTCGGCACGAATCGCGTAGGTGGTGAAACGCTCACCGTTGGTGACGTTGTAGATGTCGATCTGCTCGAATTCGAGAATACCCGCCAGATCCAGCAGCTTGCCGTCTATGGCGCAGGACCCGTCGTAGTCGAGTTCGGCATGTGTCACACGTGCACGATGCAGCTTGCATTTGAGCAGGTTGAGTTGCATGAGAGATGACTCTTGGAAGGTTGCGCAAGGGGTGGCCCACTAAGACATGCACCCTGGTCACGCGTCTGTTTCAAGATGGGGTGGCCCACTAAGACATGCACCCTGATCCCCGACGGATTCGCGATTGGATTGGCCGAACGGGCGGCTAGTCTAGTCGATTCAGCCGATTGTTAAAACCTGATGAACAATATGCTTCAACGGCCGTTCGGCGCCGACATTCATTGATTTTTATGTGTTTGAAATCAATAAATTGTCAATCAATCGCGTGCCGCCCAGACGGGCTGCTGCCAGCACCACCCAGGGACCATTCGTCGGATCGGACAGATCGGGCGCCCGAATGGCGACGTACTCGGGCTCAAAACCCGCCGCCCGCAGACGCGCCATGGCGCCGTCTTCCAGCGCCGCGCCGGGGGTCGCCCCGGCGCGCAGGGCCTCGCCGAGCGCCTGCAGGGTCTGGAACAGCTGCGGCGCCACACGCCGTGCATGCTCGTCCAGATACTGATTGCGGCTGGACAGGGCCAGCCCATCGGCGGCGCGCTCGGTGGGCACGGCGATGATGTCTACCGGCAGGTGCAGGTCGCCCACCATGCGCCGCACCACGGCCAGTTGCTGGTAATCCTTCTGCCCGAAGCAGGCAACATCGGGCTGCACCTGATGAAACAGGATGCTGACGATAGTGGTGACGCCGTCGAAATGCCCCGGCCGCTGCGCGCCTTCCAGCGTCTCGGTCACCTGCGGCACGGTCACCCGGGTGGTCGGCGCGCCCGGCGGAATCATCGCCTCCACCGGCGGGGCAAACAGCAGATCGCAGCCCGCGCCGACCAAGGCTTCGGTGTCGGCGGCAAGCGTGCGCGGGTAGCGGTCGAAGTCTTCGTTGGGGCCAAACTGCAAGGGATTGACGAACACGCTGGCGACCACGAAGTCGGCGTGCTGACGGGCGGTTTCCACCAGCCTCAGGTGCCCCGCGTGCAGGTTGCCCATGGTCGGCACCAGCGCAATGCGCGCGCCGCCGGCCCGTGCCGCAGCCACCGCCGCACGCAGGGCCAGCACGGAGTTGACCGTGCGCAGGCTCATGGCGCGCCGAAGCTGTGCTCGGGCGCCGGATACCGGCCCGATTTCACCTCGGCCACATAGGCCGAGAACGCGCCTTCAATGTCGCGGCCTTCGACCAGATAGGATTTGACGAAGCGCGGGGTGCGGCCGTGGCGCACCATCGGCGAGATGCCCAGAATGTCGTGCATCACCAGAATCTGACCGTCCACCGCGGGGCCGGCGCCAATGCCAATCACCGGCACGTCCACCGCCGCGTGAATCTCGGCCGCGAGTCGCGACGGAATGCACTCCAGCAACAGGCAATCGGCGCCGGCGGCCACCAGCGCCCGCGCGTCGCTGAGCATCTTTTCGGCCTGGGCGGCATCCTTGCCCTGCACCTTGAAGGCGCCCATCTTGTGGATGAACTGCGGCTGCAAGCCCAGGTGCGCACAGACCGGCACGCCGCGAATCGACAGGTACTCGACAATGGCCGCCTGCTCTTGGCCACCTTCGAGCTTGACCATTTTTGCGCCGCCTTCCTGCATCAGCCGCTGGCTGGCATCGAGCGCGCGCTCCAGCGTGGCGTAGCTGAGAAACGGCAGATCGGCCATGAGAAAGGCACGCTTGAGCATCGGCGCCACGCAGCGACTGTGATACACCACGTCATCCACCGTCACCGCGGTGGTGCTGCCGCGCCCCTGCAGCACCATGCCCAGCGAATCGCCCACCAGCACCACGTCGATACCGGCTTCGTCGGCGATCATCGCGAAACTGGCGTCATAGGCCGTCAGGCAGGCGATCTTTTCACCCGCTTCGCGCATGGCGCGCAGATCACCGCAGTTCAGCGGACGGGCGGTCGAGGCGTTCGGGGAACTCATGGCAACTCCAGTTCAGTCGATCAGGGCGTGGCGGACCACAACGCAATGCCCACGGGCGCCACGCGGGCCGCGCATTCTGCCACCGTCCCCGCGCCGGGCACCTGCAGGGCGGGGTCAATTTCGGCCCACGGCCGCAACACGAACGCACGCTGGGCGATACCGGGATGGGGCAACTGCAGGGCAGGGTCGGTGCTGGCCCAGCCCTCCACGTGCAGAAGGTCAAGGTCCAGTGCGCGCGGGCCCCAGCGCACCCCGTGCGGATCACGCCCGGCGTGGCGCTCCAGGCGCTTCAACAGGCGCAGCAGGGTCGCCGGTGCAAGGCGGGTCTGAATCCGCATGACGGCGTTGGCGTAGTCCGGCTGGTCGGAAGGGCCCATGGGCGGGCTGCGGTACAGCGAGGACTGCGCCAACGCCCGGGTGCCGGGCAAGCGGTCGATGGCCTGCATCGCGGCCGCAACCTGCCGGTCGGGGCTGGCGCCCCAGGTCCCTTGCAGATTGCTGCCCACGCCAATCCAGGCTTGGCGCGCGCCGCCGACATTCATCCGGCCGGACTCAGGCAGGGGTTTCAGACCGCGTCCGCGCCCGTCTGCGGCGACGGCGCTTGCGCGGCGGCGCGTCGTCATCGACCGGCACGGCGTCATCGAAAACCCCGATGTCGTCATCGCCGCGCTCGGCGGTGAGTCGCGTTTGCGCCTCGGTCCACCAGTCGGCAAGGGCTTGCGGCACCTCGCCCACTTCGGCGCGCAACAGGAGAAAGTCGTATGCGGCGCGGAACCGCGGATGGCCCATCAGACGTCGCGCACGGCCGTCACTCTGTTGCTCGAAGCGCGGCTGCATCAGCCAGATTTCGCGCATCGGAATGGAGAAGCGCTTGGGAATCGCCACACGGCGAATGGCCCGCCCCAGAACCTCCTCGGCCGCCTGTTGCATCACCACCGCCGGGCTGGGACGCTCACGGCGAAGCGTCTGCCGATAGCGCTGCAGCACCGGCGGCCAGAGCAGCGCGGCATAGAGAAACGCGGGCGACACCGGCAAATCATTGCGAATGCGCTCGGCCGTGTTCGACAGCGCCAGGGCCACGAAATCATCGGCCATGTCGTCGCGATCACAGAGCCGGTCGGTGTCGGGAAACAGCTCGGTAAACAGGCCGAAGTGCGCCAGGCTCTCGTAATTGGCCACGGCATCGACGTTCTGCAGAATTTTCAACACCTCATCGAACAGCCGCGCGGCCGGGATTTCGCGCAGCAGCGGGGCCAGGCGGGCAATCGGCTCGGCCGTGTCGGCGGCCAGTTCGAAGTGCAGCTTGTTGGCGATGCGCACCGCGCGCAGCATGCGCACCGGGTCTTCGCGATACCGCGACTCGACATCGCCAATCATGCGAATCACCCGGGCCTGCAGGTCGTCCAGCCCGCCGCAGTAGTCGACGATGCTGAAGTCGCTGATGTCGTAATACAGGGCGTTGACGGTGAAATCGCGGCGGAAGGCATCGGTTTCCAGCGTGCCGTACACGTTGTCCGACAGGATGCGGCCGGTGTCGTCACGCTCCATGCTGTCGCTGATGGCGCCGCGGAAGGTGGTCAACTCGATCACTTCGCCGCCAAAACGCACGTGGCAGATCACGAAGCGGCGTCCGATCAGCCGGCAACTGCGGAACAGCGGCTTGATCTGTTCGGGATGCGCGTTGGTGGCAATGTCGAAATCCTTCGGCGTGATGCCGGCGAGGATGTCGCGGACCCCACCGCCGACCAGGTACGCCTCGAACCCGGCATCGCGCAGGGTGTAAAGGGTTCTCAGCGCCGCCGCCGACAACATCGAACGTGAAACCGGATGATCGGCGCGCGGAATGCGCCGAGGTTCTAAGGCAGAAGTGATGGTGACACCCTCGAGGTCTTGATTTGACCACGACGGCCGGAATCGACCGCGTGTCGCCTTATAGTATCGGTCGCCCCTTTTCGCCGCATCTCTTGACGATGCGCACCGCCCAGGAACCCCCCTTGATGTCCGAGATTCCGATGATGACGCCGGAAGCCCTGAAACCGTCTGACCTGCTGCGTGAATGGCGCCTGCTGAAGGACCTCGCCGCCTACGCCGCCGATCGCAGCCTCAGCGACCTGCCGCGCGGCCAGGCCTCGGTGATGGTGATTCCCGGCTTCGGTGCCGGAGACTGGGCCACCGGCATTCTGCGCGGCCGCCTGTCGCGCCTCGGTCACCACGTGTACGGCTGGGGCCTGGGCATCAACAGGGGTCAACTGGGGCGCGATGCCGAGCGCCTGATGCCCAAGCTGCAGGCCATCGTCGCGCGTCGCGACCGACCGGTGACGCTGATCGGCTGGAGCCTGGGCGGGGTGATCGCCCGTCAAGTGGCGCGCCAGCAGCCGGGGCTGGTGAACGACATCATCGCCCTTGGAACCCCCCTGGTCGGCGGCCCCAAATTCACCTTCACGGCGCCCTGGTATGCGCGCAAGGGCATGGACCTCGACGCGATGGCCCGCAAGGTGGACGACTTCGAATCCAGCCACGCCCTGCCCTGTCCTTTGCTCAGCGTCTTCACGCCGCATGACGGCATGGTCCACCCGGGCGCCAGCCACGACCCGCACCATCCCGAGGTCACCTACCGCGAAGTCAACGCATCTCACCTCGGGCTGTGCCTCGCCCCCGAGGTGATCGAGATCATTGCCCTTAGGCTGGCACGCGCATGAGCAAGGTCCCTGTTCCCGCCTCGCTGCGTCGACGTCTGGCCGCAACGCTCTACGACGGCCTGCTGCTGTTGGCGCTGTGGATGTCGACCACCCTGCTGACCGTGGTCGTCACCGACGCCGCCGGCCTGCCGCGCCCGCCCGATCTGCTGCGGGCATTGCTGATTCTGGTCGCCTTCGCCTTCTTCGGCTGGAGCTGGACCCACGGCGGCCAGACCCTGGGGGGCCGCGCCTGGAAACTGCGGGTGGAAACCCCCGCCGGCACCCTGATCAACTGGCCGACCGCGATGCTGCGGTTCACCGCTGGCATCACCTGGATCCCGCTGGGCGTTGTCTGGAGCTTCAGTTCGGCAGATCGTCGCGCCCTGCACGACGTGATCGCCGGGACCCGCGTGGTCAGGGTGATGGAAGACGAAGCCGCGTAGCCGGCCGGCGTCAACGCGCGCGTCGCAGCTTCCAGAAACCGGCCACCACCAGCGCCAGACTGGGCAGCCCGGCGCCGACAATGGCCGGCCAGCCAAACAGCTGGCCGATACTGAGCGACACCTCGTTGATGACGAAAAAGGCCACGCCGATCAGCACACCGAGAAACAGTCGCTGCCCCATGCCGCTGTCCCGCATCGAGCCAAACACGAAGGGCACCGCGAAAAACGTCATCGCCAGCACCGTGAACGGCACCATCAGCTTGCGCCACAGCGAACGCTCGGCGCGCACCGTGTCGAGCGCGTTGGCATCGAGATAGTCCACCAGTCGCATCAGGCCGCGGATCGACGTGCTGTCGGCCTCCAGCAGCAAGAGCTGCAAGACCTCGGGCGACAGATCGCCGCCCCACTCGGCCGCCGCCTCGGTGTTTGAGCGCACCCGCTCATCCGCAAACTCGGTGCGGCTCACGCCGGACAATTGCCAGCGCTGGCGGCTGGCGTCGTAGCGCATTTCATCTATTTGGGACCACGCCAGCAGCGCACCAGCGCCGTCCAGCTCGAACAGTTCGACCGGCCCCATCACCTCCGGGGACTGGATATTGAGCGCGTGCACCACGTCATTGCCCACCCGCAACCAGGCAGGCCGCTGAACCTCGACCGCTGCCCCGCCGCCGCCCAGCCGGGCACTGGCCTTGAGGCGCTCGGCGCGATCGGCGGTCCACGGCGCCACGAAGTCGCCCAGGGCAACGGCCATTGTTGCGGTAATCACCCCCGCCATCAACGCCGACCCGGCCAGCCGGAACGTCGAGATGCCGGACGCCCGCAACGCAGTCAGTTCGCTCTGCGATGACAGCACCCCCATCCCGGCCATGGTGCCGAGCAGCGCAATCACCGGCAGCAGGGTGTACAGCGCCGTGGGCATCATCAACACCGTGAAGGCGCCGAGCTTCAACAGGCCGAAGCTGCCCTGCCCGGCGTCATCGACATCGCCGATGAAACTGATGAAGCTGAAGAGGGCGATCAGCACCAGCGCCACCAGGCCGCTCATGGTCATCACGTGACGTGCGATGTACCGGTCATAGCGCCTCACGTGCGCCACCCCGCCTGCTTGGCGATCAGCGCCAGGGCCAGGGCCGCGAAGATGGCGTGCACCCACCAGATGCCCAGCATCGGCGGCAGGGTGCCGTTGGCAATCCACACCTGGGCCAGGGTGATGGTCTGGCTGTACACCAGATACAGCACCACGCCGATCACCATGCGGCCATAACGACCGCTGCGCGGCCGCACGTGCGACAGCGGCACCGCCAGCAGCGCCAAGATCAGCACCGAAATCGGCACGGCGATGCGGAATGCCCACTCGGCGCGGTCGGGCAACGCTTCGGACTGTCTCAGCTCGGCGCTGGGGGCCAGCTTCCGCTTGTTGCTGAGCTCGGCGAACGCCGGTGGCGGAATCCGCACGGTGATGCTGTCAAAGCCGATGACATCGAAGGCCGACTCGCCCTGCCGCCCCTCATAGCGATGGCCGCTTTCCAGGGTGACGATGCGCGCGCCGGTCGCCGGATCGGCGGCACTGCCGCCGCCGTCAGAGACCACCACGGCCACCCTGCCGTCGGCGAGCCGCTGCACCGCGAAGAAATTGCGGATCTCGCTGCCGTCACTGCTGACCTGGCCGGTATAAAGCGTGGCGTTCACCGCGCCGACATCGGTGAAGCGCCCGGCCTCGAACGGGTTGTAGCGATTGTTGCGCGCGGCATCGGCCACCAGACGATCGGCCGTCCGCCCCGCCCAGGGGCCAAGCTCGAACGACATCACCGCCGTCAGCACGCAGATGCCGGCTGCCAGCAGCATCACCGGCCGATACAGCGTGGTCAGCGGAACGCCGCAGGCCAACAAGGCGGTGATCTCCTGGTCACGGTAAAGGCGCCCCAGCGCCATCATCACGGCCAGCAGCAGCGAAATGGGGGTAAGCACGATCAGGTACTGCATGCTCGACAGCCCCGCCACCTGAAACAGCAACTCCTTGGGCAACTGTCCGCTGGCGGCATCGCCGAGAAAGCGTGCGAAACGCGTCGCCAGCATGATCGCCAGCAACACGACGGTCACCGCGAGCCAGCTCTGGGTCACTTCACGCAGCAGGTAGCGTTCGAACAGGCGCGCACGGGTCATCGCCAAATTATGCCCGTGCCGGGACTGAATCCGGTGTGATGCGCGCGATGTTTGTCGGCCGACACCGCGATCAGCGCGTCTTGAAGCGACTGCTTACACTGCCTCATAGCTGCTTCCCTGCTGCCCGCTCGCCCGGCCGCACACCCACATTCAGGACCTTGCACCCCATGGACTTCCGCTATTCCACCGCCGCTGATGCCCCCCGAACCGACTGCCTGGTGCTCCCTTTGCCCGAGGGCGATGCGGCACTGCGGGTGATCGCCGCGCTGCCGCCCGCCGTGCGCAATCAGGTGGAGCGCGCGCGCAAGGACGGCGACTTCACCGGCAAGCTGGGGACCACGCAACTGCTGCTGCTCGGTGCCGATGGCGAGGCGCCGGCGCCGCGCGTGCTGCTGGTCGGCACGGGCAAGAATGAGGCTTCTGACAAAGCGCTGAAGAAAATCATCGGCGCCGTCTACAGCGGCCTGAAGGGCACCACGGCCGCCAGTGCGCAACTGGACCTCGCCCACCTGCCGGGCGCGCTGGCCGCCCAACCTCTGGCTGAGCGCGTGGTGCGCTTTGGCGAGGACGCGCTCTATCGCATGGACCAGTGCAAGGGCGAGGCCGCGCAGGCCAAGATCACGCCCCCGAAGCTCAGCAGCCTGATCCTGACCGGGGCGGCCGCAGAGGCCGCGGCCATCGAACGGGGCATTGCCCAGGGCAAGGCCACCGCCGCGGGCATCAAGCTGGCCAAGGATCTGGCCAACCTGCCCGGCAACCTCTGCACGCCCACCTATCTGGCCGAAACCGCCGAGCAACTGGCGGCCGAACTGCCCATCGCCACCCGCATTCTCGAACAGTCCGACATGGAGGCGCTGGGCATGGGCGCGCTGCTGTCGGTGGCCAAAGGCTCACGCCAGCCCCCCAAGTTCATCATCATGGAATACCGCAACGGGCCGGACGACGCCAAGCCCATCGCGCTGGTCGGCAAGGGCCTGACCTTCGATGCCGGCGGCATTTCCATCAAGCCCGCCGGCAAGATGGACGAGATGAAGTTCGACATGTGCGGCGGTGCCACCGTGTTCGGGGCAATCAAGGCGGCGGCGCTGCTCAAGCTGCCGATCAACCTCGTCGGACTGGTGCCTGCCTCCGAAAACCTGCCGGACGGCGCCGCCAACAAGCCCGGCGACATCGTCACCTCCATGGCCGGCATCACCATCGAAGTGCTCAACACCGACGCCGAAGGCCGCCTGATTCTGTGTGACGCGCTGACCTACGCCGAAAAATTCCACGCGCCCGAGATGTGCATCGACTTCGCAACCCTCACCGGGGCGTGCGTGGTCGCGCTGGGGCATCCGGCAAGCGGCCTGTTCAGCAACGACGACCCGCTGGCCGAGGCGCTGCTCAAGGCCGGCACCGACACGGCCGACCGCGCCTGGCGCCTGCCGCTGTGGGAGGAATACGACGATCAGCTGTTCAGCGACTTCGCCGACATTCCCAACATCGCCACCCGCGGCGCGGGTGAGGCCGGCGCCATCGTGGCCGCCATGTTCCTGCAGCGCTTCGCCAAGAACATGCGCTGGGCGCACCTGGACATTGCGGCCTCGTCTTGGGTCGGCAAAAAGGCCACCGGCCGCCCGGTGGCGATGGTGACGCAGTTTCTGGTGGATCAGGCCGCCAAATGACGCGGGTTGATTTTTACGTGCTCGGCGCCGCGGTGGCCGATCCGGTGGCCACGGTCTGCAAGCTCTGCGACAAGGCGGCCGCGCAAGGCCAGAAGGTCTACGTGCGCGCGCCGCCCGACCAGCAGGTGGCGCTCGATGGCGCGCTGTGGAGCACCCGCCAGGGCAGTTTTATTGCCCACGAAACCTGGAGCGGCCAGGCCATCGCCGCACCGCAGCCCGCCGTGCTGATGGGCGAGGCCGAGCCGCCCGACACCCACCTCGACGTGCTGGTCAACCTGGGCACCGACATTCCGGCCTGGTTTGGCCGGTTCGAGCGCGTGCTGGAGCTGGTCTCGGGCGACGCCGCCCAGCGCGCCGCCTCAAGAGTCCGCTTCAAGGCCTATCGGGACAAAGGCTTCCCGCTGCAAACCCACGAGCTTTGAGCCTGCCGCCCCGGCACTCGGCCGGCGCTGGGCCACCGCCCGTCACCGCGCACAAAAAAACCGGGCGCTGGCACGGCCAACGCCCGGTTCGGGGTCGTCACGCCTTGGCTCAGGCTTTGCGCAACAGCCGGTACAAGACCAGCAGCAATACTGCGCCGGCGGTGGCGACCAGCACGCCCTGCACGGTAAAGCCGGTGAAACTGGCAATGCCGAGCTGCGTTCCGACCCAGCCGCCGACGAAGGCGCCGCCAATGCCCAGCAGAATCGTGATGATGAATCCGCCAGGGTCACGACCGGGCAGCAGCAATTTGGCCAGCAGCCCCGCAATCAACCCCAACACGATCCAGGAAAGAATGCCCATGGGTGCGCTCCTTATAGACTTGGTTTCAGCCACCGGACGGGTGACCGACATCACAGTACCTGCACCACGTGAATCAACGCTGATCGGCCAAGCTCCGCTACCTTAGCGACATGACCGTCTGGACCCCGCACCTCTCCCCGTCCGTATGGCCGCCCGCGCGCCCTTGGCCGCGGCACCGCCTGTGGTGGCTGCTGCCGGCGCTCACGCTGGCCGTGCTTGCGAGTGGTTGCGCCAGCCGCTCACTGCGGCCCGGCGCGGGCGCCAGCGAAGTCGGGATTGCCAGCTATTACAGCGACCGTCACCACGGCCGCAAAACCGCCAGCGGCGAACTGTTCGACCGACACGGCATGAGCGCCGCCCACCGCACGCTGCCCTTTGGCACCCGGGTGCGCGTGCAGCACCTGCAGAACGGCCGCGAGGTGACGGTGCGCATCAACGACCGAGGCCCTTTCGTGAAAGGCCGCATCATCGATCTGTCGCACCGCGCCGCCGAAAAGCTCGACATGATCGACAGTGGCGTGGCCCGGGTGCGCGTGACGCCGCTGGATTAGACCGCGTCACACTCAGGGTGAACTTGCCCGAACGACACCGTTCATAACGGTTCATAACGAAAGGACACGCCATGCACCTTCTTCAACACCACGCTGACCTCAGGTGAAACGCGCCGCCGTCAGCCTGGTGATGTTGAGCGGCCTGATCTACCTGGGCCTGTGTGCGCTGCTGTTCGTGACCCAGTCATCGTTCATCTACATCCCGCGCGCCGCATCGGTGGCGCACGCCAACAGCGCCATCACCCTGTCGGTGGCGGGGGCCGAGGTCGCGGTCAGCCATCGCGCGCATCGCGGCCGCAAGGCGCTGATCTACTTCGGCGGCAATGCCGAAGACGTGTCGGCCAGCCTTAAAGGCTTTGCGCGCGCCTTTCCCGACCACGCGCTCTACCTGATGCATTACCGTGGCTACGGCGGCAGCACCGGCAGCCCCTCGCAAGCCCACCTGTTCGCCGACGCCCTCGCGCTGCATGAACAGGTCATGGCGCGGCATTCGCAGATCACCGTGATCGGCCGCAGTCTGGGCAGCGGCATCGCCACCTACCTGGCCAGCCAGCGGCCCGTGAGCCGGCTGCTGCTGATCACCCCCTACGACAGCATCGCCAACGTGGCCGCCGGGCGATTGCCCATGTTTCCGGTGCACTGGCTGCTGCTGGACAAATACGAATCGTGGCGCTACGCACCGCAGATCACGGCCCCCACCCGCATCCTCGCGGCCGAGCACGATGACGTCATTCCGCGGCTGCATACCGATGCGCTGCTGCGTCACTTCAGCCCCGGCATCGCCACCCTGCACGTCATTCCCGGCACCCGGCACAACACCATCAGCGCTGACCCAGGCTACCTGGCGCTGCTGCGCGCAGGGTGAGTGCGGAGGACGATTACGGGCAACGTCGGGGCGGGAGGAAACGCCTTCCCGCGGCAAACGGACTCGGTTATTTTTCGGACTCAATGATTCGAGCCGATGACAACGGCCCACACCGGAGGAGCCAGGCCTTGCACGCCGCCACTGCCGCACGCCACCTGCCCGCTACCGGCGGGCAATGCTCATGAGCCCGACACTGGCCCCCTGGGCAACTACCCTGCTGACGCCGCAATGGCTGCTCGCTTTTTACGGCCTGCTGAGCATCACCTATGTGCATTTCAGAGGCCGGGTTCGGCATCGCCTGCCACGCCAACTGATGGATCATTCCACCTTTCTGGCGCCGCTCAATGCGCTGGTCTACCTGTCATCCAGCGTGCCACGCACGCCCATGCTGGACCCGCGCGACTTTCCCGAATTGACCCTGCTGCGCGACAACTGGCAGGTGATTCGGGACGAGGCGGCAGCGTTGTATGGCGTGGGCGCCATCGGCCAGTCCGACGGCCTCAACGATCTGGGCTTCAATTCTTTCTTCAAGAAAGGCTGGGGCCGGTTCTATTTTCACTGGTACGGAAATTTTCTCCCGTCCGCCCGCGAGCTGTGCCCGCACACCAGCGCACTGCTAGAACAGGCGCCGAGGATCAAGGCGGCAATGTTCACCCTGTTGCCGGTCGGCGCCCGGCTCCCCCTGCACCGCGACCCTTGGGCGGGCTCGCTGCGCTACCACCTCGGGCTGATCACGCCCAACTCCGACGCCTGTCGCATCCTCGTCGACGACCAGACGCGCAGCTGGCGTGATGGCGAAGACCTGCTGTTCGATGAAACCTATATCCACACCGCCGAGAATCAAAGCGGGCAAGACCGCATCATTCTGTTCTGCGACGTCGAACGGCCGCTCAACAATCCCCTGGCCCGCGCCCTCAGTTGGCTGGTGGGACGCACGCTGGCGGCAGGTTCGGCCTCGCGCAACCGTCCCGGCGAGCCCTTGGGGGCACTCAACCATGGCTTCAAGTATGTCTACGCGCTGCGCATCGGCGGCAAGCGCCTGAAGGCCTACAACCGCCGTCTGTACTACACCCTCAAGTACCTGCTGCTGGCCGCCCTTCTGGCGTGGATCTTCTGGCCGTAGGATCGGTCTTGTGGCCCAGGGCGAGCGGTCATGGGCCCGTGGTGCGCGCCGGCACGACATGGATAAATGTGCCTGCTGGACTGGGGGCCTGTTTTGCGCCCCGGCGCAGCGCGTAAACTTCGCGGCCTTCATTTTCAGGTTGCGCGGGCCTGCAGGTTCGCGCCCAACGACCGGTCCTCATGGAAAAGACGTTTGAACCCGCCGCTGTAGAAGCCCGTTGGCGCCAGACTTGGGAGGCTGACGGCTGCTTCGCCGCCGGCCAGCACACCCCCGGCGATGGTGCGCCGTACAGCATCATGATTCCGCCGCCGAACGTGACCGGCACCCTGCACATGGGCCACGCCTTCCAGCACACCATCATGGATGCGCTGGTCCGCCACGCGCGGATGAGCGGCAAGGACACGCTGTGGCAGCCGGGGACCGATCACGCCGGCATCGCCACGCAGATGGTGGTGGAGCGCAACCTCAAGCAGGCGGGCGACGCGGGTCGTGCCGAACTGGGCCGCGAGAAGTTCCTTGAAAAGGTCTGGGACTGGAAGCGCTACTCCGCCGGCACCATCAGCGAGCAGATTCGCCGCATGGGCTCGAGCGTGGACTGGTCGCGCGAGGCCTTCACCATGGACCCCGGCTACAACACCGCGGTCATCGAGCATTTCGTCAAGCTGCATGAAGACGGGCTGATCTACCGCGGCAAACGCCTGGTCAACTGGGACCCGGTGCTGCAGACCGCCATCTCCGATCTGGAGGTGGTGCAGGAAGACGAGAAAGGCCATCTCTGGCATTTCCGCTACCCACTGGCCGATGGCAGCGGCCATCTCGTGGTGGCCACCACCCGCCCGGAAACCATGCTCGGCGACACCGCCGTGGCGGTGCATCCCGAAGACGAACGCTTCAAGCACCTGATCGGCAAAACCATTCGCCTGCCGCTGGTGGACCGTGACATCCCCATCATCGGTGACGATTACGTCGATCCCGAATTCGGCTCCGGCTGCGTGAAGATCACGCCCGCGCACGATTTCAACGACTACCAGATTGGCCTGCGGCACGGGCTGCCGATGATCAACGTGCTGACCCGCACAGCCCAGATCACCGATGACGTGCCGGCGGCGTATCGCGGCCTCGACCGCTTCGACGCCCGCAAGCAGATCGAGGCCGACATCGACGCGCTGGGCCTGCTCGACAAGATCGAAGACCACGGCCTGAAAGTGCCGCGCGGCGACCGCAGCGGCGCCGTGCTGGAGCCCTATCTCACCGACCAATGGTTCGTGGATCTGACCCGCAAGACGCCCGACGGCGGCTGGACCAAGATCACCCAACCCGCGCTCGACGCCGTGGCCTCGGGCCGCATTCAGTTCGTGCCCGACAACTGGAAAACCACCTACAACCACTGGCTCAACAACATCCAGGACTGGTGCATCAGCCGCCAGCTCTGGTGGGGCCATCGCATTCCCGCGTGGTACGACGATGCAGGTCATGTCTACGTGGGGCGCAGTGAGGCCGACGTGCGTGCCCGGCACGGGCTGGGCGATGCCCCGCTGACCCAGGACGAAGACGTTTTCGACACCTGGTTCTCGTCCGACATCTGGCCCTTCGCCACCCTGGGCTGGCCCGAGAAAACACCGGAGCTGGCCAAGTACTACCCCGGCAGCGTGCTGGTCACCGGCTTCGACATCATCTTCTTCTGGGTCGCCCGCATGGTGATGATGGGGCAGTACTTCCAGCAGGACGTGCCGTTCCGCGAGGTGTACATCACCGGCCTGGTGCGCGACCCCGAAGGCAACAAGATGTCCAAGTCCAAGGGCAACGTGCTGGACCCGCTGGACGTGGTCGACGGCATTGCGCTGGACGATCTGGTGGCCAAGCGCACCACCGGGCTGATGCAGCCCGGCATGGCGGCGAAGATCGAGAAGAAAACCCGCAAGGACTACCCCGACGGCATCGCCGCCGTGGGTGTGGACGCACTGCGGTTCACCTTTTCGGCGCTGGCCACGCAGGGCCGTGACATCCGCTTCGACGCCGGCCGCGCCGAGGGCTATCGCAACTTCTGCAACAAGATCTGGAACGCCGCGCGCTTCGTGCTGATGAACAGCGAGAACGCCGACGTGGGGCTCGACACCACCCTGCCCTATACCCTCTCGGCCGCCGACCGCTGGATCATCAGCCAGCTTCAGCGCCTGGAACGGGACGCCGCCGAGCACTTCAAGACCTATCGCTTCGACCTGCTGGCCACCGCGCTTTACCAGTTCATCTGGAACGAATACTGCGACTGGTATCTGGAGCTCTCCAAGCCGGCCCTGCAGCAGGGCACGGCGGAAGAGCAGCGGGGCACCCGCCGCACCCTGGTACGGGTGCTGGAAACCGCACTGCGGCTGCTGCACCCGATCATGCCGTTCCTGACCGAGGACATCTGGCAGCGTGTAGCCCCGCTTGCGGGGCGCAACCAGACCGTGACTGCGCCCCTGGCCGGGCGCCAGGGCAAAACCATCATGCATCAGCCCTATCCGGTGGCCGATGACCGCAAGATCGATACCACCGCCGAAGCCGACATCGACTGGCTCAAGACCCTGATTCTGGGCATCCGCCAGATTCGCGGCGAGATGGACCTGTCGCCCGGCAAGCCGCTGCCGCTGCTCATCCAGAACGCCACATCTGCCGACCAGGCGCGACTGCAGCGGCTGGACGGCTCGATCCGCTTTCTGGCTCGGGTCGAGTCGATCGAGCAGGTGGGCGATGACGCACCCAAATCGGCCGTGGCGCTGTGCGGCACGATGAAGCTGCTGGTACCCATGGCGGGCCTGATCGACAAGGAGGCCGAACTGGCGCGGCTCGACAAGGCCATCGCCAAACTCGGCGGCGACCGCGAGAAAACCCTGGTGCGGGTCAACAACCCCAACTTCGGCAAGGCGCCCGAACACGTGCAGCAACAGGCGCGTGACCTGCTGGCCAGACAGGACGCCGATCTGGCACAACTGGCGGCCCAGCGCCACACCATCGAGGCCATGTAATGCCGCTGCTGATGCTGTTCATCTTCGTCGCCACCGAAATCTGGCTGTTGGTCGAGCTGATCAACCGCTTTGGGGCCGCGCCGATGTTTGCGTGGATGTTCCTGACCGGCCTGTTCGGCATCTGGACCATCAAGCAGACCGGATTACAGGCGCTGAGGCGGGTGCAGATGGCAGCCGCGCAGGGTGAGCTGCCATCGGCGTCGCCGCTGGCAGACCTGATGAAGCTGGTGGGGGGCTTGATGTTCTTTTTGCCCGGCATCCTCTCGGACGTGATCGGCGCAACGCTGGTGCTCGGCGGCAGTCTGCGCGAGCGTCTGGCCGGCCGCCTGCAAAGTGGTATCGCCAAGGCTCGACCGGACCTGCGCCGTCCTGTCATCCTAGAAGGCGAATACAAGGCACAGAATGACGATTGAGCATCAGGGTTAAGGCACGGTGCGGGAGGGGCCGCACATGCTTTGCCTCCAGTCCCAACATCAAAATCACTCCAATGAAAAACTGGCTCGCATTCGCCCTTGCTGCGCTCTTGCCGACGCTGCCCATCGGGGCCTACGCCAAGAGCAAGCCGGGCGAACTGGAAATTCTGGGTTACATCGAAAAGGTCCGTTTCGACAATCCGCCGATCGAACTCAACGCCAAGCTCGACTCGGGCGCGACCACGTCGTCGCTGAACGCGCTGAACAAGGAAAGCTTCGAGAAAGATGGCAAGGAGTGGATCCGCTTCGACGTGATCGACCCCGAGGACGAAGACAACCTGGTGACTTTCGAAGCCCCCGTGGTCCGCACGGTGCGCATCCGCCGCCACGGCGGCACGCCACACGTGCGGCCAGTGGTGGAACTGGGCATGTGCGTCGGCCATGTGCACCAGATGGCACAATTCACCCTCGCGGACCGATCCAATTTCAACTACCAAGTCCTGGTCGGCCGCAATTTCTTGAAAGGACATATCGTCGTGGACTCCGGCAGCCGCTTCGAAACCAAGCCCGAATGCAAACCCTCGAAAGGCGATGAAGGCTGATGCAATGGCACGTTCCCGCACTGGCGGCGCTGTTGATTGCAACCGCGACCGGCATCGCCGGTTACAAGTCGCAAGTGCTGGGATACCCCATCACCCCTGAGGCCTCGATCGACACCTGGCTGGTGGAGGCCAAGCTGGGCTTCGAGGCCATTGGGGGGGCCACCCGTGCGACCTTGAAGGTGCCCATCGACCCGCCCGGCTATACCGTGCTGGACGAAAATTTCATCTCGCGTGGCTACGGCCTGGCCACGGAATCGGCCGAGGCCTCACGGCAGGCGGTGTGGACCACCCGCCGCACCTCGGGCAACCAGGCGCTGTACTACCGTGCGCGCGTGGTCCGCAGTTCCGAGCCGCGCCCACCGATCGGGGTTCCGGCGCTGGCCGACGTGCCCGAATACGAAGAACCCTTCGGCGCCGCCGTGCTCGCCGTGCTCGATGATGTGCGGGCGCGCAGCGCCGACATCTTCTCGTTCGCCACCGCACTGGTGAAAGAAATCAAC
Source organism: Polycyclovorans sp. (assembly GCA_002706265.1). Taxonomy (GTDB): domain Bacteria; phylum Pseudomonadota; class Gammaproteobacteria; order Nevskiales; family Nevskiaceae; genus Polycyclovorans. The sequence continues at coordinate 32,242 of PAKU01000006.1, read as the reverse complement.
GCCACACCGCCCGGCCCGAACGTGACGCTGTTGGTCAACGAGGCCACCTCGCCACAGCAACGGGCGGCGCTGGCCGTGAAGATGCTGGCCAGTGCGCGCATTCCGGCGCGCGCGGTCTACGGATTACCCCTGGTCGATGGCGCCCGCGACATCCAGCCTCGCACCTGGCTGCAGGTCAACAACGGCGAGCGCTGGCTGACCCTGGACCCGCTCACCGGCACCCCCGGCCTGCCGGACGACGTGCTGCTGTGGTGGGTCGGTGAAGAGCCGCTGTTTGATGTCACCCGCTCGCGCAATGCAACCGTGCAGTTCTCCGCGATCAAGAGCGTCGAGCCCGCCCTGAGCACCGCCGCCTCACGCTCACGCGCCGAAAACGCCTCGCTGGCGAACATCTCGCTGCTCGACCTGCCCGTGCAGACCCAGAACCTCTACCGGGTGCTGCTGCTGGTGCCCCTCGGCGCGCTGCTGATCGTGGTGTTGCGCAACATCATTGGTCTACAGACCTTTGGCACCTTCATGCCGGTGCTGATCGCACTGTCGTTCCGCGAAACGCAGCTGGTCAGCGGCGTGATTCTGTTCACTTTGATCGTCGCGCTCGGATTGATCATCCGCTTTTACCTGGAGCGTCTGAAACTGCTGCTGGTTCCGCGGCTGGCGGCGGTGGTCATCACGGTGATCCTGCTGATGGCGCTGGTGACCATCGCCTCGCACCGCATGAACCTCGAAATCGGCCTGTCGGTCGCCCTGTTCCCCATGGTCATTCTGGCGATGACCATCGAGCGCATGTCGATCGTCTGGGAAGAACTGGGCGCTGGCGATGCCATTCGCCAAGGCTTTGGCAGCCTCCTCGTCGCGGCCGCCTGTTACCTGTTGATGTTCCATCCGCAGGTCGAGCATCTGGTGTTCGTGTTCCCCGAGCTGATGCTGATCGTGCTGGGCATCACCTTGCTGGTGGGCCGTTACACCGGCTACCGCCTCACCGAATTGCGCCGCTTCCGCGACCTGGCCAAGTAAATGTTCTTCGCGCCACCGGGCAAGCTGAAGCGATTGGGCGTGGTCGGCCTCAATCAACGCAATGGCGACTACATTTCCAAACTCAATCGGCGCAGCGACTACCCCAAGGTCGACAACAAGCTGATCACCAAGCAACTGGCGGTGAGTGCCGGCATCGCCGTCCCCGAGCTTTACGCGGTGGTCGAGACCAACCACGACGCCCAGCGCCTGGCCAGCCTGCTGGCGCCGTATCAGGACTTCGTCATCAAACCCGCCCACGGCTCGGGCGGCGAAGGCATCGTGGTGGTCGACGGTCGTCAGGGCAAGCTGTTCCGCAAGGCCAGCGGCCAGCTGGTCACCCTGGCGTCACTGGAACACCACGTCGGCAACATTCTCAGCGGCATGTACAGCCTCGGCGGTCAGCCCGACCACGCCATGATCGAATACCGGGTGCGCTTCGACCCGCTGTTCAAAGACATCACCTTTCAGGGCGTGCCCGACATCCGCACCATCGTCTTCAAGGGTTACCCGGTCATGGCCATGGTGCGCCTGCCCACCCGCACGTCGGACGGCAAGGCCAACCTGCACCAGGGCGCGGTCGGCGCCGGCATCAACATCGCCACCGGGGTCACGCATCACGGCGTGTTCAACAGCCTGAAGATTGACCATCACCCCGACACCGGCCATCCCATCGGCGGCCACGCCATTCCGCAGTGGGACGTGCTGCTGCGGCTGGCGGCCGGCTGTTACGAACTGACCGGCCTCGGCTACCTCGGGGTCGACGTGGTGCTCGACGCCGACAAGGGGCCGCTGATTCTCGAACTCAACGCCCGGCCGGGTCTTGCCATCCAGATCGCCAACGGCACCGGGTTGGCGCCCTACCTGCGCAAGATCGAGCGGGATGGCGATGCCAAGGCGCCGGTGGAGACCCGCGTGGCCTACGTTGAAAAGTATCTGGCCGACACGCCCCAGGACTGATGGCACACTGCCGCACCGATCCCTTATCGGAGCCGCAGCGGACATGAGCAATACCCAGCCCACATCGCAGAACCTTTCGGACTCGCGCGACTGTCCTGCCACGCCGGATCAACCGGTGCTCGAGCGGATCGCCACCCGCGACGGCCAAATCGGCACCGGCCTGATGATTCGCCGCGCACTGCCCAACCCGCAGCGCCGCATGATCGGCGCCTGGTGCTTTCTCGATCACATTGGCCCGCGCGACTACGGGCGTGGTCAGGGCATAGCGGTGGGGCCGCACCCGCATATCGGACTGCAGACCTTCACCTGGATGATCGAAGGCGAAATGATGCACCGCGACAGCCTCGGTTATGCGCAGGTGATCCGCCCCGGGCAGGTCAACATCATGACCGCCGGGCGCGGCATCTCGCACGCCGAGGACGCGGTCAACGACGATCCCGGCCACCTGCACGCCGCGCAACTGTGGATCGCCCTGCCCGATGCCGAACGCCACCGCGCACCGGCGTTCGATCATCACCCCGAACTGCCGGTGGTCGAGGATGGCGGCTTCCGGGTCACCGTCCTCGCGGGCGCGGCCTACGGGCAGACCTCGCCGGCCCGGGTCTACAGCCCGTTGCTGGGTCTGGACCTGCGCTGCACCGACGCGGCCGAGATCGCCATCCCGCTCAATCCCAACTTTGAGCACGGCCTGCTGGTGCTGAGCGGCACTGCCACGGTGCTGGGCGAACCGCTGGCCCCCGGCACGCTGCTGTACCTCGGCATTGGCCGTGCCACCCTGGCGGTGCTGGCCGATGCCGCCTGCCAGTTGCTGCTCATTGGCGGCGAGCCCTTCGATGAAACGGTGCTGCTGTGGTGGAACTTTGTCGGCCGCGATCCTGCCGACATTGCAAAGGCCACCGACGACTGGAACGCCGGCCTGGGGTTCGGAGCGGTGAGCGGCAGCCCGTCCCCCCGGTTGACCGCGCCCGATCTTTCCGGCATCCAGCTCACGTCACGGTGAACCTCATGAAATCGATTGCCACCACCTCGGTTCGCGCTGCCGCCGATGCCCCGCCCTACCGCAACGAGATCACCGCCGGCTCCCATGCGCTGGTGGCCGATGAGCCCACTTCCGCCGGCGGCCGGAATGCCGGCCCGGCACCCTATGAGTACATTCTGGCCGGCCTGGGCGCCTGCACGGTGATGACCCTCACCATGTACGCCGAACGCAAGGGCTGGCAGCTTGGCCACATCGAGATGGACCTGCGCTTGCTGAAGGATGACGACGGCGTCACGCACATTGAACGCGACCTGCGGTGCAGTGCCGAACTCAGCCCGCAACAGTGGGAACGCCTGCTCGACATCTGCAGCAAAACGCCGGTCACCAAGACGCTGATGGCCGGCGCCCGCATCCGTACCCGGCGCAGCGACTGACCCACGAGGCGCGCATGGCGGCCGAAGGCTACATTCCCGAACTGACCCAGGCCGTCTCGCTGCTGGGCGCGGCGCTGGTGGCCGTGCCGCTGTTCCGCAAGCTGGGCCTGGGCTCGGTGCTGGGCTACATCGTCGCCGGCGTGGTCATCGGTCCGTTCGGATTGCGGCTGTTCAACGACCCCAACGCCATTCTTCACGTCGCCGAACTGGGCGTGGTGATGTTTCTGTTTGTCATCGGCCTGGAGATGCAGCCTTCCAAGCTGTGGAAACTGCGCCGTGAAATCTTTGGCCTCGGCGCCGCCCAGGTGGCGACCTGTGGCACGCTGCTGACCGGCGCCGGCGTCATGCTCGGCCTGCCGCCGCTGGTGGCCTTCGTGGGCGGCATGGGCTTCACCCTGTCGTCAACGGCCATCGTTTTCCAGATGCTGGGGGAGCGCGGCGAAACCGCCACCCCGCACGGCCAGCGCGTGGTGTCCATCCTGTTGCTCGAAGACCTGGCCATCGTGCCGCTGCTGGCACTGGTGGCGTTTCTGGCGCCCGGCGGTCCGCAGACGACCGCCGCTGGACGCATCCAGGAAATCGTCCTGGCCCTCGGCGCCATCGTGGCGCTGGTGGTGATCGGCCGCTGGCTGCTCAATCCGTTGTTCCGCGTACTGGCCGCCGCCAAGGCGCGCGAGGTGATGACGGCGGCGGCCCTGCTGATCGTCCTCGGCGCCGCGCTGCTGATGGAACTGGGCGGCCTGTCGATGGCCATGGGCGCATTCCTCGCGGGCGTGCTGTTGTCCGAGTCCACCTTTCGCCATCAACTGGAGGCCGATGTCGAGCCGTTTCGCGGCATTCTGCTGGGGCTGTTCTTTCTGGCCGTGGGCATGTCGCTCAACCTGTGGGTGGTGCAGCAGGCCTGGCTCATGGTGGCGCTCTGGGTCGTGGGCCTGAGCGGCATCAAGATGCTGACGATCTACGGCGTCGCAAGGGTGCTGCGCGCCCCGCACCGTGAAGGGCTGTACCGCGCGGTGATGCTCGGCCAGGGCGGCGAGTTCGCCTTTGTGTTGTTCGCCGCCGCCGCCGGCAATGGCGTTCTGAATGCCGAAACCAACGCTCTGCTCACCGCCACGGTGATTCTGTCGATGGTGCTGACGCCCCTGCTGGTGCTGCTGATGGGCGCGCGCCTGAAGCCGCCCGCCGCCGCCCACGACCTGAACGGGGTGGAATCGGCCAACGGGCTGCACGGTCAGGTGCTGATCATCGGCTTTGGCCGCTTTGGCCAGGTGGCCAGTCAGTCTTTGCTGGCGCATGGCATCCAGGTGTCGATCATCGAGTCCAATCCCGATCGCATCCGCGATGCCGCCCGCTTCGGCTTCAAGATCTACTACGGCGACGGCACCCGCCTCGACATTCTCCACGCCTCAGGCGCCGGGCATGCCGACGCCATTCTGGTCTGCACCGACGCCGCCGGCACCACCAGTCACATCGTTCAGCTGCTGAAGTCGGAATTTCCGCTGGTCAAGGTTCTGGCCCGGGCCTACGACCGGGGACATGCGCTGCAGTTGATCAAGCAGGGGGTCGATTTCCAGTTGCGGGAAACGGCCGAATCGGCGTTCGTGTTCGGTGAGGCCGCACTGCGGGCCCTGGGCGTGGCCGACGACACCGCCAGAGCCGTGAGCGATGACATGCGGCGGCGCGATGCCGAGCGGCTGGAACTGCAGACCCTTGGCGACCTGTACGCGGGCAAAGACCTGTTGGCCAACAACACCCTGCCCGCGGCCCCCCTGATTCCGCCGCGCCAAGAGGGCCAGGTCATCGACCCCAGCGCCGCTGCCGCCACCCGCCAGACCAAAAGCTGAAGGCCACGCGGCCTATACTGCCGCTCCGCCGCAACCGCACAGCCCCCGTCACCCGTGTACCTCTCGCACTTTGGCCTACAGGAGATGCCCTTCAGCATCACGCCCGATCCGGCGTACCTGTACCTGTCGCCCAAGCACCAGGAAGCCCTCGGCCACCTGCTCTACGGCACCGGCCAATATGGGGGGTTCGTCCAGTTGACGGGTGAGGTGGGCACCGGCAAGACCACGGTCATTCGCGCCTTGCTGGCACAGCCCATTGCCGATGTCGACGTGGCGATGGTGCATCACCCCCGCCTGTCGGAGCGCGAATTTCTCGCCTCGGTCTGCGACGAGCTGGGCATTGCCGCCAGCGCCGACGACAGCCTGCGGGCCCTGATCGGCACCCTGAACACGCATCTGCTCAAGACCCACGCGGCCGGCAAGCGCACGGTGCTGATCATCGACGAGGCGCAGAACCTCGATCCCGCCCTGCTGGAGCAGGTGCGCCTGCTGACCAACCTCGAAACGCACAAGGAAAAGCTGCTGCGCATCATGCTGGTGGGGCAGCCCGAGCTCAACGAACTGCTGGCACGGCCCGATCTGCGCCAGCTCGCGCAGCGCATCACCGCACGCTTTCACCTCACCCCACTGGCGGCCAACGAGACCGCCGAGTACGTCCGCCACCGCCTGCGGGTGGCCGGCGCGCGCGGACCCATTTTCACCCCCGAGGCACTGGCCACTCTGCACCACGAAAGTGGCGGCACCCCACGCCTGATCAACGTTATTGCCGACCGCGCGTTGATCGGCGCCTACGCCGAGCACCGGCTGCAGATCGACAGCGAGCTGGTATCCCGCGCAGCCGAAGAAGCGCTTGGACACCCGCACTGCAAGACAACGCCCCCCGCCCGCCCCGGCGCAGCGGCGGCGCGCCGCGCCTGGTTGCCGTGGCTGGAACGCGCCCTGCCGGTCATCGCGCTGCTGCTGGCCTCGGTCCTGTTGCTGCGCAGTTGCATGCCGGCATTGTTTGTCTCGCCACCACCCGAACCTGCCCTGCCTGAAGGGGCTGCCGTGGAGGTCAGCGCGCTCCCGATCGCGCCGGCCGTGATCACCCCCGGGCCCGAGGCGCCCTTGCCTGAACCCGAGGCTGCGGGCCTGAGTGACTTCGACAGCGCCATGCTGCCCCTGCCCACCCTGCTGCGCGCGCTGGTCGCCACCTGGGATGACACCCTGACGCCGCCCAAGGCCAGCACCCTGTGTCTGGACCTTCAGCCCGCCGGCTATGAATGCCACCGCGACACCGGCGGCTTCACCCGGCTCACCCAACTGGGGCGCCCGGCCATCGTCGAGCTGAGCATTCTTGATCAGACCCGCCACGTGCTGGTGCTGTGGCTGTCGGCCACCGAGGCCGGCCTGTTCACCCCGGAGGGCCCCATTGCCGTGGACCGCGAGACCCTGGAGATTCTGGCCCCCGGTGCGTTCCTGACCCTGTTCGCCCGGCCCACCGAATCACGCCGGCTCGACAGCAGCACCCAGGGTGAAGACCTGGTCTGGCTGCACGAGCGGCTCACCACCCTGCTGGGCGAAGATGCCCGCCCTGCGCCAAGCCGCTTCGATGCCGACATGGCCCGCCGGGTGCGCCGCTTCCAGTCCGAGAAGCAATTACAGGTCGATGGCGTGGTGGGCTCGCAAACCCTCATCGTCCTCACCCAAGGGTTGCCCGCCACGCCCAATCTGGAGCCCCCGGCCCATGTCACTGCTCCTTGATGCCTTGCGCAAGGCCGACCGGGAACGGCGCAGCGGCCAGCCGCTGAATCCTTTCGACGAGCCGCCCCCGCCCGACACCCCGCGTGCCGAACCGCGTGCTGCAGCCGTCCAGCCCTCCAAACCGGCCGGCTCCCAGCGCGCGCTGCTGGCCGTGCTCTGGGGCATCTTGATTGCCGTGTTGCTGCTGGCGCTGGTGGTCTGGCAACGGGCGCCGAACGTCGGCAAGGCCGCCTCCGAACTCGCGGCCCCCACGCCGATGCCCACCGCAGCCTTGGCCCCCGCCCCCAGCACGGCACCGGCAACCCTTGACGCAGCGCCGCCGCCGGCAACGCTGGATCGCTTCGAGTCCGCCGAAACCCCCGAAACCCCCGAAACCCTGTACTCGCTCGATGCACTGGCCATGCCGGCCCTGCAACCGGTGGACACCCCACCGTCGGCCACCGTGGCCTCGGTGCCCGCACTGGTGGTGACCGAGGCAACGGCGGACGAGGCGGCGGTGACGCCCACGCCCAGTTCCGCGTTTCTGCCGCCGCTGGCCGAAGTGCCCGTCAGCACCCCGCCGCCCGCCGCCGCACCGCCCCCACTGCCGCGTGATGTGACGCCGCGCCGCGACCTGCCCGCCGCGGTGCGCGACCGGATTCCCGACTACGCCATCGACGTGCACGTGTACAACGACGATCCGGCGCGCCGCTTCATCCTGATCCGCGGTGAGCGGTTCGGTGAAGGCAGCACCCTCGAAGGGGGCCACCGCCTGCTGGAAATTGCCCCGCGCGGCCTGGTGATCGACGTCGACGGGCAGAAGGTGCTGATCCAGCGGCCGGGCTGACCCGAGCGGGTACCCTCGTCACGGGCACATCGGGTTGTCTCGGAGAGCGTGGACGGGGTGCAAATGCATTTGGTCTGCTGACGCCAACCACCTGGGCTCAGTTGACGGCTTCATTCCGGGCAGAGGGCAAAACAGGCACTCCTCTGGGAAGGCTCAGCAGTAGCAAGCATCACACGCGCTGAGGCGACACTGCCGCGATGGGCCAGATTCAGGTCGCGCCGGACCGGCCGACAGGACTCTCGCGCAGCAGCGTTTGAATGGTCAGCCGCAGCGCAGCGAGCAGACCCTCGCGGTCGAACTCGGGGTTGACCAGCGCGCGGATCGCGAGCCCGTCGAACAGCGCGGTGATCAGGTTGGCACGACCATCGAGATGCGCGGGCTCGGCGGCCAGCGGCGGAAAGGCGGCGATCAGAGTCTCTTTGAGCTTCGCCATTGCCACGCGATCGGACGCCCACAGGGTATTGAGAATGTCGGGGTTGCGCGCCGCTTCGGCGAGCACTTCGATCTTGAGCGCCGCACTGCTGGGCAGCGTATTCCTTGCCATCCCATCATCGACCCGCTCAACAAGCGCCACAAGCACGTCCGGGTGGCGGCGGATTTCGTCCATCCTGTTGACCAGCTCCCGCGCCTGAATCTCGACCATTGCGCGAATGATCGCCTCCTTGTTCTCGAAGTAGTGATAGATGTGGCCGACGCTCATGCCGGCGGTCTTCGAGATCACCGCCATGCTGGCGTTGTGGAAGCCGTGCCGCTGGAAACACTCAGTCGCGGCATCGAGAATCTGGCGGCACCGCTCCTCGCTGCGTTCGGACGGCTGCGGCTTTGCAAAGTTACTCATGGACTCGGGTCTCCTGATACGAAGTTCGGGCTTCCATTCAGGCGCCGTCACATTTAGAATGAACGCTTATTCTATCAAACCACCTAACTGCCGTCTCCTGAGCATGCGTCACCCCAGGTGCCGCAAACGCCCCCGAGCACGACCCCGGTGGTTTGGCCAATCCACTTGTCATGTCTACGGATTCCAAGGCCATGTCCCCGATCGAAGCCCCAACCGCAGCGGCTTGCCGAAATCTCGGCACCCTGGCGGCCGTCGCAATCACGCTGCTGGCGACCGCCTGCGGCGGTGAAGCGCCGCCCGCCCCGGCGGCGGCGCCACCCGAGGTCACCGTGGTCACGCTCAAGGCGCAGACCGTGCAGCTGACCACCGAACTGCCGGGCCGCACCACGGCCTACCACATCGCCGAGGTCCGGCCACAGGTGGATGGCATCATTCTCAAGCGCCTGTTCACCGAGGGTGCCGAGGTCAAGGCCGGCCAGCCGCTCTACCAGATCGACCCGGCGCTCTACGAGGCCGCCTACAAAAGCGCCAAGGCGGATGCCGCCGCCGCCGCCGGACTGGCCGAGCGCTACCAGCTCCTGATCGATGCCAACGCGATCAGCCGGCAGACCTATGACGATGCGGTCGCGGCCAAGCTCAGGGCCGAGGCCCAGCTCGAAACCGCGCGCATCAATCTGCGCTATACCAAAGTGCTGGCGCCGATCTCGGGGCGCATCGGCCGTTCCGCGGTGACCGTGGGCGCACTGGTAACGGCGCGTCAAGCCACCGCGCTGGCAACGATCCAGCAGCTCGATCCAATCTACGTCGACGCCACGCAACCCAGCAGGACCCTGCTGCGTCTGCAACGTGAGCTGGCCAGCGGTCAGATCAAGAGCGTCGGCGAGCAGCAGGCCGAGGTCAGGCTCAGGCTGGAGGATGTCGGTCTTTACGAACATCCTGGCAAACTGCAGTTCTCCGAGGTGGAGGTCGACCCCAACACCGGCTCGGTGACGTTGCGCGCCGTCTATCCGAACCCGCAGCGGTTGTTGCTGCCCGGCATGTTCGTGCACCAGACCGTCCAGGAAGCCGTCGTGGAGTCCGCGATTCTGGTGCCGCAGCAGGCGGTGACGCGCACGCCGCGCGGTGAGGCGACCGCGATGGTGGTCAATGACCAAAACAAGGTCGAGACACGCGTCTTCAAGACCGAGCGCACCATCGGCGATCAATGGCTGGTCACGGAAGGGCTTGAGCCCGGAGAACGCGTGATTGTCGAGGGCGTGCTCAAGGTCACAGCGGACGCGGAAGTCAAAGCCATCGAGCGCGCGGCAGACGCGGCGCCAGCGACGGCATCGACTGCTGCCGCGGAGCACACTAAATGATCAACTTCTTCATCGACCGCCCGATCTTCGCCTGGGTGATCGCCATCGTAATCATGCTGCTGGGTCTCCTGTCGATCCGCACGCTGCCGGTGGCGCAGTACCCGGCGATCGCGCCGCCATCGATCGCCATCACCGGCAACTATCCCGGCGCCTCGGCCGAAACCGTGCAGAACACGGTGACCCAGGTCATCGAACAACAGATGTCGGGGCTCGACAACCTGCTGTACTTCTCGTCGGAGAGCAACAAGGACGGCACCCTGGCGATCACCCTGACCTTCGAGCAGGGGACCGATCCGGACGTCGCGCAGGTGCAGGTGCAGAACAAGCTCTCGCTGGCCACGCCGCAGCTGCCCACGGAGGTCCAGCTGCAGGGCCTGCGCGTGGCCAAGGCGACGCGCAACTTCCTGATGGTGGTCGGTTTCGTCTCCACCGACGGCAGCATGAACCGCAGCGACATCTCGGACTTCGTCGTCTCCACGGTGCAGGATCCGCTCAGCCGCACGCCGGGCGTGGGCGACTACCAGGTGTTCGGCTCGGCCTACGCGATGCGCATTTGGCTGGATCCGGCGAGGCTGCACAGCTATTCGCTCACCCCGGTGGATGTCGTCGCCGCGATCCGTGCGCAGAACGTGCAGATCTCGTCCGGCGAGATCGGCGGCAAGCCGCAGGTCGAAGGCCAGCAGCTCAATGCCACGGTGATCGGCCCGACGCGCCTGCAGACCATCGAGGACTTCGAAAACATTCTGCTGCGCGTCAGCGCCGACGGTGCGCAGGTGCGCCTGCGCGACGTCGCACGCGTCGCCTTGGGTGGCGAGTCCGAGTCGATTAATGCGCTGTACAACGGCCAGCCGGCATCGGGCATCGCCATCCGCCTGGCGGTCGGCGCCAACGCCCTCGATACCGCCGATGCCGTGCGCGCGACCATCGAGCAGCTACGGCCGAACTTCCCCCAGGGCCTGGACGTCGTCTACCCCTACGACACCACACCGTTCGTGCGCCTGTCGATCGAGGAAGTGGTCAAGACGCTGTTCGAGGCCGTGGTGCTGGTCTTCCTGGTGATGTACCTGTTCCTGCAGAACCTGCGCGCCACCTTCATCCCCACCATCGCGGTTCCGGTGGTGCTGCTCGGCACCTTCGCCGTGCTCGCCGCGGCCGGCTTCACGATCAATTCGCTGACCATGTTCGCCACGGTGCTGGCGATCGGCCTGCTGGTGGACGACGCCATCGTCGTGGTCGAGAACGTCGAACGCGTGATGGCCGAGGAAGGCCTGTCGCCGAAAGAGGCGACGCGCAAGTCGATGCGGCAGATCACCGGCGCGCTGATCGGCATCGGCCTGGTGCTGTCGGCGGTGTTCCTGCCGATGGCCTTCTTCGGCGGCTCGACCGGCGTGGTCTACCGCCAGTTCTCGATCACCATCATTTCGGCGATGGCGCTGTCGGTGCTGGTCGCGCTAATCTTCACACCGGCCCTGTGCTCGACGGTCCTGAAGCCCTCCGCGCACGGCGGTCACGCGCCGCGGCGCGGCTTCTTCGGCGCCTTCAACCGTGGCTTCGATGCCAGCAACCGCCGCTACCAGTCCGGCGTGCAGCGTATGGTGCAGCGCGCTGGTCGCGGCATGGTGATTTACCTCGCCATCGTGGTGGCGATGGGCTGGGTTTACACGCGCATCCCGACCGCGTTTCTGCCCGATGAGGACCAGGGCCTGATGTTCCTCCTGGTCACCGCACCGCCGGGAGCGGTCAGCAGCCGCACCGAGGCGGCGCTGGCGCAGGCGAGGGACTACCTGCTCAACGAGGAGGGCGAGATCGTCGAGTCGGTGTTCACGGTCAGCGGCTTCAGCTTCAGCGGCCGCGGCCAGAATGCCGGCATGGCCTTCGTCCGGCTCAAGGACTGGGCAGAGCGCCCGGGCGCGCACAACCGCGTACAGGCGCTCGCCAGCCGTACCACGGAGCACTTCTCCGGCTATCGCGATGCAAAAGTCTTCGCGGTCGCCCCGCCGGCCATCATGGAATTGGGCACCGCCACCGGCTTCGACGTGGTGTTACAGGACAGGGGTGGACTCGGCCACGAAAAACTCCTGAACGCCCGCAACCAGCTGCTGGGCATGGCGGCGCAGAGCCCGGCGCTGGCCGCCACCCGCCCCAACGGCCTGTCCGACGAACCTCAGTACAAGGTCGATATCGACTGGGAGAAGGCCAGCGCCTTCGGCCTGACGGTCAACGACATCAACAACACGCTGTCTGCCGCATGGGGATCCGTGTTCGTCAACCAGTACATCGACCGCGGTCGCGTCAAGCGGGTTTTCGTTCAGGGCGATGCGCCGTCACGCATGAGTCCCGAAGACTTCGGGCAGTGGTACGTGCGCAACTCGGCGGGAGAGATGGTGCCGTTCACGGCGTTTTCCAGCGGGCGCTGGGTCTACGGCTCACCCAAGCTCGAGCGTTACAACGGCATCCCTTCTGCGCAGATTCTTGGCGAGCCGGCGCAGGGCTACAGCACCGGCGCGGCAATGCAGGAAGTCGAATCGCTGATCGCAAAGCTGCCGGCGGGCATCGGCCATGAGTGGACCGGTCTTTCTTTCGAGGAGCGACGGGCCGGCGGCCAGGCCCCGGCCTTGTACGCGATCTCGATCCTGGTGGTGTTCCTGTGCCTGGCGGCGCTCTACGAAAGCTGGTCGATCCCGCTGTCGGTGATGTTGGTCGTGCCGCTGGGCGTGCTCGGTGCGGTGTTGGCGACATTGATGCGCGGCCTCGACAACGACGTCTACTTTCAGGTGGGTCTGCTGGTCACCGTCGGCCTGTCGGCGAAAAACGCCATTCTCATCATCGAATTCGCCAAGGCCAATTACGAGCAGGGCATGGGGCTGATCGAAGCAACGGTGGAAGCTGCGCGCCAGCGCCTGCGCCCGATCCTAATGACCTCGCTTGCGTTCATGTTGGGCGTGCTGCCGCTGGCCATCTCGACCGGCGCCGGCTCGGGCGGCCAGAATGCCATCGGTACCGGCGTCATCGGCGGCATGCTGGGCGGAACCGTGCTGGCGGTCTTATTCGTGCCGGTGTTCTTCGTCTGGGTCCGCCGGCTGGTCGAGCGCGGCAAGGTACGGATGCACGGCAGCCCGGCACCCGCGGATACACAGGTGGAGGAGCGTTCACAATGAAGCCGATCCGAATGCTCAGTGCCATCGCCGCAGTGGCCACACTGACCGCCTGCGCGCTGGAGCCGCCCTACGAACGGCCCGATGCCCCGGTCGTCGCGGCTTTCCCACAGCCCTCCCCGGCGCCGGTTGACCCGCAAACCGCAGCCGCAACCGCAACCGCAACCGCAACCGCCGACATAGGCTGGCGCGACTTCTTTTCCGACGTGCGCCTGCAGAGACTGATAGAGATCGCGCTGGACAACAACCGCGACCTGCGCGTGGCCGTGCTCAACATCGAAGCGGCGCGCGCGCGCTACCGGATCCAGCGCTCCGAGTTGCTGCCTGGGGTCGATGCCAGCGCTTCCGAAACGGCGCAGGGCCTGCCGGACGCGCTCACGGTTCCCGGTCAGCCCAGCACCACTCACACCTACAGCGCCAACCTGGGCATCACCGCCTATGAACTCGACCTGTTCGGCCGCGTTCGCAGCCTGAGTCACGCCGCGCTGCAGCAGTACCTGAGTGTCGAGGAGACCCGGCGCAGCGTGCAGATCGCGCTGGTGGCCGAGGTGGCCAGCGCCTACCTCAGCGAACGCACCGACCAGGCACTGCTCGAGATGACCGCCGACACCCTCACCAGTCAGCAGGCGTCCTACGAGCTGACGCAGCGCAGCTTTGAGGCCGAGACCGCCAGCGCCGTAGACCTGCGCCAGGCGCAGACGACGCTGGAGACCGCGCGTGTCAACCTCGCGCGGTTCCGGCGCCTGGTCCAGCAGGACCGCAACGCGCTGCTGCTGCTGCTGGGCGTGCCGGCGCTGCCAGCCGATCTGCCCGCCCCGAAAAGTTTGGACGAACAGCAACTGCTGACCGAGCTTCCGGCCGGCGTGCCGTCCGAGGTGTTGACGCAGCGTCCCGACGTGAGCGCCGCGGAACACCGCCTGATCGCCGCCAATGCCAACATCGGCGCGGCACGCGCCGCCTTCTTTCCACGCATCACGCTGACCGGCAGCTACGGCACCATGAGCACGGAGTTGGACGGGCTGTTCGACAGCGGCTCGAGCGCCTGGAGCTTCGTGCCGTCGATCACGGTGCCAATCTTCACTGGGGGCGCCAACCGTGCCAACCTCGAACTCGCCGAGGTCCTCAGGAACATCGACATCGCTCGCTACGAGCAGGCAATACAGAGCGCATTTCGCGAGGTGGCCGACGCGCTGGTCGCGCGGGGCACGCTGGACGAGCAGCTCGCGGCCCAGCAGGCCCTGGTCGAGGCGACCCAGGACAGCCACCGGCTCGCCGAGATGCGCTTCAGCGCCGGCGTCGACAGCTACTTCGCCGTGCTTGATGCGCAGCGCTCTCTGTATTCGGCGCAGCAGGCCTACCTCTCCACCCGGCTCGCGCGGCTGCAGAATCTGGTGACGCTTTACAAGGCACTCGGCGGCGGCTGGAACGAGCAGACCCTGGTCAGAGCCACCGCCGGGCGGTAGCAGGCGAAGTCCTGCCGCCCCCGCGGATTCGGCATGCCAGCCGCCGCCCACGCAAGACTGCTGCCACGCCGTGCTGCGCTTCAGCGAAACGAACTGATCAGGCTTGCGCTTTGCCAGAAAGGCACAGGCGCTCTCGGCCTGTTCGCCGGTTCGGACGTCAGGTGGCGCAGACGGATAAGGTCCGCCTTTTGCCGCCGCGCGGGCTAACCCTGAACGACCTTGCAGGCCACACGCAGGCGGGCCAGACCTTCTGCCATTTCGGCCTCGGTGATGTTCAGCGGCGGCGCAAAGCGCAGCACCTCGGGGCCGGCCTGCAGCATCCAGACCCCGGCCTCCAGGCCGGCGGCGACCAGCGAGGCGGCGGTCCGGCCCGGGGCCAGCACCGCGCCGATCAGCAAGCCCAGTCCACGCACCGACGTCCAGAGGCCGAAGTCGTGCTGCAGGCTGGCAAGGCCGGCGACCAGCTGCCGGTGACGGGCCTGCACGTTGGCCTGCAGTGCCGGCTTGAGCACTTCGTCGAGCACCGCGCCGGCCACGGCGCAGCCCAGCGGATTGCCGCCATAGGTCGAGCCGTGGGTGCCGGGCTGCAGGGTCTGCGCCAGCGCGTCGGTGGTCAGCATGGCGCCAATCGGGAAGCCGCCGCCCAGGCCCTTGGCGGTGCTGAGCACGTCGGGCACCACGCCGAAATGCTGATAGGCATACAGATGCCCGGTGCGGCCGTTGCCGGTCTGCACTTCATCGAAAATCAGCAGGGCGTCGTGCCGGGTGGTCAGTTCACGGGCGCGTTGCAGATAAGCCTGAGCAGCGGGCATGACGCCGCTTTCACCCTGGATCGGCTCGACCACGAAGGCGCAGACGTCCGGACCCATGGCCGCTTCCAGCGCCGCCACGTCGTTGAACGGCACGTGTTCGATATTGCCGGGCAGCGGCTCGAAGCTCTGCGCGTACTTGGGCTGCCCGCCAACGCTCACGGTGAACAGGGTGCGGCCATGAAAGCCGTTGATGCACGCCACGATGCGGTTCTTGCCCGGGTCTTTGAGGTTGCCCACGCGGCGCGCCAGCTTGAATGCCGCCTCATTGGCCTCGGCGCCGGAATTACAGAAGAACACGCGCTCGGCAAAGGTGTTGGCCACCAGTTTCTGCGCCAGCTTCAAGGCCGGCTCATTGGTCAGCACGTTGGACACGTGCCACAGCTTCTGCGCCTGCTCGGTGATCGCTGCAACCAGTGCGGGATGCGCGTGTCCTAGCGTATTGACGGCAATGCCCGCGGCAAAATCGAGATAGTCGCGACCATTCTGGTCAAACCAGCGCGCGCCTTCACCGCGCACCGGAATGATGGCGGAAGGGGCGTAGTTCGGCACCATGACCGTATCGAATACATCGCGACTGATCGACATCATTCAAACCTCGGAAAAGCCTTGTGAAAAAGGGCGCGCATTATCACGAGCGCACGCGCCGAAGGCGAATCATGACCTGAATCAAGCGCTTGTCGCTGTATGGATTGACAGCTCCCGGCAATCGGGGGACTGTATGTTTAGCCAGATACCAGGACCTGCCATGACCATCGCTCCGCTGACCGACCGCCAGCAAGCCATTCTCGATTTCATCCACGAACACCTGGGTGACCGCGGCGCCCCACCGACCCGTGCCGACATCATGGCGCGCTTCGGCTTTCGTTCACCCACGGCCGCCGACGACCACCTGAAAGCCCTGGCCCGCAAGGGCGCCATCGAACTGCTGCCCGGCGCGGCGCGCGGCATTCGCGTGCTGGCCGATCGCTCCGACGCCCCCACCGGTCTGCCCATCGTCGGCCGGGTTGCCGCTGGCCAGCCGATCATGTCCGACGCCGGTATCGAACGCTGGGTGCCGGTGGAGCCGGGCTTCTTTTCCCCGCGCGCACATTTCCTGTTGCGCGTACACGGCGAGTCGATGCGCGACGCCGGCATCTTCAATGGCGACCTGCTGGCCGTGCACCGCACGCCCGTGGCCGAGAGTGGCCAGATCGTCGTCGCCCGGCTGGATGACGAAATCACCGTCAAGCGCCTGCGGCTGCGGGAGACCATCGCCGAACTGCTGCCCGCCAACAGCGCCTACGCGCCGATCCGCATCGACCTCAACCGCCAGGAACTGGTCATCGAGGGCCGCGCCGTGGGCCTGATCCGCGCCGGGGACATGGCCCGCAACCTGTGAGCAGCGCCCTCGCCCAATTGATCGATCAAGGCCGCCTGTGGCGGGGTCACGTGCCGCGCACGGTGCACACCCTGCCCACCGGACATGCCGCCCTCGACGCCGTGCTGCCCGGTGGCGGCTGGCCGCGCGGCGCGCTCAGTGAAGTGGTGCACGCCGCTCCCGGCAGCGGCGAGCTGCGGCTGGTGTTGCCGCTGCTGGCACGCCTGACCCAGCAGGGCCGTCCGGTTGCCCTGGTGGCCCCGCCGCTGCTGCCTTACGCGCCGGGCTGGGCGCAGGCCGGCGTAGACCTGTCACAGCTCATCGTCATCGAGGCGCCCGCACCGCAGGCGCTCGACACCACCTGCCAGCTCTTGCAGGCCGGCGCGGCGGCGGTGTGTCTGTGGGTCGTCAGGCTCAATGAAATCGACACCCGGCGTCTGACCCTGGCCGCCGAAACCGCCCAGGCGTTTGCCCTGTGGATGCGCCATACCGCCGCACACGGCGCGCCGTCCACCGCCGCGCTCAGGCTGCGGGTGGACGGCAACGGCGCCGCGGTACTCAAGGTGCGGGGCGGCCGTCCACACGCACGGTGCCTGCTGGCCGCCTGAAATGCTGTGGCTCTGCCTGAGCTTTCCGCAACTGGCCCTGGACGCCGTGGGCGGTGACGCGCAGCGGCACTGGGTCATGGCCCGGCATGGCGCCCATCAGTGGGCGGTCAGCACCTGCGGTGCCATCACCCCCGGCATGCCGGTGAGCATGGCCCGCCTGCGCGCGCCCGAGGCCCTGGGCCTGTCACGGCAACCGCAGGCCGAACAGGCATTGCTGGCCAGCCGCGCCGCCATGGCCTATGGCATCGGCAGCCCGGTAGTCGCCGAGAGGCTGGAAATCGCCGAACCCCATGCCGTGCCGCAGGCCTGCGTCTGGGTCGAGATTGGCGCCAGCCAGCGCCTGTTTGGCGGTCTGGAGGCGCTGCGCGATCAACTGTGCAGCGTGCTGATCGAGGCCGACGTGCAGGCCCGTATCGGCATTGCCCCGGCACGCGCCGCCGCCGCCCTGCTGGCCCAGGTCGGCGACACCGCGCCCTGCCTGCACAGCGCCGATCTTCCGGCGCGGCTGGCAACCCTGCCGATTGCCGCCCTGCCCTGGCCCAAGGCCTGGCGCGAACCGCTGCAGGGCATCGGCATTCACCGCGTGGGCCAGCTGTGGCAGCTGCCGCGCGAAGGCTTGCTGCGCCGCCTGGGGGCCGGATGCCTGCGGGCGCTGGACCAGCTTCATGGCCGCGCGCCCGAGCCGTTTCAGGCCATCACCCCGCCCAGCCAGTTCAACGTGCGGCTGGAACTGCTGGAAGAAATTGCCCACGTTGAAACGCTGCTGTTCCCCTTGCAGCGGTTACTGGGCGAGTTGCTGGGGTTTCTTGCCGCGCATGACCTTGCCGTGCTCAGGCTGCGGCTGGAGCTGGAACTGGCATGGGCGGGCGAAGGCGCGCAGCCGTCAGCGCAGGGCGCGCCGCTGGAACTGCAGCTGCTCAGCCCGGCCCGTCACCGTGACCGCCTGCTGCCGCCGCTGCGCGAACAATTGATGCAGCGCCCGCCGCCGGCGCCGGTACGCGCCCTGCGTCTGATCGCCGTCGAATGTACCCGCCCACACCCGGACCAGATCGATGCCTTTGTCGCCAGCCGCCAGGCCCAGGACTGGACCGCCACGCTGGAGCGCCTGCGTGCCCGCCTCGGCGAAGCGGCGGTGTGGACGCCCGTGGTCCGGGATGACCACCGGCCCGCTTTTGCACAAGACCGTGGCGCCCCCGGCAGCCGCGGCGTGGCGGCGCCCACCACCCGGCGCCCGTTGTGGTGGAACCCCCGCCCGCAGCCTCTGGCGCAATGCCCTGCGCGAACCGGCATCGAACGCATTGCCGGCGGCTGGTGGACCCCTGCGCCGCTGGACGCCGACTACGGCTGGGCCGACATCAACGGCCGCCAGGCCTGGGTGCGCCGCGATGTCAGCGGCGACCCGCTGGGCAACCGCGCCTGGATCGAAGGCTGGGCCGGATGAAACAGACCGCGCCGCAATGACCGAATCCGCCAGAATGAAAGCCCGTTTCCGCACCCGCAGCGCCTGCCCGCGCAGGCCGCCCCACGCACACCACCTGACCCTCCAACATGCACCGTCATAACACCCAGCCCTGGCAGCACGACCACACCTTTGCGCAGGACCGGCGACGGCCGGGCGAGTCGCGCACCTTGATCGTGATCGCCATCACCGCCGTGATGATGGTCATCGAGCTGGTTGCCGGCGTCAGCTTCGGCTCCATGGCCCTGCTGGCCGACGGCCTGCACATGGCCTCGCACACCGCCGCCCTCGGCATTTCGGCGTTTGCCTATGTCTACGCCCGAAAAAATGCCCGCAACCATCAATTCAGCTTCGGCACCGGCAAGGTCAATGCGCTGGGTGGCTTCACCGGCGCACTGCTGCTGGCGCTGTTTGCGGTGTTCATGGCCTTCGAAAGCGTGGTGAGGCTGTTGAATCCGGTGGCCATCGTTTTCGACCAGGCCATTGTCGTGGCCGTGCTGGGGCTGGTGGTGAATGGGGTCAGCGTGTTCATTCTTGGCTTCAAGGACCACGATCACGGTGACGGTCATGACCACGCGCACGCGCACGACCACAACCTGAAGTCTGCCTACCTGCACGTGATTGCCGATGCCCTGACCTCGGTGCTCGCCATCGTCGCCCTGCTGGCGGCCAAGCACTTTGGCCTGGTCTGGATGGACCCGGTGGTGGGCGTCATCGGCGCCGTGCTGGTGGCGCGCTGGTCGTACGGCCTGCTGGGCGCCACCAGCGCCGTGCTGCTGGACCGACAGGCCCCGGAGCCCCTGCGCCAGCAGGTTCGACACGCCATTGAAGCGCATGGGGACACGCGGGTCACCGACCTGCATGTGTGGTCGATCGGGCCCGAGATTTATTCCGCGCAGATTGCCGCCGTGGCCCACGACCCGCTGTCGCCAGCCGACTACAAAGCGCTGATCCCCGACTCACTGGGGCTGGTCCACGTGGCGGTCGAAGTGCATGTGTGCCCCGCTGACCAGCGCCTCACCTGATCCCCCTTCACGCCCGGAGCCCTGTGCATGCGCGAGATCAACCTGACCGTGTTCGTGCCGTTCGCTTTTTTCTACATGAAAGAGTCGCTCAAGCTGGATTATCTGTGGGCGGGACTTTGCATCTTGGGCGCGGCTTTTTTCATTTTTCGCAGTCGCCGGGTCGGGGCCTGAGCCCCGGCCCTGATCCCGCTGCGGCCCACCGATGGATTACACCGAGCTTCACTGCCTTTCATCCTTCAGCTTCTTGCGCGGCGCCTCCGCGCCGGATGAGCTGGCCGCCACCGCCGTCGCGCAGCAGTATCGCGGCCTGGCACTGACCGACGCGTGCTCGCTGGCCGGCGTGGTGCGCGCCTGGGATGAAGCCAAAAAGCACCCCAACTTCCGCTTCATCGTCGGCAGTGAACTTCAGCTCACCGATGGCCCGCGCCTGGTGCTGCTGGTCGAAGATCTGCGGGGCTACCAGACGCTGAGCCAGCTGATCACGCGCGCCCGTCGCGACACGCCCAAAGGCCACTATCGGCTTGCGGCGGCAGACCTGCCGGCCCTGCCCGGCCTGCAGGTGTTGTGGGCGCCGGGACGCGACCTGAACCCCGACACCGCCGGCTGGCTGCGCGCGCGGTTCGACCACGTGCACCTCGCCCTGGCGCGTCATCGTGAGGCCGACGACCATCAACGCTTGACCCAGGCCAGGGCGCTGGCGCGACAGTTCGGCCTGCACCCGGTGGCGGTGGGCGAGGTGCATTACCACTGCCGAGAGCGAGGCCCCCTGCAAGACGTAGTCACCGCCCTGCGGCTGGGCAAGCCGGTCAGCCAGTGCGGCCGCGCCCTGTTTCCCAACCACGAGCGCCATCTGCGTTCCCTGTCAGAACTGCAGGCGCTGTACCCAAAGGCCTGGCTGCGCCAGACACAGGTGATTGCCGAACGCTGCACCTTTGGTCTTGACAGCCTGCGCTACCAATACCCGACCGAGCTGGTGCCACCGGGGTCAACGCCCACCACCCACCTGCGCGCGTTGACCGAGGCGGGCCTCGAACAACGCTGGCCCGCAGGGGCGCCCGCCAGGGTGCGGGCCACCGTAGAGCGCGAGCTTGCCCTGATTGCCGAGATGGAATACGAGAGCTTCTTTCTCACCGTCGAAGACCTGGTCCGCGAGGCCAGACGGCTGGGCATTCTCTGCCAGGGCCGCGGCAGCGCCGCCAACTCCGTGGTCTGTTACGCACTGGGCGTGACCGAAGTGTCACCCGATTTCAACGAACTGCTGTTCGAGCGCTTCGTGTCGAAGGAGCGCGGCGAGCCGCCCGACATCGACGTCGACTTCGAGCACCAGCGCCGCGAGGAAGTGATTCAGTACATCTATCGCAAATACGGGCGGCACCGCGCGGCGCTGGCCGCCACCGTCATCCATTGGCGGCCGCGCTCGGCGTTGCGCGACGTGGGCAAGGTGCTGGAAATGCCCAGCGACGTCATTGACCAACTCGCCAGGAACCATACCTGGTGGGATGCACCGGAACGCTGGCCCCTGCACCTGAGCAAACTTGGCGTGTCACCCGAAGACCCGCGCGTGCGGCAATGGCTGACCCTGGCGGTTGATCTGATCGGCCTGCCCCGGCACCTCTCGCAGCACGTCGGCGGTTTCATCATCGCCGAGCACTCGGTGGCCGATCTGGTGCCGGTTGAAAACGCCGCCATGCCCGATCGCAGCATCATCCAGTGGGACAAGGACGACCTCGAATCACTGGGCCTGCTCAAGGTCGATGTACTGGCGCTGGGTATGCTCACCGCCATTCGGCGCAGCTTCGACGCCCTGCACGGCTGGGACGGACGACGCCGCGGGCTGGCCGACATTCCCCGCCACTGTGACGCCACCTTCGCCATGCTCCAGCGCGGCGAGTCGCTGGGCGTGTTCCAGGTGGAGTCCCGCGCGCAGATGAACATGCTGCCGAGGCTCAAGCCGCGCACGCTGTACGACCTCACCATCCAGGTGGCGATCGTCCGCCCCGGTCCCATCCAGGGCGGCATGGTGCATCCCTTCCTGAAGGCCCGGCAGGGCGTGGCGGTGCCCGAACTGCCCGACAAACCCGAGCTGCGCGCCGTGCTCGATCGCACCAGCGGCGTGCCCATCTTTCAGGAGCAGGTGATGCAGATTGCCGTGGTGGCGGCCGGCTTCTCGCCCGGCGAGGCCGATCAGGTGCGCCGCTCCATGGCGGCATGGAAGCGCAAGGGCGGGCTGGCGCATTTTCGCGACAAACTCATGGCCGGCATGGCCGCGCGCGGCTACGACCCCGCCTTTGCCGAGCGCATCTATCAGCAGATACTCGGCTTCGGCGCTTACGGCTTCCCCGAGTCCCACGCCGCCAGCTTCGCGCTGCTGACCTGGTTCTCATCGTGGCTGAAATGCCATCACCCGGCGGCGTTTTTCTGCGGGCTGATCAACAGCCTGCCGATGGGCTTCTACCCGATCTCGATGCTGGTGCGCGAGGCGCAGCGCATGGGCGTGCAGGTCAGCCCGGTAGACGTGCAGCACAGCCAGGTGGACTGTGTGCTGGTCCCCGATGCCGAGGGCCAGCCCGGCATCCGGCTGGGGCTGGCCCTGGTCGACGGCCTGGGCAGGCCCGGCGCCGAGCGCGTCGTCGCCGCGCGTATCAACCCGTATCGCGACGTGCCGACCCTGGCCCGCCGCGCCGGGCTGGACACCAAGACGCTCGAAGCCTTGGCCAAGGCCGACGCGCTTCAGGGCCTGGCAGGCCACCGCCATGCCGCGCGCTGGGCGGCGATGGAGCGGCGCGGCAGCATCCAGGCCGACCTGTTCGACGCCCCGCCGCCCGAAGCCGGGCACGCCGATCTGCTCGCGCCCAGCGAGGGCGCCGACATCGTGGCCGACTACCAGAGCACCGGGCTGAGCCTGCGCCGCCATCCGGTGGCCCTGCTGCGGCCGCGCCTGCAACCCTTGGGGGTGATCACCAACGCTGCACTGGCCACCGTGGCCGATGGCCGCAGCGTGCGCGTCTCGGGGCTGGCGATGTTCCGCCAGCGCCCGGGCTCGGCCAAAGGGGTGATGTTTCTCACGTTGGAAGACGAAACCGGCATCGTCAATCTGATCGTCCGCCCGGCGCTGGTCGACACCCAGCGCGCAGCGGCGGTGGCCGCGCAGTTCGTCATCGCCGAGGGCGTGCTGCAGCGCCAGGAAGGCATCGTGCACCTGATGGCGCGGCGCCTGCATGACCGTTCCCGCTGGGTGGGCGAACTGCCCTACCTGTCACGCGATTTTCATTGACGATGAACCGCGTGCCGCGTGCCGCCGGTCAGCGCTTGTCCCAAGACAGTTCAGCCACCACCGGCAGCAACTGATCGCGCGCCGCCAGTTCGGCGCGCAGGGTCGAGAGCATGATGAACACCCCCGCCAGTCGCCGGTGCAGAAAGATGATCTCGCGCGGCGGCACCCGGAAATGCACCGACAGGGCATTGCGCGACGCGATCCGGCCGGCGCGCATCGGCAGGTCCGACGCATGCCAGCGATACCGGCCGTCGGGGGTCAGAAGCGCCTGCGGAATGCGCCCGCTGTCGGGCGCTTCAAACGGCTCCACGATTTGAATGCACAGTTCGGCGAAGGCCTTCACCACCTGCGGCGGAAAGTGATCGTCCATCAGGCCAATGGCGATCGCACCGCGATGAATCTGCTCGGCATTGCGCGACAGCGCGCCCATCACGATGTCGCTGTACGACTCGATGAAGCTGCGGCCGAACAGCCGGGTGGCGCCAAAGTCGAGCAGCACGATCTGGTCTTCGCCCGAATCGCGCGGCCGTATGCGGTAGTTGCCGAAGTGCGGGTCCGACTGGACCATGCCCCAGTCAAAGAACTCGGTCAGAAACAGTTCCAGAAAATGCTTGCCCAGCCGGTCACGGCGCGCCTGGTCCAGTGACTGGATGTCGTGATGGCGCACCGACACCCCCGACTCGAAGGTGGTCGTCAGCACCCGGTCGTTGCTGTAGTCGCCCAACACCCGCGGCACGACGAAGCGGCTGTCGTCGGCAAGACGCTTCTGGAATTCATTGGTGAAGTTGGCTTCGCTGTCGTAATCGACCTCGCGGTGCAGCATCTCGCGGACTTCATTGAACACCGGGTCCAGGTCCACGCCCTTGGGCGCCAGCCGCGACAGGCCAACCAGCCGCGAGAGGCTGCGGATGTCGCTTTCGATGGCATCGGCCACGCCCGGATACTGAATCTTGATGACCAGCTCCAACCCGTCCTGCTTGCGCCGCGCCCGGTGCGCCTGCCCCAGCGAGGCGGCCGCCAGCGGCACTTCTTCGATGTCGAGTTCGCCCATGCGCTGGCGACCGATGGCGCGTTCGAGCACCGGGGCCACCACGCGCCAGTGCACCGAGGGCGTGTCGTCCTGCAGGCCCGACAACACGGCAACGGCCTCCGGCGGCAAGAAATACTGCCCGTACAGCGACAGCATCTGGCCGGCCTTCATCACGCTGCCCTTGAGCTGGCCCAGGGCATCGGCCAGTTCGGTGGCGCGCTCCACATAGAACGTCTGGTCCGCCGCCTTGCGGCCCTCGGCACTGCGGAACGCATTGGCCATGCTGTGCGCGACGAACCGCCCACCCGTGCCGATGCCCAGCTTGGTGAGGGCCAGATTCCGCTCGAAGGGCTTGGTTTTCAATGCCGACATGGTAGATTTTGCGCCCCTTGATCCCGACTCATCTTGATCGCCCACGGAGTTCCCTTTTGGCTTCCTTGTCAGAGATTCTACTGGCCTCGCCCCAGCGCGAAGCCTTGATTGCCGGCGGCGCCGAACTGCTCGAAAAAGCCATTGCCGAGCGTGGCGGCCTCACCGGCATGGCATACCGTACAGGCTACGCGATGATCAAGGCGGCCAAACCCGGCGCCGCGCGCCGTGCGTCCGTCGAGCTGATGCCCGGCTTTGCCGAGGCGCTGAATCCCTTGTTCGAACAGCACCTGCAACAGGGCGGCAGCGCCGAAACCTTCAGCCGCACCCTGCTCGGCAATGCAGACACCACCATCACCCGCCTGATTGCCGTGGCCGACCAGCGCGTCGAAGGCAGTTCCGACCTGGTTCGCAAGACCTACGCGCGCTTTCGCGGCAATGCCGAGGCCGAAGTGGCGCGCATCCTGCCCGGTCTGGCGACCCTGATCGACCGCGTCATCGCCCGGCCCGAGCAGGTCTGAGCTCAGCGGCTGTACGTGCGGCGTACCGCCGCCGGCAAGAATTCGTTGGTGCCGAACTTGAGCCCGTACTCGATGTGCGGAGACTCGGCGAACAGACGGTTGGCGAAGTAGCGTCCGTCCTTCAGGTCGTAGGTGATCACCGGCCGCGTCCAGGCGGCTTGGACGTCGTACTCGGCCACCAGATGGCCCTCCTGGAAGCGCCAGAGGTTGCCCTTGCGATCGTGGTTTTCGACCATCACCACCGTCCATGAGTCTTCATCGACATAGAACACGCGCTTGCCGAAACTGTGACGCTCGCCGCCGCGCTCGGTGGCTTCGATCACCCACACCCGATGCAGCTCGTAACGCGTGTGCTCGGGGTCGAAGGCCAGCGGCTGCAACAGGTCTTCGTTCTTCAACGGCGGCAGATTGAGCCGGTAGGCGTTGTAGGGAATGTACATTTCGCGCTTGCCTTCCAGCTTCCACACGTAACGGTCGAACGCGCCGTTGTACATGTCGACCATGTCGATGAACTCCAACCCGTCAGAGCCGGGGAAGGGCTGGTCGTATCCCAGCGGTGGCACCCTGAACATGCGCCCCGCAGCGGCCAGCAGTACCCAGATATTGCGCGGCTGGCGCTCCGAGTCCAGCGTTTCGTGGAACAGCGCCACCACATCGGGCATGCGGCCCGGGGGCGCAATGTGGGTGATGCCCAGGGCCACGTAGTTCTCGGTTTCGGGGTCGGCCGTGTCACGAATGTTGGCGTAGCGGAAATTCACCCGGAACACCTGCGTGTGCTCGCTGGAGAACGAACCGCTTTTCTGCACCACCGCCTGCTCGTTTTCGAGATTGACGGTGTCGCCGCGGTAGCGCGTGCGGTGATTCCACATGATCTCGACGCCGCTGCTCGGCTGCGGGAACGGAAACCCCAGACGCGCGTCTTTCAGGGCATCAGGACTTTCCAGCTTCGCGGTTTCGGCATTCTTCGCGGTGGCCTGGTAGATCGCGCTGGGATAGCTGACCGAACGCCGCGTCGGGTACACCGGCAAGCGGTACCCGGGCACCTTCTTGAGCAGGTGCTGGTGCGAGCGTGTCAGCCGCTGGGCGTGCTTGGCCATGTTGTCGGCGGTGATGACAAACAGCGGCGCGTCGTCGGCATAGGGATCAGGCAGGGCCTTGCCCTTCACGAATCCGGCGGGACGCCGATCAGGCGTGATGCCGCCCGTCCATGCGGGAATTTCACCACTGGCATTGCCGGCGCGCTCGGCGCCCACCGGGGTGAAGCGCCCCCCACCACTCTGGCCTGCGGCATCGGCGCCCGCCGCCGGGCGGTTCGCTCGCGTGGGAATGGCGCCGTCCCCCGTGCCGATGCGCGAGGCCAGGCGCACGTCGCCGGCCTCACGTTCGCGGCGTTCGGCGGCAGCGGTCATGGCCAGTTCGCGGGCGCGTCCCGACTCCAGATACTTCACCCATTCGCGCGCCAGCTCGGCCTGTTGACCGGGCGCGGCGGCGGCGCGGCGGAAGTTGGCCAGGGCGTCGTCTACATTTGCCTGCTGATACTGGGCGGTGGCCAGGCTCATGAGGCTGTCGGGCTCAGGCCCTTCAAGTGCGATCAACTGCTTGATCGATTCCGCCGCGTCGCCGTAGCGCTCATTTTCCATTTGCAGTTGCGCCTGCACCCGCAGCAGTTCGGCATCGGCGCCGTCCTTCAGGGCGCGGCTGATTGCCGGCAGGGCCAACTGCGCCTCGCGCGCCGCCACGAACAACTGCGCCAGCAGCCGCCGATTGCCGCGATCATTCGGCAACTGCCGGTTGTCCATCCAGCCCTGCAACAGCGATGCGGCCTCGAACGGCGCGCCCAGCTCGGCCGCAAGCCCCACCAATCGCAGGCGATCGCTGGCCTCGTTCATGTAGCCCAGCCGCTGCGCCAGCTCCAGGGTCGCGGCCGCGCGCTGCTTGTTGCCCACGCGCAGGTAGACGGCCGCCAGGCGGGCCCAGTCGTCCCGCGCTTCGGGGGCCTCCCGCACCAGACGTTCCAGCAACGGCAGGGCGGCCTTGAACTGGTTGGTGGCCAGATAGGCGCCCATTAACGCGCGCCGCCAACTGATGTCGGCATTCTCGACCGCGTCGATCGCCGAGCGCAGCAGGGGAATCGCATCGGCGTGGCGACGGTCTTGCAGGTAGGCGGCGGCCAGGGCCACACGGATTTCCGGCGGTGCGTTGCCACGCCGCACCTGTGCTTCCAGTGCGGGCTGGTTGCGCTTGAAATCGCCGCCGGCCATCAGCACCTGGCCCAGCATTTCGCGCATCTGCTCGGCCGCCGGGCCCGACAGCGCGTTGGTTTCAAGGGCCTGGCTCAGAAGTTCGGCGGCGCGCTGGTGATCGCCGGCCTTGGCCGCCTTGACCGCCAGCTCGCGCAGCAACAGCGCCCGTTGATACGGATCGGTGGTCTGCTTCAGCAAGGCTTCCGCCGACTGGCGCTCTTCGGCAGGCGGATTGGGCAGTTCACGCACCTCGCTGCGGTATTGCTGCGCCGACACCCCGCCGCAGACACACAGCGCCAAGGCCGCACCCCAGATGCGCAGAGACCGCCCACGCATGATGCTCATCGCCAGTTGTACGCGCAGTCTTCGGGGTTCATCGGCACACGTTGCTTCACCTCACGGGCCACCTTGCCGCGCTCGTAGATCCAGTTGCCGATGCTCTCGATGGCCGCGGCCTCGAAGACCCCGCGCGGATCGGCATCGATCAGCTTCACGTTTCGCACCAGGCCCGACGGCATGACCGTGAACATCACCTCCACCCAGCCGCGAATGCCCTTGTCGCACGCCCATTCGGGCATCTGCGGCCGGGCGGTCGACAACGGCACCACCGGCTTGCCGGTGAAGCCGCGACCGGTGCCGTCACCGCCCCCACCGGTGCCGCTGCCGCTGCCGGCAAAGCCCGCGAATGCCCCCGCATTGGCCAGGCCCACACCGGTGTTGATGCCGGAATTGACCGAAACGGCAATGTCACCGATCGCCGCAGTGTTAAGCGCCAGCGTGGGCACCCGTACCTGCGGCGCCTTGGGCGCCGACAGGCCCGGCGGCGCGGCGGGCGGCGGCGGCGGCTCGGCCTCGGGGCTGAACATCGATTCCACCGTTTCGGGCGTTTCTTCCGGCGCCTTGACGATCTCGACCGGCGGCGTGCGCCGCTGCGCGTCCAGCGGCGCCTCGGGCGAACGCGTCATCCACGACATCCACAGGAACAGCGCGATCGCCACGCCCAGCGCAGCAATCGAGGCGAGCATGAGACGGCGACCGCTGCCGTCGTCCAGCAGCGAAGCGGCCAGCGGCGCCGAGGTCGGTTGGGATGTGGCCGGTGTCGACATCACGCTACTTGCCCGGTGGCGCGGCGGCGATGGCCACGTCCCGCACACCGGCAAGGCGCGCCTGATCCATCACCTCGACCATCAGTCCGGCCCGGGCATCCCGGTCGGCCTGCACGATCACCGAGGCTTGCGGGTCTTCGGCACGGAGCTTCTGCACCACGGCGCGCAGGCCGCGAATGTCGACCTGCTGGCGATCAATCCAGATCGCGCCCTCGGGCGAAATGGCGATGAGGATGTTGGTGCGTTCCTCGCGCTCTGCGGTCTCGGCGCTGGGACGGTTGATCTCGATGCCGGCCTCACGAATGAATGAGGTGGTGACGATAAAGAAGATCAACATGATGAAAATGACGTCCAGCATGGGCGTCAGGTCGATGCCGGTCTCTTCACCGGGTGGCGCGTGGCGCTTGATCTTCATGCCGTGATCTCGCGCACGCTCAGCGTGTCGCCAAAGTGTTCGGCCTCACGCTGCGCCCGCACCTGAAGCCGGTGAATGAAGAACAGGCCCGACAGCCCCACCACCATGCCGGCCATGGTGGGAATGGTGGCGCGCGACACGCCGCTGGCCATGGCGCGCGCGTCGGCGGTGCCCTTGAGCGCCATCACATCGAAGACCTGGATCATGCCGGTGACGGTGCCCAGCAGGCCCAGCATCGGGCAGATGGCGATCATCACCTGAATGGTCGGCAGGGTGCGGCTCATCGACAGCTTGATGCGTTCCAGCAGCGCCTCGCGAACCCGCCGCGCGGCCAGCGAGCTGCGTTCCGGACGGCTGTACCAATGGGCGCGCACGTCCCGCTCGACCTGCGGCAGCACGCGCCAGAAATACCAGGCGCGTTCCAGTATCAGCATCCACATGAGCACGGCCGCCGCGAAGATCACCAACAGCACCTGACCGCCGGTGTCGAAGAAGGCCAGCAGCGTCAACCAGGGTTCGAGCAGCCAGTCGGTCACGGCTGACGCTCCATGCGATCGGCCAGCATCACCGCCGATTCTTCATCCAGCATCTGGATCAGCACTTTGGCGCGCGCCACCAGCAGCGAGTTGAGGAACAGCAGCGGAATCGCCGCTACCAGCCCCAGCACGGTGGTCACCAGGGCCTGCGAAATGCCGCCCGCCATCAGCTTGGGGTCGCCGGTGCCAAACACGGTGATGGCCTGGAAGGTGGCGATCATGCCCGTCACCGTTCCCAGCAGCCCCAACAGCGGGGCGACGGCCGCGAACAGCTTGACCAGCGATTGCGCCCGCTCGATGCGCGGCGTTTCCTTGAGCACCGCTTCGGACAGGCGCAATTCGACCAGCTCCGGGTCGTCGGTGGGCGCGGCGTCGTCGCTAAATGTGAGCAACAGACGCCCCAGTGGGTTGTTGGGCTTGGGATTGGCGCGATCCGCCTGCTGGCGCCGCATGCGACCGCCGGCACTGGACAGATACCGCCACTGCACCAGGGCGATGACGATACCGATGAAGCCGATCACCAGAATCAGGAACCCCACGGCGCCGCCCTGGCGGATGCGCTCCAGCAGGTCCGGTCGCTCGCCCTCGACCTTCAGCAAGGTGCCGCGTGAGGGATCGATCATCACCGGCACGACGCCCGAATCTGCCGCCTCGAAGGCCGACGCCGTGCGCGCCCAGCCCCACGACGGCTGCTGCGGCAGGGCGACCAGCCTGCCGTCGGCGTCCAGACTGAGATATTCGCCGTCCGACATGGCCGTGAAAGGCCCCACCCGCACCACAGACTGGGTCTGGCCGACACCATCGGGCCGCACCACCTGGGCATCGAAGCGAACGCTGCGCCCCGCTTCCACGGCCTGTTCGAGCATGGTGACCCACAGCGCTTCCAGATCACCGATCTCGGGCAGCTCGTTGCGTTCGGCGAGGCGATCAAGCAAGTCCAGCCGCTCCGGCGTCTGGGCGGTGATCAGCGATTCACTGGCGGTGCTGCGCAGATCGCTGGCGGTCTGGCGAATGCCGGCATACATCTGGTCCAGCTCGCCAACGTTGTCCCGCAACTGGGTCTTGAGGGCCTGAATCTCTTGCTGCTGCGCCTCGAATCGCTTGCGAATCGCATCGATGCGCGCCTGTGCCTGCTTTTGCTCGGCCTCAGCCTCGCGCAGCAGTGCCTGTTGCTTGGAACGGTCGCGCAGGAAGCGCGCCTCGCGCTCACGGTTGATCTCGCCGCCCTGTCTGGCCGCCTGCTCCACTTCGCGCAGCAGGGCATTCAGGTCGGGGCTCTGGGCGCCCAGCTGCGGCGCGACGGCCAGCAGGGCCACGACACCGGCCAGACCCACGGCATTTTTCCAGGATGCGCGGATCATGGCGTGCCCTCGGCGTTGTCATCGAGGGTGGGCAGCGCGCCCTCCAGAGATTCGATGGCGCCCACGTCTACCGGCGCCTCCACGGGCAGCTTCATCAATGCGATCGGCGCAGTATCGCGGGCCATGCGCAGCCCCTGGCGAATGGTGCGTCGCAACCCGGAATCGGCAGGCTGCCACTCGCCCGCTTCGCGATCCCAACGGAAGGCCTCGCGGCCATCCAGGGTCAGCCCATAGAGGGCCAGCCGGCCCACACGCAGGATGTCAATGGTGCGCTCGCCCACTTGGCCGCGTTCTGCGTCCAGACCCTGGCCGTAATCAATCTCGATCTGGTAAGCCTCCAGCAGCCGACGGTACTTCTGTGCCAGTGAGGCCTCGGGATCGCTCATCAACTGCGTGACTTGCGTCAGGCGCTCCTGGCGCTCGGTTTCAAGAAACGGCAGGTCGCGTTCGATCAGGGCTTCAAAGGTATCGAGCATGCGCAGCATCAGCGGCATCAATTCGACCTCGGTGCGCTGCATGGCGTCGATCTGACGCCGCAGCGAGGCCTTCTCTTCTTCCTGACGCTCGGCAATCGCTTCGAGCTGCTCGGCAAACACCGTGAGCTGCTGCGCCTGCCAGGTCGCCGCGCGATAGCGTTCGAGCAACGCCCGGGTCTGGTCATCAAGCTGGTTGATACGCTTCTGGGAAGCCGCCGCGTCGCGCTGCGCGCGCTCGGCGGTGCCCAAGGCCCGATCGACCGGGTCCTGGGCGGCAGCGCCATGAAGATGTAACGCCCCGACGATGCCCACCACGGCAATGATGCTTTTCAAAATGCACTCGCTCCTCGATAACAACATTTTGTGTGACCCCGCCGAAACGCTGCCGGCCTTGTTCACTGGGTCTTCGGCCAAGAATAGCGATGTCGCCTGCCAGCGGCCAGCCCGAAGGCTCGATGTACTAGCCAATCAAACCGCCTCGAAAAAACCAGTTGACGGAATGATCTGACGGCCTATAATGCGCGCCACGATGCGGGTGTAGCTCAGTTGGTAGAGCGCGACCTTGCCAAGGTCGAGGTCACGAGTTCGAGCCTCGTTACCCGCTCCAAGAAACAGCCCCGAAGGTTCGGGGCTTTTTTGTCTCAGGGCATTGTCTCTGGCGACACCGTCTCAACGGCTGGGTGGCAGAGTGGTTATGCAGCGGACTGCAAATCCGCGTACGCCGGTTCAATTCCGACCCCAGCCTCCAATTGCATGAATTCAGATGGCGCCGAAAGGCGCCATTTGTCTTTATGAAACAATAATTTAGTGTCTGTAGTAGTAGCCACCTGTCGCTGCTGATCTGCCCAAAATCGTCGTTTGCAGTGGGGTCACAAGTGGGGTCAAAATCGGTCATCCCGCCAATCTTGACTGGCAGCCTGAAATTGACCCCACATGGCTCTAAGGATCATCTGAAAAACCCCTGCAGAACAGCGCTGCCGAGGGTGCGATGACGAGAATCGAGGTCTTGGATCGCGATTCGTCGTCTTGCGACGTCCGA
>PAKU01000005.1 GCA_002706265.1 Polycyclovorans sp. | reverse complement strand
CCGAATTCACTTCAATCAGGAGCCACCATGTTTCAGCTTGATCCAGAACTCGAAACCTTCCGCCAGGACGCCCGCGCGATGGCCGAGCGGGCCTTCGCACCCAAAGCCGCGTATTGGGACGAAGAAGAAATCTACCCCACCGAAAACCTCAAGCTGCTGGCCGAGCTGGGCTATCTCGGCATTGTCATTCCCGAGGAATACGGCGGTTCCGGCGCGCCCATCATCCAGGGCACTCTGCTGCTCGAAGAAATTGCACGGGTCTGCTTCAACACCGCGCTGGTGGCCCAGGGTGCGATCAACGGCCCCTCGCGCGCGATCACCATTCTCGGCAACGAGGAACAGAAGAAGCGCTGGCTGCCGGGCTGCGTGAGTGGCGAGAACATCTTCGGCATCGGCATCAGCGAGCCGGGGGCCGGTTCGGCGATGACCGACATGATCACCAGTGCCACGCCGGACGGCGACCACATCATCCTCAACGGCCAGAAGTGCTTCTGCACCGGTGGCCATGTGGCGACGCACATCCTGGTGTTCGCGCGCTGGGGCAAGACCCAGGGGCCGCGCGGCATCGGCGCGCTGGTGGTGGAAAAGGGCACGCCAGGCTTCGAGATCGGCCATCCGGGTCCGAAGATGGGCGGGCGCGGTGTGGCGGAGGTGGAGCTGTTCTTCGACCATTGCCGGGTGCCGGTGGAGAACCTGATCATGGCCGGCGACCCGAATTCCACGCGCAGCTTCAAGCGCCTGATGAGTTCCTTCGGCCCCGAGCGCGTCGGCAATGCGGCGATGTGTCTGGGTGTGGCCCAGGGCGCCTACGAACTGGCGCGCAGCTATTCGCTGGAGCGCAAGCAGTTCGGCAAGCCGATCTGTGAATTCCAGGGCATCCAGTGGAAGGTCGCCGACATGGCCACGCAGATCCATGCCGCNCGCCTGATGATCTANCGCGCCGCAACNAATCTGGTGGACGGNTTTCCNGANCCGCTGGAAGCGGCCTACGCCAAGCTNTACGCCAACGAGATGGTGCAGCGGGTGACCAACGAGGCGCTGCAGATTCACGGCCATTACGGTTTCACCCGCGAGTTCCCGCTGGAGCGCATGGTGCGCGACTCGCGTGGCTTCTCGCTGGGTGGCGGCACCACGGAAATCCTTCGCAACACCATTGCGGCCATGGTCTACGGCCGGGCGTTCGACCAGCGAAAAAGCTAGCGGCGCGCGGGCCGACAGCGTCGTCCACTCATGACCATGCCTGCAATCGCGCCTCAGAGGCTTCGCGCTCAGCCGCGGGCTCGAAATCTATGCCGACCCCGACCCGGCATTCTTCCGCGCGCTGGCAGACACGCACGGCCAGCCTGCCGATCAGGCGTTCTTCGCCCAACTGGAGCAGTCCACAGCGCCGGACTATCTGCCCGTGTACCTCCGGCCCAAGGGGCTGAGCGTGTGTGTGCGCTACGGCGATGGGCTGATCGCGCCCTATTACGCCGGCTGGCTGAACTATCAGCGTCAATCACCCGAACGCTACAAGAGCAAGGTCAGCGAATTTCTGGCCAATCTGGAGGGCATTGTCGGCCTCGGCACCTGCGCCTGCGGCGCGCTCGAAAGCGTGCAGCAGGAGCTGCACGCGTTCACGAAGCGGTTTCCGTCTGCGAGGGTCAACGGCAAAATTCGCGACCGCCTCGCGCAACGGGAGGTCGACCCCTGGAGCGTGCCGGTACGCTGCAGCTGAACCGACGACGCGTTCCGGCCGCCTACCACCGTCCGTTCACACCACTGGCTGCTCGATAAAGCGCGTGAATCCGGCCACGGGCTCACGCTCGGTCACCAGGCGATTGGCGATGTGCGTGTCGTCGGCATAACCCAGCGCCATGCCGCAGACCAGCATCTCTTCCGGCGGCATGGCGATGTGCCGGGCGATGATGCGGTGGAACGGTGTGAACGCCGCCTGCGGGCAGGTATCCAGCCCGTGGCCCCGGGCCGCAACCATGATGTTCTGCAGGAACATGCCGTAATCCATCCAGCTGCCCCGCCCCAGAATACGGTCGATGGTGAACATCAGGCCCACCGGCGCATCGAAGAAGCGATAGTTGCGCGCGTGCTGCGCGTGCATGCCCGGCTTGTCCTGCTTGCCGATGCCGAGCAGGCCGTAGAGATCCCAGCCCACCTTGCGGCGCCGGTCGATGAAGGGCGACTTCCACTCAGTGGGGTAGTAATCGTACTCATCGCGATGCGTCTGCGCCCAGTCGGGCTGGTCGAAGGCGTCGAGAATGTCGCGGCTCAGGGCCTCACGTGCGGCACCCGTCAGCACGTACACCTTCCACGGCTGGGTGTTGGTGCCCGAGGGCGCCCGCGAGGCGATCTGCAACACGTGCTCGATCGCCTCGCGCGACACCGGCCTGTCGGTGAACGCCCGCACCGAGCGACGGCTTGCGATGGCGCGATCAACCGGATGCGCGTCGGGTGACGCGAACGTCTCACTCATGGCGCATCCCGATGAACCGCGCAGCAGGCCGCATGCTGGAGCCGGCCACCCATCAATTGACGGACTTGCTGCGACCCGCCCAGTACGGCTTGCGCAGGTCGGTCTTGAGGATCTTCCCGGCGCCACTGACCGGCAGCGGCTCCTGGCGAAGTTCGACGCTGCGCGGCACCTTGTAGCCGGCGATCAGCGTGCGGCAGTGGGCGATGATCTCTTCGCCGGTCACCGTGGCACCATCTTTGGGCACCACCACGGCGAGTACCGCCTCGCCCCATTGCTCGCTGGGAATACCGATGACCGCGCATTCCTGTACGGCCGGATGCTGGTAGATGGCCCCTTCCACCTCGACGCTGAAGATGTTCTCGCCGCCGCTGATGATCATGTCCTTGGCGCGGTCGACCAGGAAGATGAAACCCTCCTCGTCCATGTAGCCCAGGTCACCGGTGTGCAGCCAGCCGTTGCGCAGGGTTTCCCGGCTCTGTTCCTCCATGCCCCAGTAGCCGCGCATCACGTTCAGGCCGCGGGCGCAAATCTCGCCGACGGTGCCGCGCGGTGCCTCCACATCGTTCTCGTCCATGACCACCACCTCGACGCCATAGGCGGGGCGCCCTGCGCTGGTGAGCTTGGAGCCGCCGGCAACGTGGAACTTGGCCTCCAGAAAGCTCACCACCGGAGCCGCTTCGGTCTGGCCATAGCCCTGAGTGAAGCCGACGCCGGGCAGTGCCGCCATGGCGCGCAGCAGCACCGCTTCGGGCATGGGTGAGGCGCCATACAGCATGCGCCGCAGGCTGGACACATCGTGATCGGCGACCTTGCCGGAGCTGATCAGCAGGTTGATCATCGTCGGCACCAGCACCGTGTGGGTCACGCGTTCGCGGGCGACGGTGGTGAGCACATCATCCACGTCGAAGCGTGGGATGGCGACATGGGTGCCCCCCGCCATGGTCACGGCGAAGGTATTGGCCATGTCGGCCAAGTGGAACATCGGCGCCGCGTGCAGGTAGATGGCGGTGTCGTCGTAATGCAGCGCCGGAATCACGTTCAGGGCATTGAACACCACGTTGTCGTGCGTGAGCATCACGCCCTTGGACTTGCCCGTGGTGCCGCCGGTGTAGAACAGGCCGGCCAGCGCGCCGCCGCCGACATTGGCGTCGGCCACGGGCGCGTGATCGGCAATCAGGGCTTCGTAAGACAGGCAGCCCTCGGGCAGCGCCCCATCGCCCATGAACACGACGTGCTTGACCGTTTTCATCAGCGGACGCAGCGCCGGCAGCATCTTCGCGAAGGTGTCGTCCACGAACAGCACGGCACTGGCGGAGTCGTCGAGCGTGTAGGCAATCTCGGGCGGCGCCAGGCGGATGTTCACCGGGTTGGCCGCCGCACCGATCCAGGCCACCGCGTAGAAGTACTCGACATAGCGATCGCTGTTCAGTGCCAGCACGGCCACGCGGTCTTCAGGCCCCACCCCAAGCGACTTCAGGGCCGCGCCCAGCCGGGCGATACGCTGCTCGAACTGAGCCCAGGTCTGGCGGCGATTGCCGCAGATCGTGGCGGTACCGGTGGCACGAATCTGTACTGCGCGCCGCAGGGTCTGAGTGATGTACACGGTGTTTTCCTCCCAAGGGTGATAAGGGCAACCTGACGAAATCCCGAGACTTCGCGGTTGCTTGCGATGATTATCTAACGGATGTTAGTTTGCTCACGAACTCATGACAAGTGCGGCACCCGACCATGTCTGGCCCTGACGATTCCCCGTGCCCGCAGCTTGCGTCCGCGCCCCAGCGCTTCGAGCCGGGCCCGCTTCTGGCAGACGCCAGCGCCTGGGACCAGACCCCGTTTTTCAAGTGGATGGGCATGCGCGTGCTCGACGCCGAGGCGGGCCGCGGACGCCTGGTGCTGGACGTACAGGACCATCATCGCGGTGGCGGCGGCACGGTGGCCGTCAATGGCGGGGTGCTGGCTTACATGCTCGATGCGGTGGTGGGCCTGGCGGTGCACACCAGCAATCATCCGGACACCGTGGGCCAGGTCACGCTCAGCCTCAACGTGGAGTACCTGGCCCCGATGATGGTGGCGCGCCAGATCATCGGCGAGGGCGAGGTCGTACGCCGCGGCGGCAGCCTCGCCTTCGTTGACGGGCGCCTTTATGCCGATGACGGCAGCGTGGCCTGCAGGGCACACGCGGTGCTGCGCGTGTTCCGCCGTCGCGCCTGAGCGCATTTCCGTATTCCCCTCACAGAGCCAGAACATGCCCGAACAGAACCTGCACATGGCGGTGAAATTCACCGCCACCGCAAAAGCGATCCCGGACCATCCCTGCCTGATTCAGGGCCAGCAACGCTTGAGCTGGCGGCAGG
This sequence comes from Polycyclovorans sp., assembly GCA_002706265.1. Taxonomy (GTDB): domain Bacteria; phylum Pseudomonadota; class Gammaproteobacteria; order Nevskiales; family Nevskiaceae; genus Polycyclovorans. Next base: position 33,958 of record PAKU01000005.1, on the reverse strand, counting down.
TGGACGAACGCACCAACCGCATTGCCAATGCCCTGCTCGACGCGGCCACCCTGCAGCGCGGCGATCGCGTCGCGGTGATGGAACGCAACTCGCCGGCCTACGTGGAGAGCTACCTGGCGGCGATGAAGCTGGCGCTGGTGCCCTGCAACGTCAATTACAAGTACCGGTCCGAAGAGTTGCAGTACCTGCTCGAAGACTCGGGCGCCGCCGTACTGGTGATCAACGCGGAGTTCCTGCCGGTCTTCGAGCCGATCGCCGCGCAGTGTCCGCACCTCAAACTCGTCGTCGTCATTGGCCCCGAGGCGCAGGCCGCGCTGCCCGCCGGACGCATGGCCTACGCGGCCTGCCTGGCGCACCACAGCGCTGCGCCGCCCAATCTGGCCTGGGCCGCGCCGAACAACGATGACCTGTTGTTCCTGCTCTACACCGGCGGCACCACCGGCTTTCCCAAGGGCGTCATGTGGGACACCACGGTGTACCGCGAAATGCACCGCCTGCTGGGGCCGATGGTGCGCGGCATCATCGAGCGTCTGCCACGCGCGCCGGCGTCCATGTTCCGGTCGCGTACGGGGCACGAGAACGCGATCTCGCGCTTCATGCAATCGCCGGTGTTCCGCTGGCTGATCGCACGCCAACCGGTACGCGAGGCGCTGGGCCGATACGCCGAGCGCTCGTTCCGCGAGCGCGCCAGCGGGCCGCTGGACGTGGCCGCCAAGAAAGCCCGGTTGATGCGTCGCTTCCCGAACCCGACGCTGGTGGCCTGCCCACTGATGCACGGCACTGGCTGGCTCACCACCTTGAACACGCTCACCGGCGGCGACGCGGTGATCTTTCTCGAGGGCGCCAAGTTCGACGCGGCCGAGGTCTGGCGCACCGTCGAACGCGAGAAGGTCTGCACCCTCATCATCGTCGGCGACGCGTTTGCGGTGCCGCTGCTGGAAGAACTGGAGCGCCACTCCTACGACACCTCGTCGATGCTGATGATGAACAGCTCCGGGGTGGTCTGGTCGCCCAAGGTCAAGCAGGGGCTGCTGAAGAAGATTCCGCAGCTCATCATCGTCGACTCGCTAGGTGCCTCCGAAGGTCTGGGCCGCTCGGAACCGATCACCGCGCAGGAGGGCGAGATCAAGCCCATGCGCTTTCGTCTGTCGTCGCACATGAAAGTGTTCGACGAGCAGGACCGCGAGGTTGTGCCCGGCTCCGGCGTCAGTGGCCAGCTCGCGATCAGTGGCCTGATCCCGCGCGGCTACTGGCGCGACGAGGCCAAGACCGCCAAGACCTTTCGCACCATCAAGGGCGTGCGGTACTCGATGTTTGGCGACGTCTGCACGGTGGAAGCCGATGGCGCGCTGACCCTGCTCGGCCGCGGCTCCGGCGTGATCAATACCGGGGGCGAAAAGGTGTTCCCGGAAGAGGTCGAGAACGTCATTCACGACCAGCCCGGAGTCTCCGACTGCGTCGTGGTGGGCGTGTCCGACCCTCGCTACGGTCAGGTCATTGCCGCGCTGGTGGCGTTTCATCCGGGCCAAAGTGGTTCGCTGGATGACATCGCCCATCAATGTGCCGCACGCCTGGCCAACTACAAGAAGCCCCGCCACCTGTTCGTGGTGGACAAGATTCCGCGCAAGGACAACGGCAAGATGGAATACCCGCTCGCGCGGGAAATCGTCGCCCAGCGCATCCAGCAACTTTCAGCCTCCGAATGAAAACCCTTCACGCCCCCCACTACACCTGCCCCGAGGACTTCCTCGCGGGCCTTGAAACCCAGCAATACATCGCCAGCAAACGCATCGGCACGGCCGTGTATCTGGGCCTGCACCTCGAAAAGCCGCTGCTGGTCGAAGGCCCCGCCGGCGTCGGCAAAACCGAACTGGCCAAGGCGATGGCGTCGCTGCTCGATGTGCCGCTGGTGCGCATGCAGTGCTACGAGGGCCTGGACGAGTCCAAGGCGCTGTACGAATGGAAGTACGGCAAGCAGTTGCTCTACACGCAGATTCTGCGCGACAAGCTCGGCGAGCTGATGCAGGGCGCGGCCACGCTGGAAAAGGCGCTGGAGAAGCTGCACGCCCACGACGACCTGTTCTATTCCGAGAGCTTTCTCGAACCCCGGCCGTTGCTGCGCGCCCTTCGCGAACCCGCGGGCTGCGTGCTGCTGGTGGACGAGATCGACAAGGCCGACCCGGAGTTCGAGGCCTTCCTGCTCGAACTGCTGTCCGACTACCAGATCTCGGTGCCCGAACTCGGCACGGTGAGCGCCAAAGTGCGCCCGATCGTGCTGCTGACCAGCAACGGCGCGCGCGAGTTGTCCGACGCGCTGCGCCGCCGCTGCCTGCACCTGCACATTCCCTATCCAGAGGCGGCGCTGGAACGGCAGATCGTGCAGACCCGCGTGCCCGAGCTGGCACCGTATCTGGCGACCCGCCTGGTCGCTTTCGTTCACGGCCTGCGCGCGCTGGACCTGAAGAAGCATCCTGCGGTCAGCGAGACGCTGGACTGGGCGCGCACGCTGGTGCTGCTCAACGCCGACGAACTGGGCGAAGACCTGGTGCGCGACACGCTCACCACGCTGCTCAAGCACGAGGAAGATGTCGCCACCGCGCTGGCCGCCCTGCCGCAGGTGATGCAGGCGACCCGCAACGCCGCGCAGGTTCATGCAGCGCGCGCTTGAGGAGTTCGTGCTGGCGCTGCGCGGCAGTGGCCTGGAGCCGGGATTGTCGGAGTGCGTGGACGCCTATCGCGCCGCCCGCATCGTCGGGCTGGACGATCGCGACCGCCTGCGCGAAGCCCTGGGCGCCACGCTGGCGAAGACCGAGCCGGGCCGCGCCATTTTCGACGACGTGTTCGAGCGCTACTTCTCGTTCACGATGTTTGGCGAAGGGCTGCCCGAAACCGCCGAAACCCCCGAAACCGAACCGGGTGACGACGACGGCAACGCCGCCAACGGCAAGGCCCCGCCGTCGGGCGACGCCCGAACGCCCACCGACGTTCTACTGCGCATGATCGAGACCGCCGACCGCGCGGGCCTTGCCGGGCGCCTGCGCGCCGCCGAGCAGCAGGTCGGCATCACCGGCGCCTGGCTGCCGACGCAGCGGGGCCTGTACACGCGGCGCATGCTGGACGCCATGGGCGCCGGCGACCTGATCGCCGAGGAACACGCCCTCGCCGCCCAGCCCTCGCGCTCGGCGGCCACCGAATCACGCATCTCACGCCTGCACGCGGCGCGCGGGCGCCTGTTCGAGGAGGTGCGCGACCACGTTGCGCGGCGCCTGGTGTTGTACGGCAAGTCCGCCACCGAGAAGCTGCGCGACACCACGCTGAGCACCCAGCGCCTGTCGAGCATCGAGCGCCGCGACTTCGACCGCATGCTGCGCCTGATCCACAAGCTGGCGCGCCGGCTGGCCACCCGCCACGCGCTGCGCCAGCGCCGCCAGCGGCGCGGCGTGCTCGACGTGCGGCGCACGCTGGCGCGCAATGTCGCCTACGGCGGCGTGCTGTTCGAGACACGCTGGAAGAACCGACCCATCAGCAAGCCCAAGGTCATCGCCATCTGCGACGTGTCGCGCTCGGTGGCCTCTTACGCGCGATTTCTGCTGCTGCTGCTGTACGGCCTGCGCGACGTGCTGCCCGACGTGCGCAGCTTCGCCTTCACCCACCGGCTGGTGGACGTGTCGGGCCACTTCGACCGCGATCCGCCGCACATCGCCATTGAGCGGGTGCTCGACCAGGTGGGCGGCACCGGCACCAACTACGGCACCATGCTGCGCGACTTCGCGACCCAGGAACTGGCCAAGGTCGACCGTCGCACCACCGTCATCATGCTGGGCGACGGTCGCAACAACCACGCCGAACCCGAGGTGCAGGTGATGCGCGACCTGCACAAGCGCGCGCGCCGGGTGGTCTGGCTCAACCCCGAGCCCCGCAGCTTCTGGGCGCTGGGCGACTCCGAAATGCCGCGCTATGCGCCCTGCTGCCACACCGTTCGCGAGTGCGGCACCCTGGTGCAACTCGAGCGCGCCGTCGACAACCTGCTGCGCAACACCGGCAGCAATGGCTGAAGGCTCTCTCACACCTATGAACCTCATGACCCCTCCCCCCGCCACACCGGACGCCGTCGCCGAAGTGCTTGGGGTGCTCGACCTCAAGACCGTCGGCACCGATCGCTTCCGCGCGCAGCCGCGCGAGTTCGGTCGCCGTCGCCTTTACGGCGGCCAGATCTTCGCGCAGACCGTGATGGCCGCGCAGCTCACCGTGGACGATCGCGCACCCCATGCGCTGCACGCCTGCTTCCTGCTGCCGGGCACCCCGGACGATCCCGTCGACTTCGAGGTGGAGCGCCTGCGCGACGGCGGCGCCTTCTCGGCGCGCCGCGTCAATGCGCTGCAGAACGGGCGGGTGATCCTGAGCCTGATGGCCTCGTTCCATCGCACGGAAGAAGGCTTCGAGCACCAGATCGAAATGCCGCCCGCGCCGGAGCCGGAAACGCTGGCCAGTACCAGCAGCCTGCTGGCCGACTGGGTGCAGCAAACCGGCACGGTGCCGCACTCGATGCTGGAAGTCAGCATGACCCAGCGCATGGGCCTGGACGTGCATCCGCTGGAACCCGACAGCGTGTTCGGCGACAAGATCCGCCCGCCGGAATACGCACACTGGTTCCGCGTCTGCCGGACGGTGCCCGACGACCCCCGGCTGCACTACGCGCTGCTCGCCTTCGCCAGCGACCTGTGTTTTCTCGGCACCTCGCTGCGGCCGCACGGGGTGCCGTGGTACGCCCCCAGCATGCAGCCCTCCACGGTCGATCATTCGCTGTGGATCCACCGCCCGCTGCGGGCCGACGAATGGCTGCTCTACGTGATGGACTCACCCACCGCGCAGAACGCCCGCGGCTTCGTCCGCGGCGCCATCTACGACCGCGCCGGCCGGCTGGTGGCCTCCAGCGCCCAAGACGGGCTGATCCGCCCCCTGCATACCCGTTAAAGCCCTACGCCCATGACCTCGACCACCGCTGCACGCCCCTGGTGGCAGACCCTGCCTGCGGATTACTACCAGCATCCCTACGCCACCCTGCTCGACCGCAGCGATCCACTGAAGGTGCTCACGACTGCGGCCGTCGATCAGGTGGCGCGCACCGCCCTGGGCTCGGTGATGGCCCTGGCCCTGATGCCCAGCCTCGGCACGCCGCGCGCCCGCGCCATCGAGCGCGAGCGGCTCCGCTTCTATGCGCCGCTGGCCGATGCCGACGCCGACCAGGTATACGTCGCGCCGCCGGCCGTGCCGGTGCGGACGCGCAAGTCCTCGGGCTGGGGCCTGGGCTTTGGCGAGGCGGTGTGCGAACGCCTGAGCTTCGACAGCCCCTTCGAGCCGCTCAACCCGGCGCTGCGCGAGGACTACGCCCGCAACGAACGCAACCGCCGCGCCACCGCGCTGTACATTCGCCGGCCGATGGGCAAGCCGCGACCGACGCTGATCTTCGTGCATGGCTACCTGCTCGACGATCCGCGTGTGAACAGCCGTGCGTTCTGCCTGCCGTGGCTGTTCCGCATGGGCTACGACGTGCTGCTGCCCAGCCTGCCCTTCCATGGGCCGCGCGCGGAGCGGCTGCATCCCTACAGCGGCTACGGGTTTTTCGGCGGCGGCCTCGCGCGCACCAATGAATCGATGCTGCAGGGGGTCAGCGACCTGCGGGTGTGGACGCAGGAGTTGCTGAACCGCGGCGCACCGCAGGTGGGCATTTCCGGCCTGAGCCTGGGCGGCTACATGACCGCCATGCTGAGCACGGTCGAATCCCGCCTGGCGTTTGCGATTCCCAATTCGCCGGTGGTCGCGGCCGCCGACATGGCGATGGAATGGCAGCCTCTGGGCGGCCTCATGCGCCGCTCGGTGCTGACCGACGGCTGGACCTTTTCCGAGCTGCGGCAAAGCATGGCCCTGCACAGTCCGCTCAGCCGTCCACCCCGTCTCGACGCCGGGCGCCTGATGGTGATTGGCGGCGCCGGAGACCGCTTTACCTCACCGCGCTTCGTCAGCCTGCTGCATCAGCACTGGGCGGGCAGCGATGTGCACTGGTTTCCCGGCAATCACCTGCTGCACCTGCAACAGGGCCGTTACCTGCGGCTGATGAAGAAGTTCATGGACCGCAACGTGCATCCCGATGCGCCGGATCAGCCCGCGCTGGCCGCGCGCTGACTGATCTGCCCGCACCGGCGGCACTGCCGCGCAACACGACGCGGCAGTGCCGGACCGCGATTCAGGGGGCGCGTGCGATGCCTTGCTCGATCATCGCGTCGACCTCGGTGCTGGAATACCCCAGCCCCAGCAACACCTCTCGCGTGTGCTGGCCCAGCGTGGGGGCCGCCGCATGCACCGATCCCGGCGTGCGCGACAGCTTCACCGGAATGCCCAGCCCGCGCTGCCCGTTGTCGAACTCCACCACCATCTCGCGATGCAGCGTGTGCGGGTGCTGCAAGACCTGCGGCAACTGGTTGACCGGCCCTGCCGGGATGCCGGCCTTCAGCAGGCCCTCGCACAGTTCTGCCGCATCCCGATCTGCCAGCAGGGTTTCAATCGAGGCGCGCAGCGCAATGCGATTGCGGTTGCGCTCGCCGTTGCTGGCATAGCGCGCGTCGGTGGCCAGCTCCGGAGCGCCCACGAACGCGCAGAACTTGCGGAACTGCCCGTCGTTGCCGATGCCCAGAAACACTTCGCCGCTGCGGGTCTCGAACTTGTCGTAGGGCACCACGTTGGGATGGCCGCTGCCGGCCAGCACCGGCACCTGGCCGTTGACGAACCAGTTGGCCGCGTGTGGATGCAGCAGGCCCACGGCGGTGTCGAACAGCGTGGCCTCGACAAACTGCCCCTGCCCGGACCGCTGCCGCTCGGCGAGGGCCAGCAGGATGCCGATCACCGCGTTGAGCCCGGTGGTCATGTCGACGATGGGAATGCCGATGCGCGTCGGGCCGCTGGCGGGGTCACCGTTGACGCTCATCAACCCCCCCATGGCCTGGGCCACCGCGTCGTATCCGGGCGCGCCGCCCAGCGGGCCATCGCCGCCAAAGCCGGACACGCGGCAATGAATCAGCCGGGGGAAGCGTTCACGCAGCACCTCCTCGAAACCCAGGCCCCACTTCTCCATCGTGCCGGTCTTGAAGTTTTCGACCAGCACGTCGGCATCGGCAAGCAGGCGCAAAACCGCCTCGCGGCCTTCCGGCCGCGAGAGGTCCAGCACGATGTCCTGCTTGTTGCGATTGACGCCGAGAAAATATGAAGCGGTGCCCTCGACGAACGGCGGCCCCCAGGTGCGGGTCTCGTCGCCCATCGGCGGCTCGACCTTGACCACGCGGGCGCCATGATCGGACAGGATCTGCGTGCAGTACGGCCCGCCCAGCACGCGTGACAGGTCAACCACCCGGATGCCGGTGAGCGCACCGCTGGGGGATTTGGGGGCAGCCTTGGGCGACGGGGTGGGCATCAGTACGAGCGCGGCAGGCCCATGACCTTTTCGCCGATGTAGTTGAGCACCATTTCGCGGTTCAGCGGCGCGGTGCGCAGCAGACGCACCACGGGGTACAGATCGAAAATGCCGTATTCCTTGGTGAAGCCGTTGCCCCCAAAACATTGCAGCGACGCGTCCACCGCGTGAATGCCGGCCTCGGCTGCCGCGTACTTCGCCATGTTGGCGAATTCGCCGGCTGGCAGACGATTGTCAAAGGCCCAGGCGGCCTTGTGCGTCATCAGCCCCGCCATCTCGATTTCGGAATAGGCCACCGCCAGCGGATGCTGCAGGCCCTGGTAGGCGCCGATCGGCACCTTGTTGAACACCTTGCGCTCGTTGGCATAGGCCACGGCCTTGCGCAGGGCGAAACGACCGACGCCGACGCACAGCGAGGACAGGATGATGCGTTCAGGGTTGAGGGTGTCGAACAGAATCTTGAAGCCTTCGTCGACGGTGCCCAGCGCGTCGGCCTCGGTCAGTTCCACGTCGTCGAAGAACACCTGCCACTGCGACTCCGGCATGGGGATGCTGACCGGAATCACCGTCTTGCTCACGCCCTTGGCGCGCATGTCGACGATGAACAGGGTGAAGCCGTCGGTCTTGCGGCTGACCTCGCCGTGCGGCTTGGTGCGGCTGACCACCAGGGCGTAATCGGCAGAGTCGGCGTCGGTGATGTAGGTCTTCTGGCCATTGAGCTTGAAGCCCTTGCCGTCGCGCCGCGCAATGGACGTGATTTCCATGGTGTTGGAGCCGGCGTCGGGCTCGGTGATGGCGAAGCAGAACTTGATCTCGCCGCGGCAGGCCGCCGGCAGATATTTCTGCTTCTGCTCTTCGGTGCCGTGCATGGCAATCAGCGCCAGCGACATGGTGGAATTGACCACCAGGCTGAGCAGCGGAATGCCGTTATTGGACAGACCCTCCATGAACAGGGCCATTTCCATCATGCCCTGGCCGGCGCCGCCGTAAGCCTCGGGCACCATGAGCCCCAGAAAGCCGTCGGAGGCCACCTGGGCAAGCAATTCCTTGGGCGGCTCGTGCTTTTCGGCGTAGCTCATCCAGTAGCGGCGGTCGTACTGCTGCGAGACCTTGTCGCCGTACTCCAGAATCATGCGCTGCTCGCTGCTCAGTTCAAAGTTCACGTTCGATCTTCCTTAAGAAAAAATAGAGTCCGGCGCGACCCGCCGCCTGAACCCGACCGCGGTGCGCAATCGGGTTCAGAAATTGTTGGATTTGCGGCCGCCCGCGACCTTGCGCGCGCGGTCGGCCGCAACGTCTTACTGCGCGGAGGGGAATTTCGGGGCGCGCTTCTCGCGCACGGCCTTGACCCCTTCGGGGGCATCCTCGCCGAGGAAGCAGAGCATCTCCATGGCCAGCGAGCTTTCAAAGATCGGGCGGGCCATGTTCATCCAGCCATTGAGCGAGCGCTTGGTCAGGCGGATCGCGCCCTGGCTGCCGGCGGCCAGCTTGTCGGCGACCGACAGGGCCTTGTCCATGAGCTGCGCGCGCGGCACGCAGGCGCTGACCAAGCCGATGCGCTCAGCTTCCTTGCCGTCGATGAATTCAGCGGTGAGCAGGTAGTACTTGGCCTTGGCCATGCCGCAGAGCAGCGGCCAGATGATGGCGGCGTGGTCGCCGGCACCGACGCCGAGCTTGACGTGGCCATCGGTGATCTTGGCTTCTTCGGCCATGATGCTGATGTCGGCCAACATGGCGACGGCAAGACCGGCGCCCACGGCGACGCCGTTGATCGCCGAGATGACGACCTTCTCGCAATTCATGATGCTGTAGACGACATCGGCGGCTTCCTGCATCACCACGGAGATTTCCTTGGGATTGCCGACCATGTTGCTGATCCATTCCAGATCGCCACCCGCCGAGAAGGCGCGGTCGCCGGAGCCGGTGATGACCGCCACCTTGGTCTTGGCGTCGTCGTGCACCACCTGCCAGATCTTGGTCAATTCCCAGTGCAGGCGCGCATTGGTCGCGTTCATGACTTCGGGGCGGTTGATGGTGATGACGAGCACGCCGTTGGGGCGGTGTTCGAAGCTGAGGAACTGGAAGTCTTCGTAGGTCATGGCAATCTCAATGTTTCGTGTGGATGAATATGGGTTTAGGGAAACAACTTCAGACGATGCGGTAGATCATCGAGCCGGTGGCCACCAGGCGACGCGCATCGCTGTCTTCGACGATTTTCACGTCGCAGAAGATCAGCTCCTTGCCGCGGCGGCGGACTTCGCCGGTGGCGAGGATGGCGGTGCCCATCGCGGCGCCGACAAAGTTCACGGTGAGCGTGACGGTTGAGGCTTTCATGCCGCGGGCGATGTCGTGGCCGGACCAGGCCGCCAGCGCGCCGGTCAGGTCGAGCATGCTGGAGATCACGCCGCCATGCAGGGCATTGCCGCCGCCGCACAGGTCCATGCGATGCGGCAGGCGCACCACGGCGCGGTCGGGCACGGTCTCCACGACCTCGATGCCCAGCACTTTCTGGAAGCCAATCTGCGGAAACATCTTGATCAGTTCGGCAATCTGCGGGGCGACTTCGGGTTGATCGGACACGGCAAACTCTCGGATGGGTGACAGGGTTCAGGAATGCAGCTGCAGGCGGCCGTTGCCCAGCACCACCAGGTCGCGTGCCGCCACCCGGGTGCGGAACGACCACAACGTGCCGTCGCGCCAGATGTCGGTGGTCAGCGACTCGCCCGGATAGACCGGCGCGGTGAAGCGCGCATGCATCGAGGCGATGCGGCTGGCGTTGTAGTCCAGCGCCTTGACCAGTGCATGGCCCGCCACCCCGAAGGTGCACAGCCCGTGCAGGATGGGACGATCAAACTTCGCCGCGCGTGCCACCTTGGGGTCGGCGTGCAGCGGGTTGTCATCGCCCGACAGCCGATAGATCAGCGCCGCCTGCGGCAGGGTGTCGAGCGTGATCGACACATCCGGCTCGCGCGTCGGCAGCTCGTGTACCGGCGGCGTCGGGCCGGTCGGCGCGCCGATGCCGCCATCGCCACGGCAGAACGTGGTGTTGGGCAGCGTCGCCAACAGCTCGCCGGTGGCGGCGTCGGTCAGGGTGCGTTCGGAGTAGACGAGGATGCCCTTGCCGGCGCCCTTGTCGACGATGCCGGTCACCCGCGTGCGGCCGATCAGTTCGCCTTCCGGCGGCGGCAGCTTGTGAATGATCAGGCCCTGCTCGCCATGGACGATGCGCACCCAGTCAACGCCGGTATCCGGCTTCTTCCACCAGAAACCGGGATGCCCGAGCACCACCGGATAGGTCGGCAGCACCTGCAGGCCGTCTTCGTAGACGTAGCGCAGTTGCTGCTCGTCCATCGGGTCGGCGCCCAGCCCGATGCCCAGCGCATAGAGCATGGTGTCCTTGCGCGTGTACTTCTGCCGGACCTCCGGAATCGGATAGTGGAGCAGGTGCTGGTAGTCGACCGCCATGGCTCAGACCGGGTCCCAGGAGAACACTTCGCCGCTGGTTTCCAGGGCGAAGAAGTCAGCCTTGAGCGCGGGCATGGCGTGTTCGGCAACGGTCTGCGGCGTCCAGCCCTCGCTGCGATGCACGCCGCGGATGGGACGCGGCTGGCTCATCAGGAAGATTTCGTTGGCGCGCACGGCGAAGATCTGCCCGGACACTTCATGGGCCGCGTCGCTGGCCAGATACACCGCCACCGGCGCGATCTTGCCGGCTTCCATTTTCTTGAGCTTTTCCACGCGTGCCTGCTGCTGCGGCGTCTCGGTGGGAATCGAGCCGATCATGCGGCTCCAGGCGAACGGCGAGATGCAGTTGGAGCGCACGTTGTAGCGCTTCATGTCCATCGCGATCTGCTTGGACAGCGAGGCGATGCCCAGCTTGGCCGCACCGTAATTGGCCTGGCCGTAGTTGCCGATCAGCCCCGAGGTGGAGGTCATGTGCACGTAGGCGCCCGAGTTCTGCGCCTTGAAGTGCGGCGCCGCGGCGCGCGACACGTAGAAGGTGCCGTTGAGGTGCACGTCGATCACCGCACGCCATTCTTCCAGGCTCATGTTGAAGAAGAAGCGGTCGCGCAGGATGCCGGCGTTGTTGACCACCGCGTCGATGCGGCCAAAGGTGTCCATCGCGCACTGCACGATGCGGCCGGCGGCGGTCCAGTCGGACACGCTTTCGCCGTTGGCCACGGCGCGGCCGCCCCGGCTCTCGATCTCGCGCACCACTTCGGCGGCCGGTGTTTCAGTGGAGACGCTGCCGTCCACCGACACGCCCAAGTCATTGACCACCACGGCGGCGCCCTCGGCCGCCATCAGCAGCGCCATGTCCCGGCCAATGCCGCGACCCGCGCCCGTGACCACGACCACCTTGCCTTCCATCATTTTGCTCATGTCTTGCTCTCCTTAAGATTTGTGGGTGTCGCGCTCAGGACTTCAGGCCGAGCACCTGCGAGGACAGGATGTTGCGCTGGATCTCGTTGGACCCGCCGTAGATCGTGGCCGGTCGCGCGTTGTAGTAGCTGGTCAACCAGTCGAAGGAATCGCCGGCCATGTCCACATCACCCACCAGCCCCCCGGCGCTGCCCGCCGTCTCGACCAGCAGCTGGGAGATTTTCTGGTAGTTCTCGGTCCCCATGATCTTGAGCATGGAAACGTCGGACCCCAGCGTTTCACCGCGACGCACCTGATCGACGAAGCGCTCGTAGAGCGCCGCATGGTCCAGCACGTCGAGCTTGTAGCGCGCGTAGGTGTCCATGAAGCCCTGGTCTTCGGTCAGGCCCAGTTGCAGCGCCAGTTCTTCGAGTCGCGCCATGGCGTACTGGCTCTGCTTGGGGCCGCCGATGCCGATGCGCTCGAAACTGAGCAGCGCCTTGGCGATGGTCCAGCCACGATTCATTTCGCCCACGATGTTTTCCTTGGGCACGCGCACGTCACGCAGGAAGGTCTCGCAGAATTCCTCGTGGCCGGCAAGGTTACGGATCGGCCGCAGCTCGATTCCCGGCGTGCTGGTTTCGGCCAGCAGGAAGCTGATGCCTTCCTGCTTCTTGGCCTGCTTGTCGGTGCGCACCAGCATGAAGATGTGCGTGGCGTCCTGGGCCAGCGAGGTCCAGGTCTTCTGGCCGTTGACGATGAAATGATCGCCGTCCAGCACCGCCTCGGTGCGCAGGCTGGCGAGGTCGGAGCCGGCGTTCGGCTCGGAGTAGCCCTGGCACCAGACATGCTCGCCGGAGAGAATCTTCGGCAGGTAGTAGGCCTTCTGTTCCTCGGTGCCGTGCTGGATCAGCAGCGGCCCGACCATGACGATGCCCATGTCCGGGGCGCGGCCGATGCCGTGCAGCTCAAGCTCCTCCATGAAGATGACCAGCTTTGACGGCGTCAGCCCCATCCCGCCGTACTGCTGCGGCCACGCCGGGGCCAGCCAGCCCTGCTTCGACAGGGTCAGGTACCAGTCCTTTACCTGCGCCCAGCGCAGTCGGGTCTTGGGGTAGCGCAGGTGTTCCGGGTAGTTGGCGTGGAAGAACGCGCGCACCTGGCTGCGGAAATCGTCGTCGGTCAGGGTGTTCCAGTCGGTCTTTTGCATGGTGTTCAGCCCTCGCTTCCGGCCACGGGAGGATTCAGGCGCACATAGCGCCGGCGGTGTGCCTGGGCGTTGCCCAGCCAGGGCGCCAGCGACAGCACCCGGTTGACGTAGAGGCTGAGGTCGTATTCGTCGGTCACGGCAATGCCGCCGTGCATCTGAATCGCCTCGCGCGCGGTGGACATCGCCACCTCGGCAGCACGCGCCTTGGCGCGGCTGGCCATGCTGGTGCGCCGGTGCTGGCTCACATCTGCATCGAGCGCGGCGACCGCCTGGCCGACCACGGCACGGGTCAATTCTTCCTGCATCAGCATGTCGGCAGAACGATGCTGCAGCGACTGGAAGCTGCCGATGGCTTTGCCGAACTGCATGCGGGTTTTCAGGTAGTCGAGCGTCATCGCGCGCATGCGCACGATCAGCGCGAACAACTCGACCGCGTTCATCACCAGCGCCTCATCGAGCGTGGCGGCCAGGTCGGCGCGGTCCAGGGTGAGCGCAGCGCCTGCATTCACCGACAGCTGGGTGGCCTTGAGGCGTGCCAGCGCCGTGCCGTCGGCCTGGACCTCGTGTTGCACCTCAAGCCCGCTGCTGCCGGGCGCCACGGCGAACAGCGCGACCCCTTTCGGCGTGGAGGCCAGCAACAGGTACTCGGTGGCACCGCTGCCCGGGCGCACGAAACGCGCCTCGCCGTCCAGCGTCCAGCCGTCGCCTGCGGGTGCCGCGGTGAACGGCGGTGAATCAAGCTCCAGGCTGCCGGCCACGTCCTGCCAGACCAGGCCCGGCACCGCGGTGCCGGCCGCAACGGCGGTGAGCAGTTCGTCGCGCTGCACCGACTGGGCGCACCGCCGCAGCGCCCCGGCCGCCAGCACGGCAACCGGCACCATGGGTTCGGGCGCGAGCTGCGCGGCAAGTCCCTCGATCACCACGCGCGCTTCGGCAAAGCCCAGGCCAAAACCGCCAAATTCCTCGGGCAGCAGCAGGCCGGTCCAGCCCTGCCCTGCCAGTTCTTCAAACATGGCCGGGTCGAATTCCGGCTGCGCCTTGCGCAGCTTGCGCGCGCGCGACAGCGGCAGTCGGCCTGCCGCGAAGGCGGTGACGCTGTCCTGAAGCAAGCGAACCTGGTCGTCGCGTTCAGCCTGCGCAATCGCGTCAGGCGTGGGTTGGGCACTCATCGTTTTGAATCCCTCAGTAGCTTTTGGGAAGGCCGAGCACTTTCTCGGCGATATGGCACAGAATCAGTTGCGGGCTGATGGGCGCGATGCGCGGAATCATCATCTCGCGCAGGTAGCGTTCGACGTGGTACTCCTTGGCATAGCCCATGCCGCCATGCGTGGCGACCGCGCGCGTGCAGGCGCGGAACCCCACCTCGGCAGCGTAAAACTTGGCGGCATTGGCGTCCGGCCCGCAGGGCAGGCCCTGGTCGTACTTCCAGCCGGCACGGCGCGCCAGCAGCTCGGCGGCTTCAAGTTCAATCCAGCTTTCGGCCAGCGGGTGTTGAATGGACTGGTTTTTGCCGATGGCGCGCCCGAACACCTCACGCTCCTTCGCGTAGTTCACCGCGCGGTTGAGCGCGGCGCGCCCCAGGCCCACGGCCTCGGAGGCAATCAGCACCCGCTCGGGGTTGAGGCCATGCAGGATGTATTCGAAGCCACGCCCTTCCTCGCCCACGCGGTCTTCGTCGGACACCGGCAGGCCGTCGATGGCCAGCTCGTTGGAGTCCACGCAGTGGCGGCCCATCTTGTCGATCTCGCGGATGTCGACGTAGCGGCGATCCAGCGGCGCGTAGAACAGGGTCATGCCCTGGGTGGGCTTCTTGCACTGCTCGATGGGCGTGGTGCGGGTCAGAATCAGGATGCGGTCCGCGACCTGTGCGGTGGAGATCCACACCTTGCGCCCGTGCAGCACGTAACCGCCCTTGACCCGCTCGGCGCGTGTCTTCAGGTGCGTGGTGTCTAAGCCCGCATCGGGCTCGGTCACGCCGAAACAGGCTTTCTGCTCGCCCTTCACCAGCGGCGGCAGAAACCGGTGTTTCTGTTCTTCGGTGCCGTACACCACCACCGGCTGCAGGCCGAAGATGTTCATGTGAATGGACGACGCCCCCGACAGGCCCGCACCGGACTCGGCGATGGTCTGCATCAGGATGCTGGCCTCGGTGATGCCCAGCCCCGAGCCGCCATAGGCTTCGGGCGTGCAGATGCCCAGCCAGCCGGCATCGGCCATGGCGCGGTGGAAGTCCAGCGGAAAACCACCGTGCTTGTCTTTTTCCAGCCAGTAATGGGCATCGAAACGCGCACACAGGGTGCGCACGGCCTCACGGATGCTGTCGTGCTGTTCGTCGGACTGGAAGTTCACGGGTGTCAAGGCTCTCGGGTCGTGGTCGGCGGCATGGACTGCCGCTCTGTTCATCTAACAAGCGTTCGATAGTTTAACGGCCTAAGGCCCACGCCTGCAATGCGGTGAAGCGCGCGCCACCACCCGCGCCCCGGTTCAGGCCGGTCGGCAGCGCACCCGCAAACCCTCAAGGCCGCGCACGATCATCGAGTCGCTGAATTGCGGCGTTTCCACCAGTTCGATGTCACGCAGTTTGTTCAGAAGGATCGGCCAGGCGATGCGCGCCTCCATCCTGGCCAGCGGCGCCCCCAGACAGAAGTGGATGCCATAGCCGAAGGTCAGGTGCGGATTCGGATCACGCGCAATGTCGAAGCGGTCGGGATCGGCGAACACGGCCGGGTCGCGATTGGCCGCGGCCACGAACTGAAAGATGCGGCTGCCCGCCGGCACGCGTTGTCCGTGCAGGTCCACGTCTTCGTTGAGCACGCGCACCCCGGCCAGACCCGGCCCATCCCAGCGCAGGATTTCCTCGACCGCGTTCTCGACCTGCCCGCGGTCGTGCAGGCCGTCGCGCAGGCGCTGCATCTGCTCCGGCCAGCGCAGCAAGGCATACAGACCGTTGCCGAACAACTGCGTCGTGGTTTCGTGACCGGCGAACAGCAGCAGCACGCAGGCGGCGACCAGCTCGTCCTCGGAGAGAAAATCACCCTTCTCCTCGGCCGCGACCATGCGCGCGACGATGCCGCCGTCCGGATGCCGGCGCAGCCGTTGGGCCATCTGCCCGAAATAGTCGTGCATCTCGCGGATCGCGGCGTCGGCACGGCCGTAGCGATCGGGCGACAGACGCGAGGTCAGCACGAACGAGGCCAGTTCATCGGACCAGCGCTTGAGGTGCGCCACGTCTTCGCGGGGCACGCCGAGGATCTCGGCGATGACCATCGCCGGCAGCGGGTAGGCGAAGGCGCGGATGAAATCGACCTCGCCGTCCTGCGCCGCGAGTTCGTCCACCAGTGATTCCACCATCTCGGCGATGCGCCCTTCCATGTGCGCCAGGGCCGAGGTGGTGAAGGCCTTGTTCATCAGATTGCGCACGCGGCCGTGATCGGGCGGATCGTTGAAGACCGCCCACAGCGACAGGTTCTTCTCCAGCGCCGCGAGGCGCTCGCGCCGCGTCGGGTCCATGTGCGCAAAGAATGGTCGCAGACGGTTGGCCGAGTAACGCGGATCGCGCATGGAATTGCGCACGTCCTCGTAGCGCGTGATGACCCAGCCCGCCATCGCCTCGCTGTAGTGCAAAGGCTCGTGCTCGCGCAGCCGCGCCAGCGCCGGGAACGGGTTCTGGATCACCGCCGCATCGCGCGGGTCGAAGTGTTCTGACGAAGTCATGGTGGGCGTCCCGTGGCGGCCTGAGGCTCAGACGCGCTCGACGATCAGCGCAATGCCCTGACCGACGCCGATGCACATGGTGCACAGGCCATAGCGTCCGCCGCTGCGTTCCAGTTGCGCCACTGCGGTCATCACCAGACGCGCGCCGGAAGCGCCCAGCGGATGACCGAGCGCGATCGCGCCGCCGTTGGGATTGACCCGCGCGTCGTCGTCGGCCAGCCCCAGGTCGCGCGTCACGGCCAGCGCCTGCGCAGCAAAGGCCTCGTTGAGTTCGATCACGTCCATCCGGTCGATGCTCAGGCCGGTGCGCGCCAGCAGTTTCTTCACGGCCGGTGCCGGCGCAAAGCCCATGATGCGCGGCGCGTTGCCGATGGTGGTGGCCGCCACGACGCGTGCGCGCGGCTTGAGCCCGTGACGCTTCGCACCCTCGGCCGAGGCGATCAGCATCGCGCAGGCGCCATCGTTGACCTGCGAGGCATTGCCGGCCGTCACTGAGCCGTCCGGACGCACGATGCCCTTGAGCTTGGCCAGGCGCTCCAGGCTGGTGTCGGGGCGCGGCGGCTCGTCGCTGTCCAGACGCAGCGCGTCACCCTTCTTTTGCGGCAGCAGCACCGGCTCGATCTGGTCTTTGAAAAGGCCCTCGGCCAGCGCGCTCGCAAAACGCTGCTGGCTGCGCAGCGCGAATGCATCCTGCGCGGCGCGTTCGATGCCGAATTGCTCGGCCACGTTCTCGGCAGTCTCGGGCATGCTGTCCACGCCATAGCGCGCCTTCATCAGCGGGTTGATGAACCGCCAGCCGATGGTGCTGTCCTCGATCTTCACGGCACGCGGAAACGCGCCGTCGGCCTTGGCCATGATGAAGGGCGCGCGGGTCATGCTCTCGACGCCACCGGCAATCAGCAGGTCGCCTTCGCCCGCCTTGATGGCGCGCGCGGCCGTCGCCACAGCGTCGAGGCTCGACCCGCACAGCCGGTTCACGGTGCCGCCGGGGACTTCCTGCGGCAGGCCGGCCAGCAGCAGGGCCATGCGCGCAACATTGCGGCTGTCCTCACCGGCGCCGTTGACGCAGCCGTAGATCACGTCGTCGAGCGCCGACCAGTCGACGCCGGTGTTGCGGCGCATCAGCGCCTGGATCGGCAGCGCTGCGAGATCGTCGGCGCGGATGCTGGCGAGAATGCCGCCGTAGCGGCCGAAAGGCGTGCGTACGGCATCGCAGATGAAGGCATCGATCATGTTGATACTCGGTATTGGTGGATAAGGAACACGGATCAGCTTTCGCTGCGCGTGCCGAGCGCGTGGTCGCGCGCCTCGTCCTCGGCGCGGGTCCAGATTTCCTTGGCGATGGGCGAGTGCATTTCTTCCATGATGTGACCGACCAGCCCGACGGCGCGCGCCAGCACGCCGATGCCGCGGCAGGCGGTCCAGGCGATGCCGAGTTCCGAGCAGCAGGCGCCGATGGCGCCGGTGGCGTTGATCGGCAGCACCTTGCCGTAGACCCGTGCGGCCTCGGCGGCGACGCGCTCCATCAGCGCGATGTAGGGGCCGTCGAAGCCCTGCTCGCGGGCGATGGCGAACAGGCGCGGGGTGCGCGGATCGATCGGCTTGTGCAACGGATGGCCGATGCCGGGCAGGATGGCCTTGCGCGCGTGCCAGTCGGCAACGATCTTCTGGGCCAGCGCATCCAGATCACCAGGATTCTTCGGGTCGGGAATCGCTTCCTGCAGCAGCTTGGCGGAGCCTTCGGTGGTCCCCACGAACACCGTGCCCAGCCCGCCCAGGCCGGCAGCGACGGCACCCTGGATGGACTCGGGCGCCCCGGCGTAGGTGAGCCTTGCGGCCAGCGCGCTCGGGGTCAGGCCGTGCTCGACCAGGGTCACGGCGAGCGCGTTGAACAGCACCGATTCCTGCGATGTGGGAATGCGCCCCATCATCTCGAGGAAGGCCATGTCGCCCAGATTGATATGGCCGAGCAATTCGCCCGGCAGGTCGAACCCGCGAACGACGATGCGGTCGGGCGTCGAATAACCCATCGCGGTGCGGATGGGCTTGCGTTTACTGGACATCGGAACTCCGTAATTGAATTGAGGTTTCAGGAAAACTTCGGCTTGCGCTTCTCGCGGAACGCGGTCACGCCCTCGCGCGCATCCGGCGTCATGAACAGGAACGGGAAGCCATCACGCGCGGCGCGCAGATCGTCGCCCCCGAGGCCACGGTTGTAGAAGGATTTGGCCATGCGCACGGCCATCTGCGGCTTGGCGGCAATCTTTTCGGCCATGGCCAGCGCGTCTTCCAGCAGGCGGTCGGGCGCCACGGTGCGAAGCGCGATGCCCAGACGCACGGCTTCGTCGGCGCTGATGGGGTCACCGAGCATCGACATCTCCTTGGCCTTCGGTCGGCCGACCATCTCGGCCAGACGCACCACCGCGAAGCCCGGCAGCAGGCCCAGCTTGATCTCTGGCACACCGAAGGTCGCCCGCTCCGAGGCCAGGATGAAATCGCAGGCGATGGCCAGCTCAAAGCCGCCACCGAAGGCCATGCCGTTGACCGCCGCGATCAACGGCTTGCTGCACGATTCAGGCGAGGCGAGAAAGGTGACGATTTCCTCGATGAACTGCTTCACGGCATCGGCGGCAAAGTCGAAACCGCTGATGTCTGCACCCGCGCAAAAGGCCTTTTCGCCGCTGCCGATGATGATGCCGACGCGGATGTCCGGATCGGCCTCGATGCGCGCCAGGCTCGCCGTGACACCTTCGCGGATGCCGGCCGACAGGGCGTTGAGCTTGCCCGGTTCATCCAGCGTCACCAGGGCGATGGCACCCCGCTTTTCGAACTCCACGCTTCCCAATCTCATCAGCTTCTCTCCTCGGTTCAAGTTGCAGTTGCAACGGTAGGTCTGTGTGCCCCGTCTGACCCCGCGGGGTTTTCATTGCCGCGGACAGCCTGCGGGTGCGGGTCCACGGTGATTCGACGGTTGCGCCTCAGCGGACGCGCCCCGCGATCAGAATCAGAAATCCTGCGGCGCCCGGGCCGGGCGCAGACCGTCGGGCATCCAGTCTTCAAGGCCCTCTTCCAGCGGAATGCGCAGCGTCAGCAACAACTGCGAGAACATGCGCCAGTTGCCGATGGCCACCACCAGTTCCAGCCGTGCCTCGACGCTTTCGATGTGACGCGCGCACTCGGCCCAGGTGGCGTCCGAGATGCGGCCCGATTCCATGGTCTCGTCGGTTGCGCGCAGGACCGCACGGTCGGCGTCGGTAAGCACCGTGGCGCTTTCCCACGACCGACAGGCCAGCAGCACGTCCTCGGCAATGCCCATGTCGCGGGCGTAGCGCCAGTGCTGGGTCCATTCGTAGTTGGACCCGGTGAGCCAGCCAATGCGCATGATGATCAGCTCCCGCAGGCGGCCATCGAGGTGATTGCCCTCCAGCAGCAGCATCTTCAACAGGCCGCCCAGTGCGCGCGCCAGCGCCGGGTGGCGCAGCAGCACGCGAAACACGCTGAGCGGCGCCATGATCTCGGGGAGCCCTTCGCGGGCGGCAATCTTTTGGGCTTCTTCGACGCTCATCATGGGAATACGCAGCGCGCTGCCGCGCGCCGGGGGCGTTGCCGTCATCGTGAACCCTCCTCAGGGCGTTGGAACCGTTCGGCCAGGGAAAAGCGGCGTGCCGTGCGGCGCCTCCCTTTCCCTAACAACTGTTAGACAGTATGCTGGCCCGAGGCAGATTTCAACTTCTGACCGAGGAGATCGGCATGCTTCCCAAGAACAGCCTGGCCATGGTTCTGACCGCCAAACGCCAGTTGCAGAAAATGGACATTCCCCTGCCCGACATCGACGAAGACTCGGCGATCCTGCGGGTCGAGGTGTGCGGCATCTGCGGCAGCGACTACGAACAATTCGAAGACGTGCTGGGCATGCCGATGCCGGTGGTGCCCGGTCACGAACCGCTGGGCATCATCGAGAAGATCGGTGACCGCGCCGCCAAACGCTGGAAGGTGGACGTGGGCGATCGCGTGGCGGTGGAGACGATGCTGGCCTGCCACTGCTGCGACACCTGCCTGTCGGGGCGCTATCACCTGTGCGGCGACCGACGCATCTATTCGTACATCCCGCTGAGCGACGCGCCGGGCCTGTGGGGTGCGTATTCGGAGTACATGTACCTGCACCCGAACGCCATCGTTCACAAGATGAGCAAGGCGCTGAAGCCGGAGATTGCGGTGATGTTCAACCCGCTGGGCGCAGGCTTTCGCTGGGCGGTGGAGATTCCGAAGACCAAACCGGGCGATACCGTGGTCATCATGGGGCCGGGCCAGCGCGGCCTGTCCAGCGTGATCGCCGCGCGCCAGGCAGGCGCGAAGAAAATCATCGTCACCGGGCTGACCGCCGATGCGAAGAAAATGGAACTCGCCAAAGCGTTTGGCGCGGACCACTGCATCGATGTCGAGAACGAAGATGCGCGCGCGCGCATTACCGAACTCACCGACGGCGTCGGCGCCGAAGTGGTGGTCGACGTGTCCTCGTATTCCACCCGGCCGGTGCTCGATTCGTTGCATTTCGTACGGGCCGGCGGCACCGTGGTGCTGGCGGGCGTCAAGGGTTTCAAGCCGATTCCGGACTTCGTCTCCGACCACATCGTGATGAAAGAGATCACCATCAAGGGCGCGATCGGCGTGACCTCCAGCGGGTATCGCAGCGCCATCGATCTGATCGAATCGGGCAGCGTCCCGGTCGAGAAGATGCACACCCACGACTTCGATCTGGTGGACGCAGAACTCGCCATCAAGACGCTCGCGCGCCAGGTTCCTGGCGACGAGTCCATCCACTCCTGTCTGGTGCCCGGGCGTCGATGAGCGACACAGCGCCGCATGGGCACACCGTTGTCACCCCTCCTTTGCCATGAACTCTGCCGTTTTGGTTGCGGGCCCGATCCGCATGGGTCATCGCGGCAGCGTGGCGCTGGCCGCCGGCGGCGCCATCCTGCTGTCGGCCAAAGTCGTCTGCGTCAAGCTGCTGTACCAGTACGGGCTCGACGCGGTGGACGTGATCACCCTGCGCATGTTGACCGCCGGCCCGCTGTTTCTGGTCGTGGCGGTGTGGACCTGGCGCGACCTGCCGCGTCTGGGCATGGGCGACATGCTGCGCGTCGCCGCGCTCGGCTTCATGGGCTATTACGCCTCCAGCATGCTCGACCTGATCGGCCTGCAGTACGTCAGTGCCGGCCTCGAGCGCCTGATCCTGTTCCTCACGCCCAGCTTCGTGCTGCTGCTGGGCATCGTGTTCCTTCGGCGCCGTGTGCGGCCGGTGCAATGGCTGTCGTTGGCCGTCGCCTACGCCGGGATCGCGCTGATCTTCTGGCATGAACTCAGCGTCATCGGTCACCCGAACATGGTCTGGGGCGCCACGCTGATCGGCGTCAGCGCCGTCATGTATGCCGTGTACCTGTTGCTCAGCGAGGGCCTGATGCGCCGTCTCGGCGCGGTGCGTCTGGTGTCGCTGGCCCTGTGCGTCTCTACGTTTCTGTGTCTGGCCCAGTACCCGCTGCTGCGCCCGGTAGGCCGCCTGCTGGAACTGCCGGCGCCGGTGTGGTGGCTGTCACTGGCCAACGGTACGGTGTGCACCGCGTTGCCCATTTTCATGACCATGATCGCGGTACGAAACATTGGCGCGGGCCATGCCTCGCAGGCCGGCATGATCGGCCCGGTCAGCACGCTGCTGCTGGCGGCATGGCTGCTGAGCGAGCCGATCACCGCAATCCAGCTTGTCGGCACCGCTCTGGTCACCGCCGGCATTTTGATGCTGTCGTCCCTGCAGCCGGCGGCGCGGCCCGCCCCGCTGACGCCCTGAACGATCCGGACGGGCGCCGCCGCCCGTCCGACAAACGACACCGCTCGTCATTTCTCAAACCTGCCATTCCGTTCTATGCGTTGTGCGTTCTGCCACAACGAACTACGATCCGCACCGCTTTCAGCGCATCCGCTTCGCGATCTCTTTCCACGTGTTTCCACCCCATCAGGAGCTTTTAATGACGTTCTCACTTCCTCTGCGCCCTCTCGCGGCGAGCGCCGTATTCGCGGCAATGCTGGGCCTTTCGGCCTGTGATGCCGGCGGCGGCAACACCGGTGGTGGAGGCGCGGCACTGCCGCCCGATATTCAGACGCGCGCGGAAATCGGATGCGCCGGCGTGGCCGGTCCGCTCGATGGCCTGCAGTCGTCGCTGGGCAATTCCCTGACCTCGGGTCTCAGCGACCAACCCCCTATTGCGGCCACGACCGCGCAGCTCACCGCACTGATCAACGATCTGCTGGACCTTGTCGATGCAACGGCCGATGGCGCCGGCTCGCTACAAGCCCTGGGCAGCGGCGGCGACCCGCAATTGCTCACGCCGGTGCTGAATCAACTGCTGTGCGTCACCGCCGCAGTGGGTGAGGTTCTGACGTCCGTGACCCTGGCGGCCAGCACGCCGGTGCTCGATCGGATTGCGCTCAACGGCCAACTCAACATCATCCGCGACCTGCAGACGCAAATTGCAATGACGTTGACGCAGCTTGCGGAGGGCGGCGCCGTCGGGCCGGTTGCCGGCATCCTGCAGCAGGTGACCAACCTGCTGGCCGGGGTGCTCACCAACCCGCTCGGCTTCACCAGCCTGCCCAGCGACGGCATCCTGGCAAGCGTGCTGGCCCCGGCAGCCGATCTGCTCATGGACATCAGCGGGTCGTTCGCCCTGCTGCAAGGGGGCGACGAGCAGGGCTTTGCCGAAGCGCTGCTGGGATCGGTGACGCACCTGGTCGAGGGCCTGGTGGCCAACCTCGGTCCGCTGGGCGTGGTGCTGAACCCGGTGCTCAATCTGCTGAGTCCGGTCCTGAACCTTCTCTCGCAGTTGCTCGGCGGCCTGCTCGGCATTGCGCTGTAAATTGTGCGGGGCGGTTGGTGAACGCCAACCGCCCCGTTCTTGAGTGCATGCGGCAGGCTGAGGTTCTGTGCCTTGGCCCTGCCGCACGCGCTTGGGCGCCAGGGTTCAGCCCTTCAGGACAAACCGGTCAATTCAGCTCGAATGCTTCCAGCCTTGGCCGCCGCAGCGCTTCGTTGAACTCGCGCGGACGACGCGGCCAGACTTCCGGCAGCCCATCTTTGCCGATGTACCAGTTCTGGCAGCCACTGACCCAGACCGTGCCCTGCATCGATTCGCGCAGGCTGTCGTAGAACGCGTCGGTGGCATCCTGCCGCGGCGCCAGGGTGTTGAATCGCCCTTCGCCGTAATGGCCAATGCACTGCATGACGTAGCCCACCAGCGCCTCGGTGTAGCGAATCACCGAGCCGTTCGCCAGGGGGCTGTGCGGCCCGCCGAGCAGGAAGAAATTCGGAAAGCCGGGAATCGCCAAGCTGTAGTAGGCATGCGGACCGCGTTCGCCCCAGGCCTGACTCAGGGTCAGCCCCTGGGCGTTCGTCAACTCCAGCGGGCGCAAGTATTCATGCGTGTTGAAGCCGGTGGCCAGCACCAGCACGTCCAGCGGATGCAGCTTCCCGTCAACGGTACGGATGCCTTGTTCCTCGACGCGTTCGATGCCGTCAACCACCAGCTTCACAGAGGGGCGCTGCATGGCCGGGTAAAAATCCCAGGACATGATGATGCGCTTGCACATGGGCTGATAATCCGGCGTCAGATGCCGGCGTAGCAGTGGGTCCTTGACCCGATCAAGATTCCACTGGCACAACGCCTCCACCATCCGCCGCTGCCAGCCTGGCTCGATCATGGCCCGGGCCAACACATGATCAAAACTCTGATCGAAAAACTTGTACGCGGTGCGCGCGATGATCGGGAAGCGCTTCAGCAGCTCACGTTCGGCCAGCGGGTACTCGCGATCGGGGAGCGGGAACACCCATTGCGGGGTGCGCTGGAATACGTTCAGCTCGCAGGGCAGTTTCGACACCGCGCTGACGATCTGCGCGCCGGTGGACCCGGTGCCGATCAGGCCGATGCGCTTGCCCTTCAGGTCCACGCTCATGTCCCAGCGCGCGGAGTGGAAGCGCTTGCCCGCGAAGTGTTCCAGCCCTGGAATCTGCGGCTCACGAGGGTGATGCAGGAACCCGCAGGCCGACACCAGGAATTCGCCGCTGTCCTCGCGCCCGCTTTTCATCTTGACCTGCCAGCGCCGACCGTCGAAGCGTGCGTCCGCCGCTTCCTCGCCAAACACGATATGGCGTCGCAGATCGTACTTGTCGGCGATATGCCGCATGTAGTTCTGGATCTCCGGCCCGCGCGCGAAGCGGTGATGCCATTCGGGGTTGGGCTCGAAGCTGTAGGTGTAGTAGTGCGCCGGCACGTCGCAGGCCAGACCCGGATAGCGGTTCTCACGCCAGGTGCCGCCCACTTCTTCGCGCTTCTCGAAGATCGAAAAATCCTCGATGCCGGCGCGCTTGAGCTGTATGCCCATCAGCAGGCCCGACATGCCGGCACCCAAGATAAGGACCCGCGGCTTGCGCGCCCCCTCAGGCAGCGGCGGGATCGACGGAATTGGTGGACTCAGCGGTGCATTCATTAACCTTCTCCAGTCGAAACAGTGTTGCGGTGACCGCTCAGGCCGCAGCGTCCAGCCGGTCATGCAGGAAGCCACCGAGCGTCTCCAGCGACGCGTCGGCCTGCGGCATCAGGCCGGCCTGCAGCTGAAAGTCATGCCAGAGCCCCGCGTAGATGCGGCTCTGCACCTCCACGCCGGCGGCGCGCAGCGCGGTCTCCAGCCGCTGCGTGTCGGACAACAGCACCTCGTCGCTGCCGGTATGAATCAGCACCGGCGGCAGCCCGGCCAGCGGCGAAAACAGCGGTGAAAGCACGGGATCGTCACGCTTTCGTCCATTCGCGTAATGCGCCGCGGCCCAGTCCAGCCAGTCGCGGCTGAGCAGGGGGTCGCGGTCCGCACAGGTCTGCATGCTCTCGCCCGAGAGCGTCAGATCGACCCACGGCGAAATCAGCGCCAGGGCCCGCGGTGCGACGAGCGCGGCGTCGCGCAGCGCAACGGCCGTCGCCAGCGCCAGGCCTCCACCGGCCGAGTCGCCGGCCAGCGCGACCGCGCCGTGCGAGGCAGTGAGGGCCTTCCAGGCACTCACTGCGTCGTCCAGTGCGGCCGGCGCGGGATGCTCCGGCGCCAGGCGGTAGTCGATCACGAAGACCTCACAGCCGGCGGCCAGGGCAAGCCGTGCGGCAATCCCGAAGTGGGTGCCCGGCGAGCCGAGCACGTAGGCGCCGCCATGCAGATACAGGATTGCCCGCCCGTCTGGCGCGCCCTCGGGGATCAGGCGACGCGCGAGCACACCATCAAGGTAATGCTCGACATCACGCACGCCCTCAGGGCGCGGGAAGCACCGCGAGGCCGCACTGATCAGACTGCGCTGCACCAGCAGCGGCAGGCGGGTGGAGAACACCGGCTTGAGCCCGACGCGGGTCACCAGGCGCAAGGCCTGGGCGGCAAGGCCGATGCGGCTTGCGTCCGTCTCGGACTCGCTCATTTGCCCGCCGAGACCTTCATCAACAGGCCGATCTCTTCCATCGCATTGCTCGGAATCACGAACGTCGAGGTGTCACGAATCGCGGCCAGATTGTCGCGCACGTCCTCCACCGAAAGCTGCGGCGTGTAGTAGCCCGGCACCACGCCGACGAACACCCGGCCCACCCGGCCGCCGCCGCAACTGTAGGTCTCTCCGCTGACTTCGCAGCTCTCGTGCGCAAGGTAGGCGACGACTGGCGTGACCAGTTCTGGCGCGAGCTTTTCCGCCATCGGTCCGAGCAACTGTTCGGTCATGCGCGTGCGCGCGGCCGGAGCGATGACGTTGACCTTGACGTTGGCCTTGGCGCCTTCGATGGCAGCGACGTGCGAAAAGCCCACGATGCCCATCTTCGCCGCGCCGTAATTGGTCTGGCCAAAATTGCCGAACAGTCCGGCAGCCGACGTGGTGTTCACGATGCGACCGTAGCCCTGATCCAGCATGTGGTTCCACGCCGCCAGCGTGCACCAGATGGTGCCGTACAGGTGCACGTCGATGACCGGCCTGATCTCGGCCTCACCGGCGTTCTTCAAGGCCTTGTCGCGCAGGATGCCGGCGTTGTTCACCAGAATGTCGATGCGGCCATAAGCCTTGACCGCCGCGTCGATGATGGCGCGCGCACCGGCCTCGCTGGACACCGAGTCATAGTTCGCCACGGCCGTGCCGCCCGCCGCCTTGATCTCGTCGCAGACCTTTTGCGCAGGGGTCTGCGAGGCTCCGCTCCCATCGGTGCTGCCACCGAGATCGTTGACCACCACCTTGGCCCCGCGCGAGGCCAGGAACATCGCATGGCTGCGGCCCAGCCCTTGTCCGGCGCCGGTCACCACTGCCACTTTTCCGTCGTATCGCATGTCGCTCATGTACTGCTCCGATTGGTAAGTTGTGAAAAGTACTCTAACGGTTGTTAGTTATTTTTACCGCCGCACTGCGGCGGTGGCAATCCGTCTTTCAGCGCCGATGCAAAACCGGTGTTGCGCGTACCGGTCGGGCGCCCGAAACCCTGCTTCTGCTGCGCTGCAACACTTAATCATCTTTGTTATCGGGCTGTTAGGTCATTTGTACGGGCCAATGAGTTGACACCGAGGTCTGCAGTTGATCAGTATGCGTTCTGCGTAGTGACACACCGCACTATGCAACAAACGCAGTCACGGCGTCCGAGTTTCCGCACAACCCCGAGCGCACCGGACGCCGCCCCGACATCCATGCAGCGAGAGCACCCATGAACAAAACCCTCACACGTCGCAAGCTGGTTCCCCGTCACCCCCGCGAACTGGATTTCGCCGATGGCATTCCGGTCAACTGGGCCAACGGCGATGTGTTTCGCTCCCGATTCTTCGACGCCTTCTCCACCACTCTCCCCGAGGGCGAGAAGTTCTTTATCGTTTCACTACGCCAGTTCAAGGATCAGTTGCAGGATCCCGCTCTGCAACAGGAACTGAAAGACTTCATCCGGCAGGAAGGTCTGCACGGCATTCTGCACAACGCCTACAACAACCGGCTGGGCCGGCAGGGCGTGGACATCGAGACGATCACCCAGGTGCTGCGCAAGTTTTTCGCCGCGCACACGCGGATTCTCTCGCCGCGCATGCAGCTCACCTTGACCGCCTGCGCCGAACACCTGACGGCGTCGATGGCCCACGCCATTCTGGGCCGCAGCAGCCACCTGTTTGACGGCGCCGATGAACGGGTACGCGCGCTGTATTTCTGGCATGCCGCAGAGGAAATCGAGCACAAATCGGTCGCCTTTGACCTGCTGCAGAATCAGGCCAAGGTCGGTTACATCCCGCGCGTGGTGATGATGGCCTACATCAGCATCGTGTTCCACGCCCTGGTGTTCCCCATTCTGGAACACGTGCTGCGCAACGACGGCTACACCGCGCGCGAGCGTGTCGGGCTTTGGGGTCAGGGCCTGTGGTGGCTGTTCAAACCGAAACGCGGCGGCTTCTACTTTGACCTCATGGGCCATTACCTGAGCTGGTTCAAGCCCGGCTTCGAGCCCTGGAGTCACGGTGACCTTGAGGCCTACGACCGCTGGATCGAGCGCTATGCAGAGTCTGGCGATGTGCGTCCGGCCACCGAAGACACTTACGCGGCGCTGAGCAAGGCTGCCTGAGCCGGCACCCAGCCACTGGAGAAGAAGCGTTGAAATCACTCAAAGGCAAAGTCGCAGCGGTCACCGGCGCCGGCAGTGGCATCGGTCGTGCGCTGGCCATCGACCTGGCGCAGCGTGGCTGCCGCGTCGCGGCCTCCGACATCCAGACCGACGCGGTCGCCGAGACGGTGCAATTCATCAAGGCGGCCAAGGGCGAGGCGAAGGCCTACAGCTTCGACGTTGCCGACCGCGAGGCCTTCTACAAGCACGCCGTCGCGGTGAAGAAGGACTTCAAGGCGCCCGCCAACCTGATCATCAACAACGCAGGGGTCGGCTTGGCCGCGTCTGTGCAGGAGATGAAGTGGGAAGACTTCGAGTGGCTGATGGGCATCAACTTCTGGGGCGTGTGCTACGGCACGCAGGCTTTTCTGCCGCAGCTGATCGAGTCCGGTGATGGCCATGTGGTCAATGTCTCCAGCATGTACGGCATGATTTCCGGGCCGCTGACCAGCGCCTACAACGCCGCCAAGTTCGGCGTTCGGGGCTACACCGAGTCCCTGCGCATCGAGATGAAGGCGGGCAAGCTGCCGGTGGAAGTCAGTTGCGTACACCCCGGCGGCATCCGCACCAACATCGCCAAGACCTCGCGCCTGGCCACCACCAGCGCCAACGCCGACCGCGCCAAGTTCGAAAAGTGGTTCGCACGGATGACGCTGACCACGCCGGAGAAGGCGGCCCAAATCATCATCAGCGGCATCCTGGGCAACCGCCCGCGCATTCTGGTGGGGCCCGATGCTCACGTGATCGACGTCGTGCAGCGCTCGGTCGGTATTCGCTACCAGTGGCTGGCGCAAACCCTGCTCAACCCCTTGATGGCAGGCATGAAGTCCTAGTCCGAACAATTTGACGAACCCTTGACACACACCCCGGCACGCCCCGAGGCGCGACCACAACATACGGAGTAAACGACATGGCCGATGGATCCCAGAAAAAAAGCCCCACCTCGTCACGGTCCAAAGCCCGGTCAGACACCGACCTGGGCCATGTGGACGTCAAACAGCGCGGCTCCTCGCGCCCCAAGGGCAAGCCCGACTATGAAGCGATCATCGTCGGCGCCGGCTTCGCGGGCATGGGCGCGGCCATCGAATTGCAAAAGAACGGCATCAATTCGTTCGTGCTGCTGGAGCGCGCCCATGATGTCGGCGGAACCTGGCGCGACAACCGCTATCCCGGCATCGCGGTCGACATCAGCTCCTTCGTCTACTCGTTTTCCTTCGAGCAGAACCCCAACTGGTCGCGGGTTTTTGCGCCCGGCGACGAACTGCAGCGCTACGCGCAGCGGGTGGCCGCGAAATACGGCATCTATCCGAAGACGCGCTTCGGCGTGGAGGTCGCGAAGGCGGTGTTCGATGAGAGCCTGCATCTGTGGCACGTGCACCTCAAAGACGGCAGCGTGTTGACCGCCCGATACATCATCAGCGCCAGTGGCGGGCTGATCTCGCCCAAGGCGCCCGACATTCAGGGGCTGGACACCTTCAAGGGCCGCGTCATCCACACCGGCTACTGGGATGAAAACTACGACTTCACCGGCAAGCGGGTCGCCGTTATCGGCACCGGCGCCACGGCCGTGCAGATGGTGCCGGAGTTGGCGCGCAAGGTGGCGCATCTGGATGTCTATCAGCGCACGCCCATCTGGGTGCTGAAAAAGCCGGACGCGGAGATCCCTGGGTGGATGAGGTCCACGTTCCGTGCGATGCCGGTGGCCCAGCGCGCCGTGCGTTTCGTCGCCGATGCCTTGACAGAGTCGCTCATGGTCGGTGCCGTGCTCTATAACCGCCAGATCCCGGGTCTCGTTCGCTGGGCGGAAAACGCCGGCAAGAACAACCTGCTTGAGCAGATCCCCGACGACCCGGAACTGCGGGAGAAGCTCACACCCAAGTACGGATTTGGCTGCAAGCGCCCGACCTTCTCCAACGAATATTTCAAGACCTACACCCGCGACAACGTGGAACTGGTCACCGACCCTATCGAGTGCATCACCGAAGACGGCGTGCGCACCCGTGACGGCACCGAGCGCAAGATCGACGTGTTGATCACGGCCACGGGCTACAAGGTGTTCGAAAAGGGCAACCTGCCTTCGTTCGAAGTCGTTGGCCGCGGCGGTCTGGAACTGGGCCAGTTCTGGGAGGACCAGCGCTATCAGGCCTACGAAGGCACGACCATTCCAAACTTCCCCAACTACTTTGGAATGCTGGGGCCTTACGCGCTCACGGGCTCGTCGTACTTCAAGATGGTGGAAAACCACTCCTTACATGCCGTGCGCTGCATCAAGGAGGCCCACAAGACCGGCAGCACCTGCGTCGAAATTCGCCAGGGGCCGCATGAGCGCTACTTCACCGACATCCAGCGCCGCCAGCAGCGCACCGTGTTTGTGAACCACAGCTGCTCGGGTTCCAACAGTTACTACTTCGACCGTCACGGCGATGCGCCGATGCTGCGCCCGTCGACGTCGGTCGAGGCGCAGTGGCGCGCAAAACATTCGCCGATGTCGCATTACCAGTTCACCCGAGCCGAAGCCCTCGCCTCGACCGAGGACTGAGCCCCAACGATCGCCACACATTTTTCAATCTCTTCACGCGTAGCGCGCGCCTTTACACCGCAGGCGGCGCCGCATTTCTCAAACCGCTTCATGCATTCAAAAGGAAGGTAAGCCATGGCATTAGCAAATCGGAAGATCGGCTACGACGAAGTCAAGCCGCGCGACCTGCACTTCGACATGACCGACGTGCCCAAGTACTGGATGAACAACGACCCGTGGACCACCCACTGGTGGAACGCGCTTCTGGCCGCCGTGCCCGACGGCGAACGCTGGGTGATGCAGTGCGTGCGCAAGAACCTGGTCAAGGTCAGTGATGAAAAGGTGCGCAAGGCCGGCATTGACTTCATCAAGCAGGAACACTTCCACGCCCGCGAACACGACATCATGAACAAGGCGGTCATGGCACACGGCGTGCCCGTGGACAAAGTGGAAGACGCGTTCAAGCGCACGCGGACCTTCCTGCAAAGGTTTCTGAGCGAGGACATGCAGCTCTCGACCATGGCTGCCGGCGAGCACTTCACCGGCACCATTTCTGCGGTCTTCGTTGACCACCCTGAGATCTTCAAAGACTTCGATCCGTCACTGGGCGCGATGATCGCCTGGCACATGATCGAGGAGACCGAGCACAAGTCGGTGTCTTTCGACGTGTACCAGGACGCGGTGGGCAGCTATCCCAAGCGCATCGCCGGCATGGTGTTGATGACCGGTATTTTCTTCGCCATCAGCGAATACCAGCGCCTGATTCTCGTTGCCAAGGACGGCCACCTGTTCAACTGGCGTTCGGCCCTCAAGGGACTGAAATTCCAGTTCACCCAGCCGGGGTTCATGCGCTTGTTGGTCAAGCACTACCTGCCCTACTACTCGCCCAACTTCCATCCCTGGGACCACGACAACCGCGCGCAGCTTCGCGCGTGGAAGGACACCTTCGATGCGACCGGCGACACCATGAAGGCCTACAAGGCGTTCATCGGCGAAGGTCCGGTGTCCAAGCTCAAATCGGTTGCCTGAACATCACGAGCCGCCGGGCAGGCCACGGTCGGGCCGGGTCCGGCGGCTCATTCCAATTGATCTGCTAGAGGAGAGAGGCGATCGTGAGTCGTCCCAAGAGTCTGAAATTGAGCCAGTGCGCCGCCGCCATCGTGACCGGGGCCGGCAGCGGCATCGGCCGCAGTTTTGCGCTGGAGCTGGCGCGCCGCGGCGGCACTGTGTTGTGCGTCGACATCCAGCAGGAACGCGCCGCACAAACGGCAGCCCAGGTCGATGAACTCGGCGGCCGCGGCATTGCATACACCTGCGATGTCGGCGACGAAAAGCAGTTCGCCAAATTGGCTTCGAAAGCCGACGCGCTGCTCGGGCGGGCAACCACGGTGGTCGTCAACAACGCCGGCGTGGGCGTGGGGGGTCGTATCGGCGATGTCTCGCTCGAAGACTGGCGCTGGTGTCTGTCGGTGAACCTGTGGGGCGTGATCCACGGCTGCCACGAATTTGCACCGCGCTTCCGCAAGCTGGGCTATGGCGGCATCATCAACACGGCGTCTGCCGCCGGCTTTGCGGCCGCGCCCGAGATGACCACCTATAACGTCACCAAGTCGGCGGTGCTGTCGCTGTCAGAAACCCTGTCGGCCGAGCTGTCCGGCACCGGCGTTCATGTCAGCGCCCTGTGCCCGACGATCGTGCCCACCAACATCATCAACGAGAGTCGCTTCCCCAGCGACCGCAAGACCTTTGCCGCCAAGGCGATGGAGAAGTGGGCGTTCACCAACAGCGGCGAAGTGGCGCGCCAGACCCTGGACGCCATGGACCGCAACCAGCTCTACGTGCTCCCGCAATGGGACGGTCGGCTGATGTGGCGCGCCAAGCGCGCCCTGCCGCAACTCTACGCACGCGCTCTGGGCTTCAGTTATCGCCTGGCGGCCGACTGAAGGAAATGCCCACGTGACCAGCCTCAGTGCCATTGCCTTCAAACGCATGTTTCGCGCGTTGCTCAAGCGCGAGTTCGAGTCCGAGGAACATGCCGTCCGGCATTTTCGCCGCGTGCTCGATCACGCGCCGCTTCCTTCCAACCTTCCACTCGGGGTGTCGGCGCGCAAGATCAATTTTGCCGGCGTGCCCTGCGAGCGCCTGGCCCCGCGCAATCCCCGCCTGACCATTCTGCACCTGCACGGCGGCGCCTTCATTGGCGGCAAGCTCAGGACTTACCATCCCTTTTGCGGCGCGTTGGCCCGGCGTCTGCAGGCGCAGGTGATTCTGCCGGACTACCGGTTGGCGCCCGAGCATCCGTTTCCTGCCGCGCCGGACGACTGTCTCGCGGTGTATCGGGAATTGATCGAATGCGGAACCGACCCGGCAGACCTGATCGTCACCGGCGACTCGGCTGGCGGCAACCTGACCCTGGTCACCCTGCAAAGCGCCCGCGATGAGGGTCTGCCCATGCCGCGCTGCGCCGTGCTGCTCTCGCCCGGCGCCGACCTCAGCGGCACCGCCCCCAGCTGGGCAGAGAACGACCACAGTGACGTGA
The DNA here is from genome assembly GCA_002706265.1 of Polycyclovorans sp. Classification (GTDB taxonomy): domain Bacteria; phylum Pseudomonadota; class Gammaproteobacteria; order Nevskiales; family Nevskiaceae; genus Polycyclovorans. Next base: position 463 of record PAKU01000005.1, on the reverse strand, counting down.
TGCTCTCGCAAAACGTCATTCGCATGATGGGCAACGCCTACCTTCAGGGCCACGACCCAACCGACCCCAAGGTCTCGCCGCTGAACGGCAACTTCGAGGGCCTTCCACCCCTGATGATCTGCGCAAGCGACGAGGAGTGCCTGCGAGACGATGCCTACGCCGTGGCCACGCGTGCACGTGCGGCCGGCACCGAAGCGCGCCTGCTCACCCGGCCGGACATGCCGCACGTCTGGCCCATTCTTTTCCCGCTGGTGGCCGAGGCGCGCGCCGACATGAAGTTGATTACCCAGTTCATCACCGATGCACGCTTTCGAACCGAGAACCGTTGGTGTGGCAGAGCCTCAATCTGACGCACGGACTCAATCTGAACCGCCCCGCAATTTGAGGAGGCTTCATCCCTTGAGAGAATGGAGCCATGAAGAAACCCGTCAAGTTTTCCCCTGAAGTCCGCGAACGTGCTGTG
>PAKU01000004.1 GCA_002706265.1 Polycyclovorans sp. | reverse complement strand
CCCCAGCCATCGCCATGCGCTGCTTCTGCCCGCCGCCGCCCTGACCGCAACGATCTGCCTTATTATCGGACAGACCGTGTTGGAACATGTGCTGTCCTATGAAACCGCCCTGGGGGTGGTGGTAGAGTTTGTCGGGGGCCTGTTCTTTCTGAGTCTTTTACTGCGTGGGCGATTACAATGATTGAGATCAGAAACATCACCAAAGCCTATGGAAAGACCACCGTCGTGGATGACGTCAGTTTGACGATCGAACGCGGTGGTGTCGTTGCCCTGGTGGGTGCCAACGGGGCCGGGAAATCAACCCTTCTGTCCCTGATCAGCCGCCTGCTTCCAGCAACATCAGGTCAGGTAATGCTGGACGGTCAGGATATCGCGCGCACGCCTGGATCCATCTTGGCACAAAAACTGGCCGTGCTGCGGCAGGATAATTCCTTAACAACACGGATGTCTGTTGAAGATCTGGTCAGCTTCGGCCGGTTCCCACATAGCAAAGGGCACCTTACATCAGAAGACCGAAAGCAAATCGAACAAGCCTTGCAGTATCTAGACCTTTGTTCGATCCGCAAAGATTTTCTGGATGAAATTTCCGGTGGACAAAGACAGCGCGCCTTTATTGCGATGTCCCTGTCACAGAATACCGATTTCCTGTTGCTGGATGAACCCCTGAACAATCTGGACATCAAACATGCTGTCACCATGATGGGGGTTTTTCGCAGCATGGCGGAAGACCTTGGCAAGACCATTGTGGTCGTCCTGCATGACATTAATTTCGCATCCTGTTACGCAGACAGGATCATTGCCATGCGGGAGGGGCGGATTTTGCACGATGGCAGTTCCAACGATATTATCGTGCCCTCTGTCATTCGTGACATTTATGGAATTGATACATCCATTCATGAGATTGAGGGACAAAAGCTGGTTTACTATTTCAAGCCGATCAATACCCCTAAGGCGCTTTCTGATTGAAGGCAAAGTGAAGGCCATGGATCATCAACTGCGGGATAATCGTTCCATGATCTTCCCCCTCAAACACCTTAAAGGCGATATCCAGTTCGGGCTGATCTGACATCAACGCCACGAAATCCTGCGCATTTCCGATCATGCGGTTATGCTTTTTCCACTGACGCCTTATTTCTGCCTGTGGATGCGCTTCTTCCGCCGGGGTGATATCCTCCTCTTCACCGCCAACACATATATACACTCGTCCCTTCACAGAGCCACCCGCTGCCAAATGCGCCTTGGCTTCGTGCAGCACCTGTTTCTGATTGAACCAAATAGACGGGCTGCCTGCCAGATACGTGTCAAAAGCCTCTGGCTGCGTCAGCATCACATGCAGGGCGAACAATCCGCCAAAAGAATGCCCGATCAGCGTTTCCTGCGATTTGTCCACGGGGGCACGCTGGTCAACCAGTGGCTTCACCTGTGTTTCGATAAGCCGCAAAAAGGCATCCGCCCCGCCGGTCGGGGGCCACGGCTTGCCATTCGGGCGCGGTGGCATCGTGACAATCTCAGACGGTGGGGTCAGATCATAGGTCCGACGCTTCAGATCATACGGCGCGTCCGTTGGATAGGCGATACCGACCAGGATAGCGGGCGCGATCCCAGTAGAATCCGTGTTCATCGCGCGTGTGCGCAACAAATCTGACGCCATGCCGAACCAGGCGTTGCTATCTAAAAGATAAACAACAGGAAATCCTGCTTCCGGTGCCTCACCATTCGGTAAGCGGATTTGTATCTGATACACGTCGCCGGTTTCGCGTGACGTTATGGTATGCAATTCACTGTTTGGAATTGTAATCTTTTCCGCAGCATGAACATCCGCAACCGTCATCAGTCCGACCAACCCTCCGATGATTAGCGTCCAACGCGCCTGACCAATCATGATCCACCCCTTTATAATAAACACTGCATTAAAAAAGGCCGACAGAGCGGGACAATGAAATCCCGCCCTGTCCAATTTTCACGTTTTCCTGTGACTAGAACTTTGCCGTCATTTTCAGCAAGGCACTGCGGGGCTCCCCATAAAAGTTGAACAAGGCCGTCGATCCCGTCCGTGAATAATACTCTTTGTTCAGCAGGTTATTCACCGTCAGGGTCGCCGCCAAATTCTCCGTCACATCATATCCGGCCATCACGTCAAAAATGGCATAGCCGTGGCGTTTGATCGTGCCGTTATTAGCACCGGAGAATGCCTTCACCCCACCACCGACATACAGCCCATCAACGATATCAATGTCCTGTTTTGCCCAAACCTGAAGCTGATGCTTCGGCGTTTGACCGCGCAAGACGAAGGACTGAATGCTGTCTGGACCACTGACATAGGTGATCAAGCTATAGGTATATCCCGCCATAACTTCCAGACCGGGCATAACAGAACCGCTGGCTTCCAATTCAAAACCGCGGACATTGATATCTGCCCCGGCATCGCCAACCGTCGCGTTGATGCCATCCGCGTCCGTCGCATAGTTTTCATTCACAAGATCAAACACAGCCGCAGATGCATTTAACCCCTGATAGTTTCCTTTAACGCCAATTTCATATTGGCGGCCTGTTCGGGATCCAATCAGATTGCCATTCGCATCCGTATCGGTTTGCGGCTGAAAAATTTCGGTATAACTTCCATATGCAGAAAGATTCTGGGTGAAATCATAAACCACGCCTGCATAGGGGGTCAGTTCCGCATCCACCGATTGGGACGTTTCCGTGCGCGTCAGGAGGTTCGTGTTGGTGCTTTCATACCAGGTGCTGCGTAATCCCCCAATCACGGTCAAAGGATCAATGGGTTTGACCCGGACCTGCCCATAAACGCCATACTGGGTTGTTTCAATCTGTTCCTGGGTTGTGTAGGTGATTGCCGGAATGGTCAGGTTTGTATTCCAGTTGAAGATGTTATTCGTATCTCCATTGGCAACACCGCGACCATTGTTCAGGGATGTGCTGTCATTCTGTTTGTAATCAACGCCGGCCAGGACATTGTGTTCTTGGCCAAACAGCTGCACCGGCTGGCTGACATGCGCATCCAGGCTTAACGAGCTTTCTTCAAAATCGTCGGCATAAACTGTGACGCCTGTAATATTCCCGTTCGCGGCTGCTGCTGATCTGGAATAGGCATACAATGATTCAGCGGTGCGCTCGGAATACAGACCGGATAATTTGAAATGCCCACCATTATCGAAGAAATGCTCATACTCCCCCATCAGATCCGTGATACCGCTTTCAAACGTGTTCCAATCGGCACCGGTCGTTGTTGAGGGATCCAGATTGATCAACGTTCCATCCGCAAAGCTTGGAAGGCCGTTAAAGGGCTTCAAATCACGCTCTGTCCGGCTGACGCTGAAGGTCAGCATATCGGATTCCGTAACATCCCCCTCGATGACCAGGTAGCCAAGGCTCAAATCGTTGTCATTGTTATCAACCCAGGTTTTCCCCTGATCGCGGGTTGCAACGACGCGACCGCGCAAAGCCCCGTTTTCGGTCAGGGGAGAGGATATGTCGCCAACCCCACGAATGCCGCCCCAGGTGTTGCCCGACGCCTCAACAGACGCCGCAAATTCACGGGTTGGCCGTTTCAGGCTCATATTGATCGCGCCCCCCGGATCCCCCGCACCATCAAACAGGCCTGCCGGTCCTTTCAGGACTTCCGCATGGTCGATAATCGACATATCTGGCTGGGTTCCATTACGACTGGAAACCGGTGCCGACAGGCCGTTGAAATACAGCTTATCAACCTCAAAACCGCGTGAGAATATGCTGGAGCGCCCATTGTCATTGTCCAGCACAACAATGCCAGGCGTCTTGCGCATCGCCGTATCCAGCGACGTGACATTGCGGTCTTTCAGATACTGGTTGGTAAGAACCGTCGTGGACTGGGGAACCTCTTTTACCGTTCGCGCATCCTTTTCACCGACGCTTATCAGGTTTGAGGCATAGCTGCCGGACTCCTCCGTTTCATAACCAGACCCAATGACACTGAGCGGGCTTAGAATGATGGCTTCTTTAGAGGATGCCTCTTCTGCTTTTGCCAGTCCGATCGGACCCAAAGAGGTTGCGGCGATAAAACCACCAATCAGCGCCAGCGCTGAAACGTGGCTATTCCAGAAGGAACGATTCTTTCTCATGCTAAATACCCCACTTTTCCAAACAGCATCAGACCCCAGCGACGGCATTGCTTTTCAGCCGCCCCTTCATCATCCAATGCATTAATTGCGCGCCCATCGCGCACCACTATTCACTCTGGCGAAGCAAGGCTTGCCTTGAGTTGCGATTAATTATTATAATCATATGAGAGACGAGAGAGGCAGACCATCACCCCGCTCTTTGCGACGGCATCATTCTTGTTTGCAAAACATTCGTGCAAGATGCGCCAAAATGGTTGGAAACGCACCTTCCCAGCCTCCTGTGCCACATGCCGGGGTCAGTCCACGCATCAGAGATAGGGTTGAGACTCAATAGCTTGCGTTTTAAAGGGTTATCTTAATGTCAGCGAAACAGAAAGCAGACGGAATGCATTCAGTTGATGTGAACGCACTGACCAAAAGTGCGACCAGTGTCAGTTCAAAGTTCCAGATCATCGCACCACAGACAGTGCAGGGTCCCGTTCTACAGGGCAGTTTTGAAATGCGCTGTCTGCGTCCAGGACTGGTGCTGCACGTATCTGACGCCATCGATCAATATGATCTTGTAACACATTCTGAACAGCAACCCGGGTTGACCTTGCAGATATTTCTGAAAGGTACGGTGGATGCCACCGTAGACGGTCAACCGCTGATGGACAGGGAAATAGGGGCGGATTCAAACCGACCGCGCGCGCTGATCATTTCGCGCAACAAAACATCGCTGTTGGAACGACGTGGTCATCGGGGCGATCACATTCGCAAGGTCAGCCTTCGGGTGACAAGCGAGTGGTTATCGCAAAGTGATTGGCGTCATGATGAAAAGGGCAGTGCGATTGATCGCTTTACCCGCAAACATCTTGCACAGCATGTCTGGACTCCCTCCCCCCGGCTGATCTCTCTGGCAGAACTTATTCTGGAGGCAGCGATCTCTTCAGCGCCAATGGCAAATCTTCATCTGGAAAGCCTGGCGTTGGAATTGCTGGCGGAAAGCCTGAAACAGCTGACAAATGGCGCTGAGGGACCCTCTCAGCCCTCCCTTGTCGCACTTGATCAGCGCCGCATTCGCAAGGTTGAGCAATTCCTTGAAACCTGTGATGGCTTCACCCCCCTTCAGGAAATAGCGGAGGCGACGGGTCTGAGCATCAGCACACTGCAACGCTTATTCCAGACCGTCCACGGCATGAGCGCCTTCAAATACATACGTCAACGCAACCTGGAACGCGCCATGGTCGCGCTGGACCGGGATCGAATTTCCATAAAGGAAGCCGCGTTCCTGGCGGGTTATTCCAGTGCCGCAAATTTCTCAACAGCGTTTCGCAAAGCTTTTGGGCGTACACCACGCCAAGTATCGTCATAACTTATCTGAGCTTACAGCCGTAGCCATCAGATTTGATTGGCTGTCTTTCGCTCTTAACACAACGCGCAGGCAACAGGAGACCAGACAGAAATGCTTCACTGTCACACAAACATTGAAACAGAAAATGCCAGCAAGTACCTGCAACAGCTGTGCAAGCATTTCCGGCACAAAGTGACGGTCGAATACAATAAGACGTTCGGTCGCGTGGAGTTTCCAGGCGGCCTATGCCTGATGACAGCAGATCAGACTGTGCTGTCATTTTACTGCAAAGCTCAAAAGCCGGAAGGTGTCGGAATGATGCAATCCGTCCTGGACCAGCATCTCGTTAAATTTGCCTGGAGGGAAGACCTAAACGTCACCTGGCAAGACGGCCTCCCCGACCCCCTGCCCGCAAACCCCAACCTTGAAGAGATCGGCTGACCTGCGCCCGTAGAGTCGAACCATTTTGAGTTTGCGGATGAGGAAACGGCGGTTGCAGACATTCAACGCGACGTCCTATCCCCATTGTTGGACGATTTTGCAGGCGGTTGCAAAGCGGTCCGGGTGCATGGCGGCATTTTTTCGGGGGGCGGTTTTGTTTAAATCGAAGGTGGGGACGATGTCTTCTCCCATGGCCCGGGCTGCCAATCGGGCGACGCCGATGGCGGTCAATTCCGTTTCGGTGCCAGCCAACACGTCTTTCCCGGTCACATCCGCCAGCAACTGGCAGAACCATGGGTTGGCAGACATACCGCCATCAACCCGCAGACTGGAATTCAGCGGTATCTGAGAGTCCATGGCTGTGAGCACTTGTGCGACACGATAGGCGATCCCTTCCAGAACAGCCTGCATCATATTGGCCTGCGTCGTATCCAAGGTTAAACCGAGCCAACTGCCCTTGGCAGTGCGATCCCAATAGGGGCAAGCCAAGCCTGCCAGTGCAGGCACAAAGGCGAGACCGCGATCCAGCATGCTGGACTCCTCAAATCGCATCAATTCATCAAAATCGGTGAACAATCCGATCCCTTGCGCCCAGTTCACCGCAGCCGCGGCCGCATATACACCCCCTTCCAAGGCATAGATTGGTGAATGACCGTCTTCCTGCCAGGCAACTGTTGGCAGCGCCCCACCGCTGTTCGATTTGATTGTGTCACCAGACAAGGCGAGCACGAAGGCCCCGGTCCCCAGGGTCACCTTTGCATCCCCAATATTCGCGACGCAATTGCCATAGAGCGCTGCTTGCTGATCAACAATGCTGGCCGTCAGCGGCAAGCCATCGACATCGCCAAAACGTCCATTGCAGGCCGTGATGCGCGGCAATGCCTCTATCGGCACCCCAAAAAGCGCACAGAGATCGGGATCCCAAACACCGTCTGCAATGTTGAGAAGAGATGTCCTGGAGGCTGTTGCAAGGTCGGTCGCAAAATCCCCAGTCAAACGGTCCCGAAAAAAGGCATCGGTGGTGCCGAGCCGCAATCGGCCCTGTCCGGCGCATTCAGAGGCGGCTGGAACGTTTTCCAATATCCAGCCCAGTTTAGAGGCGGAGAAATAGGGATCGAGTGGCAACCGCGCACGCTGTAAAACCATGGCTTCAAAACCATTGGCGCGCAGTTGTTCTATTTTCTCCTGGGTCCGTGCGTCTTGCCATACGATAACGGGGGATAGCGCCTTTCCCGTCTTTGCGTCCCATGCAAGGCAGCTTTCCCCTTGGTTGGCGATGCCAAACGCACGAACGCCCCGTTCGCGCCCAAGTTCGATACACGCCCGAATATGGCCCAGCAACTCTTCTGGATCATGTTCGACCCATTGAGAATGTGGATATATTTGACGGTGTGATCTACTGAAAATGACCTCCGTGTGTCCCTCTTCATCCACGATCAGGCCGCGCGTGCTGGTTGTTCCCTGATCAATTGCAAGAAATGTCATGTCGCCTCATCAAAACTTAAGGTCATTGGAGTATCACCCTGTAGCAATGGCACAGTGATACGACGTTCTGGGCGCGATTTTAAGCGATAAGACTTCGCCCCGAATCTGGCAGTGCCACGCGCGGACCTGCTGAAACGTAGCTGCACCGCCTCGAACGCGGGCGGCACCGTGCTGGTGACACAGAATTGCGGCATGACATAGGCAATCGGGTCGCCGGAATTGGATATGCGATGCGCGCTGCTGCGATCGGGAAGTCGGTCCTCCAGAGCCGCGAGGATTGCCGTGGCAACGCTGCGTCCCTCTTGCCAGCACCATCCAGCGGTTTCTATGGCGCGCAAAACATTCCCCGCCGCAAAGTAGGATGGATCTGAGCAGCGTCCATACTGGTCCACTTCCGGGCCATTGGTTGCGGCATCTACACGGATATGGGACTGGCGCAACAATGCATTTTCCGGTCGAAACTTGCCCGTAAATATGACGCTATCCGCCTCGATATCCCGCGAAACACCATCCCTGCGCAGGGTGACCGCTTCAACGCGGGCCTTGCCATGGATCTGCGTCAATTCGGTATTGAAATGGACTGGCGTGCCCAAAACCCTTGGCATCCAATGCGCGGGCCACAGGGCGGTCGGGCGATTGCCAGCTTCTATCATCGCCACCGGCCTTGCCCCGGCATGGCGACAGGTCAGAAAGGCGGAGAATGACACAAGCTCACTCCCCACGATCAGCGGGCGGCGGACAGGCTGCAACCCATCCAGATAGACCAGGCCTTGCAGGCTGCCTGTATTGAGCACCCCACCCGGCTTTGTCCCGCCGACAAATCGGGCAACGCGGGAGCTTTCGCGCGCCCCGGTGGCCAGCAATACAGCGCGGGCTTGAATGTCACAGAGACCCTCAGGACCAGACACCGAAACACGTCCCCCCGGATGAAGGGCCATCACGGTTACGTTACAGTGAAGGGCGGCACCCGCCTGATATGCGCGTTCGGTCAGTCGCCTGGCATAACGGGCCCCGCCCATCAAACGGTGAAATTCGCGCATGCCATAGGGCGAGTGACCGCAATGTCGTGGAATCCCCCCCATTTCAGGCTCACGCTCAATCACATGAACATCCCCCGCGCCAGCCGCACGAAGGGCATGGGCGGCGGACAGACCGGCGGGCCCGCCCCCCACGATCAGGACATCACATGTTTTAGGAAGCTCAGTCGTCATGGCGGGCCCCTGCAATGGGGTGTGTAAGCTTACCCTTCGTGCACTCCGCCAACGCAGCGGTGCAATAGAAGCCCTGACACCGTCCCATCGTAACCCGCGTTCGGCGTTTCAATCCAGCAAGTGAATTTGGTGCCAGTGGCCCGGACATCGCCACCTCTATCTCGCGTCGGGTGACCCGCTCACAATGGCATATAATGCCGCCATTGCCAGGCCGTTGCCAATCCCGCTCAAGATCCTCCGACATGTTTTCGATTGGCTGGTGCACAGGATCGACCAGCGGCGTGCATTGCAGACCCGCCTCTTGCCCAAGATCAAAGACGTATTTCGCAATCCCCAGGGCCGCGCTTAGTCCAGTCGAGCGGATCGCGCCAACGGTGATCATATTGTGGCCGGCATGTGCCCGAATTTGATATTCTTTTTGACCGCTGGCGGGACGCAACCCGGCATAAAATGCGGTGATATCCTCTGTCGCGAGAGCGGGCAGAATTTCAATGCCTTTCTGGTGCAGATAGTCCAGCGTTTCAGGCACCAGTTCTGCCGTTTCCCGATCACTTTGTTCTTCAGCGGTCGGGCCAACCAACAGATTGCCCCAAATGGTGCGACAAACCACAATCCCTTTTGTCGTTTCAGTGGGAACAGGCAGCAGAATATGGCGGCTGAGCCGCGCCGCGGTTTTATCGAAAACAATAAATTGGCCTTTACGGGGACGGATTTCAAAATCTGTTCGTCCCAACAATGCTTTGTCTATGTGATCCCCAAAAAGACCGGCCGCATTGATTACAAACTTGGTATGGATCGTGCCATGACTGGTTTCAAGGTGCCACTGCTGACCATCGAATTCGCCAGCCCGGACGGCACAATTGCGCTTTAGCATGGCACCATTCAACAGCGCCTGTTCCAGATAAGCATGGGGCGCAGACCAGGGATCAATCAGCGCCTCACGGGGCACCCGAAAGCTTGCCCGAACCTGAGTGGCCAGATTGGGTTCCAGCCCGACTGTTTCAGACCGTGACAACAGTTTGATATCATCAACAGCATTGTCCCGGGCTTGTTGCATGAGGGTCGGGAGACGCGCCTCCTGCTCTTCCGTCCAGGCCAGAACCAAGGCACCGCATCGATCAAGCGGCAGGTTCAACGCACCGCGAATTCTCTCATATTCCTGATATCCAGCCTGAATGCAGCGTGCTTCCCTTGACTCTGGTGGCGCATCGAACCCGGTATGCAAAATGGCGCTATTCGATTTTGAGGCCCCGTCCAGAATATCATGGCCTTTTTCAAGCACGATTGTTCGCGCGCCTTCCAAGGTAAAACGTCGCGCGATGGCACAGCCGACAACCCCCGCTCCAATCACGGCAACATCGAACACTTCGCCTGTATTGTTCGCCGAGGGCGACATCTGGAGTCTTTCTGCAGGAAGAATTTTGACTATGTCCTGGACGATTTATGATCAAACACACCAAACAGTCAATAACTGGTCAAAAAGAATGACCGATTGGGCATTTTAGTGTTGACGAGCAAAGTGTGAAACCCGCTAATTAACACAAGAGAGGGGTGCTGGGTGTCAAAGAAAACATCAGATCGCAGAACAAGTATTATCGAGCTCATCGCCAGCGACGGCAGGATGAGCGTCGATTATCTCGCACAGGCATTCGGTGTTTCTCCTGAAACCATTCGACGCGACCTGGGCAATCTGGATGCGCGAGGGCTGGTGCGAAAAGTCCATGGCGGGGCGTTACCGCCCCTTTTGCATTCCGAAGGCACGTTCTCAGAGCGCATGGTCGAGGACCCGAAAGCCAAGCAAATAATTGCAAAGAAACTCCGGGACATCATTCAACCTGGCGACACTGTATTTATGGATACAGGGTCAACCACTTTGATCGCCGCCGAAGCATTAGTCATGACGCATGGATTGACAGTGATAACTAACTCACTCAGCATAGCGATGGTCTTCGGGCGTGCGGATGTGGATACTCACATATACCTTCTGGGGGGNAAGTATGCGCCTGGGAATGATCAAACAATTGGGCCAACAGCGCTCGAACAAATTACCCAATTTCAAGTCGACCATGCAATTATAACTGTTGCGGGTCTTGATGCAGACATTGGAGCAACTGACGCCAATGTGGATGAGGCACATATTGCCCGCGCCATGATGAAGCGCGCGAATAACACGGTGGTGTTGGCCACGTCCTCAAAAATTGGACGGCGTGCCGCCTTCAGGGTTTGTGAATTGGGAGGTATTGGAACCGTGTTGAGTGAGGGGCCGCCAGGCCCGGCAATGATGGAAGCATTCTTACGCGCGGGAGTTTCGGTACCTTAACAGCAGGTCCCGAGAATATAAGGGGGTTACAGAATGGGGACTATCGAATGCAAAATGTAATGCGCAGCTATGTGCGTTTGGTTGATCGCGCGGCACAGTATGTCGGTATTGTTGCGATGTATCTGATCTTTTTGATGGTCGGGGTGTTACTGCTGGACGCCATCACCCGCAATATCATCGATATTCCACTGCATTGGTGTGTTGAGTTCGCGCAATTTACCTTGGCCGCGTACTATTTTATGGGCGGCGCAATGACCATCAAGGACGGCGATCATGTGCGCATGGACTTGTTCTATGAACGCCTATCGCACCGGGGCAAAACGCTGATGGATTTGGTCACGATTTCCTGCCTGCTGTTTTATCTTTCGGTGCTGCTCTACGGATCCATCTCCAGTTTAGACTATGCCATTGATACGAACGAAACGCGGTTTTCGATGTGGAACCCATCCATGATCCCGATTAAATCGCTGATGGTTGCCTGTATCGTGCTGATGATCCTGCAAACCATTTCCCAGATATTTAAACATATAAATGACTTACGTGGAGAAGCCGTTCAATGACCCACGAGTTGATTGCCCTTCTCATGTTCGCATCCATGCTGGTCCTGCTCCTGACCGGACAGCGTGTTTTTGCGGCCATTGGTTTTGTCGCGTCGGCAATGGTGCTGATGCTTTATGGAACGGGCGGTATCGAAATCCCGTTCTCTGCGGCTTTCAAACTGTTCAACTGGTTCCCGATGCTCACGCTGCCCTTGTTTGTCTATATGGGCTATGTCCTTTCGGAATCCGGCATCGCCGAAGATCTTTATAAAATGCTGCATGTCTGGTTCGGTCGCGTTGGCGGCGGTCTGGCGATTGGGACTATTTTCCTGATGGTGATCATATCGGCGATGAATGGATTGTCGGTCGCTGGCATGGCGATTGGGGCAACAATTGCCCTGCCCGAAATGTTGCGCCGGGGATATGACAAGGTATTGATCACGGGTGTGGTTCAGGGCGGATCGTCGCTTGGTATCCTGGTGCCGCCATCCGTCGTCATGGTGCTCTATGGCATGATTGCCCGCCAACCTGTCTCTCAGCTTTGGCTGGCCGGGATGATCCCGGGGTTGTTGATGGCNACGATGTTCGTGATCTATGTCGTTGTCCGCGTGAAGCTCAAACCTGAACTTGCGCCGATTGTGTCAGACGAAGAACTCAATATGCCGATGCGCGAAAAGCTGAAGCTGTTGCGTGCGGGCATTATCCCATTCCTGATTTTCTTTGCGATGACAGGGCTCTTCATCATGGGTGTGACCAGCCTTGTTGAAAGCTCCGCCGTGGGTGCGTCTGCGGCGACGTTAGCGGCGGCCGTCAAGGGACGCCTCAGCTTCAAGATGGTCCACGAAACGGCGCGCAAGACACTGGGCGTTTCCTGCATGTTTCTTTGGTTGATCCTGGCGGCCTTGGCATTTGGGGCGGTATTCGATGGGATCGGCGCGGTGCGTGCGGTCGAAGACATTTTCCTCAACCGTTGGGAACTGACGCCCTGGCAGGTCATTATCATGATGCAGGTCAGCTTTATCGTGATGGGCATGTTCCTGGATGATACCGCGATGCTGGTTATCGTGGCACCGCTATACATTCCATTGGTCAAAGTCCTTGATCTCGGCTTTGAGAACCAATTGATCTGGTTTGGCGTGCTCTACACGATGACATGCCAGATCGCCTATATAACGCCCCCCTTCGGATATAACCTGTTCCTGATGCGGGCGATGGCACCGAAGGAGATTTCACTGCCCGATATCTACAGATCCATCTGGCCCTTTGTGGCTATGATGACATTCACAATCGCACTTGTGCTTTTGTTCCCGCAAATCGCGCTCTGGCTGCCCGAATTTGTCAGAGGTTAACCCCAGAATGGCCAGTGCAAGGCCATCATTTACCAACAGAGAAGGTGTAAAACATGTCTGAAGATACCAAAAAAAGTCCATCCGAGCAGATTCTCTCAACCCGCCGTAAGTTCTTGGCCGGATCGGTTGTTGGGGCGGCATCCGCTTTGGCAGCGCCAGCAGTCCATGCCCAGACGGGCCCAATTAAATGGCGTTTGCAGACCTATTCAGGTGCCCCTCTTGGTGCGCATGTGATCAAGCCACAGATCGATGCTTTCAATGCCGCCGCAAATGGCGAAATGGAGATCGAGCTGTATTATGCCGACCAACTGGTACCAACGTCGGAGCTTTTCCGTGCGCTTCAGAATGGCACACTGGATGCGGTTCAGTCGGATGAAGCTACCATGGCCTCACCAGTGGATATCTCCGTCTTTGGCGGGTATTTCCCCTTCGCCACGCGCTACTCGCTCGATGTGCCCGCGATGTTCAATTATTACGGGTTGAATGAGATCTGGAAAGAAGCCTATGACGAAGTTGACAATGTCACTTGGTTGTCTGCCGGTGCCTGGGATCCGCTGCACATCTTCACAAAAGAGCCGATCCGCTCCCTTGCCGACATGAAAGGCAAGCGCGTCTTTGGCGTACCAACCGCTGGTAAATTCCTTTCCCAATACGGGTTGATCCCTGTCACGGTTCCTTGGGATGACGTCGAAGTCGCCCTTCAAACCGGTGAGCTTGACGGCGTTGCATGGTGTGGCTTTACCGAAGCCTATGAGGTCGGTTGGGCTGACATCTGTAACTATGCACTGACCAACTCAGTGACCGGCGCGTGGTTCGGGTCTTACTTCGCAAACTCGGCCAGTTGGGAAAAAGTACCAGCCCACCTGCAGGAACTGTTCAAAATCACCATCGACCAATCGCATTATTATCGCGCGACCTGGTATTGGGGTGGCGAAGCACGGTTGCGTGTTGAAGGTGAGAAAATGGAACTCACATCCATTCCACCACAGGAATGGGCCACGGTTGTCGCGGATGCGGAAAAGTTCTGGGATGAAATCGCAACCCAGGGCGACCGTCCAAAACGCGTTGTCGATGCGTTTAAGAAATATGCGTCCGTTATGCAGAAAGCAGGCTACCCATACCGCTAGTCTCTAGCATCGGGTAAATTGAAAGAACGGGGCAGGCCACGTGAAATTGGCCTGCCCCTTCTCGTTGCGACTGACTCGTTGCGACTGAGATTTGGTTTTCGGATGCGCCGGAAGCCGCGCTGATCGCGGGTCCAACTGCCCAGGGCGACCGCCACACCGTCAAAGCAAGTGGAGCCTTTGGGACGATAGAAATCCAGTTGGAGGCTAAAAACCTCCCGGATAGTCCAAAATCCTCTGCTCTGGGCGGCGATGGGCATTGAACGGCCTGCCCCGCGCTCTCCATCCGCGGTGATCTGACACCTGTTCCCATGCCCCCTATATGCATCGGAGCAGCAAAAGGCTAAAGCTTTCAGCGCGTGCGCCCAAGCTCCCCAAGCAAATCCGGTTGGAGAATCTCAATCCAATAGCCATCGGGGTCCTTGATAAAGGCGATGTCTTTCATTTTTCCCTCATCCGGGCGTTTGACGAAAGCGATGTTGTTCTCGTCGAACCAACTGACGGCGGCGGCCAGGTCCGGGACGGAGACGCACAGATGCCCGAATCCCTGGGGCTGACGATTGCCATCATGGTAACTGAAATCAGGGTCCGTCTCAGTACCCCAGTTATGGGTCAACTCAAGCACGCCTGACTGACCAAACAGCCAACAGGTGCGTTCGGCGCTATCTTGTGGAACAGAGTCCTCCGAGGTGCAGAACCGCAGGAAATAGAGAGAAAAACGCAGATCAGGAAAATCGATTTTTCTGAGCAAACGCATCCCGATGATACGGCAATAAAAGTCCAGCGATCGCTCTGGTTCCTTCACACGCAACATGGTGTGATTGAATGAAAAGCCGCGTGTCTGGTCGGGCGGTGTAACAGACTCCTCACGGATACTCTCAGTCTTCATGGTCATTTTGGCCTCAATTCAATCGGAGTCGAGCTGACGCAGGGCACGGCGCATGATCTTGCCGGTACTCGTCTTTGGCAGATCGGGCACCAGTTGGAATGCACGTGGCACCTTATAAGCGGCCAGATTCTCGCGACAATATCGGCGCAGGTCCTCAAGGTCCAGCTGGGCATCCTCTCTTTGGACAATATAGGCTTTTGCCAATTCGCCCTTGTCGTCATCTGCAACACTGCCCACCGCAACCATCGCGACGCCAGGGTAAGCAGCGATCACCCGCTCTAGCTCAGCAGGATAAATATTAAATCCGGCGGTGATGATAAGATCCTTGAGCCGATCAACGATGAACGCAAATCCTTCTGCATCGATATATGCGAGATCACCCGTCCTGAGCCAGCCGGACTCCAGCAGAACCTCTGCCGTGGCGGCGCTGTTGCCAATGTATTCACGCATTGTGATGGGCCCCCGAACCTGCAACTCCCCTACCTGACCGGTCTCAATCGGTGCGGTCGGATCATCAACGGCGGCGATTCGGATCTCCACATGAGGCATAGCAATGCCAATCGATCCCAACTTATGCGGGCCATAAAAAGTATGTGTGGTACCCAGACCTCCGATTTCTGTCATACCCCAGAGTTCAAGTATCGGGCAGCCGAAAACCCGCTCGACGTCCTCTAGCTTGGAAACAGGCATCGTCTGGCCACCGACAGTGCAACGGGTCAATGAAGACAGATCGAACTGGTCGAGACGCCCAAAGTTAAGCAGATACATGTACATGGTTGGCACCCCCTCAAGCAGGGTGGCGCGATGCGTTTCGATGCTTTGTGCGATTCTCTCGGCATCGAACGCAGCATGCAGAACCAAGGTGCCGCCATGCGAGAACGTGCTTTGCATGACAACATTTCCATAGACATGTGAGCATGGCAGCGCCGAAACGATTACATCCTCATGAGTCCGCGCATGCATGACAGATGTCATCTCGACATTCATCAGGATCGCGCCATGAGTCAGCAAAGCGCCTTTCGGATGACCTGTGGTCCCGGATGTGTAGCTCACACTGCATGTATCGATTGCCTGCAGTCCTGACACCGGATATTCGGGTTCAACATCAGCGGGCCAGGTCTGCAGATCGGTAAACTGAATGGTAGCCTTTGGAACTGGCTCCCCCCAGGCGATTCTTGTGGCAGTCATCCCTTCATCGGCCAGACTGCTCAAAGCCGCCAGGTTCTCAGCCGCCCCCAAAATGGCTTTTGCACCGCAATCTTTCATTGCGTAAGCGACTTCCGTGGGTGTCAGCATCAGATTCAGCGGATTGACCACACCCCCCATTTTGAGGATAGCGTAATAGCTGATGATCCACTCAGCGGAATTGGGCGCACACAGAGAGATTACGTCGCCCTTCTGAAATCCCATCTGCTCAAGATGAGCAGCCAGAATGGACGACTGTTCGTCAAGCGCAGCGTAACTATACGTTGCATCCCCAACAATGAGTGNAGTCTTCGCACCATAGCGACGAGCGGCCGCCCGAATGAGTCCTCCAACAGTGGTTTCCAATGCTCCCCCTATGGTCAATGACCTTATCGATTATTGAATGCTTCTCTCAAGCTGTGGCGGCCCAGAATGCCGCCACAGCCTGTATTGCTTGGGTGGGGACTAGGCCGACCAAGCAGCCCGGGCTTGCTCCCACCCGACAACGGCCATCACCGAGCCATCCGGGTTGGTGAATACAACGGGACCATCAAACGTCATGTAGAATTCACTATCGATCGGGAAATTGGTGTGCTCGTGAACGGCACCGTTAGACTCGTATCCATGGCTTGGAGCAAGAACCGTTGCTCCACCCTTCTCCACTCCACCACGAATGTCCATACGCCCTTTGGTCAAAAGATACTGACCGCTCGCAAAATGCGTGTGAGGGGCAATGCTGGATCCTTTGGGGCAGTCGAAGATGGCCGACCAGTCCCCGGTACCCGGGCTGGTGTGGAGAAGCTTCCAACGGATACCGCCAAAAGCGAAAGGCTCGGGAAATGGCTTCCAATCAACCTGGTCAAGTTGCGTTGCAACTTCGGGCAGTCGCGCGTTACTCATGTAAATCCTCCCATTTGTGATTATTGCAAGCTGCCGCCTTGGAGGCGATCTAATCGACTATAGCTAAGTTGCCTGATAGCTTTTTGCCCTTTTGTGCACTACGATTGGTCAAAATGTGCACATTGTGCAGAATAAGGGAGGAGGCAAGAATGCAAGGAACGATTCTATCGAGCGAACAGCATTGGTCCGCGTCCAATATACCCTTTGCGGACCGAACAGATGCATTGCAGCAGGCAATGGGCGCGGTGTATCGCCCCATCGAAATCACGAAGCGATTGTCCGTTGGTTTCTCATCCAAAATTCGGTCGCGCGAGATCAATGGCCTGTCCCTCATAGAATGCCGCTGCGACCCCTGCTCGGGTCGAAGGGACAGGACGAAGGTCCATCATGAATGCCCCAGCTTTGGCATCCAGATCATCCAATCCGGAGTCGAGAAAATTCAGTTCGGGACGGAGCAGGTCATTGCGCGTGCGGGAGATGTAATCGCCTGGCGCAGTGACGTTCCATATGAGTTTGAAGTGTTGGAAACGATGCAAAAGACAACTCTGGTCGTGCCCTGGAGCGACGTTGCGTCACGCATTCCAAGAGCGGCCAGGTTCCGAGGCGCACGGACCACCACGAACAATGGTGTCGGCCTGTTGGTGGAAGGGCTTATGCAACAGATGGTCCGGCGCATCGATGACCTTCGTCAGGGAGAGCGCTCCAGTGGCGTCAAGGGCGTGTTCCTCGCCGCCTCCGCCGCGCTACTTGAAGGATCGGTAAAAGGCGAGAAAGAGTCCCTTGCTGAAATACACCTGGAGCAGATCCAACAATACATTCTCAGGAACCTTCATGACATTTCCTTGTCAGCCGAAACAGTAGCGCGGTCCCAGCGAATTTCCGTCCGATACCTTCACAAGCTGTTTGAACGCGCTGAATCTAGCGTCAGCGCTTATATACACAGGCTGCGCTTATCCCGCTGCAAAGAGGATTTGTTGGATCCGCAAAAATGCCACCTCAACGTGATGGAGATTGCAAGTGTCTGGGGCTATACCGATGCTTCTGTTTTCAGCAAAGCGTTTAAGCGCGAGTTTGGGATGAGCGCCACGCAATGGCGCGAAGGCTCTATAGCCGAAGGGGCCCCGATCAAGCGGCCCCATAATTAGCCCGCCCGCAAACCGGGAACGGCAGCTACAGAGGTTTCCTGCAGGCTGAGCGCCAATCTGGAAAGACATTCTTTAACGGGCGCAAGACATGTGCGCACCTTTCGCCATCGGAGATGAAACGGCTGCTTCAAAAAGTGAGATTGCCGCTGACAATGACCTGCGCGCTTCAAATAGCCGAGTTATAGCAGCGAAAGGACCTTCGCGGCGACCCAGTCTACAGAGCAAGCCCGCCCAAAATGACAGCGGCTAGGAAGATCGTATCTGCTAGGATTAGAATCATAGCAGATCGGCCAATCCCCATAACCTCACCTAATGACGTTTTCATTCCAACGGCAGAGATGGCAATGATCAGGGACCAGCGGGAGATTTCGCCTAATCCGTCAGTGATCGCCAAAGGGATCAGATCAAAAGAGTTAAGCGCGGCCAGAACAAGGAAACCCAGCACAAAACCCGGAAGTAGCGGGGGGCGTGAACCCATCGAGCCGGTGTGACGACCCTGACTTCGAACCGCGAGAGCAATCACCACAACCACGGGCGCCAAAAGTGAGACCCGGATCAATTTTACTAGGGTGGCAATATCACCTGTATTTTCGGACACCGAGAATCCGGCACCAACCACCTGAGCGACATCGTGTATCGTTGCCCCCAGGAAGAATCCAATCTCTGCTTCCGTGTCAAATAGCTGCCCGGCCAGGATCGGATACAGAATCATGGCTACCGTGCTGAGAACCGTAACTCCAACAACCGTAAACAATAGGTTTTTTTCAGAATCCTTATGACGTGGCAATACAGAGGCTATGGCCATCGCCGCCGACGCGCCGCAAATTGCGACGGTCCCCCCAGTCAACAATGCAAAAGTTTTTCGCACCCGCAGAAAGCGCCCTAGTAGCATGGCAAAGGCAATACACAGCAGCAGTGCCACACCAAGCAAGGCAATGTGCCAAGGCCCAACAACCGCCAAAAGGGATGCACTGATCCGCACCCCCATCAAGGCAACGCCAATGCGCAACACCGCCCGTCCGCAGAATTGGATGCCCGTCATACAGCGGCCTTCCACAGATAGAAAATGCAGGGCCATCCCCAGCAGCAGCGCCATCAGCATTACAGGCGCGCCGTAATGTTCTGATATGAACTGCGCCGCAGTCGCAACGACGACACAAACCAGAAAACCTGGGAAGTGATTGAATATAGACGCTGGCTTTAGGCGCTCCATTATGGACCGTATCCAGTCCATGATTGAGATTGGCATACTGATGAATCCGGTTTTAGATCATTGAGTGTGTAAAAGCGCCTATTTAGGATCTTCCAGGCGACCGCCACCATCAATCGCAAGGTTGGCGCCGGTAATATATTTGGCCTTACTGGACAACAGAAAGACGACAGCATTACTGACATCATCCGGTTCGCCAGCTCCGCCAAGCGGTGTTTTCGTGCTGGGTCCCTTGGCCTTTCGAATCGCTTCCAGTCGGGGCGATTCAATTGGCCCAGGAGAAACCACATTTATCCGGATCTGATCCGGCCCGAAACGCTTCGCCAGCCCCTTGACCACCAGATTTATTCCGGCATTCGCGACTGAACCGGGTAAATGTCGCAGCGACGGGTTGATCCCACCACCACCACTCAGCGCAACAATGCTGCCCCCACCCCGCGCCTGCATAGATGGGACGACCGCACGAATTAGGCGGATCGTGCCCATCATCTTCGTTTCCAGCACTGCCTCCCATTCTGCATCCCCAAGATCCATGAAGTCTCCAAAGATCGGTAATGTGGTTGTCACCACCAACCCATCGATGCCGCCGTGGTCCTTAACAATACGCTGTGCCACCATTTCCGTTGTTTCGAACCTTGTGACATCGACATTCATCGGATGGATTCCAAGGACCGGCGCCCCCTTCCCCTCTATTTGCCGGGAAGAGGCAATGACAGTTGCCCCTTTCGAGGTCAATTGATTTACAATATCTTCACCAAGGGCGCCCGTCGCACCAACCACCCAAATTACTTTACCCGAAAATTCTTCGCTCACGCGTTCGTTCCTCTTTTCATGAAACCCGCCTAGGATGGCACTCGATATCCTGTCGGTTGACTTAAGTTAGCGCATCGTTCAATTTCATCTAATAAACATTAATGCGCCAGGCGCACATTGTCTAGATGCTTTTGTTAATAGATGGAGCCACTTCATGAAAAGAGCCAATGCCTCACCCCCCATCCATGACCTGCTGGCCGAAAGATGGAGCCCGCGCGCCTTTGATCCAAACGACAGTATGGAGGGAGCTGCGATTGATACCCTTTTGGAAGCAGCCAGATGGGCCCCATCCGCCAGCAACACCCAACCGTGGCGTTTTCTGATCGGAATTCGTGGAGACTCTACTTTCGCCGAAATTGTAAAATCGCTGAAGCCCGGCAATGCGAAATGGGCGCCGAATGCGGCCGTCCTCATTCTCGCCCTGGCAAAGCACGTGAAGGAGGATCAATCGCCCCTGCCCCACGCAGCCTATGACACGGGGCAAGCGGTCGCCCATCTGACGATTCAGGCACAGGCACTGGGGCTTTCAACCCATCAGATGGCGGGATTCGACTCAAAGATAGCAGATACTCTGGGGGTACCGGAGATCTATAAACCAATGACGGTTATTGCAATCGGTCGCACCGGCGACGCGGATCAATTGCTGGAGGAAGACCTGCTGGCGCGAGAAAAGACCCCCAGGCAACGTCGCGCGCGCGACCAAATCGCCATTCAGGGGCGCTGGTCGAAATCATTGGAAGACTGACCGACCGCCGCGAGAAACCCGGTCAGGTCTGTGCATTGATCTGACCGGTCTATCGCCTCAACAATTTCCTCTAAGCGAACAAGTCCCCCCTGCTCTGAAAAGCCGGGGATTCGATCCACACAATCCTGCAATTTGCCCTTGAAAGCAGCGTCAGAAAGCGGCGCCTCGACGCTGCCAGGCATCACAGAGACGCAGCGTTCCAACACACCTTTACTTCGGGTTTTCAAGCGCACCCGAGCAGGCGCAAGTTCACCGTCATTCTCCGGGTCAACGGTAATCTGTATGCGCGCCGCCCATTCCTGAATAGCCGGGTCACATATTGCCGCCAGATCAAGGTCCGCTAGGGAAACTCCACCGCGCAAGATGCAACACGCAAGGGCATAGCGAATGGAGAATTGCGCCGCGACCACCGGGTCTCGGGAGGGATCGAAGTCTCCACCAACCATATGCACCATGAAGGGGGTCACTGTAACTTCAACCTCGGAGATATCGGCCGGATCCAGGGCATTTATAGCGATCAGTTCCAAACAGGCGACAATGGCAGCATGACTGCAACTGCAGACCGGATACCCTTTCAGAATGGTTTCAAGAAAGCGGAAATCCCCACCCAGATCCTTCAACAGCAGCGCCGGATCGCCTGCCTGATACAGGGACCACAGCCCACATCGTCCCTCAAGACTTTGCTGTGGCCCTGAGATTCCGGCCTCCGCCGCCAATGCTGCAAAGACACCGTTTCGTGCGGCCAAGGCCGGTTGCAAGCGTTTGGTAAGAACCTTCTCAACATTCGATTGTTGTGACCCGGCCGCCAGACTGAGCGCAATGCCTGTTGCATGGCCGATACGGGTTTCTGGCAACCCAATCAATCGGGCAACGGCCGCAGCCGCTCCGAAAACACCGAACACACTGGTATGGGTCCATCCCCGTTGCGGCGGTTGGGCAGAGAAAGACAGCCGCGCTGTTACCTCGATACCCGCAATATAGGCCTCCAGTAGCTGACGTCCGGTCGCCTGCCTTGCCTCCGCCATGGCTAGGACCGCCGGAATAATGACCACATCGCCATGGACGGTATTGCACAATGTATCGTAATCCAATGCGGCAGCGGCATACGAATTGACCAGGGCCGCACCGGAAGGCTGCAATCTGTCACCAGCACCCCAGACAGCGCTGGGACCCTGGGCGTATTCAACCTTTGCAAGGGCCCGAATTTCGGCAACCCCTTCCTTGGAGCCGCCCGCCAATGCGAGGATCACGGTTTCCAGAATATGCCGCTTTGCCCGTGCTATAACTGTCGCCGGAAGGCGATCCAGATCAACATCCGCAACAAAACGGTGCAACTGTTTGCTTTCCCCGGTCATTGCGACATCCGGTCTTTCGTCAGCCTGAAACCCTGTTTCGGATCGTTCCAACGCCAGCAACGCTGGCCTCAACAATATCGCCATCCTTAAGCAGACAGGGGGGCTTCATCGCAAAACCAACACCACTGGGGGTGCCTGTCGCGATAATATCCCCAGGTTCTAATGTCATCCCCTGAGAGAGGACAGATACCAGGGTCGCCAGGTCAAAAATCATGTTCCGCGTGTTGGAGTTTTGTCGCATTTCACCATTCACGGTCAGCGAAATATCCAACGCGCCGGGATCGGAGATTTCACGCGACGGAACAATCCATGGTCCCATCGGGCAACTGCCATCCAACCCTTTACCCTTGAACCATTGGTCATGGCGGCGCTGAACGTCTCGTGCAGTGATATCGTTAATCACCGTATAGCCGTATATATAATCCAATACATCGGATTTCGGAATATTAACGCCCTTCTTGCCGATAATCACCCCCAGCTCGACTTCATAATCCAGATTATCAGTTACGTCAGAATGCAGCGGAATATCATCAAAAGGGCCGATCACGGTTGTTGGTGGTTTGGTAAAATACTGGGGATCCGTCGGGATCTTCATTTCCCGTCCACGGGCTTCAGATGCCTCAGAAACATGCTCCAGATAGTTTCGCCCAACGCAGAAAACATTTTTTCGTGGGCGGGCGATTGGCGACAATAATGTAACATCAGATAATGCCAGCGTTTTCTGTCCTGCATGATCTGCTTCAAAAGCATAGAGCTTATCCAGCACCCCATCGCCTTGTTCTATCAGGTCAATCATACCCGCATCTGAACCAAGCCCCGCCGCGCTGAGAATCTGAGCAACGTTCAGAACCTGATCATCGCCAAGCAAGAGACCGATTTGCACAGATCCCTTATAATCATAACTTACGAGTTTCATACGATCTCCTTAATATTTTTATAGCGGCTTATTAAGTCGCCCCAGATTGCTGCGCGGCACGACCTTTTTCAATTTTAGCGGCCAAACGAGCACGCCAGGATTCAATCGGTTCAAACGTTGGATCTGCCTGACACATTTGCAGCGTCGCCGTGCGAATTTCTTCAGCCGGAAGCGTCAAATCCAAAGGCTCTGCAACAGGTTGCGCAATGTACCAGGGCGCATCTGCAAACAATTCCAGGCGGTTCAGTTCCGGATCCCGGAAATACAGGGTCCAGGATGTCCCATGATTGATACAGCGGAAATCACTAACGCCCGACATGTCCTGCAGGCGACGGTAACACTCCTGCAACTCCTCCAGCGACCCGACACGAAAGGAAATCTGATTGACCACTTTATCGGTCAGCTCGCCGGTGCGCCCCGTGGCCAGGACAACCTGATGATGCTCCCTGGGATCGCTGCTCATGAAAACCAGCGTGCGTCCCGGAAGATCACCGCGGTCTGTCACAACCAGATTTAATGCCTCCTGATAAAAGCTGGCCATAAGATCAATGTCCCTGACAAAGAGGCCCATATGACTGAAACTTATTGTTGGCCCGACCATAATGGCATCCTCCCTAGATCGGCAGATAGACCGTGTCTTGAATGACATCGCCATCCAGAATAACAGTGCAACGCCGGATCTTCATTTGGCCCTGATCGTCCTGCACCAAACGCATCTCGTAGCAACCACAATTGGAAGGACGCCCATCAAGCCAAAGGGTGAAGCCAGCAAGTATGGACCCTTCCTCCTTTCCTTCGACAATCCAGGCAATACTGTGCAGCATACGGCGCTTATCGCGGCTTTCGCCTGATTCAAACCGGGCCCGCAAACGTCGCAAATCCTCGCCAACCAACAACACATTGTTGCCGGTTTCATACTCAGTACGACGCAAGACCGCATAAAAACCTTCAGGATGATACAGGTTCAACCAAGCCTGAAAATCGCGCTGGTCAAGAGCGCTGATATAACGATCCAACAACAAGCGCGCCCCAGCGATTTGATTAGTTTTCGGCATAGGCTTGCTCCATACTTGCATCAATGGTTTGGCCATCAGCAGGTTCGGCGATATCCCCCATGAATTCCCGCCACCCGCTCCAGAAGGCGCGTACAGCATGGTCTTCAGTCGGCCCACCATTCGGACCTGGCGTTTCATGCCCACGGGAAATGATGATCTTGCCCCCAGCCTTGGCCTGAAGGCCTTTTTGGATCTGTGCGAAGACATGAATGTCGTCGACACCCGCACGCCCCCCTGGCCCCCAAGAATAATGGAACCGTTCCCCAATCAGCCTGATTCTTTCAGAATCAGCGGATTTTGGTGCCAGAACATAATTGATCACCCGCGTGCGATCGACCGCTTCAGGGATCATGATCCGCAACCCGGTTACATCCCAGACTGGATTATATAGGGCGATTAACGAGGGGAAGACATTCAGATAAACCCGACGGCTGCGCACCTTTTGGGTAACAAGAGTTCGCTTGTCATCATGTTGATCAAATGCACCATGCCGTCCCAATTCAACGGAGAAATGACTTCCTTCCTCGGACATGAACCCGCCAGAATCTTCCATGCCGAACACTTTTGCCCGTTGAACAAAGGCATAGTCATGCAGATACTCCGCATGATAGTCGTCGACTGTGTTCTCCATCAACAGCTTCCAATTGCCGTCATAGACGTAATCGTAGGTTCCTATGGTGGTCATGTCCTCGCCAAGATACAGCGCGACATCCTTAAGGTAGGGAAGCGCGTCTCCGATATAGCGATCAAGCGGTTGGGCGTCGGGGTCCAGGCTGGCAAACACCAAACCAAAGACCTCCCCCATGCGCGGGACCTGAACAAGGCCCAGGCGCGTCATATCTAAGGCCCCGCCATATGCCTCATAACGGGGAATGGATTTCAGATTTCCTTCGGTATCATATTGCCAATGATGATACGGACAGCGAATTTTCTGACAGTTCCCTTGTTTTTCCGTCAACAACATCGTCGCCTTATGACGACAACTGTTAAAGAAGACCCGGATTTCTCCGTCTTCACCGCGAATGGCGATAACAGGCTGTCGGCCAATCAGGGCGGTGCGATAGTCACCGATCTCAGCCAGTTCGCTCGCCTGGGCGATAAAGACCCAGGACTTCTCAAAGATGCGCTCGACTTCCTGATCAAAAATCTCCGGATCGGTATAACAGGCACGATCCACAATATAGGGACCGGCATGAACCCGCTTACAGTTCGATGTCATTTCATCCTCCCGTCTTCTCAGAATCGATACCGGGAATTGCGCCCATTGCTATCTGGGGCAGCCCGATATCGTCCATCAGCCGCTTGATCCGTTTGTTACAATTCACATCGTACGGTTCACGTAACGGCCGGATACGTTCGCTGTAGCTTTTCTTAATGGTTGCATCGGTCTGCGCGCTGCGGTCCCACAGCACTTGATCCTCCAGCACTTGCGGTAGCTCAGAAGCATCCAACCAAGCGGATTTATATGTAACTATTCCAGCGCGATTGATCAGAAAGACCGGATTGTTGAAATGCGGATGAACAAAGGAGCGCTGGATAGTACCCACCAGATCGTCGATTACGATTGGAAATGTAATCCCTTCCTCTGCTTTCAGGCGGCGCGCGTTCTGCCGCTTGTCTTCCATTGTGGTATGCGGAACAATTTTTGAGCCGGGATGCCCTTCCCTTGTATAGAGATACAAGAACTCAACTGCTTCCCCATAGGTTTCATATAACCCAACCAGATTTGGGTCATTGATGCGGATATTTGTCACACAGGGCGGGCAAGCCAGGGAACCAAAGACAATCAGTACAGACTTATGATCACGATAATCTGATAGCCACACCGACTGCCCATCCAGCACCTCTCCCTTAAAATCAGGCGCCATACTGCCCAATGGCGCGCGGGAGCGAAATGTTGCAATCAGGTCCGGCCAGTGATCACTCAGCGCGCCGCCCATCGGGTCTGTCTGCCACGCTTTAGACCACGAGCCTGGTTGTGACGAATTATAAACACCGTCTGGTTCACCCAGATCCTCGGCGCCAGGATTTTTTTGTGTCATGTTCCGCTCCCCGGTTTATAGATCCGTATTGTGTCGGATCTCAGGATTTATTCAGATCATACGGCAGGCCCAGTTCTGCCTGACCAACGATACCGGCACCAACATGATGGCGACGGTGCAGCGTGTGGACCTGCAGGTCACGCACCAGACGTTCCACCGGATATTTTCTGAAAAAACCCGAACTGCCGATTAACTGTCCGATTTCTGTAATGAACTGGTTCGCGGTTTCGACGGCCAACCATTTAGCCTGATTGCTGGCGATCAGGGCCTTTTCGCAATCGACAGGCAGGATAGACGCTGCATTATAGAAAAGCAGACGCGCCGCATCGAGCCGTGCCTTCATTGTACCCAGCGCGGTTTGATAGACCTCGTTGTCTTTTTGACCCCGATCCCTCAGATAATCCCGCGTGAATTCATACAGGCCTTGTACGCCCCCAAGATAGTTCGCAGTGAAGCCAAAATTGATCTTACCCAGCCAAAGATTCTTAAAAAACCCTTCCGAATCCGCCATGATGCAATCTTCTGGAACAATGACATCCTTAAAGGTCAACAACGGGCTGACGCAGGCGCGCATACCTGTCGGGTCCCAGACACTGGCATCAATTGTCAGACCGGGACTGTTCGTGTTTACGACCAGCGTCTCCATCAACTCACTGATCTCATTGCGGACATGCACTGTCATCCACGTGCTGTGAGTTGCGTTTGTCGCATAGTGCTTAACGCCTGTAACTTTTAGGCCGCCGTCAACAGGGGTGGCGGTAGAAGAGTGTCGCCCACCGCCGGGTTCAGACCCCGCCCCGACAAAAAGATGACCTTTTTCAATCGTTGGCTGAATGAAGCGTTTAACCTGCTCGTCTGAGCCATATTCCCGTAAGATTTGCATGGCATTACAGTGAACTTGAAAACAATGTGCCGTTGCGGGACTGATGGCGGCAAGACGTTCCACAATTAGAAAAAACGATAGCGGGTCTGACCCATTGACGCCAAACCCAAGTCCCCCATCCTTTTCAGGCAGGGTGCACAATAAAAAGCCTGCCTGGCGTAGATCCTCAATATCCTGAACCGGAAATGCAGCGTCCCTGTCGTACTGGGACGCCCGATCTGCAATCCCATCGTGTGCGACGGCGTTAACGCGCTCCACCAGTTCCATATGTTTAGACGACAACCCCAGAACCATTGGTTCGTTTCCTTTCAAAATTCTTATTATTTCACTATGCGCACGTTCGTGCGTTATTTGCTAAAATAATCATGATCCTTGCCAGTGTCAATGTTGAAACCCGCAGCCCGTACTTCTTAAAACAATTCCCGAATGAACAACCTATTGAGACATCACATCTGGCACATCTGACGCGAACTCATGCTAACGCATGCAGCTCTATCTGAAACGCGATCGGCTGAAGGCTGAGGAAGACAAGACTGATTGATCGCTTTCCGACCCAGGATAAATCAATACGGCAATCGGAAGCGCAAACCAGGCTCCCCTTTCAGCTTAGGGATAAGGCCTGTTTCCCACTCAATGTATTCGGCCATCGCCGCTTTACCGCCGCCAAATTCTGAAGAGGGCGTATGCCAAAGATCCGTCGGCGGTTCCAAGGTTTCCTGGAACCCCTTGTCCAGTGCCATCCCGCTCAACTGCCAGCCCTGCGTCCCGCCGGAAAGCAGATGAACCCTCCGCGGCCAGACCGCCGCTACTTCCGGCAAAGCCCAGGCCGCCAGGACGCCATCTGGCGACGTCAGAACAATGTCTTTCTCCGGATCCAGCTTCGACAAAGCGTTCATCATCCTGGAGCGGATACAAAAATGTGCCCCCGCTATATGACCATTGAGAAATTCAGGACTGGTCGCCAAGTCTAATAACCATACTGAACCATCATCCAATTGGGCGGCCAATTTAGAGGGAGACATCACCCTGTCTTGAGAAATAACTGGCGCCGGTCCAATCGGACCTGTCGCCGGAGCGTGACAAACTTCATGTGGCGCATCGGTAAGAATATAGACCTCGTCCCGACCGGCCTTCGCCAACCAGGTCGCAGCCATAATCGCCCGCACCTTCTTATCATCAAAAACAACAATCCGGCTTTTCAGCGTGCCAACATAGCTGTCTGTGGCCTGAACAAGTTGCCCCGCAGGGGCCAGCACCGCCCCCTCTGGAGTCCCCGCCTGATACTCTTCGATGTCGCGAACATCGAACAGATAGGTAGTCCTATCGGCATCCTGGCCCATACGAAGATACGTGTCCCATGATATAGAACGAACAGCCTCACGCTCAGCCCATGCCTGCGCCAAATCCTTGGCCTGGGCCTGACCAGCCTTTCCCGGCATGGAGACGACGTTGTCGCGTGCCCGATCCACCTCATATCCGGCTAATTGCCACCCCATGGTTCCATTCCGCAACGCCATGACTGGATTAGATATCCCCCCATTGATCAGTGTCTGCGCCCCAAGAATGCTGCGCGTCCGGCCCGCGCAATTGACAACAACAACAGTCTCCCGCGACGGCAATATCTCCGGCAGGCGCAACAAAAGTTCCCCACCAGGACAATTCACGGCACCAGGAATGCTCATACGGCGAAACTCTAACTTTGGGCGACAATCAAAAATCTTCACGTTATCACCGGACTGAACCATTCGGGCCAGGGCATCCGGGTCAATATTTGGCGTATCATAATAATGCTCTACAATTTCACCGAAGGCCTTGCTGGGAACATATATACCGGAAAACGTCCGATACCCGGCGTCCGACCATGCCACCACACCACCGGCCAATTGGTACAGATTCGTGTATCCCATCTGGGAAAGAACGACTGCCGCGCGAACCACAAGATCACCATCCCCCTGGTCGCATAGGACGATACGTGTGGATTTCCGAGGAATTGCGCGCTCAACCATCAGTTCCAAACGGGACAGGGGCAGCGATGACGCAAACAGCAAATGACCCTGCGCATAATCACCCTGTTCCCGCACATCGATCAGCGCAATCTCTTCCAGATCCTCCAACCAATCCGCCAATTCATTTGGTGATACTGATGCGATCGCAGCCGTCATACTCACTCCCCTTTGAAATCATTTATCTGCGCCATTTCAGAACAGTCATCTTGCTCTGTCTGAATTGGCCTTTATTGAAAGAACCTTTTATAATCACACTGGAACATTCTAGGATTCACTCTATGATTTCACTAAGCGCCCAATAGTTCTTCAGGAGAATTTTTTTGATGGCACCAGATGATGTCAAGAATGAAAGCAATCGATCTCATGTTCGTTCCCTTGCCCGCGGGCTGGATACATTGAAAGCCCTGGGCACTGTCACCGATGGCGCAACGCTTAGTGACATTGCCGCCATCGTCGACCTGGATCGCGCCACGACACGTCGGTTCCTGTTGACCCTGTGTGATCTGGGCTATGTGCGACAAAGCAAAAAGCGGTTTTACATGGCCCCAAAGGTCCTGGAACTTGGCTATGCCTATTTCTCTACAATGTCGAAATGGGACGCGATCCAACCAATTCTGAATGAATTCTGCGATCAGACTCTCGGCACAATTTCGATTGGTGTCCAAGACAGTGATGAGGTCATCTATGTTGCCCGAGCTCAAAGTCATCGCAGTGTTTATGCCATTAATGTGACTGTGGGGTCGCGCTTTCCTATTTATTCTTCATCAATCGGACGGATCATCCTTTCCGGCCGGTCAGATGAGGACTTGCGGCACTACCTCTCCACACTCGATTTGATCAAAAGGACCCCCCATACAGTTACGGATATCGATGACTTCATGGCGGGCATCGCTACAATTCGCGAACAAGGTTACAGTATCTCTGATCAGGAAACCGAACTTGGAGTCCGATCCATTGCGATTCCAATACACGGTCCGAATGGCACCGTGATCGCTGGCCTGAATTCCAGTGTTGCAACCACCTTTGCGACTGTTGAGGATCTGATCAGCAAGTTTCTGCCCTTGCTGCATGAGGCCGTCCAGCAGATTCAACCTGCCATGCAAATTGATAAATAGTCTCTGGGTCCCCTCCATAACTAATCCGATCCTTGTTTTCGACCCGAGATACTCCTGCGCCAGATCGCACGGTCTGACAGCATTATCAGCGCCAGGCAGACCCCAGCGACGACATTGATCCAATGTGCATAGACGGACGCATCGACTGGTAACAACAACCCCAATCCAACCAGTAAATAAAGCACCCGACGGAACGTCGATAATTTCTGCCCCAGATAGCCAACGACTACACCCGATATTACCCAAACCCCCAGACTTGCCGTGACCAGGGTTAAGGCAATCTCAAACACAGACCCCTGCAAAAGAAGAGAGGGTGAATACACAAAGAGGAATGGAATCAGATACGCGACCCAGCCAAACTGAACCGCGCGCCATCCGGTTTGCATCATCGGTGCACCTGCCACCGTGGCTGCGGCAAAGGCGGCAATGGCAACAGGCGGCGTAATCATGGACATCATTCCATAATAGAAGACGAACATATGCGCCGCCATTGGCGAGACACCCATTTCCACGATTGAGGGCGCCACCAAGGTTGCCAGCAGAATGTAAACCGCTGTTGTCGGTAACCCCATACCCAAAACAATGCAAAGAATTGCAGACAGAACCAACAGGACAAGAAGATTGCCATTGGCTAAATCAACCAATCCCAAGGTCAACCCGAACCCCAGACCCGTTATGTTTAGAACCCCCATGATGGCACCGGCGGCGCAACCGATCATCAGCAATTCCAATGAGGCTTTGCCCGTATTGGTCAGCGCGGTCACAACCTTACCTACCGTTAGCTTTGTATCTTTATAGCCAAAGAGAAAACCAACAGGCAGTGTTATCAACGCGGCATAAAGTGCCGCCGTTTCAGGCTGTAAGTGCCATACGAAAAGACCAACGATTATCACGACAAAAGGTAAGAGGAAGACAAACCCTCGTTTTAATGTCGGTATCAAGAGAGGAATCAGTTTCCGGTCAACCGCCGTAATACCATCCCGAATAGCCTGCAGATCGACCATGAAGAACAAAGCAACGTAATACAGAAATGCTGGAATTATCGCCGCAAGCACAACCTCTGAATAATCAACCTGCAAAAGCTCCGCCATCAGAAATGCTGCAACCCCCATCATGGGCGGCATCAGCTGACCTCCGGTTGATGCAACCGCTTCAATGGCGGCCGCAGATGACTTGCTGTACCCGCCTTTGCGCATCATTGGGATGGTAATGGATCCCGTTGCGATAACATTGGATACGGCGCTTCCAGATATCGACCCGAAAAGTGTTGAGGCGACAACGGCAATTTTGGAAGATCCCCCGCGGAACCGGCCCATAAGAGCGGTTGACCCTTCGGCAAAAAACCGCCCACCGCCGCTTGGTTCCAACAAAAACCCAAAGAAAATGAAGGCAATCACAATGGTGGTTGAAACATGTATCGGAATTCCAAAGATACCATTTGGATCCAGCGTGACGTACGGTATCAGGCGATCCAGCGCTACATCATCCCCTTGCAATCGTCCCGGAATAAAATGCCCGACCAACGCGAAAGCCAGAAACGCCAACAGGAAGATCAGAAGAACAGTGCCTGCAGTTCGGCGTAACCCTTCTGCCACACCAATCAAAAGGATGGTCGCCGCAATCAACGTGCCGGTAGTGGCGCCGCCGTAATTCATAATGAAAACGGGAAACTGGACCATGATGTAAAGAGAGGTCGCCCCCATCACAATCGCGATCAGAATATCATACCAGGGCACATACAGCCGTTTACGTATTCCCGTTGCAGGTATTATCAGGAAAAGTGCCGGCATGCCCAGGGCAAGCATGCCGGCATAGAATTGCTCATTCAGGAAAATCAAACCAACCCGTCGATACAAGTCACCGGCCCAGGCCAATGATGCCAGCGTAATCAAAATCAACAGTGGCTTCCCGACCCATCGCACGATCCAGGGACTGGTGTACGACCCGGCTTCGTCGGCATCTGTATTATGATCGTCCGTCATAAGCTATATGTATCCCAACCAATATACAGATTCTATTGACCGATCTCTGCATAGAACTTTAAAGCGCCGGGATGATAAGGAACGCCCAGATCCATGCGCATATTTTCTGGATCAAACTCCGCCATCGCAGGGTAAGCGGCAACAAGGCTTTCTTTATTCTCGTACAATGCCTTTGTCGCAGTATAAACAGCATCTTCATCAGCGGAAGCATTGGTGACCAACAGATATTTTGACGCGATGACATTGATGGGCTTGGAGAATCCGGGATAGGCGGAAGAGGGCTCTACCGTTTCAATAAAGACACCCGGCATGGACTCGCTGGCCGCCGCCTTTGCTTCATCGGTATCTGGGATGGTGAGGAAACGAATACCGACAGAAGCATCCGCCTCTCTCGTCTTACCAGATGACAGAGAAAAATGCGTGATATCCAGTCGACCCGCAACCAGATCATCAACGGCTTTTGCGCCGCCCGCGACGGGCACCAGTGTCAGATTAGCCTTATCAACGCCGGCGGCGGCAAGGCCTGCATCCTGCATCAATCCTGCGGCGCGCTGGCGACCAAACCCTTCTGCGATACGTTTGCCGGCAAAATCAGCCGTCGAGGTAATGTCGGAGTCCGCTCGAACCATAAAGGCGGTCCGAAGCGTGCGCAGCACCGCAACAACGCGCACATTTTCCTGTTTAACGCCCTTATATTCTTCACCACCGGCCCAGGCCTGGATTAACGGCGGACTGGTCGCAATCCCAAAAACCATGGCGCCTGCATGCAGGCGCGACAGGATGATTTCTGAACCGCCTTCTGGCACCACGCGCAGATTCAAATCTGTCGCCTCGGAAATTGCCTTGGCAACCGCAGACCCTGTCAGAAAGGACGCAGACCCCTGTTGGGATGTTCCGATCGTCATGTTCTGAGCTTGTGCGGATGTTGCTGTCATAAATACGCCGGCGATTGCGGCGATAAGAAGTTTTTTCATTCTATCCTCCCACGGATCGTTTTTGGCCGGAACCCCCGGTCCATTGTCAGTTCTGCACCCCTTGCCGTCTTGTTGGGCTTTTTGCAGGTGAGATCGGTTTTCCTCTTGCGAGGAATGCGCCCCTGTTCGGGGTTCTTATCGTAAAACATAATTTGTGCGCTTAGCGCATTTTTGTGCATTATTTGTCACATAATTTCTATGGCCTGTCAATAAGCGAGTTTTGCTTGATCGCCTTTTTGAGCCTGCGACCCGGATGAATCCTAAGGGAGTAACGTCTTTTATAACGCCCCTCTACAGCATTCACTGTCCCCACGCTCATGCGGTCGCATGATGCGTATATCTGCCTCGCTCATGCGGTCGCATGATGCGTATGTCTGCCTCGCTCATGCGGTCGCATGATGCGTATGTCTGCCTCGCTCATGCGGTCGCATGATG
>PAKU01000003.1 GCA_002706265.1 Polycyclovorans sp. | reverse complement strand
TGAACGACCTGATGCGCTGTGTCCCTTTGATCTCGCCGGTCGATAATTACCAACTGACCTCTCCTTATGGCCAGCGTAAGGACCCGATCAACGGCAAACTGGCGATGCATAGTGGGATTGATATCGGCGGCTGGGCTGGTATTCCGGTTCATGTTTCTGCGCCGGGCAAGGTGGTTTTTGCCGGACGCAATGCCGGATATGGCTATATGGTTGAAGTGGACCATGGCTGTGGCATCACGACGGTTTATGCACATTTACGGCGCATTAAGGTCAAGGTGGGTCAGGTCTTGGAACATCGCACCGTAATCGGTACACTTGGCAGCACGGGGCGCAGCACCGGGCCGCATGTCCATTATGAGATTCGCGTTGATGGCGCAGCCATGGATCCGGTCGGCTTTATCGAAGCAGGGCGTCATGTTCACAAAATCTAAGCGTGACAACACAATGTCGAAGCAATCATCTGCTACAGCAAGCACGGCAAAACCACAGCGTCCAGGCCCCCCCTCTATTGTGGCCGCAGATATGCGGATTGTGGGCGATCTGGAAACGGAAGGCGATGCGCAAATTGATGGGCGCATTGATGGGGATTTACGCACCCGCACGGTCACGATCGGGCAGGGTGCGACAATTAACGGGTCCATTTGTGGGGAAACAATTAGAATATCCGGCACTGTGAATGGGGAAGTGCGCGGCGGCACTGTTATCCTGACGGCGACGGCAAAGGTGATTGGGGACATTCATCACAAAAGCCTGTCTATCGATGCCGGGGCTTTCTTACAGGGGCTGTGTAAGCGGATGGCCGCAGATGCGCCCGATGCAAAGGGGACTTCCCCAGGTCTGGTGACGCACCAGCCAGAAAAATCAGGGACCGATGCGGCGTCAACCACGGCGACGGTAACCGCACTCTCTTAGTATCATTTTGCTTTAAGGAATCTGGCGCGGTCAGCGCACCCAACTGTCGTCTGGTGCACGCCGCCAGGCCGCAAGAACACGCCCGGCCCCCGTGGCATCGATGCGTTCAAAATAGTCGATGATCTTTGTATAGGCGGATGTCTGGCGGAATTTGTCGGGTTCCCCACCGCCCTGCAACAGGGCCAGCAGGTCCCCAAAATTGCGACGGTCAAAGCCGCAGGCCTTGCAGGCAATAGCAATGGCTTCCGGGCCGGAATCATACAGTACCCGTGTTGCCCCTTGTTCAGTCAGGTCGGTCAGTTCCTGAAACAATTCTTCAAATCGGAACAGATCGTTTTGTTGAAGCGCGCCTACCAATTGGCGGGGATGCGGGCGCAGGCTGGACCCTGGTCGATCCGAATGTCCATCTGGTTGATCCAGGGGGGATAGAAAATCTTCCTGTTCCAGCGCTTCGGCGATTGCCTGATCCACAACCTGGTCAATGTCGACCTCAACCTCGCTGCCGCTGGCGACGATTTTTTCTTCCAGGGCCTTTCGCATGGCATGGCCCACGAATTCATACATTTTCCGGGCCTGGGCGGTCGACAATTCCTGGCGCTGAATCAACAGACCTTGCAGCCCTTCATGTTCGCGCGACAGGCCGACGACATCTTCCAGGACGCGCTCAGAAAATTGTGCCCCGGTATTGGACAGCGCGGCGGCGATCACCGATGAATTCTCGGTGCGAACCAGGGTTTCAGTTACTTTTTGCGGCAGGCTTTCCCGTTGTGCAACGGCGACCTGATGGGATTCCGCCTTGCTGACGATCATGTCGATCAGGTCATTATCCTGCAAAACAACACTGCGCATAAGGACGGGGCGGGCGACTTCTATAACGTCATTTGCCAGTGTCACGATCAGGGAATGCGGTGCATCTTTTTGATCCGCCAACTGGTTCGACAGGGCGGCCCGGACCTGGGACTCAACATCGCGTATCAGGGCGGATATGATGTCATAGGCCAGCGATTTTTCTTTGTTGGACAGGTTGCGCCCAGTCTTCAGGCACAATTCACCAATCGCTTCCGCCAGGGCTGAACGATCTTCCCGCCGCGCACTGCGCGCGACATCCACCAGATTTTCCACCGGAATGTTTCTCATCCCGCGTCCCTAATATTGGATAGCTTTTCACCTGGATCTTGCTGAAAAAACTCCGAATCCAAGCGCTTATCCAATCGCTAAAAGGTCCAGATTTATTTCTTCTTAAGACCACACATGAGAATAAGGTAATGTGATTCTGGGGGCAAGTCTGATTATTTCGTGCTTCATTCGAAATATTATGTGGTGTTTCAATTAGTTCAATTTTTTCATAAATGCTTTTGATTCTTGGATACTGTCTTTTTGATCGATAGTATTGTTCAGCGACATAACTGAGGCGATCCATGTTTCCCACACTTTTTTATAAGCTTAAATCAGCCGGTGTGCCGGTCAGCCTGCGGGAGTATCTTAGTGTTCTGGAAGGCCTGTCTCAGGATATCTGTGGCCGTGAT
Organism: Polycyclovorans sp.; assembly: GCA_002706265.1. Taxonomy (GTDB): domain Bacteria; phylum Pseudomonadota; class Gammaproteobacteria; order Nevskiales; family Nevskiaceae; genus Polycyclovorans. Next base: position 14,450 of record PAKU01000003.1, on the reverse strand, counting down.
ACAGAGCAGTTTTACTATTTCGCGCGCGCAGCGCTGGTGAAGGACGAACGCTATCTGGATCGGTTCGACCGTGTCTTTTCTGAGGTCTTTCAGGGTGTCTTGTCAGAAGGGGGCCCGGAGGCGATGGCGCTTCCCACCGAATGGCTGATGAAACTGGCGGAAAAGCATCTGACCGACGAGGAAAAGGCGATGGTTGAGGCCCTGGGGGGCTTTGACAATTTGATGGAAACCCTGAAGCAACGCCTGAAAGAACAGAAGAAACGTCATCAGGGGGGCAGCAAATGGATCGGTACGGTGGGCACCAGCCCCTTTGGTGCCTATGGCTATAATCCAGAAGGTGTCAGAATTGGCCAGGAAGAGAGCCGCCATCGCCGGGCAGTGAAGGTGTGGGACAAGCGCGAATTCAGAAATCTGGATACCAATGAACCCCTGTCCAACCGTAACATGAAAGTGGCTTTGCGCCGTTTGCGTCGCTTTGCCCGCACCGGGTCTGGTATGGAATTGGACATGGATGGCACCATTCGCCGGACGGCAGACAATGGTGGCTATGTCGATATTCAATGGCAGCGCGAAAAGCGCAATGCGGTGAAGATCATCGCCCTATATGATGTTGGGGGCAGTATGGATGATCACATCCTGGACAGCAAAAAGCTGTTCGATGCCATGGGATCGGAATTCAAGCATCTGATATCGCTATATTTTCATAACTATACATATGAATATCTATTCTCTGATATGCGCAATCGCCATCGCAGCCGGATTTCGACATGGGAATTTCTGCGCACCTATCCAAAGGATTATAAGGTCGTCTTTGTAGGGGATGCGACCATGTCACCCTATGAAATCGTCTATCCAGGCGGCAGTGTTGAACATTGGAACGAAGAGGCGGGGCAAGTTTGGATGCAACGGATCCTGGAACATTTTGACCGGTCTGTCTGGATCAATCCGCAACCACAGGCGCGCTGGGGCTATCACCAGTCCATCAAATTGGTTCAGCAGCAGATGGACGGGCGGATGTTTCCAATGACGGTACAGGGTCTGGATGACGCCATGCGGGCTTTGGTTTGATCCGATGAAAACAGGCTTGGTTCGTTTGGATAAATCATGCCATAACCGCGTTATGAAAAAGACGTCGACAATTGCCTCAAGAAAGCTGCTTATCGCCGTCGCCCTATGTGCGGGCGCGCTGTCGGCCTGTTCGGAGCCACCGGCCCTGACTGGAACCGCTGCAACGCCTCTGTCCAAGGATCCCCTTGTTGGTCTGTGTTATTCCGCCAGCAATACGACGCGGGAAGACCTGGCGCAATTGGCGCTGGAGGCATGCCCGGATGAAACGCGGCGGGTCGAGGTCTGGGACCACGATACATTTTTCAATGACTGCCCCATCAACAAGAAAAACCGCGTTACCTATCGCTGTCTTAAGTGATGTGACGGTCTTAAGTGATGTGACGGTCGCGTCTCACGATTTCCGCAGCGGGTGAATGGCCGCGCTGTTCTTGTCCGTTCCGGCTTCGCCCTGGGCACCTGGGGCATCGGCTTGCAGGCGTTCTGCTTCGCTTTTCAGGCGTCGATAACTGGTAATCGATAAGGGGATGGTCCCCAGATAGGCAAGGCCGACCAGACTTAGAACCTCCCATGGCGCGCTGGCCAGGCCTGCAATCAGCAAGCCGATCGACACCATAAAGGGCAAAACAAATTTAGGGGCCAGTTTGAATTTCTTGAAGGAATAGGTCGGGACTTCACTGACCATCAACAGGGCGGTACAGACCATCCAAATGCCAGCGGCCCAGGCCGGAATCGTGCTGGGATCGCCCAGCGTGAAGCCAATCGCCAATGGCAATAAGGCAATTGCCGCCCCCGCCGGGGCTGGGACCCCTTGGAAATAGTTAAAGGCATAGGGGGGCAATTTGTCCAACCGACTGTTGAAGCGCGCCAACCGCAACCCGCCACAGACCGCATAGAACAAGGCAATGCCCCATCCAATACCGCCCAGTTCTGACAGGCCCCACAGCCAGACGATCAGGGCGGGCGACACGCCAAATGCAACAAAGTCGCTTAAAGAATCCAACTGTGCGCCAAAATCACTGGTGGCGCGCAACAACCGCGCCATACGCCCATCCAGGGCATCCAGCAGGGCGGCGACCAGAATGGCGGCAACGGCAAATTCCCAACGTCCTTCCAGGGCATACCGAATGCCCGTCAGGCCAGCACAGGTCGATGCCACGGTGATCATATTGGGGATCATCCGCGCAACGGTCGTACCCTTGAACCGGGGCGGGCGATCCTTATCGGACGGGTGCTTTCTTAACATGACTAGGCCCCTTTGGCGGTCGTTGAATGCAATGAAGCCGTCATCGAATTGCGCCTTCCCGCACGCCTTCCTTACCCTTCACGCCGCCCATATCAGCCAGCACGGTTTCACCAGCAACGGCGCGTTGACCTTCGCAAACCATCGGCACGACATTGGGGGGCAGATAGACATCGACGCGGCTGCCAAAACGTATCATGCCAATGCGCTGACCGGTCTGAACTTCGTCCCCGGTTTCAACATCCGCCAGGATGCGCCGCGCAACCAGCCCGGCGATCTGAATAACCGCCAGTTCCTTGTTGGTCGGTGTTTCGATGCGATAGGACTGGCGCTCATTGTCTACACTGGCCTTATCCAGGGAGGCATTGAGGAACTTGCCTGGGCGATAGTCCATTTTGGTGATCGTTCCATCGACCGGGGACCGGTTCACATGCACATCAAACACGTTCATGAAGACACAGACGCGCCACACGGCCTTGTCGGGCATGTCCAGTTCCGCAGGGGGAACCGCCTTGCCAACGCTTTGCACAACACCATCGGCCGGACTGATCACCAGGCCTTGTCGCGTCGGGGTGACCCGGTTCGGGTCGCGAAAGAAATACACACACCAGGCCGTCAGGACGATGCCCACCCCCCATAGCGGGGCCCACAGCATGCCGATTCCCAACCCAAAGACGGCAAAGAGCAGAATGAACGGATACCCTTCGCGGTGAATGGGTACCATAACTGTTTCTAGCGCGCTCTTCATCATTTCAATCCTTGCCAGTCGATTGCTGCGATACTGTTGTCGGGCACAGAAGGTCTATTATCCCTAAAGTGGGCGTCCTGCCTGAAAAATCAAATCGAATTCCAGACAGGTTAACGCCGTCAGGGCCCGTGGTTCAGTTCTTGGGAACCTCAAAAACCTGCCCCGGATAAATCAGGTCCGGGTCGATGATCTGGTCGCTGTTGGCCTCATAGATCACCGTATAGTTATAGCCGCTGCCCAGGGCCCGTCGGGCGATCCGCCACAGGCTGTTGCCGGGTTGCACGATGATAAAGGCATCCCCTTGCAGATCCGTCAGCGGGGCCGCGCGGCTGAATGGAATTTCCAGGCGGGCAATCACGGAATTGGCGCGCACGGCGTCGAACCGCATCGTATAAATGCCGGGGCTGATTTCCTGACTTGGATTGATTCGCCATTTGCCGCTCTCATCGACATGGCCGCTGCCAATCAATTGATTGTCCAGATACCCCAGAATGACAGATTCCAAGGGTCCTTTACCCGCGACAGAGATGTTCCCGGCGGAGTCATAGTCGATGGTTTCGACGCTTAATGTGCCATCCGCATTCTGCACCCCACCCGGCTCTGACAGGCCACTGCTTCTGGGTGGGGCCTGCAGCAGTTCCGCACCCGGCTTGTTCTTGTCAGGGACCAGCACGACAACCGGTGCCTGGGGGGTGTCGCTGTCTGTGTCGCGCCCGGCGATATCCTTGCCTGGGGCAGGGACAACCAGAACCACCTTGCCATCGCCGGGGACGGGCTCGTCTTCCGGCATTTTAGATCGCAGGGTTAACTCATGCGGGCCGGGGTCCAGTGGGCTGCCGGGCAGGAAAACCCATTCGCCCCGACTGTCCGCATCGACCACGCCCAGATCTTTTTCATTGTCGATAATGGTAACTTTGGATCCAGGCTGCGCACGACCGGCAATGACCGTATCCCCATTGGGATCAATGCGAACCACATCAAAGCTGGGCGGGCTGACCGCTGTGGGGTCACCGGGTTGTGTATTGGAGGGCTCAGCGGATGTTTGTTGAGTGTCCGTCACCGTGCCACTGGCGGCCGGCATGTCCGAAGTGCCAGAGTCCGTCTGGGAGGGGGCCTCCGTGCTGGCGGCGTTGCTATCCGTGGCGGCAGCGCCGGATTCCGTCCCCTCCGATTGCTCTGTCGGGGCTGGGTCCACGGGCGGCGGTGTGCTGTCCGTATTGAGCCATGTAAGAAGCAGGGCGAGCAAAACCAACACGCCCCCGATCACGCCGATCAATACTGTTCGGTTCACCCTAGCCCCCACTTTCATTCGACACTCATATCAATCGTGAGTGCTTGTTTCGTGCCGCAGCATAATGCGCCACGCCGTTTCGTGCAATTCCAACGCTGTGCTTGTTGCATTCAGGGAAATTTCAGCTTTTACCCGTCTGGTCAGGGGCGGTACACTACCCGCACCATCAAACAGACACCCCACGGGGTAAAAGGATATTGAACCAGTGCATTCTTCAATTGGATCGGTTTGTGTTTATTGCGGTTCCAGCTTTGGCGGAAGACCGGCCTTTACCGAAGCGGCCAGACATTTGGGGACCTTGCTGGCGCAGGCGGATATCCGGCTGGTCTATGGCGGCGGGGCTGTTGGGCTGATGGGGGTTGTGTCCCAGGCCGTTCTGGATGCAGGCGGGCGTGTGACGGGGATTATTCCGCATTTTCTGGATAAGGCCGAAGTCGGCAAGATGAATGTGACGGAGCTGATTCGCACGGAAACCATGCATGATCGCAAGGCCCGCATGGCGGAAATGTCTGACGGCTTTGTGGTGCTGCCCGGTGGATTGGGAACCCTGGACGAGACATTTGAAATTCTGACCTGGAAGCAGTTGAACCTGCACACCAAACCCATCGTCCTGTTAAACAGCGAGGGGTATTGGGACCATTTTGTCCATCTGGTTGAACATCAGGTTCGCGAAGGATTTGTGCGCGAACAGTATTTGCGGCTGTTTCGCGTCGTTGATCAGGTCGAGGATGTCTTGCCAACCCTGATGGAAGGCGCGGCCCAGGCGCGGACGGGACAAGACCGTCTGGATCGCGCCTGAACCGGCTTTCGTTCAAAAAATGCGGCGGGGCTTATTCCGCAGCCTTCAGTTTATCCTGGGTCTTGGTGTCAAAATCACTGGCATTATGGCGTTCGTGCAGTTGCTCTGATGGATCCCCGGAAATCCGGTTGACCATTCGGCCACGCTGAACCGCAGTTCGGGCGGCAATTGCCTTCTGCCAGCGACCGACATGTGTGTAGCTGTCGGCTTCCAGGAAGGTGGCGGCGTCGCCATACTGCTTTCCAGCCACCAGATTTCCATACCAGGGCCAGGTCGCTATATCGGCAATGGTATAGTCCTTGCCCGCCAAGTATTCGTTCTCGGCCAGATGACGGTCCAGGACGTCCAATTGACGTTTCGTCTCCATGGCAAACCGATCAATGGCATATTCAATCTTGATGGGGGCATAGTGATAGAAATGCCCAAAGCCGCCGCCCAGATACGGCGCGCTGCCCATCTGCCAGAACAGCCAGTTCAAACATTCGGTGCGCGCCGCAGGATCAGACGGCAGAAAGGCGTTAAACTTTTCCGCCAGATACAGAAGGATCGCGCCGGATTCAAAGACCCGAACCGGAGGGTTCGTGCTGTGATCCATCAGGGCTGGAATTTTAGAGTTGGGATTCACATCAACAAATCCACTGCCGAATTGATCGCCATCGCCGATCTTTATCAACCAAGCGTCATATTCCGCACCGCTATAGCCTTGGGCCAGCAGTTCTTCCAGCATGATCGTGACCTTTTGCCCATTGGGCGTCGCCAGGGAATACAGTTGGAACGGATGTTCCCCAACCGGCAGGTCCTTATCATGGGTCGGGCCCGCAATAGGCCGATTGGTGCTGGCAAACGCACCGCCATTTTCTTTTTCCCATTTCCAGACTTTAGGGGGCGTATAGGTCGAAGTATCAGTCATGATTACCTTTCGGGTTGTTAGACGACGCCGGTATCGTTTCCACTCGGCAGATAGTTGTTCTTGATGGCGAATTCCAGGGCGCCGACGGTTTCAGAAGACTGTAGGCGCAGGAAGGGTACCGTCTGCACGGAGTCATAACATAGGTTTATTGATCCCGCGTTACCATAACAGGCACAGGTCATAGGACAATGCAGGCTGTTCAATTCTGCGCGACCGGAATTTATGAAATATATGATCTGAAGGCCTGAGCGGCTGCATGATGGTTCATTTGGATAGCGAACCATATCCACAATCCTGTGCGGGATGATTGCGGGTTCCGGGGCGGTCTTGTATGGTCCGCGCCGAAAGTCATTGGGATCGATGCCGGGCGCGCGATGCGGCTTGGTCTGCGGTCCCTCCTATCACTGACGTTGAGGGGAGCCCCACGCATGTCGAAGATTAAGGTCGCTAAACCGGTTGTAGAACTTGATGGCGATGAAATGACCCGGATCATCTGGCACTTTATTAAGTCCAAACTGATCCTGCCCTATCTTGATATCGATCTGAAATACTATGATCTCAGCATTGAAAAGCGCGACGAGACGGATGATCAGATCACCATCGATTCCGCGAATGCGATCAAACAATATGGCGTTGGCGTGAAATGCGCGACGATCACCCCCGACGAGCAGCGGGTGGAAGAATTCAAACTCAAGAAGATGTGGCGCTCGCCCAATGGCACGATCCGGAACATTCTGGACGGCACCGTCTTTCGCGAGCCGATCGTTTGTCAGAATGTACCGCGTCTGGTGACCAGCTGGTCCAAGCCTATTATCGTGGCCCGCCATGCCTTTGGGGATCAGTATAAGGCCACCGACTTCCTGATCCCAGGGGCTGGTCTGCTGTCGATCACCTTCACCCCGGAAGACCCGGATGGGGAAACAATCCGCCACCAGGTCTTCAAATTTGAAGGCTCTGGCATTGCGATGGGCATGTACAACCTGGATGAATCGATCCGCGGTTTCGCCCGGGCCTGCATGACCTATGGTCTGGATCGGAAATTCCCGGTCTATCTGTCGACCAAGAACACCATTCTGAAAGCCTATGATGGCCGCTTCAAGGATCTGTTCCAGGAAGTCTATGAGCAGGAATTCGAATCGATCTTCAAAGAGGCTGGTATCTGGTACGAGCACCGTCTGATTGATGACATGGTTGCCTTTGCGATGAAGAGCTCTGGCGATTTTGTCTGGGCGGCGAAGAACTATGACGGCGATGTTCAGTCGGATTCTGTGGCCCAGGGCTTCGGCTCCTTGGGTCTGATGACCTCTGTTCTGATGACGCCGGATGGCAAGACGGTTGAGGCGGAAGCGGCCCATGGCACGGTGACACGGCATTATCGCCAGCACCAGGCGGGCAAGGAAACCTCCACCAATCCGATCGCGTCGATTTTTGCCTGGACACGCGGTTTGAAGGCCCGTGGCACATTCGACGATACGCCCGATGTCATTAAATTCGCTGAAACGGTTGAGCGTGTGTGCATTGAAACCGTCGAAAGCGGCCACATGACCAAGGATCTGGCGCTGTTGATCGGTGAGAACCAGAAATGGCTGACCACAACCCAATTCCTGGATGCCATTGATGGCAACCTGAAAAAGGAAATGGATACCTGGTAAGGGCGCATCATGGCGGGACTGACCTNTCGNGATATCGGNCCCGCNGACCTGACNACGGTCATTGCCTTGCTTGCGGATGATGATTTAGGCCGGATCCGGGAAAACCGTGATCCGGCTGATCCGCTATATCTGAAAGCCCTCGCTGAAATCGATGCAGACCCCAACAACCGTGTCCTGTTGGTGGAGCGCGATGGGGAGGCCGTCGGCACGTTTCAATTGACCCTTATTCCCAGCATCAGCCAGCAAGCCAAAAAACGGCTGCAGATAGAAGCCGTGCGCGTTCGCAGTGATTTGCGCGGCCAGGGGATCGGCCAGGAAATGATGCTGTGGGCGATTGATCAGGCGAAGGCGGCGAATTGTGGGTTGGTACAGTTGACCACCAACACCGCTCGTCAGGACGCCAAGCGCTTTTACGAACAGGTGGGCTTCGTCGCCAGCCACCATGGCATGAAATTGATGCTATAGAGGCGGGCTTTTAGGTCGCCCGAAAATGTTCGATGAAAACGCGGAGTAAACGAAGCGACCTGAGTGGCTTGGAAAAATATAGGAAGAAGCCGGGGCGCATCGGCGTATAATCCGCTAAGACTTGGACCAGTCGGCCTGTATCAAGGTCTTCCTGGACGCCTCGTTTAAGGGACCAGCCAATACCAAACCCACGAGATGCAGCATCGACAACAGACCTTAAATCATTGAAAATAAGTCCACCCTGTGGGGATACCGTGTAGTTTTCTTTCGTGCCCGTAAACTGCCAAGTCGCAATGCGTCCAGAACTCTGCCATCGATGCCGTATGCAATGATGGGTCAGCAGGTCCTGGGGTCTGTTTGGTGTTCCGTGTTTTTCGAGGTAGCGGGGTGACGCGATATAAGCGGCCTCCTCAGTTGCGGAGAGTCGTGTCGCAATCATGTTCTCTTGCAAATGGTCGCCCAGACGAATTCCTGCATGAAATCCGCCTTGAATGATATCTGTTAGCGATTCTTCGATTGTTAAGTCCAGTTCAATACCTGGATAGGTATCTTGGAAACCGGCGAGTTTTGGCGCCACGATCACCTGCCAGGCGCGGAATGGCAGCGTTATACGAAGCTGGCCTGTCTTAGCCTGCGCGGCATTTCTGGTGTTATCAACAGTATCTTGAATCGCTCCCAACAGATAGCGACTACCATCATACAAAGTCTGCCCAGCATCGGTGAGTGTGACAGACCGTGTCGTTCTAACAAATAGCGGCGTTCCAAGGCGATCTTCAAAGTTCTTTAATTGATGCGATATGGCCGGTGGATTGACACCAAGAACACGCGCAGCCGCCCTTAGGGACCCTTGATCCGCAATGGCTAAAAACGTTTGCAGGGCGTGAAGATCAGATCGGTTCATTGTTCGATTTCACCAAACATTAAAGTAATTTTGAGCTTACTATTCGCTATTATCTAATGCTGATAGACAGTGGGCAAGCCTTTAGGAGATCGGCCATGCCCCATTCTATTTCTGTTTCTAAACAGACTGTTATACCGCTTGCCATTGGTATCGCGACAATTCTCGCGACGGTTTTCGCAATGGCGCTGGCGGATGCGTTCGTTAAAAAATCCAGCTCCGACATGACGCTTTGGCAGATATATGTTCTACGATCTGTGATCGTCGTCCCAATCCTCTTTTCGATCACCAAAAGAAAGGTTTATGTAGCCGGGTTTGGCTGGGTGTTTTTGCGCAGCATCGCACTCGCCCTGATGTATCTCAGTATCTATGGTGTGCTTCCTGTCCTGGACCTGTCAGTGATTGCCGCAGCACTTTATACGGCCCCACTCTTTATTACGGGATTGTCTGCATTTGTTATGAAGGAGCGTATCACCAGCAGGCATTGGATCGCTATTCTGATCGGTTTTGCCGGTGTGTTGATTATTGTAAAACCCACGACCAGTGATTTTTCACTGTTGGCCTTAGTTCCGGTTTTCGCGGCCTTCATGTATGCCATTGCGGCCATTCTAACGCGGGCAAAGTGCAGTCACGTCTCGGCACCCATACTTGCACTGTGGCTCAATATGACGCTGTTCACCGTTGGATCCGTGGTCAGCTTGCTAATGAGCTTCATTGGCGACGTATTCTGGTCGGTGAATTATCCATTCCTATTGGGCGCATGGAGCTTTATGACGGCGCAAAACTGGCAGGTGATTGGGATTTTAGCCGTGTTGATGGTCGGGATCAGCATCGGTCTGGCAAAAGCATATCAGTCACCCCATCCGCAAGTGATAGCAACCTTCGACTATGCCTTTTTGATCTTTGCTGGTTTCTGGGGATACGTTTTCTTTGGAGAAATTCCAGACGCGACCACATTGGTTGGAATGGTGTTCATTGCGTGCGCGGGCATAATCGTTCTCTTCACACGGCCGTTGGATCGGGCCCCTGTTATCGCCCCTTGATGATTTGTGCCTTTGCAGAAACTGGGGTTCCTCGGATGTTTTCGCGCCAGAACGAGTACAGGCCACTGGCGACGATCAACAAAATGCCACCGATGGCGACTTTGTCTGGAAGCTCGCCGAATACGACCACCCCCCACATCACGGCCATGGGCATGGCGATGTATTCGAAGGGGGCGGCGATGGTGGCTTCGACGGATCTGTAACCCTGTGAAATCAGATAGGCGCCACAGGCTGATAATGCGCCAACACCAAGCATCACCAACAGATCATCGGTGCTGGGCATGCGCCAGGCCCGTAAAAGGGCCAGTAAACTTGGGTCTTCCAACCCTTCTGCGAGGCGGCCATCCCCAACGGTAAGCCCGGCCAGCGTGCAAAAGCATAAGAAGGTTAGCTGAATATAGAAGGCCATGACCGAAGCCTTTTCGGTGACCCCCAATCGTCGTGCCGTGATCTGCATCGTCGCATAGGCCAAAGCGGCCAGAATTGGCGCAAGCGCGGCCCATTTGAAGGCATCGGTGCCCGGTCGGATGATGATGATGACGCCCATCAAACCGACACTGACCGCTGCCCAGCGACGAAACCCCACTTTTTCACCCAAAAAGGGGACGGATAAGGCCGTGATGAACAGGGGGGCGACAAAGAAGATCGCCGTTGCATCGGCAATGGGCAAGGATGCAACACCGGTAAAAAACGCCATATTGGCGATAATGACACTGCAGCCGCGCAGAATATGCAGCGGCATGCGCTTGGTAAGCAGATTGCGATAGCCGCCTTCCAACGGCACGAAAAGACCTGCGATAATGCACAATGCGACGAAGGCCCGCACAAAGATGATTTCATGCAACGGATAGGTGCCGCCCAACCATTTGATCAGCATGTCGGAGGCGGAAAAGAACATCACCGCCAGCAGGACACATACTATGCCCAGTGTGTTGGGACCTTTGAGTTTAAATGCCACGAACCATCAAGCCTCTATTGGAAAAACACGGAGATCTGCTCCGCCTCGAAAGCGGCCTGAACCTCCGGCAGGGCCTGACAGGCCAGCGCATGGCGTCGGATACTGACATTGGTGGAGGGCAGGGGTGAGATACCAAACTGTTCCCCCCAACCCGCCAACATCAATAGAAAATAGTCGGCGCAACTGGGCGCGATACCGCTGATCCAGGGGCCCGACGTTGCCAAATGCTGATCTGCGGTCTTGAACATCTCGACAAGTCGGGCGCCGGTCAGTTCGCGCAAGGTCGCTTTTTGCGCGTCTGTTTGTGCGTATCGAAAATTGTAGTTCCAGACCATCAGGTCGGCCTGCACCGTGTTGGTCAGGTATATCAGCCAATCCAGCGCAACGCCTCGATCCCGGCTTTTGGTGGGGGGCATCAATCCGGCTGCGGGAAACTGGTCATCCAGATACAGGCAGATAGCAGCGGCTTCCCGCACAACAGTGTCCCCGGTTGCAGGGTTTCGATGTACCAGCGTTGGAACGCGTTGATGGGGGTTTAACGCCTTGTACCAATCGCTGTTCTGGTCACTTCTGGATTTATCAATCATCACCAAATCAAACGGGACGCCAATTCTGCGCAGCGCAATATGCGGGGCCAGAGAGGCATTGTCAGGTGCGTAATACAAGGTCAGTGACATAGTAAGGGCCCGAATAGTGAAAGGAACACAGCGGTATCATTCGTTTTATATCCGCTGACGTAAGACAGTCCGAAAGCGTATTGGGCGAACCTTATCCTGCATGGTCACGTCTGGCGACCCTGCGTTGTGTCCATTTGTGAATAACTGTGGTGCTGGACAGACTTAAGCGCGGACTGGTTCCTGACCGGTCTGTTGTTGCTGAGTTTGTTGACTAACGATTGCCTTCCCGTATCCTGCGCACAAGCTCATTCTCGATGGTCTGGTGTAGGGTTTTCGATGGAAGATTTTGAAGATGTTTTGCTGTCGCAACGCGGCAGCGTCGGGTTCATCGTGTTGAACAGGCCAAAGGCCCTGAACTCGATCACGTTTGATATGGTGACCTGCATACAATCCGCATTGACCAAATGGGAGGCTGACCCAGGTATCAAGGCCGTGGTTATTGAAGGGGCAGGGGACCGGGCCTTTTGTGCCGGCGGCGATGTTATTGCGGTCAGTAAGGCCGGTCAGGCACAGGATCCTTTAAGCCGGGAGTTTTTTCAGGCGGAGTATCGATTGAACCGGGCCATTCACCTGTATTCAAAGCCCTATATCGCCTTTCTGGATGGAATCACCATGGGCGGTGGCGTTGGCCTGTCGGTGCATGGCAATTGTCGTATCGTCACGGAACGAACTGTTTTCGCCATGCCGGAAACCGGGATCGGCCTGTTTCCGGATGTGGGCGGCAGTCATTTCCTGTCACGCTGTCCCGGCCAGGTTGGGCTATATCTGGGTTTAACCGGCGCGCGTCTGGGGGCGGCTGATATGCTGTCTATCGGATTGGCCGATCACTACATGCCAGCATCGGCGCGAGAATCGTTTTTTTCAGCGCTAGAAGCGGTGGACTGGTCCGCCGGATCGCCGGGGGACATTGTTCGTGCCTGTGCCGCCCAGCATGTCGCAAAGGCGGAAGCATCCGCCCTGGATGCCTTGCGGGGTCAGATTGACGAGATATTTTCTGATGGATCGATGGAAGATATTTTGGCCCGCTTGCGGGCGGATGGGGGCGATATCGCGCAAACCATTCTGAAACATCTGTCGACAAAGTCGCCAACCTTGTTGAAGGTCACACTGGTCCAACTGCGACGGGGCGCACAGCAGGATTTTGATGCGAATATGCAGATGGAATACAGGATGGTTCGCCATGCCCTGCGAGCGGGGTCCGATTTTCATGAAGGAGTCCGCGCGCTGTTGATTGATAAGGATAAATCGCCGCATTGGGCGCCAGATACAGTGGAGGCGGTCCAAGACGCAGATGTTGAGGCATTCTTTCAGCGGCCGCTGGAAGGGGACTTGCAATTCTGAGTGTTTGCGTCGGCGTTTCGGAACAGTAAAATGAAGAAATGGACGCGCTAGGATAGGGCGCGCCACTTGTTAGGGAGAAGTGCCATGAAAATTGGATTTATCGGTATTGGGAATATGGGGGGACCCATGGCTCGCAATCTTATTGCGGCGGGCCATGATGTGACTGTTTTTGATTTATCGGAAGATCATGTCGCATCCCTGGTCAATGCCGGGGCGACAGGCGCTGGAAGCGCCCGTACGGCGGTAAGCGGGGTCGATGTAGTCATCACCATGCTGCCTGCCGGGCCGCATGTTCTGAATGTCTATGAAGGCACTATTCTGGGGTCCGCGCCGGCGGGCGCTTTGTTGATCGATTGTTCGACCATTGATGTGGAAACCAGCCGCATCGTGGCGAAGATGGCGGCCGATAAGGGCTATCCCATGGTCGATGCGCCAGTTTCTGGCGGTGTTGGTGGGGCAGAGGCCGGCACTTTGACCTTCATGGTGGGGGGCAGCGATGCGGATTTTGCCAGCGCCAAACCCGTGCTGGAAAAGATGGGCAAAACCATCGTGCATTGCGGTGGTGCCGGAAACGGTCAGGCTGCGAAGATCTGTAACAATATGATGCTGGGTATTCAGATGATTTCTGTTGCTGAAGCATTTGTTTTAGCAGAGAAATTGGGTCTCGATCATCAGAAGCTGTACGATGTTTCATCCAAGGCTTCTGGCCAGTGCTGGTCGCTGACAACCTATTGCCCGGTTCCAGGGCCGGTACTGACCTCTCCTGCCAACCGGGACTATAAGCCTGGCTTTGCGGCGGCCATGATGGTTAAGGACCTGCGGTTGAGCCAGGGGGCGTCGAAAAGCTTTCAGGCACAGACTGAATTGGGTGCGCGCGCATTGGAAATGTATGAGCGATTTACCGATTCGGGAAATGAGGGTATGGATTTCTCTGCTATCATAAAAATGGTGCGCGACAGCTAGGCCCATAAATCGAGGCTAGACAAAGCTTTAGCCCGTCGATTAAGGTTGCCGCTATGCGATGGGAGCAAATGGGTGTAACACAATTGTCGTTGGTGGTTCGGTTGGTCGAATACGCCAAGGCAATGGTAAAACGATAAAAGAGATGTGCCGGTGAAGGAGGAGTATCTTAGCGTCATCCGATTAATCGAACGGCTGCATCGACAATTTCTCGAAGTGGTCAAAGGTGAAATTGATCGGCTTGGCATTCGCGACATCAACAACATTCAGGCGTTGATTCTCTATAATATTGGAGAGGATGAACTGACCGTGGGTGAGTTGACGCACCGTGGCTATTACCTTGGCTCCAACGTATCCTATAATGTGCGGAAAATGGTTGAGAATGGCTATCTTATACAAG
>PAKU01000002.1 GCA_002706265.1 Polycyclovorans sp. | reverse complement strand
CCAGGCGCAACAGGAAGCGGCAGATCTGATCAAGGATTGGAGCATTGCTGAAATCTCTGCAATGCGCGATGCGGTGCCAAAGCAGGCATTGGGTGCAAAATTCCGCGATGGGACGGTGCAGGATGTTGCCCGCACAGTGCTGGAGATCTGTCAGGGGGGCCTGAAACGCCGGGCCCGACTGAGCTCAAGTTCTGGCCTGGATGAAACACAGTATATCGAGCCCCTGCATCAGATCGTTGCGACGGGTCGCACGCTGGCTGACGACCAGTTACAGGCCTATCACACACGCTGGAATCACTCCGTAGAGCCGATTTACAACGAGTTGAAATACTGACCCGCTGCGTCAGGCAATAATATCGGGCAACAGGAAACCGCTGAGCCGGGCCATTTGATCCTTGATCGCCAGCTTGCGCTTTTTCATCCGAATTAATTGCAACTGATCAAACGGGGCGGATTCAGAGACCCGTGCAATCATTTGATCCAGATCGCGATGCTCTTCTTCCAGGGCCGCGATCCGTGCGCGGATTTCAGATTCTTCAACTTCGTCCATAACAGCCTTCAAGAAACAGGCAGCCCGCCGGATTAGGCGGGCCGCATGGTATCACCTGTGAAATTATCATTCTATGCGGTCGGACTATAGCAGCCTCTGTTACAGGAATGAAGCATGTCCTTGCATCCCAAATAACCGCGCACCACACTAGGGCTATGACACAGGATTCCTCACACGATAGCGACACATTTCGCCAGTTTTGCCTTAGCCTGTATGCAGCGCAGGGGGTGGAAGCCGCCTGTCTGGATTTACAGGACCGCTTTGACCTGGATGTCACCCTGATCCTGATGTGCTGTTGGGTGGGGCAGCATGGCGTGCGATTATCCCCTGACGCCCTGGCCCAGGCGGAACAGTCGGTCAAGCCGTGGCGGGAAACAGCAATCGACCCCATCCGCGCCTTGCGCCGCCGCCTGAAGGAAGCCGTCGGCCCGATTGATCCGGAACGCGCGAAATCTGTGCGGGATCTGATCAAACAGGCCGAATTGGCGGCAGAATTTGTCCAGATGGATCACTTGCTTCTTTTGCTGGAGCATTTGCCGGGGCGGGACGCCCGCATGGCGGACCGTGCCGGTATCGTTCGCGGGAATTTATTACGCTATACAGCGGTAAAAGGCATCGAAACAGACAGGCTTCCCCGCGCGGCCTTGGAAGCGCTGGTAGCCCAGACCGTAAAACCGCTTTACCAGGATGAAGAAGGGGAGGATGGCTTAGACACAGAAACACGCGACGCCAGGTCAGAAACCCCTGACCCCTAATCTTTTACGTTGGTGGCCAATTCTGCGTTGCGTTCCCGCAATTCCCCCAGCAGCGATTCGACCTTTCCGCCACCCCGGCGAATTACAGAGACGAATTCTTCCTTCTGGGTGGTTACCATCGATACCCGCTCAACAATGATGTCGATGATCTTGTTCTGGCCATCCACCTTGTGTACAATCCATCGGACATCGACCGGCGGCTGACCGTCTGTGCGTTGAATAGACACCGTAACTTGCTGCATGTCGCCGCGCAGAGGCTTAGTCTCGACCAAATTGATGGACTCACCGGAATAGCCTTTGAACATGATGGCGTATTTCCGAACAATGTTTTCTTCCAACAGAGAAACGAATTCCTTCATTTCCTCATCTGTGGCACGGCGAACATAGGGTCCCAGAACACGGCTGGCGACAGTGGGAATATCCATCCCCTCTTGCAATAAATCGCGAAACCGGTCCGCACGTTCCGCATTGGAGATTTTTTCGTCGGTCAGCGCCGTCAGGGCCGTATCGGCCAAATTCTGAATAAACGCGCCGGCATCCTCTTGTGCATGGGATGAGAAGGGGAGTCCAAGGCCCAACAAAACAAACAGAACGACACCTGCAGATACACTCATGAAACTACGACGCTGCATTGTCACTCCACGTTTAATTCAGTGCACTTGGTGAGGGGATTTCTGCCTGCGGCACACCGTCTTCCGCAGGAGAATTCTCGTCATACCCAATTGATGGGATCGATTCGTCGTTATCCACCCCGTTCCGGATCATGCTTTCACGCTGTTGACGATACAGGCTGCGGACAGTCGCATAGAAATCCAGTGAATTTTCTTCCAAAGATTCCAACTGGCTGTAATTGCGGGAGCGCGAGTCGATCACTTCCACACCCGCACGGATCGCCGTGTTGTATTCGATCCATGGGCGGTCCGAATGGTATCCCCACCAGCGGAACGGATCCAGCCCTGCATCCACGATAAAGCCAGCCAATGCCCGCGGAGACGACGGGCCCAGGAAGGGCAGCATGATATACGGCCCTTCTTCCACGCCCCAAACCGCCAATGTCTGGCCGAAATCTTCTTCATGATACGGAATACCGGCGGCACCGGCGACATCAAACAGACCCCCGCCCAAAAGCGTATTGGTCAGGAAACGTCCCATGGTTTCGCCAGCGCGCTCCGTCTCCCCCTGCATCAAATCGTTTGCCAGGATGACAGGCGTTTTCAGGTTGCGAATGAAATTCCGCACGCTATCGCGGACAAGATCAGGCAGCAGAAACTCATAAGCCTTGGCAATCGGGCGAACAATTACCTTGTCCAGCGCCATATTGAATTCGAAAATTGCTTCGTTGAGGGGTTGAGCCGGATCATTGGCTTCTTCATAAATTTCGCGCTCTACCGGGTCGGTCGGCGCAGTTGCGCAGCCAGCAAGACCCAATGCGAGAATGAGACCCAGCCCCGCACGCCGCAAAACAGAAAAGAAATCAGAGCCAGTCGACATTCTGTTACAAATCCCTCAACTCAAATGCCGACCTTGTGCCCCAAAAGTCAGCCAAAACGCATGCCATATCTCTAATATAAGACTCTGGCATCACGCAACAAATCATATCAATGTCATTCTACAAAGATATGAAACCCCATCCTGACTATGTCGCTGTAAACTGGAAACCCCGAACCATCGGTACATCCAGCCCACCCGAAGCAACACTCCCAAAACACGACACATTGTACAGACCTGAAATTCCTAAAATATCTGTACATTCAGGGTCTAGCATAGAGGCCCTGACCGCACCACCGAGCAAACCACACCCCCACTATTTCCCGAACCCAGTGTTGCATTTATGCCAATCCAGGGTGTTGCATTCATGCCAATCCAGGCTGGGCGCGGTCAGCCCTTTTGGCTTGCCCTTCCCGCCGCTTGTCCAGCACACTGTGGACCCGCCTGAAACTCACCCAAACACCAGGAATGCTAAGAATGGTCCGTTCCACACTCCCTGTTTTTCACGACTCCCTGATCAGCAGCGCAACGCCTTCGGTTATCGCGGAATGGACGGATTACAATGATCATTTCAACGTCGCATATTATGTTCAGGCCTTTGATCTGGCAGCACAGGCGTTTCGAAAGGATCATGGACTGTCCCTGCCGTTTCAGATCAAAGCCAATCGGGTGTCTTATCTGCGCGAAGTCCCAGGCGGCAGAAAACTGATGCTGACCACGCAACTTGTCGGTTTCTCTGATAAAGGACTGCATATGGTCCAGGCGCTGTATGCGGAGCCGGAGCACTATCTGGCCGCAGTTGAGGAGCGCCTGGAAATTCCCGTTTCAGGCACAGTCGATGAAATTGCCCATACAGCATCTGTTTTGAAGCCCGTTCTTGAGGCGCATGCACAGTTTATGCTTCCGGATGACTGGAACACATTCTAAATTGATTTAAATATCGATTGGATCCGGGCTGAAGGGCTGATTCACATCTGCCAAAACGGTTGAGCGTTGGGAACAATTTGATAGCATACTATAATCTATGCATATGTGAGCCACGCAATGACCAGCGCAATGACCAGACCGGAAGAATTTCGATCCCGCCAGGTCATTTATAAAATTCACAAAGATGGGCCTGATATGCATGGATGAACGTTTGGTATTCTAGTATGTGATAGTTCTTAATAGGACCTGGATGGGCAGGCGGCGGATGGGGTCTGCCCTGGCCAACAAAAGGTCGTTCATAGAGTTCGTTCTGGGGAGGGTGAGTTTCGGTGGAATATTCTGAAGGAATAGAGTTGGCGCAAGAATATGCAGAGCGCGCGCTGGATATCATGAAATCCAATAATATTCCCGCCACACCACGCAATTTTGCGATTTGGTACACTTATGCGAATGAAAAATACCCGGATCTGAAAAAGACGCTGGATGTCCTGATCAGCAACAAACAGGTTTTCACGTCGCAAAAGAATGATGAAGTCTATGATAAATTCTTCACGAATTCTGATGAAGGCATCGCCCTTCAGGAAACGTCACAAAAAATAGAAAGCCAGGTCGGGCGTGTTCTGGACATGATGGGGGATGCTTCTGGCGGCGTAGCGGATTTCGGCAAGACGCTGACCGAAAGCCTGGGCGCTTTGACGGATTCAAAAGGTCTGGTCGGGATTCGCGAAGCGGTCCAATCGCTGGCGCTGGAAACCCAGAAAATGCAGAAATCAAATTCTGCACTGCAATCAAAACTGAAAGAATCATCGCAGGAAATCGCCAGCCTTAGGAAAAACCTGGAAGACGTCCAGCGCGAGGCAATGACGGACGCCCTGACAGGTATCGCGAACCGCAAGATGTTCGACACGACCCTGCGCCAGCGCGCGATGGAGGCGATGGAAGATGGGGAGCCGTTGTGTCTTGCCCTGGCGGATATCGATTTTTTCAAGAAATTCAATGACACATATGGACACCAGACCGGCGACCAGGTGCTGAAATTGGTCGCCAATATTCTGCAAGGCAATGTTAAGGGCAAGGATCTTGCCGCGCGCTATGGCGGGGAAGAATTCGCCCTGATCCTGCCCACAACCAAGCTGTATGATGCAAAGACGGTATGCGACCATATCCGAAATGCGGTTTCCACCAAACGCATCCGAAACCGTACGACTGGTGAGGAAATGGGCAATATTACCCTGTCCATTGGTGTTGCCCTGTATCACCCCGGCGAATCCCTGACCGATTTTATCAGTCGATCCGATGAGGGGCTGTATTTCGCAAAGGGAAATGGTCGCAATCAAACCGTGCTGGAAACCCAGTTGGAAGTCATCAACGCCGATTAATCTGCAACAGACGGTCCTGGAACAAAAATCCGATCATGCATCGGCACCATGCCTTGCCGTGCGAAGACGATTCTGGTCTTGTCTGAAGACTAATATATCAACGCAACAGGGTCACATCCGGGGATGTGCGCCCAGGCGGGAGGGTCGGCCGTGGCGACGGTCGCGCCAAACAGCACGATTGAATGGTTTCGACGGCTGATCAAAAACGATCAGATCCGACTGGGATTGCTGGCGGTATTCATCGGCACATTGGGCGGTGGTGCGGGCATCGCCTTCCGGGAAGCAATTGGGCTGGTACAAACGCTGTTCTTTGGCTTTTCCAGCGACCATTTTCATTCCAATGCGGCAGATGTATCCCCCTGGATTATCCTTTTCGCCCCGGCGGTTGGGGGACTTCTGGTCGGTTTGATCGTCTATTATCTGATGCCGGATCGCCGTCCCCAAGGCGTCGCTGATGTGATGGAAGCATCCGCCTTTCGCCGCAGTAAGATGAGCAAACGCAGCGGCTTTGGCGGCTTTGTCGTTTCCGCCATTACCATTGGATCAGGCGGATCAGCGGGGCGCGAAGGACCGGTTGTTCATTTCGCCGCCTTTCTGTCGACCCTGATTTCACAAATCCTGAAGCTGGACCCGGAAACCCGCCGCCTGTTGTTAGGATGCGGTGTGGCGTCTGGTGTGGCAGCCAGTTTTAATGCCCCAATTGCAGGCGTGTTCTTTTCGCTGGAAGTGGTCATTGGCTCCTATGCCTTGCGCAGCTTTGCCCCTGTCGTCATCGCCTCTGTCGGGGGCACCCTGGTCAGCCGCTCTTATTTTGGAGATTTCCCGGCCTTCACCATCCCGGTACACGAAATCGCCTCCTTCTGGGAATTTCCCGCCTTTGCGATTCTGGGCTGTATCAGCGCAGGGGTCGCGGTCGCGCTGTGCGTTTCCATTGACGTTGTCCGGAATACGCATAATCGATTGAACATCCATCCCATTCTGCGCCCCGCCCTGGCGGGCCTGGCCGTTGGGGTTATCGGCCTGTTCCTGCCGCAAGTCATGGGCGTGGGATATGAGGCAACGGACGAAGCCCTAAATGAGATGCTGCCTTTGACCATGCTGATCACCTTGCTTGTATTCAAGACGGCGGCAACGGCACTGACACTTGGCTCTGGGTTCGGCGGGGGGATCTTTTCTCCATCGCTGTTTCTGGGCGCGATGTTAGGGGGGGCATTTGGCTTCGTTGCGACAGGTATTTTCCCCTATCTCTCTTCCGGGCATGGGGCCTATACATTGGTCGGTATGGGCGCAGTGGCCGGTGCCACATTGGGGGCCCCGATTTCAACAATCTTCATCGTGTATGAATTAACCCGGGATTCCGCGCTGACAATCGCCGTGATGATTGCCACAGTCATCGCGACACAGATATTCACAGCAACGTATAAGCGTTCTTTCTTTCACTGGCAGTTGGAAGACCGCGGAATCAACCTGATGGGCAGCCGGGAATCCCGCATCATCCGACAAACCAATGTCCGGGAAGTCATGGAACAGGATTATGTGACGGTTCAACCTTCCTCTTTGCTGCCGGAAATACGCCAGAAACTGACCGCTACCCGCTATAGCGAGGTCTTTGTCGTTGACGAGGAAGGCTGTCTGGTCGGGACCATCATCTTAGGAGATTTGGGGGCGGATGCCTTTGAACATCTCCATGACTCGGATCTGCGCGCGATTGATGTCTGTCGCCGGGCCCCGCCCCTGGCCACCGTCGATACGGACCTGGAAGATGCAATGAACTTGCTGGAAGAGTGTAACGAGGAACATATCGCCGTGGTTAATAATCTGGAAGACAAACGTTTGATGGGGGTTTTGCACGAACATGACGTGATGGCCCGCTATCACCAATGCATTCTGGACACACGGCGGGAGGAAGCGATATGAGCGGCCCGACGCCCCCTACCATTCCGGCCCCCAATCTGCCCCAGCCCTTGCGTCCAACAACGTCTGATCTGCCAACCAAAGGCATCGCCTTTGCGATCATGGGGTCGTTTCTGCTGACCCTGAATGATTCGATTGCGAAATTCCTGACCGCAAACTGGCCGGTCGGAGAGATCATGGCGCTGCGTGGGACGGTCATTCTGTTTGTGATCATTGGCCTGCTGCAGTTGAAAGGTCGTATGGGGGCTTTGCGCATTCAGAACAAGACGGCGATGGGGGTTCGGGCACTGGCGATCACGGCGGCCACCTTCACCTTCTTGACGGCACTCAGCCTGATGCCGATGGCAGATGCGCTTGCAATCGTCTTCATCTCGCCTGTCTTCTCAACCCTGTTGGCGATTGTTATTCTGCAAGAAACTGTCGGCTGGCGGCGCTGGATCGCGATGGCTGTTGGATTTGTCGGTGTCTTCATCGCCCTGAACCCCGGTGGATTGTTAATAGACGCCCCTGCGGCCTATAGCTGGCAGGTGGCGATGTTGCCCCTGGTCACGGCCTTGCTGACGGCGGTTCGCGATGTCTCGTCGCGCCGACTGGTCTCAGGTGACGATTCGCTGGCGATTATGTTCTATACAGTGCTGGCGGTTGTCATATCGGGCTATACCACGGTGACAGCCGGTTCGTGGCAGATGCCAGGCCTGTTTGATATCGCCCTGATCCTGGGCGCAGCTGCCTTTATGTTCGGGGCGTATTTCTTTCAGATCGAAAGTTTCCGCTTTGCACCTGTCAATCTGGTCGCCCCGTTCCGTTATATCAGCCTGATCTTTGCCGCAGGGATGGGCTATGCCATTTGGGGGGATATCCCGGCATGGAACATGGCCGTGGGGGGCGTTATCATTGTTATCAGCGGCTTGATGATCTGGTGGCGAGAGCGTCAGGGCACAGCAAACCGGACTGAAGCGGAGAAAATGGAACCCCGNCCATGAAACCCAGAATCAGNATGATCACGCTGGGCGTGGATGATNTGGAAAAATCNATCGCCTTTTATGAAAAAGGCTTGGGACTGCCGCGCATGGANTCNCCNCCCNNNGTCGCCTTNTTCACCNTGAANGGNACNTGGCTNGGNNTATTTGGNCGCGACTCNNTGGCGNAAGACGCCAATGTGCCGTGCGAGAAAGCCANTTTNAACAGCTTNGCCCTGGCCCATAATCTGGGTTCCGANGCNGAAGTCGATGCCCTGTTCGCAGAGGCCCTTGNGGCCGGGGCGACGGCTGTAAAACNCCCTCAGAANGTTTTCTGGGGCGGCTATTCCGGGTATTTCAAGGACTTGGACGGCCATTTGTGGGAGATCGCNTATAANCCCTTCATGTGGGTNGGCCCCGAAGACACAGAATGANCNNATATTTTCTGNCNCNCCNNNANCNGGTGGGGTTTTCCNNNCGCGCCNGAAGGCTATACTAGANCCNATGTCAGACCCANTGGATTACGANGATATCGACTTCCCCGCTGTGCCCAGCGGCCCNGCCCCCGCCTATCCGGGGCGCAGCAATTCCGCGCCACCGCCCTGGCTGGACACTCTGAATGATGCCCAGCGTCTGGCGGTGGAGGCGATTGACGGACCCGTCCTGGTGCTGGCGGGGGCTGGCACCGGCAAGACCCGCGTGCTGACCACCCGGCTTGCGCAAATTCTGCATCAGGGCAAGGCGAAACCCTATCAGATCCTGTGCGTCACCTTCACCAACAAGGCCGCCAAGGAAATGCGCGAGCGCGTCGCCCATCTGGTTGGCCCGGCGACAGAGGGCATGTGGCTGGGAACCTTCCACGCATTGGGCACCCGCATCCTGCGCAAGCATGCTGAACTGGTCGGCCTGAAATCCAGCTTTACCATTCTGGATACCGACGACCAGATCCGCCTGTTAAAGCAGGTATTGGAAGCCGAAGGCGTGGACGAAAAACGCTGGCCCGCCCGCATGCTGATCCATGTCATCCAGCGCTGGAAGGACAAGGGCCAAGTCCCGGAGCGTGTCAGTGCGTCCGAATCCGGCGACATTGCCAATGGCCGTGCTGTTGAAATCTATCGCCAATATCAACAGCGGCTTAGTACCCTGAATGCCTGTGACTTTGGCGATCTGCTGCTGCATAATCTGACGATCTTCACCAAACACCCCGAGGTGCTGGAGCGGTATCGCCATCTGTTCCAATACATCCTGGTCGATGAGTATCAGGACACCAACGTCTCGCAATATCTGTGGCTGCGCCTGCTGGCCCAGGGCCGCAAGGAAGGCGAAAGCCAGAATATCTGCTGTGTTGGCGATGATGATCAGTCGATCTATGGCTGGCGCGGGGCGGAGGTTGGCAACATCCTGCGTTTTGAGAAGGATTTTCCCGGCGCGAAGGTCGTGCGGCTGGAACGGAANTATCGCTCCACCCCCCATATNCTCGGCGCGGCNTCNGGCCTGATTGAGAAGAACGAGGGNCGACTGGGCAAGACCCTGTGGACCGACCGCAATGANGGCGACAAGGTGCGCGTGCGNGGCCTGTGGGATGGNGACGAGGAAGCCCGCCTGATCGCCGATGAGGTCGAAGCGCTGCAATTGAAGAACGAGCCGCTGGACGAAATCGCCATCCTGGTCCGCGCCGGATTTCAGACCCGTGAATTCGAAGAACGCTTCATCACNCTGGGCATNCCCTATCGCGTNGTCGGCGGCCCCCGGTTCTATGAGCGCGAAGAGATCCGCGACGCCATCGCCTATCTGCGGGTNATCCACCAGCCCGCCGATGATCTGGCCTTTGAGCGGATCATCAACAAGCCCGCGCGCGGCATNGGNAAAACCACACTGCAAGCGCTGCACAAGGCCGCCCGGGCGCAAGGCCTGCCGCTGTCCATNACCGCCCANCGCATGGTGGAAACCGACGANTTGAANGCGGCTGCCCGCAGCAAGCTGTTCGCCGCGATGGACATGTTCGACCGNTGGCGCCGNCTGTCCGAAGGCNTTGANCATGTGGAACTGACCGAAACCGTGCTGGAAGAAAGCGGCTATACCGATTTCTGGAAGCAGTCGAAAAAGCCGGAAGCCGCTGGCAAGCTGGAAAACCTCAAGGAAATGCTGTCGGGCATGNAGGAATTCGACGACCTGCCCGCCTTCCTGGAACATATCAGCCTGGTGATGGAGGTCGAATCCAACACGGTCGGNCCCATGGTCTCGGTCATGACGCTGCATGCTGCTAAAGGTCTGGAATTTGAGACCGTCTTCCTGCCGGGATGGGAAGAAGGCCTGTTCCCCCATCAACGCGCCATGGATGAAAGCGGCCTGGCCGGGCTGGAAGAAGAACGCCGCCTGGCCTATGTCGGGATCACCCGCGCCAAGCGCCGCTGTGAAATCAGCTTCGCTGCCAACCGCCGCATTCACGGCTCCTGGAATGCCGCCCTGCCGTCGCGCTTCATCGATGAATTGCCCCAGGAACACGCCCTGATCGAGGCCGACCGCGGCGTCTATGGCGGCATTGGTGGCGGCCGCGCCGAAGACCGCGCTGCCTTCACCCAGGTCGGCTATGGCCGCAGCAGCAGCTTCGGGGGCGGCACGACTGGTGGCGGCTTCGGCGGTGCGAAAGCCTCAGACTTCGATTCTGGTTCCACTTACTCGGCCCCCACCTATTCTTCTCAGGGCGGCGGCCCTGGCTGGCAACGCCTGAAACAGCGCGGCCTCAGCCAAACCCGCGCACCGGTGATCGATGCCAGCTACAGCAGCAGCACCGACCACGATTTCGGCACAGGAGAGCGCGTCTTCCACCAAAAATTCGGCCCCGGCACCATCACCGCCATAGACGGCGACCGCCTCTCAATTGAGTTCGATAAGGCCGGGAAGAAAACTGTTGTGGCGAGTTTTGTGGAGCGGGGGTGAGCATAAGTTTAGCTCCAACTAACAATTATTTTGATATGCGTGCTAAGAGAAATGCAAGTGCGGCGGCAGCAACAATTGTTGTTGCAACAGTTTTATTATCAATAGCTTTTTTGGCAGACAAAACTTCTATATTTTCTTGATTTTTTAATTTTTCAATTGCGATTTCTGCGCTTTTTATAATGTTGGATGCATCGACGTTTAGAAGTTTGCAAGCAATCCTTAGCTCTTCCAACGTCAAAAATGACAATC
This sequence comes from Polycyclovorans sp., assembly GCA_002706265.1. GTDB lineage: Bacteria > Pseudomonadota > Gammaproteobacteria > Nevskiales > Nevskiaceae > Polycyclovorans. The sequence goes on along the minus strand of PAKU01000002.1, from coordinate 11,371 downwards.
CACGATTTAATCTTGACCAAGATGATTGAGACATTTCCAACCTCTCAAGAAATTCGGATTGAGAAAGGCCCGAAGATTCCCGGATGTCGTTTAGAAATTTTGCAACCACCATTGAGAAAGTTATTGCATTTTTTTCCATTTTGTCAAATTATCCTATTTATGCAATTTTGACTTAATGGTCCTTTTTGTATATTTCGAAATAATCACAGAAAAGCAGTTGAGTCAACAAAAACTGTTAGAAGAGGTCAAAATGGAAAGCAATATAATACGGCATAATCAAAATAAACTTATAGTTAATGAACCCACAAAAATAGTACAAAAAATTGAGGAGTTAGTGCTAAATTGGCATATTACTCAACCATGCAATTTCAAGTGTAAGTACTGTTATGCAAAATGGGCAAAAACTGACCAAAAAAGAGAATTATGGCGAGATAACACAGCAACAGAGAACCTTCTTAAATGTTTATACAACTACTTCAATGGCGCGACGCCCAATGCACTGCAGAAAAGTCTTTCATGGAGTTCTCAGCGTCTAAGTTTGGCTGGTGGAGAGCCTACTATTCTGAGAAATTCCCTACAAAGAATAGTGTTTCAAGCAAAACAAATTGGATTCAATGTTTCGCTTATCACAAACGGCAGTTCACCAGATGTCATTACTGAGTGTGCGAACGGTTTAGATATCATAGGGCTTAGTGTTGATTCGGTAAGTACCACGATAAACTCTCAAATTGGTCGAATGGACAAAAGTGGGAAATGTTTGACCATTGATGATGTACTTAGCTTGATCGACCGGATCAGACGCAAAAATTTAAATATAAAGATCAAAATTAACACCGTGGTCAATTCTGTGAATTCATCAGAGGACCTATCTGAACTAATTAAAAGAGCGCGACCAGATAGGTGGAAAATAATGCGAATGCTGCCTGTAACCACGACCGATTTATCAGTTACAGATGATGAATTTAAATCATTCTTGAAACGCCATAAAGCATTTGAATCAATAATAACAATCGAAGACAACAATGACATGGAGCAATCTTATATTATGGTCGACCCTTATGGTCGTTTTTTCCAAAACTCACAGAATGATCGCGGTTACGTGTATAGCCAACCTATTCTAAACGTTGGGCCAAGGGCAGCTTTTAAGGACATTAAATTTTGTCCAGAAAAGTTTACTGCGCGATACAAAACACATAAGTAGTTCAGTATTTTATGATAGGTAGAAGCGAGGAAGCAGAGTAATTTGGCCGTTACAATACAATGCTTAAACTTTTGTTTCTCTTCCCCGCAATAAAAAATCTGTGTCCATCCATCATAACCCCGTTTTTCTGGTGAGTTCAAAGACCAAGACGAGCACATTTATCGTCATGGGCCACCACATTGCCGGATTAAGCTACAGCCAAGAAAAACGATTGGATAAAACAATGTCGTACCATTCATGATTAAAAATATACTCATTAAATTAGGCAACCCATACAAAACAGCCTATATGAAGGTGCCAATGATAGTAAGCCCTTGGCAATACAAAATGGGGACTTGAACAAAGGTCGGAACTCTGATTTTGCCAGAAAAAGTAGCAGATTCGCTGGTTAAGGCTTTAACACGTTCTGGAAAGCGTTGCGAAGACGCATAACGTCACACAACGGTACCCAATCATTCTTCGTAAACCGCTCCTTCCCCCCTTACCGCCGATACATCAGCAGCATTGTGCATCCGCCCTTGGATCCGGCCTCATGCATGGCGCCGATGGCGCGTTGGCAATAGTGGCCGGGGCCATAGCTGTGCTCTGCGTCATAGAAATCGCCGTCCAGGACATAGATTTCTTCCAACTGGTCATGGGCGTGATCCGGGGTATAGGCGCCGGGATCGATTTTCATCAGCGCCGTGGACACGCCGGTCTGGCTGTCCTTAAAGATTGGTTTCAGCCAGAAGCCGGGCGCGCCGGTTTCCTGCCAATTGTTTAGAGTCGTATCAATGTGGTGAGAGCCAGTGTGCTGGCGGTCAATGGCGGTCATCATATTGCTCCTCTATTGGCGCTAGAGCATCATGCGTTCGCATGAGCTCACACAGGACACTCTAACCATTTGTTTCTTTAGCAAATGCGTCGTCGCAAACGATTCCGTTTGCTCGGGATTTGCGCTAGTGTAGGAAAAACAGTGGTCTGTGGGAAGAGATCTGCAGGCCACAGGATTTTGCCTTTTTCGGCTCACTATGGACACACAACGATGACCCATTTCACATTGGTACACGGTGCCTGGCATGGCGCATGGTGCTGGGACGCCCTGTCTAAGATCCTGATGGCACGGGGCCACACCGTGTCCTATATCACCCAGACCGGATTGGGGGAGCGCGCGGGGGAATTGTCACCGGATATCACCCTGCAAACCTTTGTCGATGATGTGGTGGCGCATATTCAGACCCAGGACATTCGCGACACGGTGCTGGTCGGGCACAGCTTCGGCGGGATTGCGATTACCGGGGCTGCGGCCACCTTACCGGACCGGATATCGGAACTGGTCTATCTGGATGCGATGGTCCCCCTGTCTGGCGTTGCGCCGCATGAGACGGTTGCCCCGGATGTCTGGGCGGCGCGCAAGGCCAGTGCCATCATGGTGGGTGAAACCCTGTGCCTGCCCCCACCCAAGGCGATTGCCATGGGCCTGACCGACCCGACTGAGGCGGCCTATATTGAGGCCCGCATGACCCCGCATCCGATCCGCACCTATGAGACGGCGATCACATTCAATGACCTGCCGAATAATGGCTTGCCGGTCCGCTATATCCGCGTAACCGATCCGATCTACCCGCCGCTGGAATCCCATCGCCAGCGCGCCGTGGAGATGGGCTGGACCATGCAAGACATTGCCAGCGGCCATGACTGCATGGTCAACGCGCCCCAGGCCCTGGCGGATTTACTGCTGAGGTAAACCCATTTTCTGAGCCCCCTGGTACAAACGTTTCAATCGCACGTGCTGCTCTGGACCCCGGATCACGTCCGGGGTGACAGCAACAAATATCATACCCTCAGCGCCCTTTGCGCCTTCTCCGCGCCCTTTGCGGTAAATCTTCAACAAGCCCCGCCTCTCCCGCGTAGGCGGGTGCCCAGGGCCACACGCACCAATCGCGCTTCCCGCCCTGGACCCCGGATCAAGGTCCGGGGTGACGATGGTGCTTACAGATTCACCCTCACCCTGAGGAACGTAGCGTCTCGAAGGGGGAGCCTGCTGCACGTACCATCCTTACAGCGCCGCTTCAGGATGAGAACGGGACGATTTGTAGAAGTGTCAGTTTCACAAGATCAGGCAAGTCCGGCGGCGTCTTCCAGGAAGGTGACAATTTCCGGGACACCCTTATTGTCCTTCAAATTGGTGAACAGGAAGGGACGGTCGCCGCGCATCTTTTTCGCGTCCCGATCCATTACCGACAGGTCTGCACCGACCAAGGGCGCCAGATCGATCTTGTTGATCACCAACAGGTCCGACCGGATGATCCCCGGCCCACCCTTGCGCGGGATTTTATCACCGGCGGACACATCTATTACATAAATTGTGATATCCGCCAGGTCTGGCGAAAACGTCGCGGCCAGATTATCGCCCCCGGATTCGATCAGCAGCACTTCCAGCTTGGGAAATTTCGCAACCAGATCGTCCACAGCGGCCAGATTAAGCGAGGCGTCTTCGCGAATGGCGGTATGGGGGCAGCCGCCGGTTTCAACACCNACNATCCGNTCCGGCGNCANNGCNCCGCTGCGGGTCAGGAANTCNGCATCTTCNCGNGTNTAGATNTCGTTNGTNATGGCGGCNATNTCATAGNTNTCGCGCATCGCCTTNCACAGCCGATCCATCAGCGCCGTCTTGCCAGAGCCGACCGGACCGCCAATGCCNATNCGNACNGGGCCTGTATGGGAAACGGGTTTCGTCATGATCTAAACAACCTCGTATANTGGGTTTCGTGAAACATTGCGGCCAGATCGACCGCCACACTGGCGCTGGAAATCCTGTCGAATGGTGTTTCCATCGCCTTTTGCGCAAATTTGGTAATACATGGCTTAAGGGCCATCAAAGCCGCCACCCCATCCCGCTGACCCAAGGGAATAAGGCGCTGGCCCGCAGACACCAGATTGGCAACCGCACCATGCATCCAGGATTCAACAGCGGTTTCCAGCGGAATGCCCGCATCTGCACAGGCTGCACCAAAAGCAACGGCATGAGGAATTCCGACATCAGGCATCGTATTTTGCAATGCCGACAAGCGGGGATAGTGTGTCCCTTCCAACTGCAGCGCCTTGATAAAGGCACGGCCCTGGTTGACGGACTCGGCTGCCAGTTCCGACGCCCCCCTTAAACTAACCGCTTCCTCCAACACCAAGGCCAAGTCCATGTCATTGCCGCGATGAGCGGCACAGAGGAAGGCCGCGTCGGCCTGCAGATCNCNAAATTCCAAAAGAGCCCGTATGAAGGATTCCAGGCTGGTGCGGTCGGTCACCTGGCCTGTCTCCACCAGCCATTCCAACCCATGGGAATAACTGAACGCCCCCACCGGAAAGGCGGGCGAGGTCCACAGCATAACCGTCTGCAACCAGTCCGGCGCGCGTGTCACGATCCAACCCTTACAGATTGGTGATCATGATTGTGGGGATGGCCGTGTCCGTGGTCGTGCCCGTGATCATGATGATGTCCATGCCCGGTGCTGGCGGCATCATAGGCCCCGGCCTCTGGTGTGAAGGGGGCTTCGTGACGCTTTACCGTTGCCCCAAGCCCTTCCACCATTGCCTCTATCACCGCATCGGCGCGAAAACGGATCGTGCCATCGTCCAGGATTTGTACCGGGAGATGCCGGTTGCCCAAATGCCAGGCCAGACGGGCGGTTGCCGCTGGACTGACCCCCAGAGCATCGGCCACCGGTTCCGACGCCTCCACGATTCGAATCATGCCGCCATCCTGCAGGGTCAGCCCATCGCCCTGTCGCAATGTTACGGCCTTAGGCAGATCCAGTAAGAAGGCTTCCCCCTGATCATCCTGCAGCTTGATGCGCCGCCGGTTGCGTTGATCCAGGTCCAGCGTGGCACTGACAGCATTGCCATCATCCACCCAGCTGCCTGCCATATGTCGTTGCGTTGCGCGCCGCATCACATCCTCAGAACAGGAAATAGCGTTGTGCCAGGGGCAATTCCGCCGCTGGCTCACAGGTCAACAGCTCACCATCGGCCCGAACCTCGTAGGTTTCCGGATCGACCGTGATTTCCGGCAAGGCATCGTTCAGTGCCATATCCGCCTTGGTCACGGTCCGACACCCTTTAACCGCCAAAACCTGTTTGGACAGGTTCAGGGAATGCTTAAGACCTGCATCAACCCCGGCTTGAGACATGAAAGTGACGCCCGTTGCCCCCAAGGCACCGCCCAAACTGCCAAACATCGGGCGATAATGCACCGGCTGTGGTGTTGGGATAGAGGCATTCGGGTCGCCCATAGCCGCAGCGGCAATCATACCAGAGCGCAAAACCAGATCCGGCTTAACGCCAAAAAACATCGGCTTCCAGAGCACCAGATCCGCCAGCTTTCCAACTTCGATAGACCCGACATGCTGGGACAATCCATGGGCTCTGGCGGGGTTTATGGTGTATTTGGCGATATAACGACGGGCGCGCAGGTTATCATTGTCACCCGTTTCCCCGTCCAGACTGCCGCGCTGCATCTTCATCTTATGGGCTGTTTGCCAGGTTCGTGTAATAACTTCGCCAACACGGCCCATTGCCTGACTGTCCGACGCGATGATGGAAAACGCGCCAATGTCATGCAGGATATCTTCAGCCGCGATGGTTTCCTTGCGAATCCGGCTTTCCGCGAAGGCGACATCTTCTGGAATGCGGGGGTCCAGGTGATGACAGACCATCAGCATATCCAAATGCTCATCAACTGTATTGCGAGTATAGGGCCGCGTTGGATTGGTTGAGGAGGGGATCACATTGGCCAGACCACAGACCTTGATGATATCTGGCGCATGACCACCGCCCGCCCCTTCCGTGTGGAAGGCATGGATGGTGCGTCCCTTGAACGCGGCAATCGTGTTCTCGACAAAGCCGCTTTCGTTCAGCGTGTCTGTGTGGATTGCGACCTGAACATCGGTTTCTTCCGCAACACTGAGGCAGCAATCAATCGCCGATGGGGTGGTGCCCCAATCCTCGTGCAGTTTCAATCCGATGGCTCCGGCAGCAACCATTTCGATCAGGGCATCCGGGCGGGACGCATTACCCTTGCCAAACAGTCCGACATTGACCGCCATGCCATCTGCCGCCTCCAGCATTCGGGCCATATGCCAGGGGCCGGGTGTTGCGGTTGTGGCATTGGTGCCCTCCGCCGGTCCAGTGCCGCCGCCCAGCATGGTGGTCACGCCGGACATTAGCGCGTCTTCCGCCTGCTGCGGACAGATCCAGTGAATATGGGCATCAATCCCACCGGCGGTAACAATGCGCCCCTCGCCCGCGATGATTTCTGTTCCAGGGCCGCAGATTATATCGACGGCTGGTTGCACATCGGGATTGCCCGCCTTACCGATGGCGGCGATCTTGCCGCCCTTCAATCCGATATCAGCCTTATAGACGCCGGTGTAATCCAGGATCAGGGCATTGGTGATGACGGTATCCATCGCGCCTTCTGCGCGGGTGGCTTGCGATTGGCCCATGCCGTCACGGATCACCTTTCCACCACCGAATTTGACTTCCTCGCCATAGATCGTGCGGTCACTTTCGACCTCGATGATCAAATTCGTATCGGCCAGGCGCACCTTATCGCCTGTGGTGGGGCCATACATGTCGGCATAGGCCTGTCTGTCGATTGAATATGCCATGACTTATTTCCCCCCATCCAGCGGGCCCTGAACCGCACCATTAAATCCGGTCACGATCCTCTTGCCCGCATAGGCGACCAGAGTGACGTCTCGACTTTGCCCTGGCTCGAAGCGCACGGCAGTTCCGGCTGGAATATCCAACCGAAAGCCCCGCGCTGCCGCCCGGTCGAATTTCAAGGCCGGGTTGGTTTCAGCGAAATGATAATGACTGCCAACCTGAACCGGGCGGTCCCCGCCATTTGCGACAGTCAGCGTCAAGGTTTCACGCCCATCATTCAGGGTGATTTCACCGGCGGCACAAAGGATTTCTCCTGGAATCATGATATCTCTCCTTTGCCTCAGCGGATTGGGGTGTGAACGGTGACCAGCTTGGTCCCATCGGGGAAGGTTGCCTCAACCTGGACCTCATGGATCATCTCTGCGATGCCATCCATGACTTGATCCCGGGTGATGACCGTGGCCCCATCGCGCATCAAATCGGCCACAGCGCGGCCATCGCGGGCGCCCTCAACGACATAGTCACTGATCAGGGCAATCGCCTCTGGATAGTTCAGCTTCACGCCCCGCGCCAATCGCTTGCGTGCCACTTCGGCCGCCATAGCGACCAGCAGCTTGTCTTTCTCTCTGGGTGATAAGTTCATTTGCCCCGTCTCCTCCCATCAACAATGAATCAAGGCTGGCAGCCGTGCGGGGCGGCCAAAAGCCTGGTGCCGCAAGACAGACCATACCTGCATATAGCGCGCCCGCATCGCGGCTGGATCCTTGCCTAGGAACCGCAGCAGCAGAAGCGGCCCCATCACGGTCGCCCCCGCAATCCCCCCTGGCAGGTCCATCAATAAGGGTCGAACCCTATCGCGCAATGTTTCTGGCTGTGGCGCGGCACAGATCAGGGTGGCCATCGCCGTTGCCCCGTTCAAGCCGAAGGGGCTGATCGCAACAGCCGGGTTCAGGACAAAGGCATCACGCCAAATCGTCCTGCCTGCCAATGTCAGCCTCCAGTTTTCCTGAAACTGGCACTGGCGCACGGTTTCACCCATGGCGCCGCGTCCGAAAATCACCATCTCTCCGGCCATGACATGGGCGGTTTCTGTTGCAAGATCGATCCTGGTGGACCGGACCAGACGCGCCCCTTCGAATAGAATCGTCTCCTGCGGCAGATATTCCAGGCAGCCATTCGCACCAGCCTTCAAAGTCAGCGTGACTCTGGCCGGCTCCGCATCCTGGGCTCGATATACCTTCTCTGCAGCCTGGGCCAAGCTCAATACCTGCGCATTTTCTTCGGCATTGATAGAGACGTCGATCTGATCGCCCCCGACAAGGCCGCCAGAGACCGTGGTGATCGCCGCTGTAATCACATCATTCCGTGCGGGCCTTGGAAACAGCACGCGCATGGGATGGCTGTGATACAGATCGCTCAGCCCCGTCTGATCGCGCTTTGCATCATGACGAAAGCCCAAAATGACCGCGCCCCGCGCCCGTTGCGCGGCGGGTTTTGTGGTGAGTGTTAAGGCGATATCTCCATCCATCACAACACGCTACCCCTAGAATATGTCTCAGCGCAATATGTTGCAGCGCAAAACCGTCATCCTGGGGCGTTGGGATCTGCTATAGAAGTTGAAGAGGCGGCAAACGCATGGCACTGTCCCTTCCATCATGAGGACCGTTCTACATCACACACATGCACCCAACGTTTATGCGTCCGGCCCCTTGGATAGGGCGGATCGTCTTCGTGGCGATCAAGAGGCGTTGACGCTTGCCATCAGCAGCGAGACTGCGCGCCTGTTCCCTGTATGGCGCGGTAACAATCTGGTGCAGATGGGGGACACAATACGGGGCTGGACCGTGCAGGCAACGCGCACGGATCTGATGCAGCACGCCAAGTTGTCCGTTTTTCTGGGTTTGGATTCCACCGGCGCCCCCCATTTCGCCATTGATTTGTCTGATTTTGAGGAACCGCCCGAATTTGAACCCGGTACCGCCTTCGAAGACCTTCGGAAAGTTGGTCCGATGCTGGGGGATGATGATGGGGCCATATTGGCTTATGCTCGTGGCCTGGTGCATTGGCACCGCCGTCATCTCTTCTGTGGTGTCTGCGGCCGCCCGACAGACTCCCGCAAGGGGGGGCATGAAAGACGCTGCACAAATCCAGACTGTGGCGCGCCCCATTTTCCCCGCACGGATCCCGCCGTCATCATGCTGGTGCATGATGGCGCTGACCGGATCGTGCTGGGCCGCCAGAAGGACTGGCCACCGGGCCGATGTTCTGTCCTGGCAGGCTTTGTTGAACCGGGTGAAAGCCTGGAAGACGCAGTCGCCCGTGAAGTCATGGAAGAAGTCGGCTTACCAACCACCGATATCCGCTATAATTCCAGCCAGCCCTGGCCCTTCCCATCTTCCATTATGTTGGGCTTTAGCGCCCGCGCGACAGCAGAAGAAATGACCATTGCGACCGATGAAATCGAAGAGGCCCGTTGGGTTTCCCGCGCCGAAATCGCCGCCAGCCCGGAAGACGAAACCTTCGCCCTGCCCCGCCGCGATTCCATCGCCTACCGCCTGATCCAGGACTGGATGGCCCAGGGCAACTAAGCCCCTTTCATCAGATTTCAAATGCCCGCCCTGTTCTGCCAGCCGCCCTGGACCCCGGATCACGTCCGGGATGACAATGTTGCAGACAAACACACTCTCACCCTGAGGAGCGTAGCGTCTCGAAGGGTGACCTTTCTGTAAGCACCGGACTTGCAGCGCATCCTTCGAGACGGCGCTATCGCGCCTCCTCAGGATGAGAATGGAGTAAAGGGTGAGACCGGGCCATTCGCGCAGGCGGGTATCCAGGGCCGACCGCACCAATTGCGCTCGCCGCTCTGGATCCCGAATCAAGGCCGGGATGACGACAGTGGGGAACGCAGAGGGCGCGGAGAAACGCAGAGGGCGCAAAGGCAAATTCAGGCTCGTCTCTCCCGCGAAGGCGGGAGTCCAGGGCCACAAGCACCAATCGCGCCCGCCGCCCTGGATCCCGGATCAAGTCCGGGATGACGTAAAAGTGTATGGGTCGGCCGCTCTGCGTCCTCTGCGCCTTCTCAGCGTCCTTCGCGATAAATCTTCAAAGGTGGCAAAGCTCACACACTCTTCCTCACTCCTCCGCGCGATAATCGGCCTGGCGATAAGTGCCCAGCAGTTTGATCTTGGTGGTGAAGAATTGAAGTTCCTCCATCGCCTGATCGACTGATTTATCTGCAGGATGTCCCTCAATTTCTGCATAGAATCGTGCGCGGCTGTCGTCGCCGACGCTGATATAGCTTTCCAGCTTGATCATATTCACCCCATTGGTGGCAAAGCCGCCCAGGGATTTGTACAGCGAGGCAGGCACGCTGCGCACCGTGAAGACGAAGCTGGTCAGACAGGGACCGGACCTTGGGTCTGGTTCAATGCGGGTCCGCGACATCACAATGAAGCGAGTCACATTGCCGATCCGATCTTCAATCCGGGGACGCAGGATATCCAGCCCGTAGGTTTCCGCTGCTAGAGTGGAAGCAATGGCTGCAATGGAAGGGTCATTCAGCTTCGCCACATCCTGCGCGGCCCCGGCTGTATCGGCGGCGATGACCGGCTTGATTTTGAGTTCCCGCAACGTGTTGCGGCACTGCGCCAAGGCCTGTTCGTGACTGCGCGCTTCTTTCACGGTCTCAAAGCTGCCGCCTTTCGGAACCAGAAGGCAATGATGCACCGGTTGGAAATATTCCCCGATGATGAACAGGTTCGACTCGGGCAACAGATGATGAATGTCCGCCACACGCCCGCCCAGGGAGTTTTCAATCGGGATCATCGCCAGGCCGGCACGCCCTTCCTCGACAGCGGCAAAGGCATCCTGAAATGTTGGACAGGGCAAGGGTTCCATCGCCGGAAATGCCCCGCGTGCCGCAAGATGGGAATAGGCCCCCAACACCCCCTGAAAAGCGATGACAGGATTATCCTGTGCCGGATTGACAATCGCGGTGGGAGAGGGAGTCGACATCGTTCTATGGCCTTCCTGAAAATACGAAACGGAACCCAGGGCCCCGGTAAATGCACCAGTGCCATGCTCTAAATCCAACACTGTCACCCGCAGGGCTGCGGCCAGCTTTGGCATCATGCTGCGCTTTGGCGCGGTCTTACCTGTCTCCCACAAGGCGATGGTCGACTGGGTGACGCCCAGTCGTTTCGCCAGGTCGCTCTGGCTTAACCCCGCCGCAAGACGGGCCCCTTTCACTGCCGAAGACAAGCTCATGGCGAGGCATTAAGCGTCAAAATACCTTAAGTCAATATTTTTATTAATCATAAATATGAGAAATACTAATTTTTATCATAGGCTCGCATGAAACTCATGGCCTGATTCAATAAGGCCATGCGGGCCGTATCACCGGTATCACTGTCTGGATGGTGAATGGTCGCCAACTGGCGGTACCGGGCTTTGATTTCCGCAGCTCCAGGACGGGAATTTGGCGGGAAGCCCAGGACGAAATGGGCTTCATCCTTGGTGCGCACCGCA
>PAKU01000001.1 GCA_002706265.1 Polycyclovorans sp. | reverse complement strand
TCCTGGCAAAGTCATAGCGCTTTGGGGGCAGCTAGAGCCATACGATTGGAAAGCCGCACTAGGCCGCGCCGCCTGAATCGCAAAACTCAATCGTTATCATCCCCGCGTCTCGCATCTGATATAACCAATCGAGAGTTTCTTGCTTTTGGGGGGGGTACCATCCTGAAATTCGTTTTTTAAATTCTTTCCGCAATTCCGGGCCATAGATCGCCATTAAGCACCGATCCGCTGGCAGGATATACGGGACTTCCAATTCAGGCCGGTCTTGCCGTTGCTTGGGGGCTTGCTGTTCATCGGCATTCGCGCCGAAAGGCAGCAACAGGACCAGGGCGATGGTTAGGGCGTGTTTTCTCATAACGAGAAATATAGTCCCGATTGCGCGGAACCGCTAGAGGGGCCGGGAAGGTTTTCCTTATATCACTACGCGCACGAAAGAGTGACGCCCCGTGACAATCCCTTACCTAGCGTGACAGATCGCAGCCCGGATCGGCCTATGAAGGCTCTAGCTTAAAGAACCAAGCCTCTAGGCTTTCAGTGTCCGCATCATAATTCAGTCCATCGACAACCGAATTCGTATTGGCGTCCAACACTTGCCATTGACCGCAATTATTTGAATGCAGGACGCGCGCCCGCGATTTGCATAGGCGATATCCCAAGCGATTGGCGCGCCGCCGCAACCGCGCTTCCCGTGCCTTTTCTTGGTTTATGTCTTCATTATAAAATACCGGCATTTTGCATACTCCCATCTAGGCGCACAACATGGTGCGACAGTTTAAGAAGGGAGCCGGTCTTTCCATCTGCAAACCGGACTCTATGCGTTGCCTTGCGTTGGGTACAAGATGGAATGCACCAAGCCTCTAGGGCGTACCTAAACGTGGTGTATATGCGCCCTTTCGTCAATCCCCTTTCAGGCGCACCCCTGCCCCGCCGTCGATGTTCTGACTTGCTGGCAGGAAAATAACACCCCCGCGTTCCAGCGTTGTCTGGAGATTGTCCAGAGTTGCGGATAGCGATTCCCCGCCGCGCTCTATTCGACTGACGGTATTCGCCGTCACTCCCGCCTTTTCCGCCAAAACATGAACGGACCAACCCAACGCCGCACGGGCCATTCTGATCTGTGTTCCTGTTATCATCGATATTTTTTACCTATGCGTTACGATTTTATGTTGACATTGTGTCGTTAGATGATTATTTTATACCTATCAATAATGACAAAAGCAAGGCGCAACGCCATGTATCTTAATACCGATCGCATCCAAGCCGCCATGCTCGCCGCTATCGCTGAAGAATATGCGACCCCGGAGGAGAAGGCAGCACGCGCCCGCACTGCAACCCGCCGCGCCGTTATGGATCGCGCCTGGAGCATCGCCCGCATGGCAGCCCGTGTTTTCGGTGGCAAGGCTCAGTCCTATATCGCCGGGGCAATGTCTCAGGCATGGGCCGAACATCGTGGCGAGTGTGACGGTTTTTCCGCCGATGCAACGCTTCTCCGAATTCAGGCCCGCAACACCAAAGCCCCAACACAACGCTATGCAGGGTATCGGGGCCGCGCCTACTACGCCGCCGCCGCTGGATGGTAAGGCCATGACCAGCATCACCCTGACATTCAACAGCCCCGCCGAACTCATGGAAGCGTCGGAGGCCCTAGCGAAGGCCGCAACAGGACAGCCCCTCACAGATCAAGAAACCAACCAATTGCAGGTCGTCGCCATGATGATCCGCGCCAACATCCCCGCACAACAAGAGGCATAGACCATGCAAAACATTACCCGCCGTGCCGCCCTTATGGGAACCGCCGCCGCCGTCGCTGTTACCGCAACCGCTGCAGCCGCGCCCGCGCTGGTTTCAGATCCCCATGCAGGATGGTACCGCAAAAGCCGTGATGCTGATGCTCAGGCCAACAGCCTGCTTTCCCAACTTGCCACTACAGAAGATGCGATTTTGAAGGAACTCGATTCCACCTACCCCGCCGTTATTGCAGCCTATGACAACGGGCATTTGTCCTACCTGACTTCTCTTACCAATTCACACAGCATCGATACCATCACCCTTCGCCGCGTCCTGGACCGAGCCAAGGGCAAATCTGATGCTGAAATCGACACATTGTTTCGCTCAGAACGTACCGCCGTCATTGAGCAATTTAAGGCAAGAGAAGCCAAACAAACCGAACTGGAGAAGGCGACAGGGTTAAAGGAATTGGAAGAAGAAGCCCTGGTCCATATCCGTCGCGCCAATGAACTGGAATTCAAGATTGCAGACACGCCAGCCAAGACCCTAGAGGGCGTCCAGGTCCAGGCACTTGTATTGTATAATTGGACTAAGGAGGGCACCCCTCGTCGCGACCCGTCCAGTGTCGAAATTGGAACCGACGAACAGGAAATCACCGCCTTGGCCCGCCGCGTTGCCGATGGTATCGCCGCCCTCGCCGGTAGTGCCCGATAGACAACCCGAACGCCTGAAACCGCCCTACAAACTGGAGCGCACGACTATGGAACTCGCCAAGACAGTTGCGGATATGTTGACCACGCCCGAAAGACCAATCGACGCCGCTGCAATCCGCTTTATGACCATGCAGGGCGATTCGATGGGGCCGGAAATCAGACCGGGCGACAAGATCGCGGTCAACTTGGCAGACTGCACACCATCGCCCCCCGGCCTGTTCGTGCTTTGGGATGGTCTGGAAAATATCGTATGCCGCCTCGAATTTATCCACAGCGACGGCAAGCCTATAGTGAATGTGAGTTTCGCCAATCCAGCTTATTCAAGCCGCCTTGTTCCCTTGGCAGAATGCGAAATCACAGGTCGCATTGTCGGGCGATGGGTTAGGACCGCATAGCGCCTTGGCTGTAAGCATCGCCCCTGGACCGTCGCCGGGGGCGTTTGTTTGGAGCAATGGACATATCCACTTCCCAATCTTGATTGTATCCGTCAGTATTGCACGACCCTGGCTCTTTATAGGGAGCCGTCGCATGCAAGCGCGTATCAACGCCCACCACCTTCATCCTGAACACATTAAGATTCTCAATCGTGTTCTATCTTCAAAGGAACTACCAACACGAATAGATCTTATTCGCAGGTACTCCAGATCCTCAATTGAAGCTTTGATTGCTGGGGGACATCTGGCAGATGCAATTGCTCGTGGGCATGATTGCGTAATGGTAACGGCCCTTACGCAGAGAGAACTCGATCAACTCCCACCTTGGCAAAAACATGAAGAACATCTCCTACAAACAAGATGGTCTGTTGGGGCTCCGATACTATCAATTGCAGCTGATCTGGGGCGGTCAGGAGGCGATGTCGTGTCTCATGCCTGGAAGTTAGGTCTGTTGCGCAGAACACATTGGAGTACTGGATATGTCGAAGCCAGAAACTTTCGCCATATGCGATGTAGACTTATTGATGCGGAGCGTCGCGGTCTAAGGCACGACGATAATGGAAAGGATATACTTCATAGAGCGGAACAAAGGAGATTCAGAAACGCAAGACGACATCTGAATGCGTCTGTTAAGTGTCGGTCCCCGTGGGGTTCAGAAGACCTGGCTGCACTCCGAGAGTGCCTTAAGAGTGATTATTCTATTGCGATGATTTCACACCAAATAGAACGTGAACCTAGCGACGTCGCAAAAAAGATTGTTCTAAATGGTCGACGATTCAGTAAACAATTCACAGAGGAAGAGAAGAGCCGATTGGTTGGAGGTTTTTGTTCTGGCCTAAGTCTAAGCGAGGTCGCACAATTATTGCCGGGACGTTCAAAGCACTCCGTGAACCACATGGCGAAGCGCCTTTGCCCAGAGGCATTTCAAAAATCTTCGGTCTGGTCCATTGCCGACAAACGTAAGTTATTGATGTCCTACCTCTCTGGTGTGCGAGGAATTGCGCTAGCCGAACTATTTCCAAAGCGCTCCAAACACGCGGTTCGCAGATATCTTTATGGTTTACTGCATGAGAGGGATCAGGACCCTTTCTCTCCCGCAGAGCTTCAAATTATGATCGGTGCTATCAAGCGAGGTGAATCAGTTGAATGCATCTCGCGTTGGCTTGCGAGAAACCCAGAAACGATATCATCCAAAATCAAAAACAATCGAATCGGCTGGAAGGGAAGGCCACCAGCACTGACTCCAAATGATCTTAAAGAAGTGCAAAGACTCCGAAGGTCGGAAAGTTTAACAAATCAGGAAATAGGCGCGCGGTTCGGTTTGTGCCCCAGCACAATATCTCGTCACCTCAAGAGGATTTAATGTCCCGAGATGATTTGATCCCGCAAATCTCAGAAAGGCACCTTACTCTACTCATGCGCATTCATGGGGATGGAATCGCGCCTATCGTCCACGCCGATGGTCTGGCAGATATAGCTTTTCTAGACATTGAGGCCCTATGCCGTGGGGAGTTGATTGCCCGCGTCACTATGGGCCGATTCAAGGGGTACCGCGTGACTGAGGCCGGAAAGGCACTGATCGCATAAATGCGGTATTATGGAGTAAACTCACCAAATATGATGATGTTGGTCGCTTTATTTGATGATTCGGTTCACATTTCTGAGATAGCGCTCCTCAAATAACCTAGGAACATACTGTTCTGGTATCTTGAGTTCTAATGCGATGCCGTAGTTATCTATTTCGTTTTTTTCCAAAGATTCCTTCATCTCAAGGCGACGCGCTTCTGGACACAGAACCGCCAGCGACATCCAAAATGCGTCCACTTCGGAAAGCATTTGATTTGATGGAGATGATAGTATCGGGGCAGACAAGTCCGCTAATAGTTCTTCGAACCTAGATCCCGTGTCTGATGCTTCATGTGCAGGCGTAAAGACATGCATCAGCTCTTTCACATATACAAAGCGAGTCCAGCATTCGTTGAGCGACCGTTCTGTAATAATAACATGGCTGCCAAGCTGCTGAACAATTTTATGTGTTTTGGATGTGGCTGAGAAATACAGCCCACGGCATACAGTCACGTCCATGCCAGATTTGACATGTGCAATGCTTTGAAGCCCTGCTAGTCGCAGGGCCTCGTCGCGTATAATATTTCTACTGGTTTTGGGGGTTTGCTTTTGGGCAAACTCGTAAAGGTTTTTGTAACTCAACCGGGCCCCTAGTAGTCTTTATCGGTTTCGACATCATAGTCGCCCGCTTCAAGCTGCGACAGAACCTTGTTGATTTCGGTAGCAAACTGCGCTTCGGAAACGTCGCGAGACGATCCTGGGAACAGTTTGACATCCTTTACCTTCAGCCCGCTTTCGCCAAAGAGGCGATTCTGGGCCAGCGAGACTTGATCAGCCATACTTTCCACCTCTTGTTGGCGCGTTGAGTGGGTACACCATCTCTAGCGCGGTTTCGAGTTTCGCGACTATGTTTTTAACTTTTGTCAAGAACACAATACGAAGTTACTATCATATATCACACACAAAATGTAGGAAAACAAGGCCACCCACACAAATTTAATATCACAATCACGTTTCTAGTCGCAGATCGTGAACGCCTATTGCATCCATACACATCATAAAGAACGCCGCAGTAAAGCTTCCACGGCTTATCCTATTGGCTATTTTGGTGATTTTGCTCCATAATATCGCATAGATGCCCCAATGGTCACGCCCTATCACAGACCGTCACGTAATGTCACAGACCGTCACGACCCGTCATGAAACCGTATAGGGAACCGTTCCCCGAACCGTTTGGCAAACCGTTACCGATACCGTCTCAGAAGATGAACGAGGAAACCTAGAACAAGACGACCGTTTGTTAGACTGACCCGCAGTCATTTTAAGGCCATGGAATCACGACGCGGGGGAGACTAGGCTGTACGCTCGCGAAGAGTCCATAAGTCTATCAATCTGAATGCGGCATCCAACGACGCCACCTTACCAAGGATCGTTATTCCCTTCCTATCTGGAATGTCTGTTGCTTCAAATAGAAAGTACCCATCAGATCCTAAATGACTCGCGCCAGCATTTTCTATCGTCTTGCGTGCAAGTGTGGCAATATGAACGCTTAAACCATTGCCGACTGCGACGCTTGCAAGGATATCATCCATGGCCCGAACTCCTGTTCATCGACCCGCTCCTAGAATAAGTGTGAATGATCTCGCTCAGTACATGGTGTCATCAGACACAGCTCGTGTTGGAATCTTGCGGAGAGCCAAAACCCCAAACATTCCGCCCATTATTCGATATAAGGATGTGCGGCCTGTCGTAAACGCATTTCTATCAGATAATCAACGTTCTGTGAATCTCCTAGTTGAAGCCGAAGAACACTTCAATCAGCGAGCAGACGACCCCTCTATTTCCGCCCTTCGGCAGGATGATGCAAGAAATAGCGTAGAGGTGCTGCATGCGATCCAGCGCATGGCAAATAGCCTTACGCAATTCAGCTTTGAACCCGCTCCCAAACGGCAAGCAAAACTTGATCTCGCTGGCGTAGAAATCTCGGTTTACGCGGATTTAATTGTGACGGGCACCCTTCGAAGGGCACCTCATTCCGGGGTCGCCATACTTCGCATGACCCAGGCTGACGGCGAATCAGAAGCGGCACAAACGCGCAGAAGGGAAATGGGACTATATGTTGCAACGCTAGCGAGACTACATGCTGAACAGAATTTTGATCTAAGTAAGCCAATATCAAACAGGTTTTGTATGTCTATTGATGTGCAGCACGGAGAGTGTTTCCAAGCTCCTGAATCAAACTCCCGAAGGATGAATGATCTTGAAAATGCTTGCCGATTCATAGTTGCGATGTGGGATTCTGTTTAAGTTTGTAAATTCAATTCGTTTTAACAACCTTCTATAGGGTATGCCCGTTCCGACGCTGGCAGACGACAGGGCAAGACAGGGGGGAAATCTAGGGCAATTAGTAACCATTTAGTAACCGTGCCCCCGACGTTCTACACCACAGACAAAAAAATGCCCCTAAGTCAAAGACCTAGGGGCAAGTTGAACAGGGAGGCTTCACGTCTGGGAGACGTAGGGCCGGGCTGATGGGGACATCACCCGGCGTCGCTGCACTGCAGCAACTGAAGCACCCCTTACATAGTCTTGTTGAGCCGCCCCGCCTAGCGTTAAAATCGTCAAACCGGGCATGCGAAAACTGCATGGCTGAAACAGAAGCCCCGCAACAAATGCGTCACAAACTCCGAATCCTTTGAAATCTAACGATAAAATAATAGGCGAACGCCTAATTTTTAGACAATTTTGGCGTTGCAAATTTGTCACCATCTCTGCCAATTCGCGCAAATAGATCTGTATTGGCGGCTTGATTCCTTGCCGAAGCTGAACACCAGACGACGACGCGGGGGGTTAATCGATGGTGAATCGCGCCCGAACACCGCGCTCAATACCCGTGCAGATCAAGCGATCCAGTCCAAAAATCTGACGGAACATCTGCAGCAGGATCAATTCCTCATCGCTGGCTTCCAAATCCGCCGCCGCCACTTCAACCGCCAGCGCATAGGCAGTTTCATGCAGCGATACCGGCAGAGAGGCCTTCATTTCCTGCAAGATGTGATCGATACCATCAATATCATCCAGCTTGTCGATGCAGGCATTTGCGATACCGGTCAGTTGCGTCACATCAAAATCACGAAACACGGGCAGATGCGCAACGATGCGCCCAATCATTTCCATTTCGGATTCAGTGATCACGGCATCAGCGGCAGCGGCGATCACCATACCGTGGATAAGCGCCTCGTGACGGTTTAGCATTATTCAGAAACCCTCCGTTAAGAACTCTTTCTATAAAGAGCCTGAGTTATTTCAAGCTCCCCGCCGCACGTCAAGGAAGACCGTTACGCCTGTCCTTCGCGCTAATATGGGGTTGATACAGGCCAGTGCCATGCTTTCGGCTCGACAAAACGGGGCCAGCGCTTATAGCGTACCATCATGCAAGCTCTTATCGACTTTTCCATTCCCATCTTCGCAATCATTCTGGCCGGCTGGCTGGCCGGACGGTTCCGGTTATTGGGACAAGATTCCACGGCCGCACTGAACGGTTTTGTGTTTTTCATCGCGCTGCCCGCCCTGTTTCTGTCATCGACATCGCGCGCGCCGGTCGAGGCCGTTCTGAACTGGCCTTTATTGGCGGTCGTGGCCGGCGGCTATCTTTTCACCGCGATCCCGATTGCGATCATTGCGCGGATCTTTTTTGCACGGCGGATCGGGGAGATCGGCCTGCACAGCGCCTCCTCGGTCTTTGCAAATACCGGCTATATGGGAATTCCCCTGGGCCTGGCAGCCTTTGGCGAGAGTGCAACCAACCCCATGATCGCAACCGTGCTGGCCAATATCTTTATCGTGCTGGGCCTGGCGACCGCCATGATGGAAGTGGACCGCACCGGATCTAAAGGCCCGCGCATTGCCTATGACGCCGTCCGCGGCCTGGTGCGCAGCCCGCTGCTCTGTGCCTTGGCGCTGGGCATGGCCCTATCCGCATTGGGCATCACAATTCCCGGCCCCGGCCTGAAATTTCTGGATCTGCTGGCCGGAGCGGCAGGGCCCTGTGCCCTGTTTGCCATGGGCCTGTTTCTGGTGGGACAATCTGTTCGACGCGGCGCCGCAGAGGTCAGTTGGGTCACCTTTGTGAAGCTGATCATCCATCCGCTGGCTACCTGGCTGATCGCACATTACGTGATCCCGCTGGATCCTTTGGAAGAGGCTGTTGCGGTCGTTATGGCTTCCCTGCCCACGGGGGGATTGATTTTCGTGCTGGCCCAGCGATATGGCATCTATGTCCAACGGGCCTCAGCGGTCATCCTGGTATCGACAATTCTATCTGTCGTGACCGTTTCCTTCATCCTGCAGCATTATGTCGACCTACTGAACCATGGCTGACCCGGTCGAGGCCATTGCCTATGGACCCGCCGCCCCGCGCAGCCTGTGTACCGATTGCGGCGTATCGCGCATGTCAGATCCCAAACAATGCNGCAAGGCCTGCCAATTTATCAAACCAGACTATCCCGCGATGGAAACCGCTGTTCATGGCCGCGCCAGGGACCCGGTTCGCAGCGACGAGATGTATTTCGGCCCGTTCCGACGAATGCTGCGCGCAAAACTGAAAAACCCCAGCCCTGGCGCCCAATGGACTGGCATCACCACCCGGATCGCCCAACGCCTGCTGGAAACACAGGCGGTGGATGCCGTCCTGACCATGGCGCCTGATCCACAGGACCGATGGAAACCAATGCCGGTTCTGGTGACCGAACCAAAGGGTATGGAACAGGTGCGGGGCATGCGCATGGGCTATGCGCCCCTGTTGGCGCTGCTGGAGCCAGCCATTGCCAAAGGCTACAAGCGTCTGGCCGTGATCGGCATTCCCTGCCAAGTCTATGCCCTGCGTGCGCTGGAAAAGGAATTGGGGCTGGAGCGGTTGTATGTCATCGGCACGCCCTGCTCCGATAATACGACAACAGAGAATTTCCATACCTTCCTGGAATTGCTGGCGGAAGACCCGGACACGATCACCTATCTGGAATTCCGCGCAGATTATTATGTGGAACTGCGCTTCACCGATGGCCGCAAAAAGGAAATTCCCTTCCTGATGCTGCCAATCTCGCAATTGCCACCAGATTTCTTCCCCCTGACCTGTCGCACCTGTGTGGATTACACCAATGTTTTGAGCGACATAACCGTGGGCTATATGGGCGGACAGGGTCAGCAATGGCTGCTGGTGAGGAATGAGCGGGGCGAGGAACTGATCGATCTTCTGGGTGATGAACTCCAATCGGAAGCGCCGGGCAGCAAAGGCAAACGCGAGGGGCCGGTAAAAGGGTTCCTGGCCAATACAATCCGCGCGGCGGGCGGCCTGCCCCTGCGCCGCATGCCCAATTGGTTGCGCCCGATTGTCGGGCGCTTGATGCCCATCGTCGGCCCCAAGGGCCTGGAATTCGCCCGCGCCCGGGTAGAGATGAAGGCCTGCGAGACCGTCGTTCATCTACGGCGCGAAGAACCCGCCCGCGCGCCCTACATGATCCCCGATCATGTCTGGGACATCGTGAAACCCTATGGGATCGAGCGGGAATGACGCACCACCACTCGAGCCCTATTCGCGCAGGCGGGTGAACAGGGCCACAGGCATCAATCGCGCCAGCCGCCCTGGACCCCGGATCAAGTCCGGGGTGACGATTGGTGCGATTTCATTAGTCCCACCTAGCCGGTCGCCAATGCTTTTGCCTACAAACGGGTCGACAATGAGACGTGCAACTGCGGTTCCCAATATCAATAAGCACCCTCATCCTGAGGAGCGAAGCGTCTCGAAGGATGACAATAGTGTGCGCTCGATTCCGTCACCCCGGACCTGATCCGGGGTCCAGAGCAGCGATGACAAAAGACATCGTAAAGTTAAACCTCAGCAGGCATCAAAAAGGCCGCGACCCCCTCGACCGCCTCTTTCAGTCCGACCCGCTGAACCTCAACCCCTTCCGGGAAGGCCCCCTGCAGGCGGCTGGGCATGCGGGAATCCAGCAGGACGAAGACACCGCGATCATCCGCGCGCCGGATTAGCCGGCCAAAGGCCTGTTTCAGTTTCAGGCGGGTCATGGCGTCGTCATACTCCTTGCCGCCAAAGTGACCGCGCCGGGCCTTGTGCAGGATCGTCGGGCGGGGCCAGGGCACACGGTCAAACACGATCAGGCGCAGGCTGTCGCCCGGCACATCCACCCCATCGCGGATGGCATCGGTCCCCAACAGGCAGCTATGGGGTTCTGCGCGGAACATATCGATCAGGGTCGGCAGGTTTAGCGCATCCACATGCTGCGCCAGCAGGTCGATGCCTTCTGCCTCCAAATCCGCGCCGATGCGCTGATAGACCGCGCGCAGCCGGGCAATCGCGGTAAACAGGCCCAACGCGCCCCCGCCAGAGGCCCGGAACAGGCCGCGATAGGCCGCTGCGACCTGGGCGGTATCGTTACGGTTCACATCGGTAACGATATAGACCCGCGTATTTTTGGGGTAATCAAAGGGTGATGGCACCCTTGCCCGAATGGGCGGGCTGGGCAGGAAATTCGTTCCAGCACGACGCTCCGCCGACAGCCAATCAGCCTCCCCATCCCCAGACCCGTCGGTTAACGTGGCAGAGGTGATCAACGCGCCATGACTGTTGATCAACACGGTTTCAGCAAAGGGAAAGCTGGGGTCAACCCAATGACGGCGCATGCCCACATCCAGGTCGCGCCCATCAACTCGGTCCACCCCAAACCATTCGACGAATTGGTCGGGCGTCGCCTGATCCAGGGACCCTGCCATCTCCATCGCTGCCTTGGCATAGTCTATGACGCGATGGGTGAGCGAGCGGCAGATCTGATCGATCCGCATCTTGTCGCCGCTTTCCAACTCATCGGCTTCCTCACTCAGGCGCGCCAACAAGCCATCGCGCAAGCCCGTTGCGGACCGCAGAAGGGTCTGGAACAGATCCTTAACGCTCAGGCCTGCTTCGGCGACTTCGGGGCTGGGTTCGGTCGCTTCAACCTCCAGGCCGAAGGGGCCATCGGCGTCTCGCGCCCTTGCATAGACCAGACGACGGACCTCCGCTAAAAAGACTTCGACCGGCCCCTGTGCACGCCCCTCCGTCATGCGGGCATGCCAGCCTTCACCCGGTAAACCGGCGGCCGCACGCATCAGGGCCTCCAGATGGGCGCGATTGTCCTCTGGCCCCAGCAAGTCTTCGCAGCGCGCCTTCAGACCCCGCGCGCGACCGCGCCCGGTGCCCTCATTCCCGCGCAGCCAGCGGCGCAATTCAGCCGTTTCCTGACCAGACAAATGCGCGGAAAAGGCGCTGTCGGCGGCATCGAAGACATGGTGCCCCTCGTCAAACACCAGCCGCGTTGTGCGCCCCCCCAGATCCAGCGCGCCGCGCGCCGCCTGGATCATCACCAGCGCATGATTGGCCACCACCAGATCAGCTTTGCGAGACCGCCGAACGCCGCGCTCGATAAAGCATCGGCTGTAATGGGCNCAGGCGGTATAGACGCATTCCCCGCGCCGATCGGTCAGGCTGCTAAGCCGCCGCCCACCGGTCAGATCTACCAGCCAGGCGGGGAAATCACCCCCGGTCATATCGCCATCGCGCGTTGCCGCCGCCCATCGCGCCATCAGGCCCAGCGGGATTGCCTCCGACCTGTTGATCTCCACCGCGCGCACCGTCTCTTCCAGGTTCAGTAGGCACAGGTAATTCTCCCGTCCCTTGCGGATGACGACGCGGCGGTCTTTCTCCTTCGCATCGGGGAACAGGCGGTCCAGCTCCCCATCAATCTGATGCTGCAGGTTGCGGGTATAGGTCGACAGCCAGACCGGCCCTTCATTCTTTTCCGCCCACAGGCTGGCCGGCGCGATATAGCCCAGGGTCTTGCCCACGCCAGTTCCCGCCTCTGCCAGGACGACACGGGGATTGCCTTCATCTTCGCGGGGCCGAAACACCTCACTGACGGCAGAGGCATAGTCAGACTGGCTCGGCCGGGCTTCCGCCCCTGCCCCCAGCAGATCAGCCAGGCGGCTGCGTGCCTCTGCCGGATCAACGGCCAGATCACCGGGCGGCGGCGGGGGCGCTTCCTCCTGCCATTCCGGCAGGTCCTTCCAGACATCCAACCCGGTGACAGCGGCGCGCAGCCCGGCTGTCTCCGACTCCTCCCCCAGTGCCGCCAGGACCATGGGCCCCCAGCTCCAACCGCCCTGAGCCATGGCGAAGGCACAGCGTCTTGTTCGGGGGTCCCGCTCCCCCACCGCCATCAAATGACGCAACAGGCGCTGGGCGGCGCGGGGCAGCAGGATTGCCTGATCCTCCAGCCCGCCTGGAATTGGCAATTGCAAAGCCTCGGCCAGCCCGCGCGGGGTCGGTACACAGAATTTTGCAGGCGCGACAAAGGCGAACAGTTCCAGCAGATCCAAACTGCCAGGCGGTATACGCCCCCCGGCCCGACCCGAAATCCGGGCCACGGTGGCAGGGGCATGCAACAGGTAAATCGGCCCGCCTTTGGACAGCCGCCGTGCCGCCTCCTTATGGGGCAGACGCTCCACCTCTCCATCCTCGGTCAGCCACGCGGCCTCATGCACCCCGGCCACAAGGGCGGGCGTAGGTTCCAGCATAAGAGTAGGGGCCGCACACATTCCCCACTTTCACCGGATTCCAACCCAGTCCTCAAGCGATGGTTTCAATCATGAATGGGCCATTATGTTCCCTTTAAAGTATGGTTTTTAAATTAATTCTTTACATGTTCTTATTAAGACGCTATACAAGCTTTGGGAGCGGGCCATAAGTGCGTCCAAATCCCAAAAGCCAGACTTACCCTGTTCAAGCCTTACGCCGCATCGGACCCCCGATGCGGCGTCTTTTGTTTGGATACACTCTAGTTTTGAAAGGAATGACCCATGGGCAGTTCAACATCCGCACCAAGCACACCCGCACCAAGCACACCCGCACCAACAACACCCGCCGTCGACAGCGGCAGCACGGCACGATTTGATTCGANAGGCGCCCGCGCGCCCACTGCACCCGCGCGCACCACAGCCGTATCCACCACACCCAACACATCTGGCAGAATGCCGTATAATGGCGGTCTCGCAGGGGGCTATAGCGCGACCCTGCCAAGTCTGAACCCGGCCGCGCCAACAGTAGCAACCAATCCGACTGTCCCGGCAAATCCGGCCTGGAATCGCTGGGATGGTGCAACCGCGCCCGTGCCCACGCCGTCGGCTTCAGGGATCAATGCCTCAAAACCACAGCGCACTGCCGCACCGGATGTAACCTACAAAACACTGATCACACCCGGCATACGGCTGTCCGATCCAAACCGAACCGTGGAAACGCGAAACCCGCATCCGCCAACGCGCAGCGAAACAAAGCGCCCGTCCCCCTCNCCCCAGACCAAGGCCAGCCAGTCCTATCGTGGCATGCACGGGCCAGGGGAACCAAAGCGCCCCTTACCCTCGGCACCAGAGCATCATGCGCTCGCATGAGCTCACACATGATGCTCTTACAGCTTGTTTTTTCAGCAAATACGTCGTCGCAAACGATCCCGTTTGCTCGGGATTTGCTGCGCCTGTTCTTTCAGAGGAAGCGCAAGCCTCGAATGACCGCCTGGTATCGGCAATGACCAAGACCCGCGATCCCTCTGGTCTGATTGAGTTCATGGTAGCCGCAAAACAGCGGTCTCCCGACCAGTTTGCCGTTGAATATGCCGATATCCTGGACCGCTACCAAAAGGCCCTGCCCGACTCGCAGCAGGATCAATATCATGCCTTCAAATCAAAAGCAGATGCAGCCCTGGGCTATCACAGAAGCCAGGGTGACCGTTCCTGGGTCGCAGGCGCCCTGCACGAGCCTCTATGGACTGCCCCAAAACGACAGCAACAAGACGTGCATCAGGCCACTCTGCGCCGCAAAGAAAATCGGAGCCTCAGCCAGGAGGAGCGAAACCGCCGTGTGGACGCAAAACCGAAAGACGGAACCTGGGATTTCATTAAAGAAGCCGCCACTGAGGGGCCATCCGACCTTGTAATCGATGATAGTGCTCCTTTAGGTATAAATGCCCTGCGGGAAGCCTTCCCAGACTTGCCCGAAAGTCCAACACGTGATGACTTCTACAAGGCAATGCAAACCCTAAAGCCGGGTGAAACTGTTCTTGAAAACAGTCGGACATATGAGTTGATCCACGCCTTGCTGCATAATACGCCGGGCGCCATTCCATCCAATTTTCCCAAGGCAGCGAGTGAGGTCACCAGTTGGAACGCTGTTGGCGCTGTGGACGCCGCATACAACCCCTATCTTACGTATGAATCCCAAGACTATCTGAAATTCATTCACCACAATCTAATCCCCTATAACTTGGAGATTTTTGCCAACTTGCAAAAGGGGGTAGAGCCAAAAGGATTGGAGGGACTGCGGGGATTAGATCTTGACATAAAGCTGGTCGAACGGGAGCAGCATTTAGTTTCCGTGCTAACAGACCGCTATTTTATGGATAATCCGAATCTCAACAAAAGGGTAGTTATGCAAGAAATCAGCGACTCAACTACGAATGCGATGCCATATGTCAACATTAAGCCTTTGGACCAATTTGGAATCGGCAAAATAAACTTATCGGCGATTGGAGATTCTCGAAACGATTATGTACAGGCAGCAACGACCGATCTATTCTCAACCCAGGATTACAATACCAAAAAGGAGTCTGACCGCGTGAAGATCGGGCAGAACATTGTGCGTCAAATCTACCGGAAAAGGTCCAACGAATGAAAGCGGTTGGCCGGTTTTTCGGACTCTTCTTTTTAGAATGGGTACTGGACATGGCCATCTGCGTGGTGGCCATGTTCAGCTTGGGCGTATTAATGATGTTGATAATCTCAGTCTTTGGACCAAATCACATCGACATAAAAAATACTATTTTTTACGAATCAATAAACATAATTGGAGTTATAAGCTTTGTAATTATTATAAATTTATCCAGATTATGGAATCAATTAATAATAAATATGACAATAAGATCAATAGTATCATATTTTTATTTTAATATATATTTGAGTATATTTTTAATTTCTATTCCAGCCATAATGTTATACGGGCTTATATTTATTTCATTCTTTGATTTTTTATTTTCCAGTACGCAAACATTCGATTGGTTCTCAACATCCTATCCTAACACTTTTTGGTTTCTTATAACACTTCCCTTTGTAGTCAGCACCTTGACCGCCCCCTATATTGTTTATCGCTGGAAGGGCGAGGTATTTGAGAGCCGGTTCAATCGCAAGTTTCGCGCACAACTGCAAGATAAAGAGCGAATTCAGGCGCTCACCGGGATCAAACAGGCCCCCTGGTGGGAAAGCGGCATAGGACCAAAAGACAACCTGCTGGACTTTTGCCGCAAGCGTTTTCAGAAAAGGTCCAGCGAATGAGAGCGGTCGGGCGGTTTTTGTGCCTCTTCTTTCTGGAATGGATACTGGACATGGCCATCTGTATGGTGGTCATGTTCAGCCTGGGCGTGATAGTAACCATTCCAATATGGATATTTGGGCCAAACGACATCGACCTCGGAAGAATACCTTATTACGAAGAACTCAATATACATAAAATTCTTTTGTTCGTTATATTTGCAAATATTCTCAGGTCATATAATCGAATTATAATAAATGCATTAGTACGATCTATTGTTTCTTATTTCTATTTTAACATATATCTTAATATTTTTATAATTTCCATTCCAGCAATCCTAGTTTATGGATGCATGCTACTTATCTTTTTTTTAATATTTTTTGGCACTCAAGAGTTTGATTGGAGTATTGGGGGGAATACTCAACCAATCTGGTTTTTTATCACCCTCCCCTTCGTCATCAGCACACTAACCGCCCCCTATATTGTATATCGATGGACAGGCGAAGTGTTTGAGAGTCGGATCAACCGGAAGGTTCGTGCGCAGTTGGAAGAGAAAGATCGCATGCGAGAACTTCAGCCCCCGCCAGAAAAGCCCTGGTGGGAAGAAGGCTTCGGACCAGATACCCTGCTGGACTTTTACCACAAATGCTTCCAGAAAAGATCTACTAAATGAAAGCGGTCGCAGTTTCCATCAGAAGATTTAGTGTAGCACACATTCCCAATTCTCGCCAAATTCCGCTCCAAGCTTCAAGCGATGGTTTGATCCCGCGCACCATTCACCGCCGAAATGATGAGGGAGGTTTGCCATAGAGTGCTTTGAACACATCATTAAATCGCCTCACACTTTGAAAACCAGCGGCAAAGGCGATGGAGGTAAGCGACATCGTCCCCCCATTGATCATCCTTTTGGCCCGTTGCACTCTTGCCGTTGCTGCGGCTTGTGTTGGACTGGCTCCTGCGTGTTTTGCAAACAATCGTGAAAGATGACGCGTTCCAATACCTAGTTTGTTCGCAAGATCATCAACACTGTTCGTATCCAAGAACCCCTCATCAATCAAGCGTAGGGCCCGCCCCACGGTCGTCGCGGTACCAAGCCAGGCTGGACTGCCCGGTGCGGATTCTGGTCGACATCGAAGGCAAGGTCTGAATCCCGCCTTTTCTGCCGCAGCGGCTGTGGGATAGAAGGTAACATTTACCGATTTTGCAGGCCGCACAGGACAGATTGGTCGACAGTATATCCGTGTCGAACGGACTCCAGAAAAGAAAACACCATCATAGGCCTTATCGCGGGCCAAACGCGCACGATCACAGGTTTCAGAATCTGGGAAGAAGGTCGTTATTTCATCCATACCTCATTTTCCCTGAGGGCTTTAAGCAAGTCTAGCTGGAATCAGACTCGATCCCGCGATGGCGTCCGAAACCAGCCAGATCACGTTGCGCCAAAGTGATAGATCACAGGAAGCCCAACAAAAATATAGGAAAATCAATGCCCCAAAAATCAGAGGTAAAGCTACCAGAAATTGGGCTTCTCATTCTCTTGTCATTTTTATGGGGAGGATCGTTTACCCTTACTGAAATCGCTATCGAGACAATCCCACCAGCAACCATCGTCTGCGGGCGCTTGATCGTAGGGGCGATTCTTTTGAGCCTTTTTGCTGTTTGGAACCGTGTCACCTTTCCAAAAACGCTCAACCAGTGGACCCCAATGGTACTACAAGGGATATTGCAAAGCGCACTGCCCTTCATGTTGATCAGTTGGGGGCAGACGCATATCGACAGTGGCCTTGCTGGATTGCTTAATACAACACCGCCCCTATTTGTCTTCCTGATCGGTGCCTTTTTGTTGCACGATAGAAGCGTTGGGAAGCGACATTTATTTGGAATTCTGCTGGGGCTAATTGGCGTTCTGACCATTATGGAGCCTGCTTTACTATCGGGTGAAAGCAGGTCCACTTTAGGCCAACTCGCCGTAATCGGTGCCAGTCTTAGCTATGCTCTGGCGGCGCTCTATGCCCGAAGATTCAATACTCAGCCAGCGGTGCTCACGGCGGCCTGCTCTATGAGCTTTGCCGCATTGATAATACTTCCTGTCTCGGTTGTTGTAGATCATCCGATGACCCTTGCGCCGACACTTCATGCCGTGGCGTCGGTCATCACCCTTGGTGTATTTTCCACTGCCATTGCGATGGCAATTTACTTTCGGCTTATCCGTACCCTGGGGCCATTGATTGTCACAACCGGCAGCTACATGCGCGCCGCCTTCAGTGTGTTGCTGGGCGTTGTGTTGTTACAAGAAGAGGCCTCGGCGACCTTAATCCTCGGTCTGATCATGATCTTTGCGGCAGTGGCCGTTATCAGCGGACATCTGAAACTAATACCTAAAATCACATCGAAGAAATCCTAACTAAAAAGGACCGTTTAAAATGAAGGCTATGTTGCAATGGCTACTGGTTCAAATCACTTGGATCTTTCAATTGGACTGCGCATCGCTTCGCACCCGAAGCAATGAGCGCGCTGTGATTACGCCCGAGAGTTTTGGACATTGATTGCCTAAAAACGCTCACATCCGGTCCCTACGAGACCACCAGTTGGAACCCTATTGGCGCAGTAGAAAACGATAAATTTTGGACAGAAACCCTGGGCGGCACAAGAGAAGCACAGGACTATCTGAAGTTCGTGAACAGAAACCTGCCCCCCCCAATAGACATGAGGTTTTCGCCAACCTGCAAAAAGGAGTCGGACCAAAGGAGAGCCTGCTGGACTTTTGCCGCAAACGCTTTCGCCCCCCAACCGAGTAAGGGCTAAGCGGCGATTGGTACGGTTACGACAATTACCTTAAGTCACTCCCCCAATGATTTGGTCGCGATTTCCAGGCTGTCGCGGCTGAGGCCGCTGGTTTTGGCGATGCGTTCCAACTGGTCGCGCATAAGGCGGCTGCGATCAGCAGGCAGTCGACGCCATTGACCAAAGACACCCAGCATCCGCGCGGCGACCTGGGGATTGATGCCATCCAACTGCACCAGAACATCGGCGACGAAGCGATAACCCGTGCCATCAGCAGCATGGAACCGCACCGGATTTCCCATGGCAAAGGCTCCGATCAGGGCGCGCACCTTGTTGGGCTTTTTAATCGAGAAGGCTGAATGAGACATCAGCTTCTTAACGCGCTGTAACGTATCGGACCGATTGCTCATCGCCTGGACGGCAAACCATTTATCCATCACCTGCTCATCACCCTTAAAGCGATCATAAAAGGCTGCCAGGGCCGCCTCTTGCTCCGGCCCGTCGGTGTCGGCCAGCACGGAAAGAGCAGCCATGCGATCTGTCATATTGTCAGCCTGATCAAAGCGCGATTTTGCCAGCGCAATGGCGGCCGCGCTGCCCGTTGCGCCCAGATAGGCCAACGCCGTGTTGCGCAGGGCCCGACGCCCCGCAGACTCTGCGGCTGGATCATAAGGGCCAGTTTCCGCCAGAGCATCGTGCACCGCCAGAAACTCCGCCTGGAAAGCCTCAGCAATTGCCTTGCGCAGCATCATGCGGGCGGTGTGAATTTCATCAACAGCCACCGGGCGCATTTGCTCTGCGATGTAATCTTCCGTCGGCAAGACAATGGCCTGGGCGCGGAAGGCCGGATCCAAATCCGTGTCCAGCAGGATTTTACCCAAGGCCTCGATCAAGGCCTTATCGATGACCGGCTCTTGTCCATCGCGCAGCGCCTGCACCATCTCCAACAGGCGCTTAGTGGCATATTGCTGACCGGCCTCCCATCGCGCAAAAGAGTCTGGATCATTGGCCATTTGAACGACGCGGTCTTCCGATGTGTAATCCGCTTTCAAAGCGATTGGCGCGGAAAACCCTCGGTTCAATGAGGGTACAGCCGGAGCGCTGATATCTTCAAACACCGTCACCAATGTCGCCTCGTTCAGGGCCAGCACGGTTTCCTCGCCCAAATCCTCCCCATCCACACGCAAGCGGAGGGGCTGACCGGTTATCGCATCCATCAATCCCATACGCAGCGGAATTGGCAGAGCCTGTTTTTCCGGCTGACCGGGTGTTGGCTTTGTGGTCTGTTCCAAAGTCAGTGTCAGTTGTTGTGCTTTGGCGTCATGCTGCCATTCTGCCTGAACCTCTGGCGTGCCCGCCTGACTGTACCAGGGTTTGAAATATGTCAGGTCACGCTTATTCGCATCGGCCATGGCGGCGACGAAATCATCACAGGTGACCGCCTGCCCGTCGTGACGCTGAAAATACAATCGCATACCGGCCTGGAATCCGTCTTCGCCCAGCAAGGCGTGAAGCATACGGATGACCTCCGCCCCTTTCTCGTAGACGGTGGCTGTGTAGAAATTGTTGATCTCGATATAGCTTTCTGGCCTAACGGGATGGGCCAGGGGGCCGGAATCTTCCGGGAATTGCCGCGCGCGCAGCATGCGGACATCCTGGATGCGCTTCACCGGACGCGAGCGCATGTCGGCGGAAAATTCCTGATCGCGAAACACGGTCAGGCCCTCTTTCAGGCTCAACTGAAACCAATCGCGGCAGGTAACGCGATTGCCGGTCCAGTTGTGGAAATATTCATGGGCAACAATGCCTTCGATAGAGCCAAAATCCGCATCGGTGGCCGTCTCTGGATCGGCCAGAATGTATTTCGCATTGAACACATTCAGCGACTTGTTTTCCATCGCGCCCATATTGAAATCACTGACCGCGACGATGTTGAAGATATCCAAATCGTATTCCAGGCCAAAGCGGGATTCATCCCAGGCCATGGACCGCTTCAGCGCATCCATTGCATAGGCACAGCGCGGCGCATTGCCCGGTTCGACCCAGATTTTTAGATCAACCACACGCCCGCTGCTGGTGGTAAAGGTATCTTCAAACGCGTCCAGAGTTCCGGCGACCAGGGCAAACAGGTAGCTGGGTTTTGGAAAGGGGTCGGCCCAGACGGCCTGATGCCGCCCGTCTGACAGATCGCTCTTATCCGTTAAGTTACCATTGGACAGCAGGACAGGATAAGAGGCTTTGTCGGCGCGAATTGTGGCGGTGAAAACGCTCATCACATCGGGTCGGTCGGGATAGAAGGTGATCCGCCGAAACCCTTCCGCCTCGCACTGAGTACAGAAAATGCCATTAGACTGATACAGGCCTTCCAGACGAGTATTTTCGACCGGATCAATGGCAACCTGTGTCATCAACTCAAAGGAAGCCGGTGGATTGTTAAGGGTCAGGCCGGTCTTGCTTTGGCTATACGCGTCTTTCCCCAGCGCTGTCCCATCGATCTCAATCGCCTTCAGACGCAAATCTTCGCCGTCCAGGGTCAAGGGACCGGTTGCCCCCGGCGCTCGCCGAATGGCAAGCCGCGCTGTGACCAGAGTTTCCTTCGGGGCCAGATCGAATTCCAAGGCCACATGATCAATGGAATAGGCAGGCGCACGATACTCTGACAGGCGGATTACGGGCGGCTGGTCGGTCTTCATCATAGGTCCTTAATGCAATAAAGGGGAACGCGATAAGGGGGCAGCGTGAGAGCCCACAGGCAAGACCTTTTCAGACCTTACGTCAAGGTGCGCCTGAAGAGCGTCACGGCCACAACATCTCCGGCCCGGAATAGCGGGCGACCAGGAAATCGACAAAGGCACGCACCTTGGCCGACAAATGGCGATTGGGCGGATACAGCGCATAAATGCCAATCGGGTCCGGTTCAAACGCATCTAGTGCTGAGATCAAGTCCCCGTTCCGGATGCTTTCTGCACATATAAAAGTTGGGGAATTCACGATGCCCAGACCCGCCGATGCCGCCAAAGCCAGGGCATTGCCGTTATTGGATGTTAACGTACCGCCGACACGAACGGAGATCCCCCCGCCTTTCGGATCATCAGGATCCTTAAAGTTCCAGGAATTCGGGGCGCTGAGATAGGTGTAGATCAGGCAGTTATGTGCTTCCAGATCTTTGGGATGTTCTGGTCGCCCCATTCGGTCCCAATAGTCCTTGGACGCCAGGATCGGCCGCCTGGTTTCTGCAATGCGCTTGGCGATCAGGCTGGAATCTTCCAACACACCGATGCGAACCGCCATATCAAACCCTTCCTCCAGGATATCGACACGACGGTCGCTGAAATCCATGAAGACTTTCACTTCGGGAAACTGCGTCATGAAATCCGGCAGTGCGCGGGCCAGATGGGTAATGCCAAAACTGACAGGTGCCGTTACCCTCAACTGTCCCCGCGGGCGTTCCTGCAAATGGGTGACGGCCAGTTCCGCCTCTTCCGCTTCGGCGATGATCCGGCGACAGCGCTCATAGAAGGCCTGGCCCACCTCCGTCAGGTTTAACCGGCGCGTTGTGCGGGCAATCAATTGCGCGCCCAGCCGTTGTTCCAGGCGCGTCACCTGCTTGCTGACCGCTGACTTTGATTGTCCCATCTTTTCTGCGGCTGCGGTGAAGCTTCCCGCCTCAACAACCGCTGCGAATACCGCAATCCCACTTAAATCCTGCATCGCCCATCACTCCAGGTTGGTGGAAAGACATTAGGGCCTTTTTCGAAACAATTAAATTCTTTTCTGATCGATTGTTCTTATTCGGATCGAGATTAAGTTATGTGTCAACAAATGAAACAGAAGGAGCAACGACATGGGACTCTTGGTAGACGGCGAATGGCACGACAAATGGTACGATACGTCCAAGACCGGCGGGAAATTTGTGCGCAGTGAATCAGTATTCCGAAACTGGGTCACTGCTGATGGCAGTGCTGGACCGACCGGCGATGCAGGTTTCAAGGCAGAGGCCGGACGCTACCATCTGTATGTGTCGCTGGCCTGTCCCTGGGCCCATCGCACCCTGATCTTTCGGGCCATTAAGGATTTGGACGAAATGATCGATATCTCGGTCGTCCACTGGAAGATGAAAGAAAACGGTTGGACATTTGACGACAGTGATCCGGATGTTATTGCGGACCCGATCCATAAAGCGCGGTTCCTGCACCAGGTGTATACGGCGGTGAAGCCTGACTATTCCGGTCGGGTCACGGTTCCGGTCCTGTATGACAAGAAAACCGACCAGATCGTATCGAATGAGTCTGCCGATATCATCCGGATGCTGAATTCCGCCTTCGATGGGATCGGCGCACGGGCCGGAGATTACTATCCAGAAGCCCTGCGCGCGGAAATCGATGAGGACAAAAACCGAGTTAATAACACTGTGAATAACGGTGTCTATAAATCAGGATTTGCGACCGAACAGGCACCTTATGAAGAGGCGGTCACCGACCTGTTCGACAGTCTGGACTGGTTGGAAAATCGTCTGTCAAAACAGCGGTATCTGGCCGGAGATCAGATCACAGAGGCCGATTGGCGTTTGTTCACGACCCTGGTTCGGTTTGATCCGGTCTATGTCGGACATTTTAAGTGTAACCTGCGGCGGATCGTCGATTACCCCAATCTGTGGGCCTATACCCGGGAATTGTATCAACAGCCCGGCG